>NZ_JBFAHS010000001.1:0-835196 GCF_040654315.1 Nocardia sp. NPDC050713 | reverse complement strand
CCTCAACGCTTTCGCCATCACCTTCGAAGGCCGGATCCACCCGACCGGGAACTAACCCACACCGAGGTCGGATCCGCCGTTAAACCGACAGTCCCGGACCTACTGACAGAGTCGTGACCGTGGCTCGGTGATCTCGCTGCCTACGAAACGTCGGCGCCGGGAGTTGATGTCGGTGGGTTGACGGAAGTGGTTGCGATCCAGACCAATTACGGCGACGAAGGCGAGCCGGAGGCGGTGCCGTTGCGGACTTGGTGATCACCGGTGGCGGGAACCAGGCCGTTGGTGTCGGATGGGGCACCGCTGTGCGTGTTCGAGTCGGCTGTCGTGGTGCTGGAGTCGCCGGGTGGTGCGGCCGCGGAGCTGTCGTGTGGGCCGACGGTGTCCGGGTTGCCGGTGGATGTCGACACGCTCCCGTTGCGGGGCTGACGATCGCCGGTCTCGGCGTCCGAGCTGCCGGTGTGGGGCGGGATGTCGCCGTGCGTATTCCGGTTGGCTGTCGCGGCGTCCGAGCCGCCGGAAGGTGTGGATGCGGAGCTGTCGTGCGAGCTGACGGTGTCCGGGCTGCCGGTTGATGTCGACGCGGCGCCGTTGCGATCGTCGCTCGCGACGTCCGGGGTACTGGTGAACGCCGACTCCGTGCCGCTGTGTGCGTTCGGCTCGGCCGACTCGGTCGCCAGGGCGGTGTGCGTTCCCGGTGCGGTCGAGTTGACGGAGAGATCCGCTGCGGACCCGTTTCGCCCGTCCGCCACATCGTTCGGCTCGGCGCCGACTTCCTTCCCGACCTCGTTGCCGTTCTTCGGCGCGGGTTCGGCTGGACGGGCCGCCGGGCGTTGTCGCACCGGGACTATCTCGCTGGGTAGCCGGGCCGCGACGCGGAACCCGCCGCTCGGTCGTGGACCGGCGGTCAGGGCTCCGCCGAGGGCGTGTGCCCGCTCGCGCATCCCGATGATGCCGTTGCGGGCGCCGGAACCGGACCGGGCCGCGGGGGCGGTGGGGCGGGAGTTGTCGATGGTCAGGTCGACGGAGCCGGTCGCGTAGCGGACGGTGATCGTGGCGCTCGCGCCAGGAGCGTGGCGCGCCACGTTGGTCAGGGATTCGTGGATGATCCGGGCCGCCGCCGCGTCGATCTCGCCGGGCAGTTTCCGCGGTTCGCCGATGACGCGTGTCTCGACAGTCAGTCCCGCCTCGCGCGGCCGCTGCAACAGCGAGTCCAGATCGCCGATGCTCGGCGCGGGCGCGCGCGGCGCCTCCTGCTTCTTCGGCGGCTCGGCCGGGCGCGGTTCGGTGCGCGGCTCCCGATCGGCGCGCAACTCCTCCGGCTGCTTGTCCGGCTCGGCCGCACCGGATGCCCGCCGCTGGCTCGGTGTGGCCCGCCGCAGACCACGGAGGCCGCGGGTGGGGCGAGACCTCTCGGTCGAATCACGCTGCACCGGCGCGGTTTCGGGGTCGGCCAGGGTCGCGCCCATGCGGATGGTCTGGAGCAGGGTGTGCACCTCGGCCAGCGATTCCTTGCTCGCCGCCTTGATCGCGGCGAGCGCCGTCCTGGCCTGCTGCGGCCGCTTGTCGAACAGCTCCAGCGCTACCGAGGACTGCATGTTGATCAGCGAAAGACTGTGGGCGAGAACGTCGTGCAGCTCCCTGGCGATGGCCAGCCGCTCCTCGGTCGCGCGGCGTTCCCGCTGCGCCTGCTCGTCGCGGCGGGCAGCCTCCGCGCGCTGCTCGCGGGCCTCCAGCGTCGCCTGGCGCTGGCGCAACCCTTCGGCCGCGCAGATGAGCACGGCCGACCACGCCATCAGCGCGACGATCTGCCAGCCGTTCACCGATTCACCGAGCAACGCGGGCAGCGGCCACACGAAGAGCAGGTAGCCGATCGGCACGAGCGGGTATGTCCACCAGCGAGATCCGATCGTCCCCGCGGTGAGGAAGGCGATCACCAGCGAGAGGAAGATGGGGCCGTACCCGTAGTCGAGCGCCAGGTAGATGCCGCACGCGGCGAGCGCGATCACCAGCACCGGCAGCGGCTGAACGCGCCGGAAAGCCAGCGCGACCGGCCCCGCGAGCAGCAGCAGATAACCGAGCACATCCAGTGACTGCGTGCCGGTCTGGTGCATATCGGCGCCGCGACCCCCGGCCACCTGGACTACCGCGACGATCAACGCGAGGCCCCAGTCCCATACGACCGAGCCACGATTCGCTATGCCTGGCGCACTCACCCTTGCAGCCTAAGGCGTACCTCCGCCTTCGCTCCGGCCATGCGCGGTTTTCGGGCGGACTGCGTCCGGCTGTGTCTCTGGTGCGTACCTTCGCCTTCGCTCCGGCCATGCGCGGACTTTGGGCGGATTGCGCCCGGCAGTGCCCCACGAGGCCGACCGTCGATCGACCTTCGTAAGCGCAGGTATTCGGCGGCTGACCCAACGCCGTTGCCGAGCCCGGCCTGCGTCTTCGACGGATGCATCACCGGCACAGTCATTCTCGGCATCTGGACGCTCGCGAGCTTGTTGGTGGGCGCCGCTCGCGGTCCGGCGCTCGCATGGGACCTCGGCCTGGTCTGCTTCGTCAGGCGTGTGAACGGCGTGTGGAACGGTGATAGGGCGGGTGCCTATCGGGGTTTGCCGAGCAGGGCGTGGGCGATCCGATCCAGTCCTCGGGTGATGGTCGATGGGCTGAGCCCGCGTTCGCGTTGTGCGGTGTAGACCTCCGCGGCCAACGGTGCGAGCAGGGAATCGACCAGCGCGTCCGGGTCACGGATGTCCGCCGCCACCAGCAACGCTCGGACGTGGGCGTACCAGAACCCGTATGCCCCGGTCGTGAAGCGGGCGCCGCCGGTCTCCGCGCCGAGTGCCAGGTGCGCGTGGCTGTCGAGGAGTTCGACCATCGCCTCGTAGAAGGCGGCCAGCCGGTCTGCCGGGGACGCGCCTGGGCCGAGGGGTGGTTCGCCGTGCAGCAGGCGCTCTTGGATGGCGCGTTCGTGCTCGTCGAGGAGCGCGACGGCGATCGAATTCGTGTCCGGGTAGCGGCGGTACAGCGTGCCGCGGCCGACGCCCGCTGCCTTGGCGATGTCGTCCATGGTCACCGCGCGTGGATCCCGCTCGGCGAAGAGTTCCGCCGCGGCCGCGAGGACCTTGGCGCGGTTGCGTGCCGCGTCCGCGCGTTCGCTCGGCGGTCGATCGAGCGGTGCGCCGGTGAGCAGATCCGAGCGGGCATCCATGACAGCGACTCTAGCGGAGTTCGGGATAAGTGGACAGAGTGTCCGATTTGCTGTTAACGTCGAACCGGACAATATGTCCGCTTAGTTGAAGGGTTGAATCATGAGCGAAAGCAGTGAGCGAATCACTTGCCAGCGCGCGGTGCGCGTGCTGGAGCCGAGCATTGGCGAGGCGCAGGCATGAGCACCTTGTTGCACCTCGACGCGAGCGCCCGGCGCCGCTCCATCAGCCGGGAACTGAGCGCGGAGTTCGCCGCCGCCTGGCGCGCCGGGAATCCGAACGGCGAGTACCTGTACCGAGACCTTGCGGCGCGGCCCGTGCCCTTCGTGGACGAGCCGTGGACCGAGCTGTGCGACGCGGTCCTCGCGCGCGGCGCCTTCGACCCGGCTGACCTCGACGGCCTGGCGACGACTCCGGCCCAGACCGCGGCGCTGGCCGTCCTGCGCCCCCTGTTGGACGAAGTGCTCGCCGCCGACGTGATCCTGATCGGCACCCCGATGTACAACTACTCGATTCCGGCCGTGCTGAAGGCCTGGCTGGACCAGATCACCTTTCCCCGAATGTCGTTGGGGCACCGCCGTTTCGTCGTCACCTCCGCGCGCGGCGGCAGCTATTCGCCCGGCGCGCCGAAGGCGGCCTTCGACTACCAGGAGCGCTACCTGCGCGACTTCTTCGCGGGCCACTTCGCCGTAACCGACACGGTTTTCGTGCACGCCGAACTGGCCAACTCCCGCCAGGATCCGGCGCTCGCCGATCGCCGAGCCGAACACGACGACTCCTACGCCAAGGCCATCGAAACCGCCCGCTCCCTCGCGGCGCAGTACTGAACGAGAACGGACGCGCCCGAACGACTCGAGCGCGAACGACTAGGCCCTGTCTCGAAGTCCGGGCTGAGGCGCCGGATGGAACTTCGAGACAGGGCCTAGGGCACGTGAACGGCTCGAGCACCCAACGAACGCGCACGCAAACGACTCTCGCCCCTGAACGACTCGCGCTCCTGAATGAGCGGAGCCCCTGAACGAGTGGAGCCCTGAATGAGCGGAGCACCGAAATGAACTGGCTCGTACTAGGTCTCGCGGGCCTCGTCGAGATCGTCTGGTCACAGAGCATCAAACCGACCGAGAACTTCACCCGCCCGCTGCCCACCCTCGTGTGCTTCGTGCTGGGCAGCCTCGCGGTATACCTGCTGTCCAGAGCCATGCAGACGCTGCCCGTCGGCACCGCCTACGCCGTCTTCACCGGCATCGGCGCGGTGGGCGCGATCGCCCTCGGGATCGTGGTGCACCGGGATCCGTTCAGCGCGGGGCGGTTGCTCGCGCTCGCGCTGATCCTCGGCGGCATCGTGCTCGCCCGGGTGACCAATCCCGAGTGACAGCCGATCACGTCGGGGCAAATGCTGTGGGGGCTTCGGGCGCGCGGGTATGGTCCGGTGATGGTCGACCAGTCAGTTCGTCTCCCGGATCTGTCCGCACGGCCCTACGACCTCACCGTGGAGCGGGTGATGAAAGCACCGCCCAGCTTGCTCTACGCCGCATGGACACAGGGGTTCGACATCTGGTTAGCCGCCCCGGATTCGGTGCGGATGAAGCCCGCGGTGAACGAGCCGTTCTTCTTCGAGACCGAGTTCGAGGGCAAGCGCAACCCGCACTACGGCCGGTTCCTGCGGCTGGAGCCGGAGCGCCTCGTCGAGCTCACCTGGGTCACCGGCGAGAGCGGCACCGAGGGCGCCGAGACGGTGGTGAGCGTGCAGTTCGTCAAGCAGCCGCGCGGCATCCGGCTTCGCCTGCGGCACTCGGGGTTCGCGAGCGAGGCGGCCAGAGACCGGCACCGTGCGGCGTGGCCCCGGATACTCGAGCAACTCGACGGGAAGCTCGGCGCGGCGAGCTGACGGCTCGCCCGCGGAAGCGGTGCGCACGGTTCGGCTGTGCGGGTAGGTTCTAGCCTGCACGAGTTCGGCTCACTTCGTGAAAGGACAATGATGCCAACACGTACCGCGCGCACCGCTTGGACCGGAGGTCTGCAGGACGGCTCCGGCCAGGTCGAGCTGACCAGTTCGGGCGTCGGCAAGTACGACGTGTCGTTCCCCAAGCGTTCCGCGGAGGAAGCCGACGGCACCACCAGCCCCGAGGAACTGATCGCGGCCGCGCACTCCTCCTGCTACGCCATGGCGCTCTCGGCGCAGATCGGCAACGCGGGCGCCACACCCGAAAGCCTGGACGTCACCGCCGACGTCACCCTCGGCCCGGACCCGGCGGGCGGCTTCCGCATCACTGCGGTCGCACTGACCGTCCGCGGCCGGGTGTCCGGCATGGACGCCGACGGCTTCCTCGCCGCCGCCGAGGCCGCCAAGGCCGGCTGCCCGGTCTCCAAGGCGCTGGCCGGTGTCGACATCATCAGCCTGGACGCCGCGCTGGCCTGACCGCTCGACCGAAAAGGGGCAGTGCCGGTCATGAGACCGACACTGCCCCTGATCTTTCGAACGCGAGTCACCCCGCGGTAGCGACCTCGCTCCGCGCCTGGGTGTTACGCCCCGCGAACTCGGTGAGCGCCGCGAAGCCGAGACCGAGCGCCGCCCACAGCGTGGCGGAGACGGCGAGCGACGCGACACGGAACTGCCACAGCAGGCTCGGCGGGAAGTCGGCGGACACCTCGTCGACGCCAGGCAGCAGGACGTAGCCCAGCGTGGTGATCAGCACGAACACCGCGACGCCCGCGATCAGCCGGACGGTGTCCAGCTGCCCGCGCAGCAGTTTGTACACGTACACCCCCGCGCCGACGGCCGCGAGGCCGAGCAGCACCGAGGCCACCCAGAGCAGGGTGCGATCGTTGATGGTCTCCGGATCACCCACCGCTGGTGGGTTCGCCGGGTACTTGAAGAACGGCACCGCGACTATCGCGGCCCACCCTGCGACACCGAGCCCGATCGCCAGCTTGGGACCGGACAGTGCGGTGTGGCGCCGCGCGAAATGCGCGACCGAGGCGAAGATCGCGCCGAAGGCGAGACCGCTGAGGCCGAGAGCCAGGAACTGCCCGAACTTCTGTCCGGGCCTGCTGACCAGCGGCTCTTCCTCGTCGCCGTGGGAATGACCCGTGGCGGGTTCCTCCGGCGTGTGGTGCGACTCTTCGGTGGCCGCGTTCGCCTCTTCGATGGCGATCGCCGCGTCGACCTTCGGTTCGCCGACGAAATAGCCCACCGTGGCGGCCAGCAGACCGGCGATCAAACCGGCGAGCAGGCCGCGCAGCAGCAGGGTTTTCAAGGTTCCGGCCAGGGGGACCGGAGTCGTCGTCGGTGGGTTCAGTGGCACGGAACACCCAGCAGATGACGTCCGTCATGCATGAGCTCGTGCATGAACATCCCGCTGCGCGAGATGGCGCCCTGATCGAAGCCGACCAGGTACAGCGTGAGCAGTGCGAGAAGAACGACACCTACCGTGACGAGCACGGTCGCCAGGGAATCGGTCGCCTGGCTCGGTGAATGCGCGATGGCCATTCGAGTCCTCCTAGGGATACGTCCCGACCGGATTCTCGGTCCCGGCAGGGCGTTGTCGCGTCCCGTGAGATGGGTGGTGCGGAGGGTGCCGGTGTCTGGCTTTCCGGCACCTCGCCTGGCCCCCGCCTGCTCGGCGGAGATCGGACTCGATGCTTGGAACACAGTGGCGCGACCGCTCCGGAATCACACCGGAATTACCGCATCACCCTCGCTTGGTCACCTCGAACTGTGACACCACGGCGCGCCCGTCGTCAACACGGTCGACACCTGTTGACCACGGTGTGGGCGAGTCGTTACCCGCCGGATGCTAGGACGCGGGCTTGGCCGCGACGTCGAGCACGACCTCGAATTCGAGCAGCGACGCCCCGGTCGAGACCGGCTTCTTGTCCCCGCTGCCGGCGTGCGCGGCACGGGCGGGACCGTCCCGCCAAGCGGCGAAGGATTCCTCGGAATCCCATTGGGTCACCACGAAGTAGCGGTTCTCGCCCGCGACCGGACGCAGCAGCTGGAAGCCGAGGAAGCCGGGCGAGTTCTCCACCGCGTGCGCGCGGTGCGCGAACCGCTTCTCCAGCTCGGGCCCTGCGCCCTCGGGGACCTCGATCGCGTTGATCTTCACGACAGCCATGAACTCGACAATACGTCGCCCGCGCGCGGGCGGGCGCGCGCCCGGACGAGCCCGGGGGCACAATCGTCCCGATGTGGTACGACGAAGGCGGAGCAGGCGTGCCGATCCTGCTGCTGCACGGTTTGATGGGCAGCGCGCGCACCTGGGGCGACCAGCTGGACTGGCTGCGGGCGCACGGGCACGTCTACACCTACGACGCCGCGGGCCACGGCCGCCCGGCCCCGCCGGAGTTGACCACCGAGGCCTTCGTCGCCGATCTCGCCGAGGCCACCGCGCACCTCACCGAGCCGATGGTCGTGATCGGCCATTCCATGGGGGCGCTGCACGGCTGGGTCTTCGCCGCGCAGTATCCGGAGCGGGTGCGCGCGCTGGTGGTGGAGGACATCGCCCCCGACTTCACCGGACGCACCGCCGCGGACTGGGCGGCCATGATCGAGTCGTGGCCGCAGCCGTTCCCCGACGCCGACTCGGTGCTCGAGTACTTCGGCCCCGTCGCGGGTCGCTACTTCCTGAACTCCTTCGAGCACGGCCCGGACGGCTATCGGCTGCACGGCTCGGTCGCGACCTTCCGCGACATCTCCGAGGAGTGGGGCACCCGCCATTTCTGGGAGCAGTGGCGGGCGGTGCGCGTCCCGGTGCTGCTCATCGAGGGCGAGCACACCATCACCCCGGCCGGGCAGATGCGGGAAATGGCCGAGACCAACGCGAATGCGGAGTACGTGCTGATCCCGGACGCGGGACATCTGGTGCACGACGATCAGCCCGAGCGCTATCGCGCCGAAGTGGAACGATTTCTGCACCGGGTCCTCGCCTGACCGACCGAAGGCCCCCTTCATCCGGCTGTCAGCGATCGCCCTCACCCGCGAGGGCGAACAATCCGTCCGCCGTCTGCTCGATCAGCCCGTCGACCAGCAGCGAGTCCAGCGCCCGATCGCGCTGGCCGGGATCGCGGGTCCAGGCCAGGTCCAGGCGCACCCGCTCCACCGGCCCGGTCGCGGCGCGCAGCACGTCGAGCAGGCGGCCGCGGGCCTGGCGGTCGGTGCCCTCGTACTTCTGGGTGCGGCGCACCACCTCGGACACCGGACGACCCGCGGTCACCCAGGCGCAGGCGGGCAGCGGGCAGTGCGCGCAGTCGGGCGTGCGCGCGGTGCAGACCGTCGCGCCGAGCTCCATCAGCGCGGCGGAAAACCGCGCCGCGCGGTCGATCTTCGCGGGCAGTAGCGCCTCGGTCTCGGCGAGGTCGCGCGCGGCCGGATTGCCCGCTTCGGCGCGACCGTGCACGGCGCGCGCGACGACCCGGCGCACGTTGGTGTCCACCACCGGCACGCGTTGGCCGTAGGCGAAGCAGGCGACCGCACGCGCGGTGTAAGCGCCGATGCCGGGCAGGCCGAGCAGCACGTCCACGTCGGTGGGAACCTCGTCGCCGTGCTCCTCGGCGAGCACCCGCGCGCACTCGTGCAGCCGCAGCGCGCGCCGCGGATAGCCGAGTTTGCCCCACGCGCGCAGCACCTCGGCCTGGGAGGACGCGGCCATCGCCGAGGGCACCGGCCAGCGCGCCACCCACTCCAGCCAGACAGGCTGCACCCGAACGACAGGGGTCTGCTGGAGCATGATCTCGCTCATCAGGATCTGCCACGCGGTCACGCCGGGGTGCCGCCACGGCAGGTCGCGGGCGGTCTCGGCGTACCAGTCCAGCAACACATCGGCGTCGATGCCGCGATCACCGATCTGTGGCAGGGCCGGTGTGATCCGACCTGTCCCGCTACGCATTACCCTCACCGTCCCCGCCACCCGGCGGCCAGTCGATATTTGCCGACACGTAACGAACCTGACTCGCTGGTAGCGAATGCCTTGTGCACAATGGTCGGTATGTCTGATTCCAACCCGATCAGCGCGTGGAAATCTCTCCGCCAAGGCAACGAGCGTTTCGTCAACGGCACCCTCATGCATCCTAATCAGGGCGCCGCCGACCGGGCGAAGCTCGTCGGCGGTCAGCATCCTTCGGCCATCCTCTTCGGCTGCGGCGACTCGCGCGTGGCCGCGGAGTTGATCTTCGATCAGGGTCTCGGCGACATGTTCGTCGTGCGCACCGCGGGCCACGTGGTGGACAGCTCGGTGCTCGGTTCGATCGAGTACGGCGTGCACGTGCTGAACGTGCCGCTGATCGTGGTGCTCGGACACGACAGCTGCGGCGCGGTGAAGGCCACCGTCGACGCGCTCGACGGCGGCGAGGTGCCCGGCGGATTCATCCGCAGCGTGGTGGAGAAGGTGTCGCCGTCCATCCTGATCGGCCGCAGGGAGGGCCTGTCCGACGTGGACGAGCTCGAGGCCAGGCACGTGGTCGAGACCAGCAAACTGCTCATGGAGCGTTCGTCGATCATCGCCGAGCGGGTGAAGGCGGGCGAACTCGCCATCGCGTGCGTCACCTACAAGCTGGCCGAGGGCCAGATGAAACTGCACAGTGCCATCGGCAACATCGGCGAGGTCGCCTGACCCGTTCTAGGAGCGGAGTTTCCCCAGCGTGCCGGGTGCGATGCACCCGGCACCATGGCGTCGTCCAGTTCGACACGCCGAGGTCCTGAGACACCGCGCCCGGTGCTGCCCGTAAGTTTGAATCGTGCTGGAACCGACTGGACCGCTGCCTCCGGAGATCTACTGGCGTCGTCGCGTTTTCGCCATCGGAATCCTGGTCTTGGCGCTCGCGCTGGTGATTTGGCTCGTGGTGATGGTCGTGCGCGGTGGCGGCTCGCCCGGTGACGCCAAGGTGGCCGCGTCGAGTTCGACCTCGTCGGTGAAGAAGTCGGGCGACACGCTGAAGTCATCCGCCAGCGCGGACGCGCCCAAACCTTCGGTGACCCCGGCGGCAAGTCCGGCTCCGGTGGCGTCCGGGCAGTGCCCCGATCAGTCGCTGGCGGTGAAGGTGACCGTCGAGCAACCCACCTACAAGGCGGGCGAGCAGCCGGTGTTCGGCATCGTGATCACCAACATCTCCTCGGTGACCTGCGCCCGCGACGTCGGCTCCGGATTGCAGCAGATCTCGGTCTACACCCTCGACGGCACCCGCAAGCTGTGGTCGAGCACCGATTGCTATCCGGACGGTCAGCCCGACGTGCGCAATCTGAATCGCGGTGAGCAGGCCGCTTTCCAGGTCACCTGGTCCGGCTCGACATCTCAGCCGAATTGCGCGGGCGAGCGCGTCCCGGTCCCGCCCGGCGCGTATTCGGTTGTCGCGCAACTCGGTTCGGTGCGCAGCGCGGCCGAGCCGTTCAACATCGCCTGAGCCGCGGCTTCATCGATCCCGTTCGAACGGGTTGTCCGCGCCCGCTTCGGCGAGGCGGGTCAGCCCGTCGCGGATCTGCCGCGCCGTCGGCACGCCGATCCCGTCGACGGCCTGTAGCTCGCTCGTTGTCGCGACCAGCAGTCCTTGTAGCGAGCCGAACGAGTCGACCAGCGATTCGATGTGGGTGAAGCGCAGCCGGGGTATCCGGGTGAGCACCCGGTAGCCGCGCGGGCGCATCGGCAGGTCCAGCGCCTCGATGGTGCCCGGATAACCGAGCGGCGCGGCCAGATTGGTGAGGTCGAGCAGTTCGGCATCGGTGACCAGGTCCAGCCCCGCCATAGCGCGCTCGACCTCTGACCCATTCACATGTCGGCGGTCGGCACACGAGCAGGCCGTGTTCTCCCGTTGCCTGGTACCCGTGCGGAGAACCACACCATGATCAGGTACACCCGCCCCCGCCGCCTCTGACCCATTCACATGTCGGCGGTCGGCGCACGAGCAGGCCGTGTTCTCCCGTTGCCTGGTACCCGTGCGGAGAACCACACCATGATCAGGCACACCTGCCTCTGCCCCCGCCGGCTCGCAGGCGAGGTAGTCGCGGACGAGCAACTCGCGCAGCCAGGCGCTGTCGCCGACCAGGTCCTCCAGTTGCAGGGCGAGCTGGCGACCGTCGGCGCCGAGCTCCAGCACGCTCTGCTCGATCTCCTTGGCCAGACGCCGCACCAGCTCCAGGCGCTGGGCCGCCGATAAAGCGTCACGCAGGGTGACGACGTCCTCGAGCTCGCTCTCCGACAGCTGCTCGCACACCTGATCCAGCCGCGCCTTGTAGCGTTCCAACGTGCCCAGCGCCTGGTTCGCCCTGGCCAGGATGGTGGCCGACGGCTCGACCAGGTGGCGGACCTCATCGATGTACAGCGTCATCGTGCGCATCGACTTGCTCACCGCGATCACCGGGTAGCCGGTCTGGGCGGCGGTCCGTTCGGCGGCGCGGTGCCTGGTGCCGGATTCCGCGCTGGGCAGGTTCGGATCGGGCACCAGGTGCACGTTGGCGCGCAGAATGCGGGCGCCGTCGGTGGAGAGCACCACCGCGCCGTCCATCTTCGACAGCTCGCGCAGCCGGGTCGGCGCGAATTCGACGTCCAGCTCGAACCCACCGTCGCAGATCCGCTCGACGTCCGCGTCGTAGCCGAGCACGACCAGGCCGCCGGTGCGACCGCGCTGGATGCGTTCCAGCCCGTCTCGTAGCGGCGTGCCGGGAGCCAGCCGGGTGACGATCTCGGGCAGCCTGTTCCGTGCGGTCGTCGACGGGGCGGGCGTACTCGGCGCGACGGGGGCCGGTCTGCCTAGCAGATACGCCGCCCACCGCCCGGGTATCACTCGGCCGCCTCGCTCCGCGCCGCCCGCCGCGCGCGCAGGCCGCTGATCCGCAGCGCGGAACCGACGTCGGTCACCTCGTGAATCTTCATGCCCCCGCCCTTCACTCGATCCAGCCCCGGCGGCACCAGCGCGGTGGTGAAGCCGAGCCGCTGCGCTTCGGCCAGCCTACGTGCCACGCCGGTCACCTTCCGCACTTCGCCCGCGAGGCCGACCTCGCCGAGGATCACCCAGCCCGGCGGCAGCGCGGTATCGGATTCGGCGCTGGCGATGGCGAGCGCGATGGCCAGGTCCGCCGCGGGTTCGACGAGGCGCATGCCGCCGACCGTCGCCGCGTAGACGTCGTGCTTGCCGAGGAAGACGCGGCCGCGGCTCTGCAACACCGCGAGCACCATGGCGACCCGGTTGTAGTCGAGCCCGCTGACCGCGCGGCGCGGCGCGGGGATCTCGGTCTTCACCGTCAGGCCCTGCACCTCGCCGACCAGCGGCCGTTTGCCGTCCATCGCGACGGTGACCGCGGTGCCGGGCACCGAATCGGTGCGGTGGTGCAGGAACAGCCCGGACGGGTCGTCGACGCCCGCGATGCCTTCCTCGTGCAGCTCGAAACAGCCCACCTCGTCGGCACTGCCGAACCGGTTCTTGATGCCGCGCACCATGCGCAGCGTGGAGTTCTTGTCGCCCTCGAACTGCAGCACCACGTCCACCAAGTGTTCGAGGGTGCGCGGCCCCGCCACGTTGCCGTCCTTGGTGACATGGCCGACCAGCAGCACGGCGATCCCGCTCGCCTTGGCCAGCGAGGTGAGCGCCGCCGTCACCGCGCGGACTTGGGTGACGCCGCCGATCACGCCGTCCACGTCCGGCGCGAGCATGGTCTGCACCGAGTCGACGACGAGCAGCGTCGGCCGCACCTGCTCGACGTGCCCGAGCACGATCGACAGATCCGACTCCGCCGCCAGGTACACCCGCTCGTGCACCGCGCCGGTGCGGTCCGCGCGCAGCCGGACCTGACCCGCCGACTCCTCGGCGGTCACATAGAGCGCTTTCTCGTCGCGCTGCTTGGCCCACCGGTGCGCGACCTCGAGCAGCAGCGTCGACTTGCCAACGCCCGGCTCACCGGAGAGCAGCACCACCGAGCCCGCGACCACGCCGCCGCCCAGCACCCGGTCCAGCTCGCCGACACCGGTCGGCCTGGCCTTGGTGACCTGCGAATCGATCGTGGAGATCGGGGCCGCCGCGGTGCTCGGCAGCATCGCGCGCCTACCCGGCGCGGCGGCCGACACGGCCGAGACGGCCACCTCGTCGACCGTGCCCCACGCCCCGCAGTCCGGGCACTTGCCCACCCACTTCGCGACCTCGTGCGAGCAGGCGGAGCACCGGAAGATCGGCTTGTTCTTTGCCACAGGCGCACCTTACGTACCGGGCCCGACAGAACCCCGCATATGGAAAAGGCTGCCGCACCGAGTGCGACAGCCTTCGTTCTCGGTCCGCGACGGACTCGGGCTCAGTGGCCGCCGCCGTGACCGCCACCGGCGGCCGGGCCCGACAGATCGGACTCGTGGCGCTCGGCCTCGGTGCCCGCGTCGACCGGCACCTGGACCTGCACGGTGCCGTTCTCCTTGAAGTTGAACGAGACGGTGTAGGTCAGGCCGGGGGTGATGTCCTTGGTGAGGCCGGTGATCTCGAGGGTGGCCGGCTTTGCCTCCGGATCGGCGGTCTGCTGCTTGGTCGGCTGTGAGCCGTGGCTGTCGTCGCCGTGGTTGTCGCCGCCGTGCGAGTCGGTCGAGCCGCCGCCCTGCTTGCCCGCCGCGACGACGGTCTGCTGCGGCGCGAGCTTCACCGAGGACGCGCCGGACGGCGGGGTGATCTTCACCTGGCCGAGGTCGGTGGTGACGCTGGTGAGCTCGTCGGTGACGGTCTCGCTGTTGTTCACGATGGACAGCGCGATCAGCGCCTTGCCGCCCTGCACATTGGTGTAGCCCTCGGACGGGTACACGATGTGCACGTTGCGCAGCGAGATGTCCTCGACCTCGGCGTTGTTGCCGTTGATGGCCGGAGCCTGGTTCGCGGTCTGGGAGACCTGCCCCGCGCTGCAGCCGGACAGCGCGAGCGCGGCGCCCGCGGCGAGTGCGGCAACAGTCACCATGAGACGTGGCTTCCGCGCCCCCGACGAGGCGGTCACAGCATTCAGGGCAGTCACGGGTTGTCCTCCATGTCGACCGGGATCACTCCGCTACGGAGAGTAGTAACTAGGCAGCGTAGTAGTCGACACCGGGGACCCGTCGGTCGGGCCGGGGTGTCCGCCCCGCGACACCGCTGTCGGTCGGCAACCGTTGCATAACGGTTCGGTGGCCCGGGGGTGCGGTTGCGGGCCGAGTGCCGCGGTACCTCGTGGGACACGGGCGAGGTGGCGCCGTCGGATAACTCGTTCTGGCACAACGTAATGCACACCGTCCGGGTTCTGTCAACCCCCTCGGTCCGCTCGTTGTGGCCCTGACCTGCACAGTTGATCGCGCCGTTACCGAGTCGCATGTTAAACTGTGAACATCGAAAGGGGCACGGGACACATGATTTTTAAGGTCGGAGACACCGTCGTTTACCCCCACCACGGAGCGGCGCTGATCGAAGCAATCGAGACTCGCACCATCAAGGGTGAGCAAAAAGAGTATCTGGTCCTGAAGGTCGCCCAAGGCGATCTGACCGTTCGCGTACCCGCGGAAAACGCCGAATACGTCGGCGTGCGCGACGTCGTGGGCCAGGAGGGTCTCGACCGGGTCTTTCAGGTGCTGCGCGCGCCGCACACCGAGGAGCCGACCAACTGGTCTCGCCGCTACAAGGCCAACCTGGAGAAGCTCGCCTCCGGCGATGTGAACAAGGTTGCCGAGGTCGTCCGCGACCTGTGGCGTCGGGAGCAGGATCGTGGGCTGTCCGCCGGTGAGAAGCGCATGCTGGCCAAGGCTCGCCAGATCCTGGTCGGTGAACTCGCGCTCGCCGAGGGTACCGACGACGGCAAGGCCGAGACGCTGCTCGACGAGGTCCTCGCAGCGGCTTCCTGACCGTGAACAACTCTGACAGCGACAGTCCTGTCGTTGCCTTGGTTCCTGCCGCCGGTCGCGGCGTCCGTTTGGGTGAGAACACGCCCAAGGCGTTCGTCGCGGTCGGCGGCACACCCATGGTCCGGCTCGCCGTGGACGGCCTGCTGGTCTCCGGGGCGGTCGACCGCATCATCGTGATGGTCCCCGTCGAACTGGTCGAGAGCGCAGTCGCCCTGCTGCCGCCCTCGGACGCGGTGCGCGTGGTCGTCGGCGGCGCCGAACGCACCGATTCGGTGCGCGCGGGTATCGCCGCCGCGCCGGACGCGGGCTATTACCTGGTGCACGACGCCGCCCGCGCGCTCACCCCGCCCGCGTTGATCGCCCGGGTCGCGGCCGAGTTGCGGGCGGGTCATCGCGCGGTGGTTCCCGCCCTCCCGGTGGTCGACACCGTCAAGTCCGTCGACGCGCACGGCGTGGTGACCGGCACCCCCGACCGCGCGGCGCTTCGCGCGATCCAGACACCGCAAGGCTTCGCGGCCGATCTCCTGCGCGCCGCCTACGAGACGAACGTGCTCGCCACCGACGACGCCGGACTCGTCGAGCGGCTCGGCGCCGATGTGCACACCATTCCCGGCGACCCGATGGCCTTCAAGATCACCACTCCGCTGGACCTGATGCTCGCCGAGACGGTGTGCAACGCGGCGCGGAGCGTATGAGAACGTCGTGACCATGCGAGTTGGTATCGGCAGCGACGTGCATCCCATCGAACCCGGTCGTCCGTGCTGGATGGCGGGACTGCTCTTCGACGGTGACGACGGCTGCTCCGGCCACTCCGACGGCGACGTGGCCGCGCACGCACTGTGCGACGCGCTGCTGTCGGCGGCCGGGCTCGGCGATGTCGGCGCGGTGTTCGGTACCGGCCGCCCCGAGTGGAAGGACGTCTCGGGCGCCGCGATGCTGACCGAGGTCCGCCGGTTGCTCGACGAGGCCGGATTCGACATCGTCAACGCCGCGGTGCAGGTCATCGGCAATCGACCCAAGATCGGACCGCGCCGCCCGGAGGCGCAGAAGGTGCTCGGCGAGCTGCTCGGAGCGCCGGTCTCGGTGTCCGGAACCACCACCGACGGACTGGGTCTCACGGGTCGCGGAGAGGGTGTCGCGTCGATCGCCACCGCGTTGCTGCAAGCCCGCACATAGCACCCCGGCGCCCCTCGGTCGAGCCGAGGCGCGAACGCCCTGCTCCGACCGGCCGGACCAACCTCAGAGTTCCCGCCGGTCGTGTGTGAGCCTGGACGGAAGTCCTTCGACGGCGCCGACTAGGATCGACTGCCGTGACACTGCGCCTCTTTGACACCGAACGCCGAACCATGCGCGATTTCGCGCCGCTGGTTCCCGGCCGCGCTTCGGTGTACCTCTGTGGCGCCACCGTCCAGGGGGAACCCCACATCGGTCACGTCCGCAGCGGCGTCGCGTTCGACGTGCTGCGCCGCTGGTTGCAGGCGCACGACTACGACGTGCACTTCATCCGCAACGTCACCGACATCGACGACAAGATTCTGAACAAGGCCGCCGAGGCGGGCCGCCCGTGGTGGGAGTGGGCGGCCACCTACGAGCGGGCCTTCGACCGCGCCTACGAAGCGCTCGGTGTGCAGCCGCCTTCCGCGGAGCCGCGGGCCACCGGCCACATCACCCAGATGGTCGATCTGATGCGGCGGCTCATCGACCGCGGGCACGCCTACGCCTCCGAGGGCAACGTCTACTTCGACGTGCAGAGCTACCCGGATTACGGAAACCTGTCCGGCCACAAGCTCGACGACGTGCACCAGGGCGAGAGCGCGGGCGAGGGCAAGCGCGACCCGCGCGATTTCACGCTGTGGAAGGCGGCCAAGCCCGGCGAGCCGAACTGGCCGTCGCCGTGGGGTCCCGGCCGCCCCGGCTGGCACCTGGAATGCTCCGCGATGGCCGAGTTCTATCTGGGTGCGGAATTCGATATCCATTGCGGCGGTATGGATCTGGTGTTCCCGCACCACGAGAACGAGATCGCCCAGTCCAAGGCCGCCGGCGACGGGTTCGCGCAGTACTGGCTGCACAACGGCTGGGTGACCATGGGCGGCGAGAAGATGTCCAAGTCGCTCGGCAACGTGCTGTCGGTGCCCAACGTGCTGAAAAAGGTTCGCGCCGTGGAGCTTCGGTTCTATCTCGGCAGCGCGCACTACGGATCGATGCTGGAGTACTCGGACAAGGCGCTCTACGACGCCGCGGCCTCCTATCAGCGGATCGAGGCGTTCATCCACCGGGTCGCCGAGCGGGCCGGTGAGATCCCGGTCGGCAAGTGGACCGACGCGTTCGCCGAGGCGATGGACGACAACCTGGCCGTGCCGCGCGCGCTCGCCGAGGTGCACCGCGTGGTGCACGAAGGCAACAAGGCGCTGGAATCGGGCGCGGTGGACACCGCGCGGGAGCTGGCCGGGCAGGTGCGGGCCATGCTGAACATCCTCGGCGTCTGCCCGTACGACCCGAAGTGGTACGCGCCGGAGGACACCTCCGCGGCGCAGGATGCGCTCGACGTGCTGGTGCGCGCCGAACTCGACCGCCGCCAGCAGGCCCGCGCCGACAAGGACTGGGGCACCGCAGACGCCGTGCGCGACCGTTTGGCCGCCGCGGGCATCGAGGTGACCGACACCGCCCGAGGACCCGAGTGGTCGTTGGGCGCCGCGCGCGGAAAGGCGAACTGATGGCAGGGAATTCGCAGCGTCGCGGCGCTGTGCGCAAGACGGGTAGCAAGAAGGGCGCGGTCGTCGGTTCCGGCGGCAAGCGCAGGCGCGCACTCGAGGGGCGCGGCGCGACACCGCCCGCCGAGATGCGGACCAAGCACCCCGCGGCCAAGCGCGCCGCGGCCAAGGCCAAGGCGGAGGCGAAGGGGCGCCCGACCGGCCGCGCCGCCGGTGGCCGCCCCGCGGGTCGCAAGACCGAGGACGGTCCCGAGTTGGTGCTCGGCCGCAACCCGGTCGTCGAGTGTCTGCGCGCTGGCGTCCCGGCCACCGCGCTCTACGTCGCGGTCGGCACCGAGAACGACGACCGGCTCACCGAGAGCGTGCAGACCGCGGCCGACGCGGGCATCTCCATCCTCGAGGTGCCGCGCACCGATCTGGACCGGATGAGCAACAACGGTCTGCACCAGGGTCTCGCGCTCCAGGTGCCGCCGTACCGCTACGCACACCCGGACGATCTGCTCGACCGGCTGCGCGGTACGGCCGAACCCGCGCTGCTCGTCGCGCTGGACAACATCTCCGATCCACGCAACCTCGGCGCGGTGATCCGCTCCGTCGCGGCGTTCGGCGGCCACGGCGTGCTCATCCCGCAACGGCGCAGCGCGAGCGTCACCGCCGTCGCGTGGCGGACCAGCGCGGGCGCCGCGGCCCGGCTTCCGGTCGCGCGCGCCACGAATCTGACTCGCACGCTCAAGGATTGGGCCAACCAGGGCTTCCAGATCGTCGGCCTGGACATGGACGGCGACACCACGCTGGACGAGTTCGACGGCACCGCACCGACGGTCATCGTGGTCGGCTCGGAGGGCAAGGGTCTCTCGCGCCTGGTCCGGGAGAATTGCGACAGCATCCTCAGCATCCCGATGGCCGGTCCGGTGGAGTCGCTGAACGCGTCGGTGGCGGCGGGCGTGGTGCTCGCCGAGATCGCCCGTCAGCGCCGGGTCTGACGGATTCGCCCACCGGGCCGAATGTTCGTACGCGCCAACCGTTTCGGCGACGGCGCAGGTGAACGGCGTTTCCCGGCCGACACGAAACGCCCCGAGTCACGCGCGATCCGCAAAATACGCGGAGTTCCCCGGTAGCCCCGTAGAATTCGGCTGGTGGTGATACCCAACCAGCCCATCGGTGCGACGGTCGAGCATCCGAATGCCACGGCCGTGTTGTTTCTCGGCGCGGCGAGCATCTTCTGCTGCGGAGCGCTCGGCCCGGTGGCGTGGGCGTTGGGCAAGCGCGCCCTCGACCAGATCGAGGACTCCGGCGGCGCCCTCGGCGGCCGAGCACAGGTACTGGTCGGCTACATCCTCGGTGTCATCGGAACCGTCCTCATGGTTCTGATGGCGATCCTCTTTCTGCTCATCGTGCTGGGCGGCAACGCGTAAGAGGTCGCGATTCAGTCGAGCACCGGTCGGTCGGCGTCGGCCTTGTTGTCCCACGCGGGCCATTCGGAGCTGATGCTGCCGGTCCAGTTGGGCTGCCTGCGGTCACGGAACGCCGCCATCGCCTCGCCGCCGTCGACGCTCTTGGCGACGTGGGCGTTGAGTTCGGACTCCAGCTGACCAACCATGGACGGGCTCATGCCGAGGCCCTCCCAGAGCAGTCGCTTGGACAGCGCCACCGGTAGCGGCGCGGAGCCGTTGACCAGATCGTGCGCCACCGAGAGCGCGGTCGGCAGCACTTCGCCGCCCGCGAGGCAGGCGTTGGCCAGGCCCATCGCCTTGGCCTCCTCGCCGTCGAAGGTGCGGCCGGTGAGCATGATGTCGGCGGCGTTGGCCATGCCGACCAGCCGGGGCAGCGTCCAGTGCGCGTAGCCGTCGGCGAGCACGCCGCGGCGCACCTGGGTCAGTCCGTAGACCGCGTCGCGCGCCATGTAGCGCAGGTCGCATTGCAGGGCCAGCGCCAGCCCCATGCCGACCGCGTGCCCGTTGACCGCGGCGATCACCGGCTTGCGCACCCGCCACGGGGCGGGCTCGATGGTGGCGCTGACCTCGCCCACCCGGCTGGACAGATCCGCGCCCGCGCAGAACGCGGGCGGCGTCCCGGTGATCACCACCGCGCGGATGGCGTCCTCGCTGTCGCAGCGTTGCAGCGCTGCGCCGAGTTCCGCGGCCATAGCCGGGGTGAACGCGTTCTGCTGGGCGGGCCGGTTGAGCGTGAGCACGGCGATGCCCGCGGAGACATCGACGAGCAGTTCCGAACTCATGCCACAGGATCGTAGTGGCTCAGCGCAGAATCTTGCGTCCGATGGCGTACTTGTGGACCTCGGTGGGGCCGTCGTAGAGGCGGAAGGCGCGCATGTCGCGGAAGATCATCTCGACCACCGTCTCGTCGCTGATGCCGATCCCGCCGAGCACCTGCACGCAGCGGTCGGCGACCTTGAACAGCTCCTCGGAGACGTAGGACTTGGCGATCGAGCTCTCGTGCCTCGCCTTCTCGCCCTGGTCCATCAGCCAGCAGGCGTGCCAGATGGTCAGTCGGCACTGGTGCAGCGCGATCTCGTTGTCCGCCAACATGAACGACACGCCCTCGTGTTCGCCGATCGGCTTGCCGAACGCGGTGCGGGTCTTGGCGTGCTGCACCGCGATGCTCTGGGCCCGTTCGGCCGCGCCGAGCCAGCGCATGCAGTGCGTGAGCCGGGCCGGGGCCAGCCGCAGCTGGGCGTAGCGCAGCGCCTGCCCGGCCTCCCCGAGCAGCGCCGACTTCGGCAGCACCAGGTTGTCGAAGCGGACGACGCCGTGCCCGGCGACGTAGTTGCGGTCCATCGTGTTCATGGTCCGCTCGATGACGATGCCCGGCTGGTCGCCGTCGGTCAGGAACAGGGTCGGTCCCTCGGGCAGGTGCGGGTTGGCGGCGAGGCGGGCCATGATGATCCAGGTCTTGGCGCCGTTCGCGCCGGTGATCAGCCATTTGCGGCCGTTGACGGTGAAGTTCTCGCCGTCGAAGACCGCCTCGGTGGCCAGCTGCGCCGGGTCCGAGCCCGCGCCGTCGGGTTCGGTCATCGCGAAGACCGAGCGCTGGTGCCCGTTGATCACCGGCATCAGGTAGCGGTCGGTCTGCTCCTGGTTCGCGACCTTGGACAGCAGGAACATGTTGCCCTCGTCGGGCGCCGCGCAGTTCATCGCGATCGGGCCGAGGGTGGACCATCCCGCCGCCTCGTAGATGACGGCCTGCTCGACGTGGCTGAGCCCGCGCCCGCCGAGCGCCTCGGGCGCCTGCACCGTCAGCAGCTTCTCGGCGCGCGCGAGTTCCACCAGTTCCTGGCGCAGTTCGTCGGTCGGACCGTGCGCGGTCAGGCGCGGGTCGCGCTCGAACGGAACGATTTTGTCGATGACGAACTGGCGGACGCGGTCGCGTTCGGCGGCGAGTTCGGCGGGAATCGAGAAGTCGATCATCGTTGGTCACCATTCGTTCGGCGGCGGGTGAGTCCGAGCATACGAAACCCGCCAGGACAGACTGAAGGCGGCTGCCATCACTGAGCCTCCATTGGGGTGTCGATACCGTCGAATGGTGCTTCTACCTGCACTGACAGGCGCTGTCAGCGCACTGTGACCGGCCTGTCAGCGCGGCCGGACATCTTTGGTTCATCGAGAGCGGGCCACACCGGCCCCGCCAGACCAAGGATTCGGAGAAGACCATGACCGTCGCCGCCATCGCCCAGCTGCTCATCGCCCTCGCCTTCGTGAGCATCCCGCTGGTTCGCCACCGCTACGGCGCCGCGGCCAAGGCCGCCGCCGAGGCGGAACTGAACCGCCAGGGCGTCCGGCCCGGTGTGCTCGCCGAGCACGGCATGCGGTTCGACGCGGGCGGCCACGAGACCTGGGCGCCGCTGTCCATCGCCCTGGCCATGACCGGCCTGGCCGTCCTCAACCTGGCGGGCAACCCGTGGGGTCAGACGCTGACCTGGATCGGTCAGGTGCTGGTCGTGCTCGTCAACATCGTCATCCTCTACAGCAACCTGACCGCCGCCAAGGGTGTCGAGGCGGCCTTCGCCAAGACCGGCGACCCCGAGCTCGCCCGCATCGACGCCGGCCGCTTCCTGGCCGCGGCCGAGGGCGCCTTCCCCCGCTGGGTCATGCCCTACCTGCAGAACTCCCGCCACGCGATCGTCTTCGGCGGCTCGATCCTGGTCTTCATCGCCCTGCTCGCCGCCTGACACCTCCGAGCCCGAAACCCGGTTTCGCACCGCGAAACCGGGTTCTTCGCGTTCGAAGCAGCCCCACTCCGCGCGCACCGCCACCGTGCACCACCCCGGGAAGGCGCCGCGGTCGACATCCATCCCGCACGCCCCAACCGAACCTGGACGGACTCAGCTCCCCACGCACGCGACTCCCACCCCTTCTGACAGGCTGAACCAGTGCGTGTTGCTCTACTCGGCCCGGTCGCCGCCTACACCGACGACGGCGCCCCTCTCGATCTCGGCGGTGTCCGGCTCCGAATGCTCCTGGCCAGGCTCGCATTGGAGGCAGGCCGCCCGGTCTCGGTCGACGCGCTCGTCGACGGACTGTGGGGCGAGCAGCCGCCCGCCGAAGCGGCCGGAGCATTGCAGGCGCTGGTCTCCCGCCTGCGCAAGGTGATACGCGGCGCGGGCACCCTCGAACTCGGCCCCGGCGGCTACCGGCTCTCGGTGCGACCCGAGGACGTGGACACCCACCGCTTCGAAGCAGCGGCCGCCGAAGGACGCCGCGAACTGGCCGCGGGCAAGGTCGAGGCGGCGGCGGCCACCCTCGCGGACGCCCTCGCGCTGTGGCGTGGCCCCGCACTCGCCGACGTGCGGGACGCCCCGTTCGCCGATCTCTCGGTCGCGCGGCTGGAGGAACTGAAAGCCGCTGTCGCCGAGGACAATTACGATGTCGAGCTGCGGCTCGGCAGGCATGCCGAGGTGCTCGCCGATCTGGAAACCGCCGCCGCCGAACGCCCGCTCGCCGAGCGGCTCGCCGGTCTACGCATGCGCGCCTTGTCCGCCGCTGGTCGCCAATCCGACGCGCTCGCCGTCTACGAACAGATCCGCGAGCGCCTCGGCGACGAACTGGGCGTCGACCCCTCCGCCGAACTCCGGGATATCCACCTGGCACTGCTGCGCGGTGAACTGGATAGACCCGCCCCGCGCCAGGAGCCTTCCGCGAGCCGAATTCCGCTGCCGCTCACCAACTTCGTCGGTCGCGACCGCGAGCTTGCCCGCGTCTCGGAGCTGCTCGCCGCGGGTCGTCTGGTCACGCTGGTCGGTCCGGGAGGTGCTGGCAAGTCCCGGCTGGCGGTCGAAACCGTCACCCGCCATCGGGCTTACGAACGCGGCAGAGTCTGGTTCGTGCCGCTGGCCGGGGTGAGCACCGCGGAACAGCTCACCGACACCGTGCTCGGCGCGCTGGCCTCCTGGGACATGAGCGTCTCCGACACTCGCCAGCCGCTCACCGGCCACGACCGCATCGCCGAACTGCTCGACGTCGGCCCCGTCGTCCTCGTGCTCGACAACTGTGAGCACCTGATCGAATCCGCCGCCGAACTGGCCGACGGTCTACTCGAAAGACTACCGCAGCTGCGGATTCTCGCGACCAGCAGGGAGCCCCTCGCCATCGCCGGGGAGACCCTGTACCAGCTCGGCCCGCTCGAATTGCCCGGGGAGGCAGCCGAATTCACCGATGCGGTCGATGCTCCCGCCGTACGGCTCTTCTTGGATCGCGCGGTCGCGGCACGCCCCGATTTCGTCCTCGACGCCGAGACCGTCGGCCCGGTCGTGGACATCTGCCGGCAGCTCGACGGCCTGCCGCTCGCGCTCGAATTGGCCGCCGCCAAGCTGCGTTCGATGAGCGTCGAGCAGATCGCGCGCCGACTCGACGACCGCTTCCGTCTGCTGACCTCCGGCAGCCGAACCGCACTGCCGCGCCAGCGCACGCTGCTGGCCCTGGTGGCGTGGAGCTGGGACCTGCTCACCGAACCGGAAAGCATACTGGCCCGCAGGCTTTCGCTGTTCCCCGGCGGCGCGACACTCGACGCGCTGGAAGCGATCTGCGCCGACGCGGCACTGCCCGCCGCGGACGTGCTGTACGTGGCGGACGCGCTCGTGGAGAAGTCCGTCGTCACGGTTACCGACGAGCGCTACAGCATGCTGGCGACGATCCGCGCCTACGCGGCCGACAGGCTGGCGGAATCCGGCGACGATGTGGCCGACCGCTTCGCCGAGCACTACCTGGCGCTGGCCGAACACAACGAACCACTGCTGCGCACGCGAGAACAACTGCGCGCCATCGGTGTCTTCGACGCCGAACACGAAAACTTCGTAACCGCACTACGTTCGACACTCGACGCGGGCGACGCCGTGCGCGCCGCACGCTTCGTCGGCGCGCTGTTCTGGTACTGGGGCATCCGCGGCATGGGCACCCAGTTCGACACCTTCCTCGCCGCCGTGCTGCGCCTGGACGCCGCCCTGCCCGCCCGCGAGCGGTCCGCGCTGCGACTCGTGCAGTTGCTCGCGGGCGCGCCGATCGCGGAAGACGTTCCGGTGCGGACGCTAATCGAGGACTGCGCGGCCGCCGACGCACTCGACTTCCACCCCACGCTGATGCTGTGGATTCCGCTGCTCGCCGTCTCGGTGGGGGCCGACGAACTCGGCGACCGCGTCCTCGATCAGGCGCAGACGAACCCAGATCCCTGGGTCCGGGCCAGCGCGCACTGGGCGCGGGATTACGTGTGGACGGAACGGGGCGACCGTGCCGCGGGCGCCGAGGCCCGTGCCGCGGCGTTGCACGGTTTCGAGGAGGTCGGCGACCGCTGGGGTCTCGGCATGGCGCTACTCGCCGTCGGCCGCGATCACTCGCTGCGCGGCGAACACGACCGCGCCATCGCCGTATTCGAACGCGGCGTCGCGGTCAGCAGCGAGCTGGGCGGCCAGGACGACCTGTTCCACTGCCGCGCCCGGCTCACCGTCGAACGCATGCGCGCTGGCGATCTCGTCGGCGCGCTCCGCGACATCGAGGCCATGCGTCGACAGGCCACCGCCCGCGGCCACCGCCGCAGCGCCGCCGAGACCCTCTTCGAACTCGCCGAATGGCACCGCCGCGCGGGCGACGTGCCCGCCGCCGACCAGACCATCGACGAACTCGACTCGATCGCGGACCGCCTCGGCCTCCCGGAGAGCATGGCCGCCGATCTCATCGCCGCCGCCCGCCTGGCCAACCGCCTCGCCGACGGCGCACCGGCCGAGGCCCGCGCCCACCTCCCGCGCGCCGCCGCGGGCCTGTTCTCGCTGGGAGACGCCGCGAACACCGCCCATGTCGCCGAACTCCTCGCCGAACTGCGCACCCTCGAGGACGCCCCTGAATCCGCCGCCGAAGCCCTCGGCCTCAGCGAAGCCATCCGCGGCGACTTCGACGCGGGCGAACCCCGCCTCACCGCGTTGGTAACCACCCTCACCGACCGCCTTGGCGCCGAAACCTACAAGGCCGCCTACCACCGCACCGCGACCTTGCCGAGGTCGGAAGCCCTGACGCGCCTCCGCACCGCGGTAGGCCTCGCCGACCTGTGACGCACACCCGCGCTCCCCAGCGTGCCGAGGGCGAACGGCTTGCGCCACATACCTTTCGCACGGTCTACATAGGTACCGGCTGTGTGGGGCGTGCGGAAACTGTGTGGGACTAGACGGACCAGGCGCGGTGGCGCGGGTGGAGTAGGCGGGGATGTTTGTCGGGCTCGCGGTTGACCGGCTCGTCGGACCGATTACGTCCGCGAGGACTCCCGCGAATCCACTCAGCGCACGCGCGCGAGTTGGCGGCGGCGGTTGCCGATGACCCGGCACACCACGTAGATCACGAACGAGATCGCCGTGACGAACGTCGACACCGGAACGCCCGGAGCCAGCGACAGCAGGATGCCGCCCACCGCGGCGAGTTCCGCGAAGACGATCGCCAACACCGTCGCGCGGGCCGGATTGGCGGTGAGCTGGGCGGCCGCGGCGGCGGGGGTGATGAGCAGGGCGAGGACGAGCAGCGCGCCGACGATCTGGACGCCGAACGCCGCCGTGATGCCGAGCAGCACGGCGAAGACCACCGCGAGGGCGCGCACCGGAACACCGCGCGCGACCGCGACCTCCGGGTCCGAGCTGGCGAACAGCAGCGGCCGGTAGATCACCGCGAGCACGGCGAGCACAAGCACGGTGCAGGTGATGAGCAGCGCGAGTCCGCTGTAGCCGACGCTGACCACCTGGCCGGTCAGCAGCGAGAACTTGGAGCCGGCGCGCTCCGGCCCGAGCCAGAGGAAGAGCACGGAGAGCCCGAGGCCGAACGAGAGCACCACCGCGATCACGGAATCGCGCTCCCGCGCACGGGTCCCGAGCACGCCGAAGAGCACGGCGGCCACCACCGACCCGATGATCGCCCCGAGCCCGACACCGATTCCGGCGAGCAGCGCCGCGGCCGCGCCGGTCAACGAGAGTTCGCTGGTGCCGTGCACCGCGAACGACATCTGCCTGCTGATGATCAGCGGCCCGATCGCCCCGGCGAGCAGGCCGAGCAGGGCGGCGGCGAGCACCGCCTGCTGCACGAAGTCGTAGGAGAGCAGGTCGACCGTGGTGGACAGGTCGAACATCTTGGAGAACACATCGGCGAGCTTGTCGTTCACGCGCGGACCCCGCTCGTGTCCGGCTCGGCGTGGCAGTGCTGCGCCCCCGCCGCGCCGAGCGCGTCCATGGTGTCACCGGTGCCGACCACCACCAGTCGCCCGCGCACGCGCAGCACGTCGACCTCGGTCTGGTACAGCTCGGAAAGCACCTCGGAGGTCATCACCTCGTCGGGCGTGCCGATCCGGAACTTGCCGTCCACCAGGTACAGCACCCGATCCACCAGCGGCAGAATCGGATTGATCTCGTGGGTCACGAAGAGCACCGCGGTGTCGTGGCCGCGCCTGCGCCGGTCGATGAGCTCGGCGACCAGCCGCTGGTTGGCCAGGTCCAGGCTGAGCAGCGGTTCGTCGCAGAGCAGCACTTTCGGATCGCCGACCAGCGCCTGGGCCACCCGCAGCCGCTGCTGTTCGCCGCCGGACATGGATTCCAGCGGCGCGTGCGCGAACTTCTCCGCGCCGACGGCCGCGATGGCGGCGGCCACCTTCCGGTTGCGTTCGGCCCGCCCGCGCAGCCCGAGGCCCCACCGGTGCCCGTCCACGCCGAGACCGACCAGGTCGACACCGCGCAGCTGCACGCCCGCGTCGATCGTCTTCTGTTGCGGCACATAGCCGATATCCGGATTGCCCGCCCGCGCGGGCGAACCGGCGACGAACGCCCGCCCGGAACCCAGCGTGAGCTGGCCGAGCAGCACCTTCAACAGCGAGGTCTTGCCGGAGCCGTTGGGCCCGAGCACGGCGATGAACTCGCCGGGCGCCACGTCGAGATCGAGGCCCTGCCAGAGGGTGCGGTCGCCGAACGAGAGCCGGGCGTCATCGAGCCGAACGGCGGCCGCGCCGTCGGTGTCCGCGTGTCGCCGCACCTGTTCGGTAAGCGGAACTCTCTCGCTCATGACCATCTCGACCAACTGCTCTTCGATCAGCCCAGCGCCTTGGCCAGCGCTTCGGTGTTCTGGGTCTGCCACTGGACGTAATCTATTCCCTCGGGCAGGGTTTCGGTCACCTCTACGACGGCGACGCCGTTGGTTTCGGCGAGGCCGCGCAGGTCTCGGGTGATCTTGTCCTGGGTCTGCACGTTGTAGACGAGCGCGCGAACCTGCTTGCCGGTCAGCAGATCCCGGGTCTGCGCGACGGCCGCGGGCGCGGGATCGGTCTCCTGCTCGATCGCTTCCTGGAACTCGTGCGGAGTGCGATCTTCCGCGCCAGCGGCGCGCAGCAGGTAGTGCGCGAGCGGTTCGGTCTGCAGCACAGGCGCTTTCGGGTGCGCGGCGGCGATCGTGCCGGTGGCCGCGGTGATTCCGGCCAGCTGCGTCTTGAAGGTCGCGGCGCGGGCGGTGTAGTCCGCGGCGTGCGCCGAATCGATCTCGCCGAGCGCGGCGGCGATCTGTTCGGCGACCGCGCCGACGGTGCTCACGTCGTACCAGACGTGCTCGTTCTCGTCGGCCTTGTCGGTCCGGGACTCGAAGGCGTCGATCGTGCGCTTGTCCCTGCCGGAGACGGCCTTCTCGATGAACTCGTCGTAGCCGCCACCGTTGTAGACGACCAGATCGGCGTCGCTGATCTTCGCCGATTCCACCGCGGAGGTCTCGTGCGAGTGCGGGTCGGCGGCCGGATCGGTGATGATCGAGGTCACGGTCGCGTCCGGCCCGGCGACGGCGGCGGCGATATTGCCCCACACGTTGGTGGAGGCGACCACCTCGGGCTTGTCCGAGGTGTCGGAGCTGCCGCACGCGGTCAGCGCGAGAAGGGTCGCCATCCCCACGGCGGCGCCGACGAACTTCAGGGCTATACGACTACTCACGCGGGGAAACTCCTGGCAATGCGGACAGAGCAGGGTGAGTGCTCCAAATCATAATGGAAACCGTTACCGTTTTACTTTATCAGCAACTCGCAACCCGACCACCGCCCGGCCACCGCCACACCGCTGCCGAATCCGGCCCGGACACGCGAAGGCCCGCGAACCACCCGGTCCGCGGGCCTCGAAGGCCGGTCAGCGACCGCTCAGACGAGCACTTCCACCGGCTGCGCGAGCAGCTGCGCGCACCGCAGCAGACCGAGGTGGCTGTAGGCCTGCGGGTGGTTGCCCAGCGACCGCTCGGCCACCGGGTCGTACTCCTCGCTGAGCAGCCCCGTCGGACCGGCCACGTCCACCAGCTGGGCGAACAGCGCCTCGGCGTCCGAACGCTTGCCGATCAACAGGTACGCCTCGACCAGCCAGGCCGCGCACAGGTGGAACCCGCCCTCGCCGCCGGGCAGGCCGTCGTCGTGGTGGTACCGGTACACGGTCGAACCGCTGCGCAGCTCGGCCTCGGTGGCCACCACCGTCGCGGCGAAGCGCGGGTCGGAGGGGTCGATCAGCCCGCTCAGGCCGATGTGCAGGGTGGCCGCGTCCAGGTCGGTGCCGTCGTAGGCCGCGGTGAACGACTGGACCTCGTCGTTCCAGCCCTTGGTCTTGACCTCCTCGGCGATGGTCTCGCGCAGTTCGAGCCACTCCGGGTCGATCTCACGGTCGAACTTCTGCGCCAGCGTCAGCGCCCGGTCGACCGTCAGCCAACCCATCACCTTCGAGTACACGTGGTGACGCGGGTTGCCGCGGATCTCCCAGATGCCGTGGTCCGGCTCGGTCCAGCGCCGCTGCACCGCGGAGACCATGGCGTGCACGAGCTGCCAGTCGGCGTCCGGCAGCGCACGGGCCGGATCGGTGATGCCCTTGCGCTCGCGTGCGTGCGCGAGGGTCGCGATCAGGTCGACGATCGGGCCGAAGACGTCCAGCTGCACCTGCATGTTCGCCGCGTTGCCGACGCGCACCGGCCGCGATCCGGCGTAGCCGGGCAGCTGGTCGATGACGGCCTCGGGCGGCAGCGTCTCGCCGTAGATGGTGTACAGCGGGTGCAGGCGCTCCGGTCCGGGCAGGGTCTCGAGCACGCGGTGCACCCAGCCGAGGAACTCGTCCGCCTCGGTGAGCGAACCGAGGTTGACCAGCGCCTGCGCGGTGAGCGCGGCGTCGCGCAGCCAGCAGTAGCGGTAGTCCCAGTTGCGCACGCCGCCGATGTCCTCGGGCAGCGAGGTGGTCGCCGCGGCGAGGATCGAGCCGGACGGCGCGTGCACCAGTCCGCGCAGGGTGAGCGCCGAGCGCTTCATCAGGTCGGGCTTCAGCGGCGGCAGCTCCAGCGCGCTCGACCACTCCGACCAGTACCGCTGCGCCTCCCTGCGGCGCTCCGGCTCGCCGGTCATGGCGGGCGCGAGATCCTGTGTGCCGCAGCGCAGTTCCAGCACGATCGGGCCACTCGACGGATCCACCACGGCGCGCGCGACATCGTGCGTTCCGTCGCTCTCGATCGTCCAGTGGACGCCGGGGGAGCGCAGCACCATCGGGTCGTTCGTGCCGAGCACCCGCAGACCGGACGGCTCCGACTCGAGGGTGACCGGCACCTGGCCGAACTCCGGTCGCGGCGCGAAGGTGACGACCGCCTTGGCCACACCGGTGATCACCCGGGTCAGATCGGTGCGGTTGGGCGCCACGTCGTGCGGCAGGTAGTCGACGACCTGCAAGCTGGCCCAACGGGTTTCGACGGTCATGGTGCCGTCCACGTAGCGCTGCGAGAGCGGCAGCCCCGGCCGCTCCGGCGCGATCGTGAAGTGGCCCGCCTGCGGCCCGCCGAGCAGGTGCGCGAACACCGCGGCCGAGTCCGGCTCCGGGTGGCAGAACCAGGTGACCGTGGCGTCGGGGGTGAGCAGCGCCACCGAGCGCGGGCTGGCCAGCATGGTCAGTCGCTCGATGCGCGGCGCGCTCGCGCCCGCCAGCCAGGTGCGTCGTTCCTCCAGCAGGAAGGCCAGCGCGCAGGAGACCTCCTCGGTGGTGCCCACGCGATACTTGGCCAGGCTGTCGCCCTCGCCGACCTTGATGCCGACATCCGGGCCGGAGAGGACGCGGAAGGCCTTCTCGTCGGTGACGTCGTCGCCGAAGAACACCGCCGCCGTCGCGCCCTCCTGGTGACGGATGGTGTCCAGCGCGGTGCCCTTGTCGGTGGGGACGACGGCGAGCTCGATGACGGCCTTGCCCTCGGTGACCTGAACGCCGACCCAGCAGGCGGGCCCCTGGCGCACCGAGGTCAGCGCCCGTCGCCCGATCTCGGGGCTGGCGTTACGGACGTGCAGTGCGACGCTCGCCGGTTTGATCTCGACGGCGACGCCGGGATTGCCCGCGGCGATCTGCGTCAGCGCGGTCTGTACTTCTTGCAGTAGCTGCTTGGCGTCGTTGTCGATCGCGTGCACGAAACCGACGTCGAACTCCGAGCCGTGGCTACCGATCAGTTGCACCTCGACCGGAAGCCGGGAGAGTGCCGCGAGATCGCGCAGCGCGCGGCCGGAGATGACGGCCGCCGTAGTTCCGGTGAGACCGGCGAGGGCGCGTAGCGCGCTCACCGATTCTCGGTGCGGATACGCCTTAGCCGGGTCGGAGACGATCGGGGCCAAAGTCCCGTCGTAGTCCGACGCGACCAAGAGTCTCGGCTCGCGCGCGACCGTCGACAAAGCTCGTCGAAGTTCTTGTGGCAGATCCTGTGCGCTCACGCATCCAACCTAGTGATCGGAGGAGTTGTTTCAGGGGCGGGCAAAACAATACTGTGTTGAATTCATCGCACCGCAGCGCGCCGGTATGCGTGCGCACGATTGCAACCCGGTTATCGGGATTTGCCCAGTTAACGCACAGGTAACCAGCAAGTAACTTTCCGCGGACGCGAGCGAAGTCGGGTCGCGCGGCGATCGCGAGAATCGGCACGCCAGTACCGATTCGCTCCGGCGGGCGAGCCGGATGCGAGTCGCTTTGTCGGACATGGCGGTTCGCGGTCTGCTCCGCGTGCAGTGGCAAGCGCGGCATAACACCACGGTAGCCCGGTCGCGGGCGGTGTGCCCGTCGACCGGGCTCGCCGATCCGTTTCAGTTGGGGCGGTAATCGCCTCCGGCTATTTCGCCGCTTGATCTCCGAGGAGGAGATCCACGGTCAGTTCGAGACGATCTGTGACATCCGTCGCGGAAGCCCGTCGAGTGAGCCACGCCACCAGATTGGAAAGCCACACGTCACTGATGACGCGCGCAATCGCGAGTTGCCGTTCGGTCGGTTCTCCGTCGTTCATGGCGCGGGCGAAAACCCGGTCCATCACCTTGCCGACTCGGTCCACCTCGGCGGCCGCCGAGGCGTCGGCGAACATGAACGCGCGGGTCATGGCCTCGGTGAGCAGCGGGTCGCGCTGCATCATCCTGGTGATCTGAGTGAGCAGCAGGTGCATACGTTCGCGCGGCGTCGTACCGGCAAGCGGCTTGCGTTTGCCCTCGATCTGCTCGAATTCCCTGGCCAGCGCCGAGACGAGCAGGTGCACCTTGGATGGGAAGTACCGGTAGAGAGTGCCGACGGCCACATCCGCGCGCTCCGCGACGGCGCGCATCTGCACCGCGTCGTATCCGCCCTTGGAGGCGAGCGCCAGCGTCGCGTCCAGGATGCGCTTACGCCGCTCGCGCTGCGCGGCCGAGCTCAGATCGTCCTCGCTGAGCGTCGTCACGGTCGCTGGGCGGGCAGCGCTCGTGTCGGCGGGCTGCGATCGGGAGGGGCTGGCCATCGAAAAGGGTCCTTTCCTCGAACGTCGTACGGCGGCCTGGCGCGCGGTGCTCACCGATGCGGACTGGCCGTCTCTTGACTTCCGCCCGGCCATGATATTAGAACATGTTCTAGGTGTGGGAGTCACGCCGGAAAGGCGGGTTGGAGTGTGACCATCGCCACCACTGACGAGCATAAAGCCGTTCAGGAGTCGATGCGGGGCTGGGCGGGATCGGTCCGGCCGATTGCAACAATGCGAGCCGAGCCGGTCGGCTTCTGGCACGCGTACTGGCCCGCGCTGGCCGAACTCGGGATCTTCCGTGTCGCGGTGGCCGAGGACGCGGGTGGCGACGGCGGGTCGGTCGCCGATCTCGCCGTCCTGCTGGAGCAGGCGGCGCACGACCTGGTGGGCGGCCCGGTGCTCAGCACCGCCCTCGCCAACCTGGTCACCGCGGGCGCTCTTGCCGATGACCTCCCGTGCGGTGTCGCGCTCGACGTCGTTGTCGGTCCGGATGTTTCGTCCGAGACGGGTGTGAGCGTACCCGCCGCCGACGGGGACGTGTTGCTCACCGGTGTCTGGGACCTCGTGCTCGGGGCCGCTTCCGGCACCGCCGTGCTACTTCCCGTGACCAGCCCGGACGGACCGCGCTGGTGCCTGGTGCCGCCGGACGCCGCCGGTCTGCGCGTCGAGGAGCTGACCTCGGCCGACCCGAGCACCCCGCTGGCCCGCGTGCACTGCGCCGATGTCGCGGTGCCCGCCGAGCGGGTGTTCACCGCCGCGCACCGCGTCGAAGACGTGCTCGTCGCGCTCGTGGCCGCCGAGCTCGCCGGTCTCGCGGGCTGGTGTCTGGAGACCGCGGTCGAATACGCGAAGGTGCGTGAGCAATTCGGCCGCAAGATCGGTTCGTTCCAGGCGGTGAAGCACATCTGCGCGTGGATGCTGTGCCGCACCGAGCTGATCCGCTCGGTCGCGCTGGACGCCGCCGCCGCCGTCGACGAGGGCGGCGCCGAGCTGCCGATCGCGGCCGCCATCGCCGCGGCCATCTCGCTGGACGCCGCGGTGGAGACCGCCAAGGACTGCATCCAGGTGCTCGGCGGCATCGGCTTCACCTGGGAACACGACGCCCACTTCTACCTGCGCAGGGCGACGGCGCTGCGCCAGCTGCTCGGCGGCTCGGCGCGCTGGCGGGCCAGGGTCACCGAACTGACCCGCGACGGAATGCGCCGGACCACCGGCGCGGACCGGGTCTTCGCCGCCGAGGGCGTCGACGTGGACGGCGCTGCCCCCAACGACTTGGCCGCCGAGGTGGCCGCGATCGCCGCGCTGCCCGCGGACCGGCAGCGCGACGCGCTGGTGGACGCGGGCCTGGCCATGCCGCACTGGCCGGCGCCTTACGGCCGCGGCGCCGACCCCATGACCGGACTGGTGATCTCCGAGGAGTTGCGCCGCGCGGGCGTGACCGCACCCGACCTGGCCATCGGCGGGTGGGCGATCCCGACCCTGTTGCAGCACGGCACCCCCGAGCAGATCGACCGGTTCGCCTGGCCGACCCTGCGCGGCGAGGTGGTGTGGTGCCAGCTGTTCAGCGAGCCCGGCGCGGGTTCCGATCTCGCCGCGTTGCGCACCACCGCCAAACGGGTCGAGGGCGGTTGGGTGCTGAACGGCCAGAAGGTCTGGACTTCGTTGGGCGACAAGGCGAACTGGGGCATCTGCCTGGCGCGCACCGATGCCGACGCGCCCAAGCACCGCGGCATCTCCTACTTCCTCGTCGACATGCGCGGCAAGGGTGTGGAGATTCGCCCGCTGGTGCAGATCACCGGCGAGGCGCGGTTCAGCGAGGTGTTCCTCGACGACGTCTTCGTCCCCGACGACTGCCTGGTGGGCGCGCTGAACAACGGCTGGAAGATCGCCCGCTCCACGCTGTCCACCGAGCGAGTCGCCATGGGCGGCAACGGAATCGGGCCGGTGCTGGAGGAGCTGATCGCCAAGCTGCCCGCCACCGGTCCCGGCGCGGAGCTGCGCAACGACCGGCTCGGCGGCTTCGTCGCCGAGGCCATCGCCGGGTTGCTGCTCGAACAGCGGGCCGCGGTCGCGATGCTGGCGGGCGCCGACTCCGGCGCGCAGAGCAGCGTGCGCAAGCTGGTCGGTGTGCGGCACCGCCAAGCGGTCGCGGAGTTCGCCGTCGAGGCGGCGGGACCGAACGGTGCGCAGGAGTCGGACGAGGTGACCGAATTCCTGCTCACGCGCTGCCTTTCCATCGCGGGCGGCACCGAGCAGATCCTGCTCACCGTGGCGGGTGAGCGGATTCTCGGGCTGCCGCGCGACGCGGACAGCTGAGCCCACCCGTCGCCCGGCCAATCGCTGCGCGATACGAAGCTATAACTGGGAGAACAGCGTGGACTTCACCAGGGACGAGCGCCAAGACGCCGTCGCCGAAGTAGTAGTGAGTTTGCTGGAGCGCGAATCCGCGCGGGATATGGAGCTGTGGCCGGCGCTCGTCGATTCGGGTCTGCTCTCGGTCGCGCTACCGGAGCAGTTCGGCGGCGACGGCATGGGCCTGCCGGAGATCTCGGTGCTGCTCACCGAGCTGGCCACCGACGCGGTCGCCGTGCCCGCCCTGCCGACACTGGGTATCGGCCTGCTAGCGCTGCTACCCGTCCTGCCCGACGCGCTCGCGGAAAGCATCTGTCCCGAGCTGGCCAAGGGCGCGGTGCTCACCGCGGCGCTCAGCGAGCCGGGTGCGCCCTTCGCCGCGACGCCGAAGACGACCGCGGTCGCCGAGGGGGCCGTCGTGCGCGTCAGCGGGCACAAGATCGCGGTGCCCTACGCCGAGCAGGCGCGCTGGCTGCTGATCCCGACCGATTCCGGCATCGCGCTCGTCGAGGGCGACGCCGCGGGCCTGACCGTCACGCCGTCACCGACCTCGGGCGGTCTGCCCGAGGGCAGCGTCCTGCTGGACAACGTGGAGATCCCCGCCGAGCGGCTGCTTCCCGGTGATCTGGCGCAGCTGCACCGGTTGGCCGTCGCGAGCATCGGCTCGGTCGCCGACGGACTGCTGAAAGGCGCGCTCGTGCTCACGGCCGAGCACCTGCGGGTGCGCAAGCAGTTCGGCAGGCCGCTCGCCGAATTCCAAGCGGTGGCCCAGCAGATCGCCGATCTGTACGTGGTATCCCGCACCCTGCACGCCGCGGCGGTCTCGGCGAACTGGGCGCTCTCGCTGTCCGACGCCGATTCCGCGCACCTCGAGCGCGTCGACGACGACCTCGACGTACTCGCCTATACCGTGACCTCCGAGCTGCCCGCCGCCATGCAGAAGTGTCATCACCTGCACGGAGGCCTCGGCGTCGACGTGACCCATCCGATGCACCGCTACTACTCCCAGGCCAAGGACATCGCCCGCTGGCTCGGCGGCGCGTCGTTCCGCCTGGATCGTCTAGGAGCAAGATGTTCATCGATCTGACCGCCGAGCAGCGCGCGCTGCGCGACGAACTCCGCGCCTACTTCGCCGATCTCGTCACTCCCGAAGAGGAGGCCGAGATGGCGGTGAACCGGCACGGCGACGCCTACCGCGCCGTCGTGCGGCGCATGGGCCGCGACGGCCGGCTCGGGGTCGGCTGGCCGAAGGAATACGGCGGGCAAGGTTTCGGGCCCGTCGAACAGCAGATCTTCTTCAACGAGGCGGTGCGGGCCGATGTGCCGCTGCCGCTGGTGACGCTGCTGACCGTCGGCCCGACCTTGCAGTCCTTCGGCACCGAGGCGCAGAAGAAGAAGTTCCTGCCCGGAATCCTCTCCGGCGACATCCATTTCGCGATCGGCTACTCCGAGCCGGAGGCTGGCACCGACCTGGCCTCGCTGCGCACCAGCGCGGTCCGCGACGCCTCCGGCGACTGGATCGTCAACGGGCAGAAGATCTTCACCACCGGCGCGCACGAGGCCGACTACGTGTGGCTGGCCTGCCGCACCGGTTCCGTGGAATCGCGCCATCGCGGCATCACGATCCTGATCGTGGACACCAAGGACCCCGGCTATTCGTGGACGCCGATCATCACCTGCGACGGCGCCCACCACACCAACGCCACCTATTTCGACAACGTCCGGGTCCCCGCCGACATGCTGGTCGGCGAGGAGAACCGGGGCTGGCGCCTGATCACCACCCAGCTCAATCACGAGCGGGTCAGCCTCGGGCCGTCGGGCAAGATCGAACAGCTCTACGACCGGGTGCGTGACTGGGCGCGTCCGCGCGGGCTGCTCGTCGAGCCCGACGTGCGGCGCTCACTGGGGCGCATGCACGCCATGGTCCGGCTCAACGAACTGCTGAACTGGCAGGTCGCCGCGACCGTAGACGGCGATCAGTCGCAGGTCATCGCCGACGCCTCGGCCACCAAGGTGTTCTCCACCGAATCGCTCCAGGAAGCGGGCCGTCTCGCCGAGGAGCTCGTCGGCCGCCACGGCGATCCGGCCGAGCCCGCCACCGCCGAACTGCTCACCTGGCTGGACCGGCGCACCAAACAGAACCTCGTGGTGACCTTCGGCGGCGGCGTCAACGAGATCATGCGCGAGCTCGTCGCCACCGCCGGATTGAACCTGCCGCGAGTACCCCGATAAAAGAAGGAGCCGCGTCGTGCCGGACACGTCAACGCCGGAAGCGATCGTCGCCGCCGCCGAGAAGATCATCGCGGCGGGCGAGTGCGCGCCGCGCCTCGCGCGCGACCCGGTGAACCAGCCGATGATCAACAACTGGGTCGAGGCCATCGGCGACACCAACCCGATCTACGTCGACGAGGCCGCCGCCCGCGCCGCGGGCCACCCCGGCGTCGTCGCACCGCCCGCCATGGCGCAGGTGTGGACCATGTTCGGGCTCAACGGTGTTCGCCCGTCCGACGACCCGATGGGCGCCACCACCGAACTGCTCGACGAGGCGGGCTTCACCTCGGTGGTCGGCACCAACTGCGAGCAGATCTACCACCGCTACCTGGTGCCCGGGGAACAGGTGAGCGTCACCAGTCGCCTGGAGAGCATCACCGGACCCAAGCGCACCGGGCTCGGCGACGGCTGGTTCGTCACCTTCCGCACTTCGTGGCGGGTGGGTGACGAGCTCGTCACCGAAATGCTGTTCCGCATACTGAAGTTCGCGCCGGGCACAGCCGCCGCCCCGGCGAAGCCGGCGGGGGACCGGGTCAAGCCGCTGGTCTCGTGGGACACCGAATTCTTCTGGGAGGGCACGAAACTCGGCGAACTGCGGATCCAGAAGCTGCCGGACGGCACGTTGCGGCACCCGCCGATCCCCGCCCTGTGGAAGGACAAATCCGAGCCGACCGACTACTTGGTCGCCTCGGGTCACGGCACGGTGTTCAGCTACGTCGTGCATCACGCGCCGAAAGTGCCTGGGCGGCAACTGCCGTTCGTGGTCGCGCTGGTCGAATTGGAGGAGGGCGTGCGCATGCTCGGTGAACTGCGCGGCATCGACCCGGCCGAGGTCGAGGTCGGCCTGCCGGTGCGGGTGGAGTTCGAGAAGCTCGACGACGAGGCCGTGCTGCCGTATTGGACGGTGAACAAATGACGACAGCATCGCGAAGCGATTCAGTGAGGGGTGGTGGCCGGGCGGCGGGTGGACCCGAACCCACCTCCGTGCAGGTCGGCACGACGCTGCCGGAGTTGGCCGTGCACGCCGACCCGACCTTCGTCATCAGCACGGCCCTCGCCACCCGCGATTTCCAGGACGTGCACCACGACAGGGACAAGGCCGTCGCGCGCGGGTCGAAGGACATTTTCGTCAACATCCTCACCGACACCGGCCTGGTGCAGCGTTTCGTCACCGACTGGGCGGGCCCGCGCGCCATCGTGAAGTCGATCGCGCTGCGCCTCGGCGTGCCGCTGTACGCGGGCGACACGCTCACCCTCACCGGCACGGTGAGCGCGGTCGACGGCGACGACATCCACATCGACGTCGTCGGGCGCGACAGCCTGGGCGACCACATCACGGCGAAAGTCGTCATCGCGCTGCGGGGTACCAATGACTGAGCAGAAACTGTCGGGCCGCGCCGCCATCGTCGGCATCGGCGCCACCGACTTCTCCAAGGACTCCGGCCGCAGCGAGCTGCGCTTGGCGGCCGAGGCGGTGACGGCCGCGCTGGCCGACGCGGGCCTCACGCCCGCCGACGTGGACGGCCTGACCACCTTCACCATGGACACCAACACCCAGGCCGCGGTCGCCAGGGCGACGGGGATACCGCAGCTGAAGTTCTTCAGCCACATCGGTTACGGCGGCGGCGCGGCCTGCGCGACCGTGCAGCAGGCGGCCATGGCGGTGGCCACCGGCGTCGCCGACGTGGTTGTCGCCTACCGCGCGTTCAACGAGCGCTCGGTGTCGCGGTTCGGCCAGTTCTCCACGGCGCTGGCCACCGCGCCGACCTCCTCGGGCATCGACGCGGGCTGGTCCTATCCGCACGGGCTCGGCACGCCAGCCGCGCAGGTCGCCATGGTGGCGCGACGCTACATGCACGTCTACGGCGCGACCAGCGAGGACTTCGGCCGAATCGCCGTCGCCGACCGCAAGCACGCCGCGGTGAACCCGGACGCCTTCTTCTACGGCAAGCCGATCACCCTCGAGGACCACCAGAATTCACGCTGGATCGCCGAGCCGCTGCACCTGCTCGACTGCTGCCAGGAGTCCGACGGCGGCGTCGCCATCGTGGTGACCAGCGTCGAGCGGGCCCGCGACCTCCCGCAGCGGCCCGCGGTGATCGTCGGCGCCGCGCAGGGTTCCGGCGCGGACCAGTACGTGATGACCAGCTACTACCGCGACGCCATGACCGGCCTGCCGGAAATGGGTCTCGTCGGCGAACAGCTCTGGGCGCAAAGCGGTTTGGGTCCGCAGGACATGCAGGCCGCGATCCTCTACGACCACTTCACCCCGTTCGTGCTGATGCAGCTCGAGGAGCTCGGGTTCTGCGGTCGCGGCGAGGCCAAGGAGTTCATCGAGGACGGCGCGATCGAACTCGGCGGCAGGCTTCCGCTCAACACGCACGGCGGCCAGCTCGGCGAGGCGTACATCCACGGCATGAACGGCATCGCCGAAGCGGTGCGCCAGATTCGCGGGACCTCGGTCAACCAGGTCGACTCGCTGCGCAACGTGCTGGTCACCGCGGGGACCGGCGTGCCGACCTCCGGTCTGGTATTGAGCGCCAACTGATTTCCGCCGAAAGTGCCCGCGGGTGTCGGCCGTTCGGTCGGCGCCCGCCTCGGCCGGTGCGCGCGGGTGTCGCCCGCCGAGATACCGGTCCCGGTGCGCGTCGATCAGCTGTGGTCGGCGCGTTCCTGTTCGGTGAGCCCGGCAGCCGTGCGGATGGTCGCCGCGCACAGGGCCGGGTCATCGATCATCGGGACGTGCCCGACGGCGGGAATTTCCACATACCGCGCTTCGGGAATTCGGCGCCGTGCGACCGCTCCGTTCACCGAGGGTGGGAAGATGCGGTCCTTCGCCGACCAGGCGAGTGTGATGGGGCATGGCAGCGTGCCCAGGGGCGCGACGCTTTCGGTGGTGCTCAGAATGTCGTAGGCGGCGGAGCAGTCGACGAGATCCTGTACCGCGCCGAGCGCTTGGGTCGCGGTGAGGCGATCACCGTGTACGGCAACATCATTGAAGATCAGTCGGCGGACGACAGCCGAGCGCAGCGGCAGCGGGGCGATCCGGTGTACGGCGTCGGCGAGTCGTTTCGTGCGGCGGAGCTTGCCGGTGGGCGCGGTTTCGTCGGCGGCGCCGGTTGTCCAGAATCCCGCCGGGGAGAGTGCACAGACCGAGCGGGCGCGTCCACGGCGGGCGAGTTCGATGCCCATCCACCCGCCCAGCGAGTTTCCGGCGATGTGCGCCGTGCGTACGCCGCGTTCGTCGAGCAGTTGTTCGGTGACGTCGACGAGATGCTCGATCGTCGCCACGCCCTCGATGCGCGGACCGCCGCGGTGCCCGGCAGCGGTCGGCACGATGAGATCGAACTCGTCGGCGAGCAGCGGAACGACGCTGTCCCAGGCGGCGGCCGACATAGTCACGCCGTGCAACAGCAGCAAGGGATCTTTGTTCACAGGCAGTTTCTCCGACCGCATCGAGGACTCCGGAAAGAGGCCGACACAGCTCTTCGATGCCAGACCACCCGCGAAGTCTGCGGACCGGCAGCGTTCGCTGTCAACAGGTCGGAGCTACCGGTGCGCCTCGTTCGCCGCGGCGCTCGGGCGAGTGCGGGCGCGGCAGTCGTCGGCGCTCGCGTCGGCGTTCGTCTGGGTTGCCGCGGGCCGCGGCGTCGGTGTCCTGCACGCGGTGTCCGGTTGTGCCGCCGCGGTATCGAGCGGCGGTCGCCGCGCGTAGGTTGGAGCGGCATCGTCGCCGCGACGGGAGGAGTCTCATGACCGACCGGCACCTTGTCGACGTCCACATCATGCTCGTCCGCGGCGGCGAGGTGCTGTTGAGCAGGCGGCGCAGCGCCGACGAATTCGACGGGCGCTGGCACCTACCGGCGGGGAAGCTGGAAGCTGGCGAGTCGGCCACGGCGGGCGCGGCCCGCGAGGCGCTGGAGGAGATCGGCGTGGTCGTCGATCCCGCCGACCTCCGCCACATCCACACCGCGCACGTCGTCGGCTCTGGGCGCGAAGCCCGTCTCGGGCTCTTCTTCGAGGCCGTGAATTGGTCCGGCGAACCGGTCAACCGCGAGCCCGACAAGTGCTACGAGCTGGCCTGGTTCGCCTTGACGGCGTTGCCGGGGGATGTCATCGAGTACCCGGCCGCAGGCATCCGCGCCTACTTCACCGGCGCGACTTACTCCCAGCGCGGCTGGCCGGTTTCTCGCCCCTCCGGTCAGCGCGTCGAGCGGACGTCCGCGATCGACGGATTCCGGTTGGCCTACGACCGAGCCGGGGCCGGGACCCCGGTCGTCTTGCTGCACGGGTGGCCGAGCGACAGGACCGAATACCGCGACGTGGTTTCGCTGTTGCCGACGCTGGATGTCGTCGTGCCGGACCTCCGCGGCTTCGGTGCGTCCGACAAGCATCTCGCGGACCCTTCGACTCAGTACAGCGTCGACGCGCAAGCACGCAGCGTCATCGGACTGATCCAAGAACTACAGCTGGACCGGCCGGTGCTGGGCGGGCACGATATCGGCAGCAGGATCGCGGTCGCGGTGGCGCGCTTACGACCGGATCTGATCCGGGAATTGGTGCTGACGCCGCCTCTGCCGGGCATCGGGGAACGGATCCTCTCGGCCGAAGCGCAACGAGAGTTCTGGTACGTGCCGTTCAACCAACTCCGGCTCGCCGACGAACTCATCGATGGCAAGCCCGAGGCCGTACGTGCCTTTCTGCGCCACTTCTGGTCGCACTGGTCCGGACCTGGCTTCGCGCTCGCCGACGATCATCTCGATCACCTCGTCTCGGTGTACTCCCCGCCGGGTGCGTTCACGGCATCGCTGGCTTGGTACCGGGTCGGCACGGGCGGAGTCGCCCGCATCGCCGCCGAACGGGCGCCCGCCCCCGACGAGCGCCTTGCCGTTCCCACCACGGTGCTCTGGCCGGACGACGACGTGTTGTTCCCCAGCGGTTGGGCCGACCGGCTGCCCGATTACTTCACCGAGCTACAGGTCCGCCACGTGCACGCGGGGCACTTCATTCCACTGGAGAATCCCCGAGCCTTCGCCACTGCCATCAACGACGCCGCGAATCGAGGCATCGCCGCTCGACATTCGCCGTGAAGAACTACTGAGTGGCCCCTTCGAGAAGGGCTTCAGCGGCGGAGGTAGGCCGACAGGAGAGTGGTCAGCTGGGTGACGCTGGCGGGGGTGCCCGCGGGCAGAGTGCTGCGGTTGCCCCCGAAGCGGTCGAAGACCGCGCCCTCCAAGACCGCGACGAAGTCGGCGGCGGCGGTATCCGGGTCGGGGAAGTCGTTGGCGCGGAACAGTTCTCGGGCACGTTCGACCGAGAAGAGGCTGTTGGCCAGCCGGGCGTGCAGCTCCGGGTCGCCGATGAGGTCGACGATCAGTGCGTGCCGGGCTATCAGGTGGTCGCGGCGTTCGAGAAGCAGCCGGTCCAACCAGATCGCGATGCCGCGTGCGATGGATGAAAGGTCGGCCGTCTCGGGCGCGTCGAACTTCGCCGAGACGAAATCGCTTCGGGAACGGGCGGATATCCGGTCGGCGATCGCCTCGATCAGCGCGCGTTTGGTGCGGAAGTAGTAAGAGGACGACCCCGGCGGCAGTTCCAGCTCTGTGTCCAGCGCGCGGTGTGTCAGCCCGCGCAGGCCGCGCCGGGCGATGAGCTCGATGGCCGCGTCGACGATCAGGGTGCGCCGGTCGGTTGTGGACATCATCACCTTCTGGGTCGCCTGCCTCGCTGTGCTCTACAACTGTAGAGGACTCTACATCTGTAGAGCGAGGAGGCTGAATGACGATCGAACTCGCTCGAGATCAGCGCGCGGCGGCCGACCGGCTGGCGCGTCTGGTGGACCGGCGCGGCCGCCCGGTCAAGGGTGCGCGCGGCGTCTACCTGCACGGTCGACCCGGCCGCGGCAAGACCATGCTGATGGACCGCTTCCTCGCCACCGTCGACGCCGACCGCGCGAAGCGATACCACTTCCATTGGTTCTTCGCCGAATTGCACAGCACCGCACACGAAACCGGCTCTATCCACACCGCCATCGAGCGGCTGCTCGGCGCCGCGCGGCTGGTCTGCTTCGACGAGTTCCACGTGCACGACATCGGCGACGCCATCCTCGTCGCCCGCATGCTCGATGCCCTCTTCGCCCGCCGCATCGCGCTGGTGCTCACCTCGAACTACCCGCCCGAGCGGCTGCTGCCGAATCCGCTGTTCCACGACCGGTTCGTGCCGACCATCGCGCGCATCGTCGAGCACCTGGACGTGATCTCGGTGGACGGACCCACCGACTACCGCACACTGCGCAAGCGCGACGCCACAAGTGGTTTCGCGGCGGGCCGCTATCTGGTCGTGCCGACCGAGACCGAAGAAGAGAGTCTCGGCGGCCCCGCAAGCGGCGCGGCCGCCGATGCGATCACGGTCTCGGTCGACCATTGCGCTGCCCGCACGGCCGACGCGATTTCGGTTCCGGTCGGTGACCGCACCGCCCCTGCAGCCGTCGCCGTCACCGTCCCCATCGGCGACCGCGCACTTCGAGCCCGCGCCGTCGACGGCGACGCGATCACCCTCGACTTCACCGCACTCTGCGGCACCCCCACCTCGGCCGCCGACTACGTGGACCTGACCCGGCGCTTCCGCCGCTGGACGATCCACAACGTCCCCCGGTTGCGCGAGGTTCCGCCGGACTGGGCAATGCGTCTGGTGAACCTTGTCGACGTCCTCTACGACGCGAATCTGGAACTCACGCTCTGCGCCGCGGCGCCGCTTCCGGAGCTGGTCGACGGCGTGGTCGGCGTTCCGGATATTTCGCGCACCGCCAGCCGCCTCTGTGAGATCTCACAAGCGGTGAACGCCGCGGCTGGGTAGCCGCACTTTGCCCGCCCTACCTGCGACGACTCGTCGGTGACCCGAGTTAAAACGGACATGATCCGAAGTATTCGATTCCCTCCCGAGCGGACCGTTCGGCATGTAACTATGTGGCTGATTCGAGCAGTTCTCAGGTTTGGTGGTAAACGCTGGTGGTCAGGGCGCGAGCGGCGATATCGCGCGTGATCGTGCTGATCACGCTGCTGGCCGTTGCCGCCATCGCGTTGCGCGGGCACATTCCCGGCGCGGTCGAGACCGCCGATCGTCGCTCCGGTCCCTCCGCGCTCGCCTTGGCGCTGATGCCGGTGCTGCTCACGGTCTCGGTGGTGATCCTGCTCGCGGGCGTGATCGCCAGTCAGCACCGGCTGCCGCTCGCCATGCCCGAACCCGATCGCGAGGAGGAGCGCCGCCAATGGCGACTCGGCCGGGTCGGTCTGCTGGTCCTCGCGGCGCTGGCCGGGCTCGCGCTGGTCTTGGCCGCGGCCTCCGCCGTGTTCTTCGTCGGCGTCGGCAGGGAAGTGCAGCCGTCCGAGCCGACGCCCGCCACCGGCGAGGGCGCGCCGCCCGAATATCTCCCGACCACGCCGCCGCCTCAGCCGGGCGGAGCCGAGAGCCTGACCGGAACCAGCTTGGTTCTGACGATCGTGGGCGCGGGCGTCCTGGTCGGTGTCGCGTTGGTCGGTCTGGTGGTGGTGGCCGCGACAGCCCGCCGCAAGCCGGTCGCCGCGCCGCCGCCGGAGACGCCCGCGCCGCCGACCGTCGTCGACTCGCTCGCCAGGGCCGCCGAAATGGGTCTGGCCGCGATGAACGCGCCGGGCCAGGAGCCGCGCACGGCGATCATCGCCTGCTATGTCGCCATGGAGCGTGGCCTCGCCGTCGACCGCGCGGCCGCGCCGCTGGCCTCCGACACCCCGATGGAAGTGCTGGCGCGCGCGTTCGAGCGCGGCGCGCTGCACGACGCGTCCGCCCGCGAGCTGGTCGCGCTCTTCGAGGAGGCCAGGTTCAGCCCGCACTCGATGCTGGAGTGGCAGCGCATGCGCGCCGAGCAGCTGCTGCGCATCGTGCTCGCCGACCTGCAAGGAGAGGTGGTGGTGGCCGGATGAACAGGGCCGGGATCGCGGCCGCCGCGATCGTCGCGGTGGTGGTGCTGGAGCTGGTCGCGTTCGGCAGGGCGCGCGGTGCGATGCTGCTGCTCGCCGCCGTCCCGGTCGCCCTCGCGCTGTTCCAGTTGATTTTGACGTTGCGCGAGCGCGGGAACTCCGACGACGACGACCGCGTCGACGACATCGAGAACGGCCCGCTGGAAATGCTGAACCGCTGGCAGGCGCGGGCCCAGATGCTGGCCGAGCGCGCCGACGGCAGCCGGGCCGACTGGGATCGGCACCTGCGACCGTTGCTCGCCAAAGAATTCGAGTTGTCCACGGGCATGCGGGTAGCCAAGAACCGCAGGGCGACCGAAGCGGCCGGGATTCTGCAGTTCGGACCGGAACTGTGGCGCTGGGTGGATCCGGCGAACTCGGCACTGCGCGATCAGACGACGCGCGCACCGGGCCGGGCGGCGCTGGACGAGATCCTGCGCCGCCTGCAGAGAATGTGAAATGGGTTGAGCGAGTGCGAGTAGACAAATGACGATGCCACTGGACGCGACCGTCCAGCGAACCGAGGCGGTGCTGCGGGAGCTGGGCCGCGTCGTCGTGGGCAAGCGCGACGAATTGCAGCTGATCATGATCGCCGTGCTGTCCGGTGGGCACGTCCTCATCGAGGACCTGCCGGGACTCGGCAAGACGCTGATCGCCAGATCCTTCGCCGCCGCGCTCGGCCTGGACTTCACCCGGGTGCAGTTCACGCCCGACCTGCTGCCCGCCGACCTGCTCGGCTCCACCATCTACGACATGAACTCGGGCCGGTTCAACTTCCGGCGCGGCCCGGTCTTCACCAATGTGCTGCTGGCCGACGAGGTGAACCGCACCCCGCCGAAGACCCAGGCCGCGCTGCTGGAGGCGATGGCGGAGGGCCAGGTCAGCATCGACGGCGAGACCTTCCCGCTGCCGCAGCCGTTCATCGTGCTCGCCACCGACAACCCCATCGAATACGAGGGCACCTACCCGCTGCCCGAGGCCCAGCTGGACCGCTTCGCCATCCAGCTGCGACTGGGCTACCTCTCCGAGCACGACGAGACCCAGATGATTCGCAGACGCCTCGAGCGCGGCGCGACGCCGCCGCAGATCAGTCAGGTGGTGGACGCCAACGGGCTGCTGGAGATGCGGCAGTCGGTCGAGTACGTGACGGTGCATCCCGACGTGGTGGGTTACGTCGTGGCACTGGCGGGCGCGACCCGCGGCCACCCGCAGGTCGAGGTCGGCGCGAGTCCGCGCGCCGAACTGGATCTGGTGCAGATGTCGCGCGCCCGCGCGCTCCTGCTCGGCCGGGACTACGTCATCCCGGAAGACGTGAAGGCGCTGGCGATTCCGGCCATGGCGCACCGGATCACGCTGCGCCCGGAGATGTGGGTGCGCCGGATCCGCGGCGAGGACGTCATCGCCGAACTGCTGCGCCGCCTGCCGGTCCCGCGCGCCACCGTGACATGACCCGGTCAAGGCACCGCGACGCCAGCGCCACCGTCGAGGCCGAATTGCGGTGGCGTCCAGCGCTGTTGGTGTACATGCTGGCCTGCTGCGCGGCGGTGGCGCTGGTGGTCGCGGTCGTCTTCGCGCGGTGGCAGTTGGTGGTCTTCGCCGCGCCGCTGCTCGGCGTGCTCGCGACGGCGCCGTGGCAGCAGTCGCGGACCAGGATCCAGGTCGACGGCGGCGGCACGCTGCGCTGCTTCGAGACCGAGGAGGTGGTGCTCACCGTCGCCGCCTTCGTGGAGGCGGGGCACGCGCTGCTGCGCCTGAAGCCGCAGACGGTGCACGGACTCGGTGTCGAGATCGAGGAGGCGAGCGACTCCGGGGCGGCGCCCGCCGGGCTGCGGCTGGCGCTCTCGGCCGGGCGCTGGGGTCGCTACCCGGTGTCGGTGCGGGTGTCCGCGCTCAGCCCGGCGGGGCTCGCCGTCGCGACGGCGACGCTGCCCGCGGGACAGTTGTTCGTCTACCCAGTGACCGATCCGCAGCGAATGCGCTTGCCGCGCACCGACCTTCCGGAACGGCTCGGCACCCACCTGACCCGCAGGCACGGCCCCGGCGTGGAATACGCCGACATCCGCGCCTACGCGCCGGGCGATCAGCTGCGGATCGTGAACTGGCCGGTCAGCGCGCGGCGCGGGCGCCTCTACGTCACCGAGCGGCTGACCAACCGGTCCGCCGACGTCGTCGTACTCGTCGACACCTCGCAGCAAGCGCCGGGCCCGGCGACCGATTCGCTCGAGCTGTCGGTGCGCGGCGCGGCCCAGGTCGTGCAGTCGACATTGCAGGCGGGCGACCGGACCGCGGTGGTCTGCCTCGGCCAGGGCCCGCGCTGGTTGCGGCCCGACATCGGGCGGCGCCAGTTCTACCGGATCGTCGACACCGTGCTCGACGTGGGCGACGAACACATCCCCACCACCGGCACCCTGGCGCCGCACGCCGCGGTGCCGCTCGGCGCGATCGTGGTGGCGTTCTCCACGCTGCTCGACACCCAGTTCGCGCTGGCGCTGATCGATCTGCGCAAGCGCGGGCACGTCGTCGTGGTGGTGGACGTGTTGCGCGGCACGCCGTTTCGGGACGGACTCGACCAGACGCTCGCGCGCATGTGGCAGCTGGAACGCGCCTCCATGTACCGCGACATGGGCACCGTCGGCGTCGACATCGTGCCGTGGGCGCAGGACGCCAGGCTCGACCAGATCATGCGCCTGCTGCCCGAGCACCGCAGGACAGTGCGGGTGCGCCGATGACCAGATTCCTCGCCGTCCTCGCCGGCGTCCTGCTCGTCACGTCGGTTCTGCTGATGTCGCCGCTCGCGGCCCTGCCCGCGCTGATCCTGACGGCGGCGGGCTGGTGGTTCCGTCCCGCCGCGGTCGCCGCCGTGCTCGTCGCGATCGGCGCGCTCGCCTGGGCGGACACCGGCGTGCTCGCCGCGGCCGCAACGGGTTTGGTGGCCACCACCTACCTGCTGAACGCCGCGACCGTGACCGCGCCGATCGGCGTCGTGCCCACCACGCTGCCCTCGGTCGTCGGCGCGGTAGGTTTCGCCGCCTGCGCGGTAGGCGCGGCGCTCCTGCCGCTACGTCTGGCCTGGGCTCCCGCGGTCGCGCCGGTCGTCGTAATCGTGTTGTACGCCTTGGTGATCCAGGGCCTCGGCCCGCGCCGCAGCCGCCCGGAGGCAATGGTCGGCCCGCCCTCGAGTTAGGCCCTGTCTCGAAGTCCCATCCGGCGCCTCCGCGGCCCAGATCGCCGCCTGGCCGCGTTGTCGTCGTCACCGATACAGCCCCTGGTAGCGGCTCCTCCTCCGCCTTGCCAGGCGACGATCTGAGCCACGATGCATTCGGCCGGACTTCGCGACAGGGCCTAGCCCGCGCCACGCCGTGTGGTCAGCAGCCCGTCCGCGCCGCGATCGACGGTCACCTCCGGTCTAGCTGAACTCCAGGCTTACGTCCGCCTAGCTGAACTTCAGGCTGACGTCCGCGAGCACCGGCGCGTCCTCGCGCTCGACCACGGTCGCGGCGATGACGAGTTCGCCGTCGGTGCGCCAGATCCGGGTGCGGATGGTCTCGCCCGGGTAGAGCACCCCCGCGAAGCGCGCGCGGAAACCGGTGACGCGGCTCGCGTCGGCGTCCAGCGCGGTGTCCGTCGCGGTCTTGCAGACGATTCCGTATGTGCACAGGCCGTGCAGGATCGGGTTGGGGAAGCCTGCGGCGCGGGCGAATTCGGGGTCGGAGTGCAGCGGATTGCGGTCGCCGAGCATCCGGTACAGCAGCGCCTGCTGCGGCAGCGTCCGCGTGGTGACGTCGAAATCCGGTGCGCGAGCGGGCAGCTCCGACTTCGTGCTCGGGCCGCGCTCACCGCCGAAGCCGCCCTCGCCCTTGGCGAAGATGGACGAGCGGGTGGTCCACAGCGGCGCGCCGTCGGAGCCGGTGATGGTGTGTTCCTGCACGACCACCGCGGCCGAGCCCTTGTCCCAGAGCTCGCTGATCCGACCGGTGCTGGTCGCCTTGCCCGCGGCGGGGATCGGGCGGTGCACCTCCACTTCCTGGTGTCCGTGCACCACCTTCGCCAGGTCGATGTCGATACCCGGGAAGCTCACCTTGGGCGGCTCCGTCTCGTGCAGAGTCTGCGCGACGGTCGCGAAGGTCGGCAGCACCTGCGGCTCCCGATCGTCGAGGTAGCGCAGCTCTGCGGCGTCGGTCCACCGCGCCCCCGCGCCGAGCCCGAGCTGATAGAGCTGCACATCCGACGGCGTCCACGCGAACTCCCTGCTCGGCAGTTCCGCGCCGAGCGCGATCTTCGGGTCGATGGGCATCAGTTCTCCTTGTGCATGGTTGTGGACGGATTCGATCGCGGCCCACGAATCGATCCTGCGGGCGAGCGCGCCCCGCTGACAACGCCGTACCCACTCGCCGGGACAGCGGTTGCCACACACTTTTCACACGGTTCACATAGGCATCGCCTATGCGAACCGTGTGGTGGCTCTGTGGCAACGGCATGCGGCTACGCCTCGGAGGCGGCCGCCTCGGGCTGCTCCTGCTTGCGCTTGGCGATGTCGAGGACCGCCAGGTAGCCGAAGGTGATGGCGGGTCCGATGGTCGCGCCGGGCCCGGCGTAGGTGTGGCCCATGACCGGCGTCGAGCAGTTGCCCGAGGCGTAGAGGCCCTCGACGGTGCTGCCGTCTTCGCGCAGCACCCGGCCCGCCGAGTCGGCGACCAGACCGCCCTTGGTGCCGAGATCGCCGGGCACGATCTTGGCCGCGTAGAACGGGCCCTGCACCAGTCCGGCGAGGCAGGGATTCGGCTTCACCGTCGGGTCGCCGTAGTAGCGGTCGTAGTGGCTGTTGCCGCGGCCGAAGTCCTCGTCGGTGCCGGTCTCGGCGAACTTGTTGAACCGCTCGACGGTCGCGGCCAGATTTTCCGCTGGCACGCCGATCGCGGTCGCCAGCTCTTCCAGGCTGTCGGCTTTGACGATGTTGTCGTTTTCCATCCAGCGGGACGGAAAGCGCAGACCAGGCTGCAATCCGGCGAAGATGTAGCGGTTGCGATAGCGCTGGTCGAACACCAGCCACGCCGGGATGTTCTCGCCCGGACCCTCGCCCTGCCCGTATTCGCCGCCGTACATGGTGTGCCCAGCCTCGACGTAAGGAGCGGACTCATTACCGAATCGCTTGCCGTCGCGGTTGACGATGACGCAGCCGGGCAGATTGCGCTCGGCGAGGGCGAACCACGGGCGACCGCCCTTGAAGACGGTCGGCCCCCACCAGGCGTCTTCCATGAAGTCGACCGCGCCGCCCGCCTCGATGCCCGCGCGGATGCCGTCGCCGGTGTTGGCCGCCGCGCCCGTCGTCCACTCGGTGGTGATGGGCTGGCGCTGGTACTTCGCGCGCATCTCCGCGTTGTGCTCGAAACCGCCGCTGCCGAGCACGACGCCGTGGCGCGCGGTGAACACGACGGGCTTGCCGTCCACCAGCGCCCGCACGCCCGTGACCACGCCGTTCTCCACGACGAGTTCGGTCATCGGCGTGTTCAGCAGCACCGGCACCTTCGCGTCCAGCAGCCCCTTGCGCATGGCGGCGATGATGGCCTGACCCATGCCCACGATGTGCTTGCCGGTGAACTTCGCCCAGTAGGTGCGCGCGCCGACGCGCATGGCGCGCATCATGCCCTTGGGGTGGCGGCGGATGAGGTTGAGGCGAACGAAATCCGCCTGCATGACGACCACGTTCAGCGGCGCCTTCGCATACGGAGGCTCCAGCTTGTCCTTCTCCGCACCCAGCACTTTGATGTCGAACGGCTTGGGCTCGCAGGAGCGCCCCTCGCCGAGACCGCCGGGCGCCTCCGGGTAGTAGTCCGAGTACCCGGGCACCCACTTCATCTTCAGCGGGGTGTGGTCGAGCACGAAGTCGAAGGCCTCGGCGCCGCGGTCGATGTAGGTGTCGATCCGGTCCTTGGGCACCACGTCGCCGACGATGCTGTGCAGGTAGGTGCGCGCGTCTTCCCGGTCGTCGGGACGACCCGACGCGCGCAGCGCCTTGTTGCCGGGGATCCACACGCCGCCACCGGAGCGCGCGGTCGACCCGCCGTAGTGCGCGGCCTTTTCGATGATGACCGCGCTGAGGCCGTGGTGGGCCGCGGTGAGGGCGGCGGTCATGCCCGCGGCGCCGCTGCCGACCACCACCACGTCGTAGCTGTGTGGCTCGAGAACCGGATCTGTCATGTAGAACACGTTATAGAATGGACGCGCCATTGGTCTATGTTGTGTGGCAGAAGACTTGCTCGGCGTTCCATTTGTCGAGGAAACTTGTTTCAGTTTCGGACCGGAGTGAAGTACATGGGCCTCGAATGGGACCTCACCGCTGACGTGGTCGTCGTCGGCTACGGCGCCGCGGGCGCGTCCGCCGCGTTGGAAGCGACGGAGGCGGGCGCGCAGGTAGTGGTGTTGGAGCGGTTCAACGGAGGCGGCGCGTCGGCGCTGTCCGGCGGCATCATCTACGCCGGCGGCGGCACGTCGGTGCAGCGCGAGGCGGGGGTGCGCGATACGCCGGAGCAGATGCTCGCCTATCTGGAACGCGAGGTCGGCACGGCCGTCACACCGGCGACGCTGCGCCGTTTCGTGGACGAGAGCCCGGCCATGATCGAGTGGCTGAAGGGGCACGGCGTGCCGTTCGAGGCCTCGCTCTGCCCGTACAAGACCTCGTACCCGAACGACAGCTACTACCTGTACTACTCCGGCAGCGAGGTCTCCGGTTACGGCCGCGAGGTCGCCGAGCCCGCGCAGCGCGGCCACCGCGTCAAGGGCAAGGGCACCTCGGGCAAGCAGCTCACCGGTCCGCTCGCCGCCTCCGCCGCGCGTCGCGGTGTGCGCGTCGAAACCCTCACCACCGCAACGCGATTGATCACCGACGACAACGGCGAGGTGATCGGCGTCGAGTGCCGATCGCTGCGCGACGCCCCCGGCCGGGTCCGCGACCGCTACAGCCGCATGGCCAAGGCCGCCGCCAAACCGGGCATCTACTATCCGCCGCTGCGCAAGTCGCTGGAGAAGCGCCTCGACCTGCTCGATCGCCGCTACGGCACGACGATCCGGGTGCGGGCCAGGCGCGGCGTCGTGGTCAGCGCGGGCGGCTTCATCGCCAATCGCGCCATGCTCGCGGAGTACGGCCCGCAGTACCGCGCCGGTCTCGCGCTCGGCACCACCGGCGACGATGGCAGCGGCATCCTGATGGCGCGGCAGGTCGGCGCGGCGACCGACCACATGGGCAACGTCTCGGCCTGGCGATTCATCCTGCCGCCCAGCGCTTTCACCGGCTCGGTGCTGGTCGACGCGCAGGGCCGCCGCGTCATCGACGAGACCCGCTACGGCGCCGCGGTCGGCAACAAGCTGATCAACGAGCACGAAGGCAAAGGCTGGCTGCTCGCCGACGCGCGACTGATGCGCACCGCGATCGAGCAGATCCGCACCCAGGCGACCTGGTTCCAACGCGCCCAGTTCGAGGTGATGCGCCGCAACGCGGTGCGCGGCGCGACGCTGGAAGCCGTTGCGGCCAAAGCGGGTATCGATCCAGCCGGACTGCGCGCGACCGTCGACGCGCACAACGCCGCCATAGAGCACGGCACGCCCGACCCGGTCGGCAAGCCCGCCGAATTCACCGAACCCGTGCGCAGCGGCCCGTACTGGTTGTTGGATGTGGGGATCAAGCCGAGCCTGACCAACCCGTGCCCGATGCTCACCCTCGGCGGCGTTGTCGTCGACGAGCAGACCGGTGCGGTGAAGAACGCCGAGGGCGACGACATTCCGGGCCTGTTCGCCGCGGGACGGACCGCCGTCGGCATCTGCTCGGATTCCTACGTCAGCGGTCTGTCGCTGGCCGACTGCGTCTTCTCCGGTCGACGCGCGGGACGGTCCGCGGCGGGCGAACAGGTGGCGGCGCGAGCGACGGCCACGGAGGCGGTAGCCAGCGTGACCACGAAGGGGACCGGGAGCGGCGCGAGTTGAACACAGTCCTCGAAAAAGCAACAGCGGAAGGAAATTAGCGTGCTGTCCGACGCGGTACGAACCGAACTCGCCGACGAACTCGCGCGGGCCGAGAACGATCGGGTCGCCATCGACCCGCTGGTCGCGCGATACCCCGACATCGACGTGGTCGACGCCTACGAGATCCAGCTGATCAACATCCGCCGCCGCCTCGACAGCGGCGCGCGCGTGGTCGGCCACAAGGTCGGCCTCTCGTCCAAGGCCATGCAGCAGATGATGGGCGTGGACGAGCCCGACTACGGGCACCTGCTCGCGGAAATGCAAGTGTTCGAAGACGTTCCGGTAGAGGCGAACCGCTACCTCTTCCCGCGCGTCGAGGTCGAGGTCGGGTTCGTGCTCGGCGCCGACCTGCCCGGCGCGGACTGCACCGAGGAGGACGTGCTCGCCGCGACCGTCGCTTTCGCGCCGTCGATCGAGCTGATCGATTCCAGGATCAAGGACTGGAACATCGGCCTGTGCGACACCATCTCGGACAATGCGTCCTCGGCCGGTTACGTGCTCGGACCCGAACGGGTCGCGCCGAAGGACATCGACATCAAGGCCATCGACGCGGTGCTCACCCGCAACGACGAGGTGGTCGCCGAGGGCCGCAGCGACGCGGTGCTCGGCGATCCGGTCATCGCGGTGGCCTGGCTGGCGCGCAAGGTCGCCTCGTTCGGCGTGCGGCTGAAGAAGGGCGACGTCGTGCTGCCCGGCTCCTGCACCCGCGCCATCGACGCCCGTCCTGGCGACAAGTTCCACGCCGAGTTCGCCGGACTCGGTTCCGTCCGTTTGCAATTCATTTAGGAGGCCTGTCGTGTCCAACGGGACCGTCACCGCCGCGATCGTCGGGTCCGGCAACATCAGCACCGATCTGCTCTACAAGCTGCTGCGCTCGGAGGTCATCGAGCCGCGCTGGATGATCGGCATCGATCCGGAGAGCGAGGGCCTGAAGCGGGCCCGCGGGCTCGGGCTGGAGACCTCGCACGAGGGCGTCGACTGGTTGCTCGGCCAGTCCGAGCTGCCGGACCTGGTCTTCGAGGCCACCTCGGCCTACGTGCACCGCGCCGCCGCGCCGAAGTACGCCGAGGCGGGCATCCGCGCGGTGGACCTCACCCCGGCCGCGGTGGGTCCCGCCGTGGTGCCGCCGGTGAACCTCGGCGCCAACCTGGACGCGCCGAACGTCAACATGATCACCTGCGGCGGCCAGGCCACCATCCCGATCGTCGCGGCGGTGTCGCGCGTCGTGCCGGTGCCGTACGCCGAGATCGTCGCCTCAGTGTCGTCGGTGTCCGCCGGTCCGGGCACCCGCGCCAACATCGACGAGTTCACCAAGACCACCAGCCGCGGCGTGGAGACCATCGGCGGCGCCGAGCGCGGCAAGGCGATCATCATCCTGAACCCGGCCGAGCCGCCGATGATCATGCGCGACACCATTTTCTGCGCCATCCCGGAGGACGCCGACACCGACGCGATCGCGGACTCCGTCCACCGGATGGTCGCCGACATCCAGCAGTACGTGCCCGGCTACCGCCTGCTCAACGAACCGCAGTTCGACGAGCCGTCGGTGGTTTCCGGTGGCCTGGCGAAGGTTTCGGTCTTCGTCGAGGTCGAGGGCGCGGGCGACTTCCTGCCCCCGTACGCGGGCAACCTCGACATCATGACCGCCGCGGCCACGAAGGTCGGCGAGGTCATGGCACAGCAAATCGCTACGAGCCGGGTGTAAGGAGCAGTCCCCATGGCTTACTCAGCAGAACTCGACATCCGCGTCACCGACACCTCGCTGCGCGACGGCTCGCACCACAAGCGCCACCAGTTCACCGCCACCGAGGTGCGCGACATCGTCGCCGCACTCGACGGCGCGGGCGTTCCGGTCATCGAGGTGACCCACGGCGACGGACTCGGCGGTTCCTCGTTCAACTACGGTTTTTCCAAAACTCCTGAGCAGGAATTGGTCACGATCGCCGCGCAGACGGCCAAGCAGGCCAAGATCGCGGTGCTCATGCTGCCCGGCGTCGGCGTCAAGGAAGACATCAAGGTCTCCCAGGACAATGGCGCGTCCATCTGCCGCATCGCCACCCACTGCACCGAGGCCGACGTCTCCATCCAGCACTTCGGACTGGCTCGCGAGCTCGGGCTGGAAACCGTTGGCTTCCTGATGATGTCGCACACCCAGCCGCCGGAGGTGCTCGCCAAGCAGGCACGCATCATGGCCGACGCCGGATGCCAGTGTGTCTACATCGTCGACTCGGCGGGAGCGCTTGTCCTGGAACAGGTTTCCGATCGCGTCGCGGCCGTGGTCGCCGAACTCGGCAACGACGCGCAGGTGGGGTTCCACGGTCACGAGAACCTCGATCTCGCGGTGGCCAACTCCATCTACGCCATTCGCGCGGGCGCGACCCAGATCGACGGCAGCGCACGCCGTTTCGGCGCCGGTGCGGGTAACACGCCGGTCGAGGCACTGGTCGGCGTCTGCGACAAGCTGGGCATCAAGACCGGCATCGATTTCTTCGCCATCGCCGACGCCGCGGAAGACGTCGTCCGCCCGGCCATGCCGCAGGAGTGCCTGCTGGACCGCCAGGCCCTGATGATGGGCTACGCGGGCGTGTACTCGAGCTTCCTCAAGCACGCCGAGCGCCAGGCCGAACGCTACGGCGTCTCCGCCGCCGAGATGCTCGTCCGCGCGGGCAAGCGCAAGCTCGTCGGCGGTCAAGAGGACCAGCTCATCGACATCGCGCTGGAGTTGCAGCGGGAGCAGGCCGCGGTTTCCGCCTGAAACGGTTTCGAGAATCCCGGTCCGCGAGTGGGTTGCCACCGCTCGCGGGCCGGTACCGAGGCGAATTCCGCTGCGGTCGTTGACAGTCGGAGGCCGACGGCCTGCCGCGGCCGAGCGTGATCTCCTACTATTGGCGGGGACAATGTCCGGCGAGTCGGGGGTGCGAATGTGTCCGATAGCTCGAACGTGATAGATCAGTCCAAGCCGAGCATCGCTCGGGTCTACGACTACCTGCTCGGCGGTAAGGACTATTACCCCGTCGATCAGGAGATCGGCGACCACTTCAAGAACAACCTTCCCGGTTCGGTGGTCATCGCGACCTCCAATCGCGAGGTGCTGGTTCGCGCCGTCGGCGAGCTCGCCAAGGCGGGCCTGCGGCAGTTCATCGACCTCGGCAGCGGCCTGCCGACCGCCGACAACGTGCACCAGGTCGCGCAGCGGCACGTGCCGGACGCCAAAGTCGTTTACGTCGACAACGATCCGATCGTCCTCGCGCACGGGCGCGCGCTGCTGGAGGCCGACGATCGGACGGTCGTCATCCAGGCCGACGTCCGCGACGCGAAGGGAATTCGCGAGCATCCCGACGTCATCCGGCTGATCGATTTCGAGCAGCCGGTCGCCGTCGTCTTCAGCGCGATCCTGCACCACCTCAACGACGACGAGAACCCGGCGGAGATCGTCCGCTTCTGGACCGACCAGATCCCCTCCGGCAGCGCGGTCTTCATCTCGCACTTCCGCTCCGGGAACAACGCCGAGACCGAAGCGGTGGAGCAGAAGTTGCAGTCCACCTTCGGCCGCGGCCGGTGGCGCACCGACGAGGAGATCGCCGAACTCTTCGGTGATCTCGAGATCGTGGAACCGGGTATCGTCCCGGTCCCGCACTGGCGGCCCGGCCCCGTCACCGGCCCGACCCCCGTTCGCGAGCTCACCGTATGGGAGCAGCTGATCGTCGCCGGTCTGGCCCGAAAGCCCTGATATCACTTTCCATTCGGTCGGCGACCCGCCGACCGCGACCTAGGACGAACAATGAAGCGAAACCTGAACTGCCCCTGCGGTGAGTCCATCGTCGGCGCCGACGAAGACGATCTCGTCGCCAAGACCCAGGCGCATCTCGCGGAGAAGCACCCCGGGCACGAGTACTCGCGCGACGAGATCCTTTTCATCGCTTTCTGATTCGGAGCATTTCTCAAGGAGCCCGCAAGCCGCGGCAGCCATGGTCTGTTCATGAGAACTTTCGTGGCACTGGCGGCTCTGGGACTCGCGCTCTGCGGCGGCGCAGGTACGGCGTCGGCCGGAGCGGGAGCGCACGCCGACTCTTGCGCGGGCGCGGTCGCCGGATGGGGAACCTTCACCGCCGTCATCAACCAGACGGCTATCGTGCAGAACGGTGTCGTCACCAGCGAGACGCACACCATGGTCTACAGCGGGTTCCTTGCGGGCATGGAAGACGCGTCCATCGTCGCAGCCGATGACCTCCACATCATCTACCGGAGCGGGAAGATCGACCTCGCGGTGCCCTACAAGGATGGCGCGAATCTGTACTTCCGCAACAACTCCGCCGTCGCGACTCCCGGGCGTTCCGGTGGTTGGTACCGGCTGTGCGAAATGTGAGCGCCGCGCGAAGAGGCTCGGCTCGGCGGCCGGCGCGCCTGTCGCTCACGTGGCGCTCCCTGTTTCGCGGCGCTCCGTAGCCCGCGGCTGATTCGGGCGCTGCCTGGTTCCCTGCGGTGCGGCTCCGTTCACGCCTGCCGCGCGCTCCTGCTCGCCTCCTCGACGGGCGGCTCGGCGGTGCGGCGGGCCCGTTTGCCACGGGCGATTTCGGTGGCGAGGGCGTCGAGGGGCTGGCTGAACCGGTGCAGCGGTTCGGTCAATTCGGTCAGCCAGGCGCGGGCCGCGTCCAGACCGGCGGGGTCGAGCGCGTACAGGCGGCGCGTGCCCTCGGCGCGCACGCTCACCAACCCGGCGTCGCGCAGCACCTTGAGATGCTGGGAGACGCCGGGCTGGGAGATGGAGGCGCGCTGCTGCACGGCCGCGACAAGCGCGCCCGCGGGCTGCTCCTCGGCCGCCACCAGCTCGAGGATGTAGCGGCGGATCGGATCGCCGAGCGCCTCGAAGATCTTCGCCGGAGACGCGACCATCAGGACTCGGCGCCGTCCTCGGGCTCGGTGGTGTAGAAGGTCACCGTCTGGTCCGCCGCCGTGATCGCCTCGGTCGGGTCGTCGCCGTCGGCGACCGCCGCGTCCGCCCACCCGTTGGCGGCCCTCCTGATGAACTCCACACCCTCGGGAGTGGTGTGGAAAGTCAGCACCTCGGCAGCGTCCAACGCCGCCGCGGACTCCACGTGCAGACCGAGTCCCAGCAGCGCGAGATCCCAGCCGACGCCCACAGCGCCCGGGCCGTACTGCGCCCAGAACTCCGGATCGACCGGCGCTTCGTGCTCGAGCTCCAGAACGGTCCCGTCCTCGCTCGCGCTCAGCGTCACCGTCAGCCACGACACCTGCGGGCCCATCTCCCACGTCACCGCGAACCGCCGCGGCGCCTCGCACTCCTCGATCACCCCGTTCGCGTTCCCCTCGAGCTGGTACTTCCCACCCAGCTCCAGATCCCCGCTCACCGGCAGAAACCACCGCGGAATCCGCTCCCCATTCGTCAACGCGTCCCACAGATCCGCCTGATCCGTCGGATAACTCCGCCGAGCCACCGCGATCCGCGTAACTTCCCCACCCCGCTCCCCGGTCCGAACCTCCCGAGCCACCAGCCCGGCGATCCCCACGGGATCCGTCAACAAGGCCATACCAACCTCCTTCAATAAGTTGGTACTTATATTAACCCACGCGCGAACCCCTGACCACTGATCCAGCTGGACTGCACGCCAACGCCCGGCCCGCACCGGGCGCTGACCCATCTGCTGCTACAGCATGCGCTCGGGGATGGCGGTGATGAGGCCGCCGTCGACGAGGAGGTCTTGGCCGTTGATGTAGGAGGCTTCGGGGGAGGCCAGGAAGGCTACGGCGTCGGCGATGTCCTCGGGGGTGCCGAGGCGGCCCGCGGCGACGGCGGCGATGGCGGCGGCTTTGGCTTCGGCGGAGACGTTCTCGCGGTAGGAGGGGGTTTCGATGTAGCCGGGGCTGACGGAGTTGACTCGGATACTCCTCGGGGCCAGTTCGGCGGCGAGGGTGCGGGTGAGGCTGTGCACGGCGGCTTTGGTGGCGGAGTAGAGGGAGGCGCCGGGGACGCCGCGGTGCAAAGCCCAGGAGGCGTTGACGACGATGGCCGCCTCGTCGGCGAGCAGGGGGAGGGTCTTCTGGATGGTGAAGAAGACGCCCTTGAAATTGATGTCGATGACGCGGTCGAACTCGGCTTCGGTGATGTCGGCGGTCGGCAGGAAGGCGGCGATGCCCGCATTGGCGAAGAGCACGTCGAGGCGACCGTGGCGCTCGCGGATCGTGTCCGCCAGCGCGTCGATGTCGCCGAGTTCCGCTACATCGCTGCGGATTCCGAGCAGCCGCTCGCCGCCGCCCAGTTCTTCGACGGCCGCGTCCAGTCGGCTCTTGTCGCGGCCGGTGACGATCACCCGCGCGCCCTCGTCGAGGAGGCGGCGTGCGGCCGCGAGTCCTATCCCGCTGGTGCCGCCCGTGACGAGGGCGATCTTGTCGTCGAAACGAGAGCTGTTGGCGCGCATGGCCAGAACCTCCGAAGTGCTGTTTGCCGGTACAAACCATCACGAACAGCAGACGGTGCGCCGCGATTCCGTCGGGGCCGCAGAGACCGCCGGTTCTCGGCCGACGTCGACGCGCGCGCTACGTGCCCTGCCGCTGCCAGCCGCGCTCGAAGATGCGCATCAACGCGGGGTACACGAGCACGTACCGAAACGGTTTGATCGCCGCCATGTACATCTTGCCGAACAACCCGTTCGGCTTGACGAGCACAGCCATCTGCCCTCGGTAACCCCCGGATCCGTCGGGCACCCAGCCGATGTGCATCACCCCGTGCATGGTGCGGTTGGCCATCTCCGCCGCCCATTCGGTGTCCGTGAGGTAGACCGACGTGAACGGATGATTCTCGGTATCGGGGCCGCGTGGTCCCGCGCGCAGATCGTCGGGCAACCGCTCGCGCAACGAGGTGACTCGGGTGCCTACTTTCGTGTCCGCGTCGTCCCAGCCGAGCAGCGCGCCGAGTTTCCAGCGAATATCGAACAGGACACGGAAGATCAGGGGTTGTGGTGTGTCGTCGTCCTTCGCGATGAACCGCACCAAGCGGGGCAGATCGTCGGGACCGCCGGGCGTCGGCAGCGCCCAGACATCCTCTAGCACGAAATCGTGGGCGATCTCGTGGATTCGCCACGGACGTTCGGTGTGCTCGGTGTCGGGGAGTCTCGTCTCGGCCCGTGCGCTCGGCACCGGGAACGGAGTCGTCACGTCGGCCTCCTCTGTCGTCCAATGGAACATGAACATCCTTATGCGGCAACGGTTTTCAAATATACGTCGCCGTATAACATCGATCGTAGACCGCTCCACCCCCGCTGTCGACACCCTCGGCGATACTGGTGGCATGGTCGCCGTCACACGCACACCCCGCAGCCGGTGGGTCGAGCAGGGACTTGTCGCCTTGGCCGCGGGCGGCCCCGACGCCGTGCGCGTCGAGAGCATCGCCGCGGCGCTCGGCGTCACCAAGGGCGGGTTCTACGGGCACTTCGCCGACCGCAACGCCCTGCTGGAGGAAATGCTCGACACCTGGGAGCAGGAGAGCACCCGCGCGGTGGTCGAGCGGGTCGAGCAGGAGGGCGGCGACGCGCGCACCAAGATCCAGCGCGCCGGTCTGCTCACCTTTTCCGACGATCGCCTCCGGCCGATCGACCTGGCCGTACGCGACTGGGCGCGCCGCGACGAGGCGGTCGCCGAGCGACTGCGCCGGGTGGACAACGAGCGCATGGCGTATCTGCGCGAACTGTTCGGCACCTACTGCACCGACCCCGACGAGATCGAGGCCCGCAGCATGCTCGCCTTCAGCCTCGCGGTCGGCAAACACCTGCTCGCCGCCGACCACGGCCATCGCACCCGTCGCGAGGTGGTCGCCCTGGCGTCGGCGTTCCTGCTCGAACCCAGACGATGAGGGCTGAGTATTGGGCGTAGCCGCGTGTAGCAATCGAGCTACGTTGGTGGATCAGCTTGCGCTGCGATCGAGTTCTTCGACGATCTGCCGCAGTCGCGCGGCGCGTTCGCTCGCGCCACGAGTCTTCATCAACCGCAGGAACAGCGCGTACTGCCCGGTGCGGTCGAGTTGATCGAATCGCCCGCGCGCCCGCAGGTTCCCTTCCAGCGCCGCCCTCAAATCGTCCGGGATGGTCGCGGTGCGCTGCCGTTCGTAGGCCGCGTCCCAGCGCCCGTCCGCTCGCGCCGCGCGAACGGCGGCCAAGCCGGGTTCGCGCATCCGCCCCGCGGCGGTCAACGCCTCCACCTTGTCGACATTGACCTGCGACCACGGGCTTTTCGGGCGGCGCGGCGAGTAGCGCTGTAGGTAGTGGTCGTCGTCGAGGGCCCGGCGGTGGCTGTCGATCCAGCCGTAGCACAGCGCGCCGTCGAGCGCCTCGGCGATGCTGAGCGTCGCGCTCGTCGCGTTCTTCTTGGCGATCTTCAACCAGACGCCGGTCGACCGGTCGTGGTTGGCCGCGAGCCACGCCTCCCAGTGCGCGGAGTCCGCGAAGGTGTGGACATCGGTGCCGTCGAGCTGGTTCATGGTGGTCTCCGAGGTGCTGGGATGGTCTCTCCCTCTGATTCTCCGCAGATAAGTGCTCACCAATTGAGCAGTTTTGTCATCCGACTCGCGGGCACGCCGCACTTGTGGTGCGGGACGAGGGAGGAGTACTAGTTACTCATGGGTAACATTCTTGTCGCCGGAGGAACCGGAGCGCTGGGCAGGCACATCGTCGCGCTGCTTCGCCGGGAGGGGCATGCGGTGCGAGTCCTCTCGCGCCGACCGGGCGCGGGCACGCACGTGGGCGATCTGCGGACGGGCGAAGGCGTCGCGGAGGCGGTGGAAGGCGTGGACGCCGTCGTGCACGCGGCCTCGGACTTCCGTAAGTTCGGCGGGCCCGACATCGAGCAGACCCGCAATCTGCTCGCCGCCGCGACGGGTGTCGATCACCTGCTGTACGTCTCGATCGTCGGCATCGACCGCATCCCGTTCCGTTACTACCGCAACAAGCTCGCCTGCGAACAACTCGTCACTGAAAGCGGTGTGCCGCATACGATTCTGCGCGCGACGCAATTCCACGAGCTGATCGCGTCGATCCTCTACGGCGTGGAACGGCTGCCGATCGCGCCGCTGCCCATCGACTTTCGGTTCCAGCCGGTCGCCGCGACGGACGTGGCGGCACGCGCCGCCGAACTGATCCAGGGCCCGCCCCTCGGCCGCGCGCCGGATTTCGGCGGTCCCGAAGTGCTGAGCCTGGGCGAACTCGCCGAAACATGGCGCACGATCAGATCGCGTCCGCGCCGGGTCGTCCGCGTGCCCGCGCCGGGCGAGGTGGCGCGAGCGTTCCGCGAAGGTCGGAACACCTGCCCCGACCACGCCGACGGCACGCAGAAGTGGGCGCAGTTCGTCAGCGCCGACCAGGGGAACGCTTACTTCTGACGCTGCGGAAGCGGTGCGTCTCCAGCCCGCGCCCGGAGCGAAGGCGGAGGTACGGTCTCCTACAACCAGGTGTCCAGCGTCGTAGTGGTCAGGAAGTGGTCGAGATCGGCCCGCCACGGCGCGGGCACCGTCTTCTCCGGCTCGATGGCGGTGTACTGACCGCGATAGAACAGCAGGGGCCTGCCGGAGTCCGTGGACTCCGACAGGACCTGCACGCGGCCGATCACGATGTAGTGATCGCCGCCGTCGACGACGCTGTCCACCGTGCACTGGATCGTGGCCAGCGCGTCGTCCAATACCGGGAGATCCAGCTCCGAAGTGTGCCAGGCGGTTCCGGCGAACTTGTCGGGTTCGCGGGAACCGAAGCGGGCGCACAGCTGCTGTTGTTCCTCGGCGAGGATGTTGACGCAGAAGCGTCCGGTCTTCTCGATCGCCGCCCAGGAGCGTGACGCCTTGGTGGGGCAGAACAGCACAAGCGGCGGTTCGAGGGACAGGGCGGCGAACGATTGACAGGCGAAGCCGATCGGCGCCGCGTCGTCACCGAAGGCGGTGATGACGGTGATACCGGTACAGAACTGCCCCAACACGTTTCGGAATTGGCGCGGATCGATCACCGGTTGTCCGTCGGTGGTCGGTTTCGTCTCCATCACAGGCTCGCTCACCCCGTCGGTCATTGCTGGCGCTGGCCCACCGTGAAGTCGTGGCCCCACAGGCTCACGGCGGTGGACTCCCTGGCGATCCAGTCGTGGTCGTCGACTTCCAGTCCCTCGCAGCCGAATTCGACGTCGAAGCCGCCGGGCGTCTTCATGTAGAAGGACAGCATTTTGTCGTTGACGTGCCTGCCGAGGGTGGCCGACATCTTGACCTTCTTGCGCAGCGCGCGATCGAGGGCCAGTCCGACGTCGTCGGCGTTCTCCACCTCGAGCATGAGGTGGACGATGCCGCTCGGGGTCGGCATCGGCAGGAAGGCCAGCGAGTGGTGGCGCGGATTGCAGCCGAAGAACCGCAGCCAGGCCGGTTCGCCGTCGGCGGGACGGCCGACCATCTGCGGTGGCAGCCGCATCGAGTCGCGCAGGCGGAAGCCGAGCACGTCGCGGTAGAACTCCAGCGCGGCCTTGTCGTCGGAGGTGCTGAGCACCACGTGGCCGAGACCCTGCTCCTCGGTGACGAACCGGTGCCCGTACGGGCTGACGACCCGCCGGTGCTCCAACGCGACGCCGTGGAACGCCTCGAGCACGTTGCCGGACGGATCCTCGAAACTGATCAGCTCGTAGACGCGCCGGTCGGCCTTCTCCGCCGCGGTGCCCTCCTTGTAGGGCACGCCAGCGGCCTCCAACCGATTCCGGATGTCTTGCAGCTCTTCGGCATTGGCCGTCTCCCAGCCGGAGACCTGCAGCCGGTCCTTCTCGCCGGGGACGATGACCAGCCGGGCCGGGAATTCGTCCATTCGCAGGTAGAGCGCGTCCGGGACGCTGCCCTTGCCCTCCACCATGCCGAGCACCTTGAGGCCGTATTCGCGCCAGGCCGCCATGTCGGTGGCCTCGATGCGCAGGTAGCCGAGCGATCGAATGCCCATGTCTACTTCTCCTTGCCGGATCCGGACAGGAAGTCCGTTGCCAGCCGGTTGAATTCGTGGAACTTCTCCAGTTGCGCCCAGTGGCCGCAGCCGCCGAACACGTGCAACTGCACCCGCGGGATCATCTTGGTCGCGATGATGGCGCCGTCGAGCGGGTTGACCCGATCCTCGCGGCCCCAGATCAGCAGCACCGGCTGGCGCAGCTTGTAGGCGTCGCGCCAGAGCATGCCGAGCTCGAAATCGGGTCCGGAGAACGACTTGCCCATGGCGCGGGTCGCGGCCAGCGCCTCGGGAGTCTTGGCCGATTCGAAGCGCTCGTCGATCAGTTCCTCGGTGATCAGCTTCTGGTCGAAGACCATGATCCGCAGGAACGCTTCGAGATTCACCCTCGTCGGCTCGAAGTTGAAGCGGGAGAGCAGCTTCACGCCCTCGGTCGGGTCCGGCGCGAAGGCGTTGAGGCTGAGTCCGCCGGGGCCCATCAGCACCAGCTTGCCCGCGCGCTCGGGGTAGTCCAGCGCGAACCGGACCGCCGCTCCGCCGCCGAGCGAATTGCCGAGGATGTGCACCCGGTCGGTGATCTCCAGGTGGTCGAGCAGATCCTTCAGCGCCGACGCGGAGTGCGCGAAGTACTGCGGATGCTCGACCGGCTTGTCCGACTTGCCGAAACCCGGCTGATCCACCGCGAGCACATGGAAATTCTGCGCCAGCACCGGGATGTTGCGTGCGAAATTCGACCAGGACGACGCACCGGGGCCGCCGCCGTGCAGCAGCACGATCGTCGGACCGTTGCCGGTGCCCGCCTCGTGGTAGTGCAGCCGCAGATCCGGCCGCACCTGCGCGTAGCGCGAGGTCGATTCGTAGGTGAGCTCCACCGTCGAGGTCATCACACCATCCCGTCGGTCACCGGAAGGCCGAACTCGTGGGTGCCGTACATGACGTACGCGCGCTCGGGATCGTTGGCCGCGTGCACCCGGCCCGCGTGCGCGTCGCGCCAGAAACGCTGCAGCGGAGTGCCATTGGCCAGCGCCGTGGCGCCTGAGGCCTCGAAGAGCTTGTCGATCGAGGCGATCGCCCGCCCGGTCGCGCGCACCTGGTCGCGGCGGGCCCGGACCCGCAGGTCGAACGGAATCTCCTTGCCCGCCACCAGCAGTGCGTATTCGTCGGCGACGTTGCCGGAGAGCTGGCGCCACGCCGCGTCGATATCGCTGGACGCCTCGGCGACGCGGACCTTGGTGAACGGGTCGTCCTTGGCCTTCTCGCCGGCGAAGGCCGCGCGCACCCGCTTGCCCTGGTGCTCGACGTGCGCGGCGTAGGCGCCGTAGGCCATGCCGACGATCGGCGCGGAGATCGTGGTGGGATGGATGGTGCCCCACGGCATCTTGTAGACCGGGTCCGGGTTTTGCGCCAGGCCGGGCGATTTCAGCTCGCTCATGGCGCGGAAGCTCAGGAACCGGTGCTTGGGCACGAAAACGTCCTCCACCACAACGGTGTTGGAGCCGGTGCCGCGCAGGCCGACCACGTTCCACACGTCGTCGATGCGGTAGTCGGTGCGCGGGATGAGGAAGCTGCCGAAGTCGACCGGCTTGCCGTCCTTGATGACCGGACCGCCGAGCACCGCCCAGGTGGCGTGGTCGGAGCCGGAGGACCAGGCCCACGCGCCCTTGACGATGTAGCCGCCGTCCACCACGGTGCCCGCGCCCATCGGGGCGTAGGACGAGGAGATCCGCACCTCGGTGTCCTCACCCCATACGTCCTCTTGCGCCTGCTGGTCGAACAGCGCGAGGTGCCAGTTGTGCACGCCGACGATGCCCGCCACCCAACCGGTGGAACCGCACGCGCTGGCCAGCTTGCGGACGGTGTCGTAGAAGACGACCGGGTCGGCGGCGTGTCCGCCCCACTGCTTGGGCTGCAGCAGTCGGAAGAAGCCGGTCTCTTGGAGCGCCTTGATCGATTCGTCGGGGATGCGCCGCAGGTCCTCGGCCTCCTGCGCGCGCTCACGCAGTGTCGGCAACAGCGCTTCGACCCGCTCGGTCACTTCTTGCGTCATCTCGGGACCTGCTCCTGCCTGGTCGGATTGGTAACCGGTACTCATTTGCCTCTGAGACTAGAACAGGTTCTTATTTCTGTCGAGAACCGGCGTTCATCGCAGGTCGTGAATGCACATGCGCAGGAAGTGAGCCGAATCGCTGGCATGAAGCGGGACATTTTTGTAACGTGTTCTAGTACAGAAGGAGGAGAATCGCGATGGCAGTTACCCCCAAGGGGAGCGGTGCAAGGGCCTCGGGGTCGGCAGCCGGCGGAGCCGGCGGGGTGGGTAAGCACAGGGAGCTGGATGTCGGCTCGGCGCCTACCCGCTATGCGCGGGGATGGCATTGCCTCGGCCTGGCCAAGACGTTCCGGGACGGTAAGCCGCACGCGGTGAACGTGTTCGGTACCAAGCTGGTGGTCTGGGTCGACAGCGCGGGCGAACTGCGGGTGCTCGACGCCTACTGCAGGCACATGGGCGGCGACCTGAGCATGGGCGAGGTCAAGGGCGACGACATCGCCTGCCCGTTCCACGACTGGCGCTGGTCCGGTGTCAACGGCAAGTGCAGCTCCATCCCTTACGCGCGGCGCGTGCCGCCGCTGGCGCGCACCAGGAAGTGGACGACGCTGGAGCGCAACGGTCAGCTGTTCGTCTGGCACGACCACGAGGGCAACGAGCCGCCGCCGGAGATCACCATCCCGCACATCGAGGGGCCGTACACCGACGCGGACGGCAACCCGACCGACCAGCTCGACAGCGGCTGGACGGACTGGACGTGGAACTCGATGCTCATCGAGGGCGCGAACTGCCGCGAGATCATCGACAACGTGGTCGACATGGCCCACTTCTTCTACATCCACTTCGCCTTCCCGACGTACTTCAAGAACGTCTTCGAGGGACACATCGCCACCCAGTTCCTGGAGACCAAGGGCAGGCCCGACATCGGTATGGCCTCCAAGTACGGCGGCGACACGTTGCTGAAGTCCGAGGCCTCGTACTTCGGCCCCTCGTACATGATCAACCCGCTGATCAACATCTACAGCGGTTACGAGGTCAAGAGCGTCCTGATCAACTGCCACTACCCGGTGACGCAGGACTCGTTCATGCTGCAGTGGGGCATCACGCTGGAGAAGCCGAAGGGCGTCGACGGCGAGATGGCCGACAAGCTGGCCGAGAAGATGACCGAGGGCATCAGCGTCGGCTTCCTGCAGGATGTCGAGATCTGGAAGCACAAGTCCAAGGTCGAGAACCCGCTGCTGTGCGAGGAGGACGGCCCGGTCTACCAGCTGCGCCGCTGGTACGACCAGTTCTACGTGGACGCCGCCGACGTCACCGAGAAGATGACCCAGCGCTTCGAGTTCGAGGTGGACACCACCAAGGCGAACGAGGCGTGGGAAGCCGAGGTCGCGGAGAACCTGCGTCGCAAGCGCGAAGCCGAAGAGGCCGAGCAGGCGACGAAGGAAGCAGAGGCCGGGGTCTGATGGCCGCCACCTGGGCCAAGGCGCCGGACTTCGCCGATCAGCCCGCGCGGCGGGCGGCGGTGCAGGCCCAGACCGTGGTCGACAAACAGCGCTACCTGGAGGAGGGCCTGACGCCGTTGCGGTGTCAGGCCTGCCGGAGCGAGGTGCTGGTGCGCAAATCCAGCTCGCACCAGACCTCCGTGCAGTGGACCGAGCCGCCCGAAACGCACTGCCCGGTCTTCGCCGAGCTCGCCGCGTCGGGCGGCCGCCCGGGTCGTCCCGAGAGCTGCCCGCAGTTGGAGAAGACCATCAAGTGGGCGGTCGACGAGGGTGTGATCGAGGTTCCGAAGTAGGCCTACCTCCGCATTCGCCCCGGCCGTGCGCGGCGGGCGACGGCTCAGTCGAGCCGGAAGTCGTCGAAATCGAAGCCCGGAGCGACGATGCAGCTCACCAGCACGTACTCGTCGCCGAGCGGCCGCGCGGCCTGGCTGACACCGCCGGGAACCACGGCCTGCAACAGCTGACCGCGCTCGACATCGGGACCGAGGACGATTTCCTCGCCGCCGATGTCGAGCGCGAGCGGTCCGCCGCGGTGCCAGAGCCACAGCTCGTCGGAGCGCACCGTGTGCGGGGCCGAGCGCTCACCCGGCATCAGCAGGAAATGGATCGCCGTCGCCGCGGCGCGCGATCCCGGATAGCCGTCGGGCGTGAATTCCACCGGGCTGCGCCATGTTTGGCGATACCAGCCGCCCTCGGGGTGCGGCGTCAAGTCGAGTGCGATGGCCAGCGCGGGCCGGTCGTCGGTCATCTCTCGACTCTATGCCTCGTCGCCGTGCTCGACCGGCTCGGCGCGGAGGAGGAGGTCGCGCGCGGTCCTCACCCGATGCCGGGCTCGGCTGGCTAGTTCCGCTCGGGGCCGGCCTGGTGGCGGAGGACTCGCAGCGCGCTGACTTCGTCCAGCTTGTTCCGCTCGGGGCGACCCAGTGGCGGCGAAACTCGCCACTCGCTGAGCTCAGGACTCCTCGATGCGCCACGTGATGCCGAAACGGGCGAGGGCGTCGAGGAATTCGGCGGGCTCGAACGCTTCGGCCGGTGCCAGCGCGCCCGGCTTGGCGGACCCGGCGGCCAATCGGGTCGCGATCTCGACGGCGAGCAGGGCGGAATCACGGTAGGAGTCCACACCGTCGACCGCGCCGCGCACCACCCGGCCGTCGCCGTGCGCGTCCACGATCACCTGGTAGCGCAGGTCCGAACTCGGCTCGTCGGGGATCTGCTCGATGAGCTCCTCGGTGAAAGAGCCCAGCGTGCTGAGGATCTCGGCGGCGAGGACGCCCTCCACCGACGCGACCTCGGTGTGCCGCGGGACGGTGAGCACCGGCGGCTGCGGGAACTTCCCGACGGCGGTGGGCGAGGTGTCTCCCGGGAAGGTCATCTCCGGATGCCGCGCGGGACCGGTGCGCAGCTCGCCGTCCGCGAAATGCCAACCGCCGCTGCTGAACCAGTCGAGGCTGGCGAACACCGTCTTGGCGCTGCCCTTCGAGCCGTTGCCCCCGCTCTTGCTCAGGTGGCTGATGACGATCTCCGCCGGGCCGTTCACCCGGCGCGCGACGAGATTGGCGAGCAGGTCGCCCGCGATATTGTTGTCCGTGATACCGGAAACGACTGTTACACCGGCTGTTTCGGCCTCGGTGGCGTAATCGTCGAAGACCTTCTTCAGGAACAGCTGTTCGCCGGAGATGTCGGTGTAGTGCGCGCCCGCGGCGATGGCGGCGGCCAGTACCGGTTCGCCGTTGCGCACGTAGGCGGAGAGGCTGCTGATCACCGCGTCGGCGCCGGTGAACGCGGCGGCAAGGGCGGCGTGGTCGGTGAGGTCGGCGACACGGATTTCGGCGTTCGTCAGGCCCGCGGCTTCGGCGGCGGCACGCATGCGATCGGCGTTGCGGCCCACCAGGATCGGGGTGAGGCCGCGGCGGTGGAGTTCGGCGAGCAGGTGGCCGCCGGTGTGGCCGGTGGCGCCGTAGACGGCGATGGTGGGGGAGGTCGTCCGCTGTGTCATGCAAATGACCTTATGGGCACGATGCGAGCAAATGAATGGCTTACAAGCTCACATTCATGTCTGAAACGCTCAACAACTGAGCGTATTGTTGCTGCCGTGGACATCCTCAGCGAGACCATAGCGGCCATTCGCACCGGCTATCCGGCGTCCGGCTTGTTCATCAGGCACGCGCCGTGGGGTCGCCGCTATCCGGTGGTGCCCGGCGCGGGGTTCCATGTCGTGCTGCGCGGATCCTGCTGGGCGGTCCCGCCCGGCGGTGAACCGATCGCGCTCGGTGTCGGCGACGTGCTGTTCATGCCGCGCGGCGCCGATCACGATCTGGTCGACAATCTCGAGAGCCCGGTCACCGAAACCGCTCGGCCCGGCGAGCCGCGCGAGATCCCCGGGCCGGGGTTGCGGGCCGAACTACTCTGCGGCGCATACGAACTCGGTAGAGCCCGGTCGCACCCGCTGCTCGACGAACTGCCCGAGTTCATCCACCTGCCCGCCCGCCCCGGCCGTCATCCCGCGCTGCGCGGTGCGGTGGATCTGCTCGCCGCCGAGATCGCCGAACCGCGCCAGGGCAGCGATGCCGCGGTGCCCGCACTGCTGGAGACCATGCTGCTGTTCATCCTGCGCGCTTGGTTCGACGAACAGGCCGACGCCCACCCCACCGGTTGGGCGGCCGCCTTCGCCGACCCCGCCGTCGCCGCCGCCCTGCGCGCCGTCCACGAAGACCCGGCCCGCGCCTGGACCGTCCCCGACCTCAGCGACATCGCCGGCGTCTCCCGCGCCACCCTGGCCCGCCGCTTCACCGCCACCGTCGGCGAACCCCCACTCTCCTACGTCACCCGATGGCGCCTCCTGACCGCCGCCCGCCTCCTCCGCGACACCGACGCCCCCTTGCACACCATCGCCCGAAAAGTCGGCTACACCTCCGAATTCGCCTTCGCCAAGGCCTTCAAACGCGCCTACGGCGAGGCCCCAGGCCACTACCGCCGCACCCCCACCCAAACCCCGATCGCCGTGTGACGCGCTGCCGCGCGCTGCCGAGGCGCTGCGGCCGGTCCGACCTCGCCGGCTGGGTCGGGTGTCCGGTGAAGTTCCGGTGCGTGCGGCGGAAAAGGGGAGTTTCGTCTTGGAAGGTGAACGCAGGGGAATCTGGAAGTCTCGTCTAGAAACCGACGTTCGGCGGGGGAGCCATCCGGCATCATGAATATCAGCGGTGCGCATGAGCTATCGCCGTTCGCTCGGGAGGGGAGGTCCCGTGAGCACGACCGCGGACGAGTCGGCGCGGCGGGTATTGGACGCGGCCTTGGCGGAGTTCGTCGCGTTGCGCAACGAGCTGGACGAGATCGGCCGTGGGCAGCGGACCGTCATGAATCTGAACATCTCGGTCACCACAGCGATCGCCGCCTTCGTGCTGTCGCAGCGGGTGGCGCCCCAACTGCTCCTCGTAATCCCCTAAAAAGGCGAGGCGCCGCCGACTAATCCAAGTCGTTGTCGCCTTTGCCGAGCCAGCGGTGGGGCTGGCCGGTGATGGCGACGATCTGGTCGAAGTCGTGGTCGCGGTGGAGGAGGCTGAGGCCGCGGAGTTCGGCGGTGGCGGCGAGGACGAGGTCGACCGGGCCCGCGCTGCGGTGCTTGCCGCGTTTCGTCAGTTCGCCCTGGACTTCCCAGGCTCGGGCGTAGGCGCGGTCGTCGACCGGTTCCCAGCCGAATAGCACGCGCATGTCGTCGATAGTGCGTTCGCGGTCGGCGGCGGAGCGGGCGGTGTAGAAGAACTCGAGTTCCACGATCGGGCAGATCGCGACCAGTCCCGCGGCGACCGCGCGTTGCCAAGCAAAGGAATCCGGATCCTGGCGCATAATCGGAACCAGCGCGCTGGTGTCGATCAGGAACCGCGCCGCACTCACCGCCGGTAGTCCCGCTTGTTCTCGAGGATGTCCAGGTCGAAAGCGCCCTCGGCGACGGCATCCTGCAAACGGGTGAGCGCCAGCGCCCGGCGGCGGGTCTCCAGGACTTCCCGCAGCGCCGCGTTGACGGTGTCCTTCTTGGTGCCGGTGCCGAGTTCCTTGGCGACATCGGCGACGAGTTCGTCATCGAGGTCGATCACCGTACGAGCCATGGCGCACCTCCTGATATCTCCGCGTATATCGAAGATATCAGCGCGTATATCCGGCGTCGAGGGGTTTTCAGCTGAAGGGGGAGCGGGGGCGTTCCTCGAGCACGCCGTCGATCCAGACGTCGACCTTCTCGTTGTAGAAGCACGCCATGCCCGCGATCTTCTGGCTCTCGGGTAGCGGGGTGCGGTAGACCCAGGCGATGTCGGGGTATTCCTTGTCGCCGATGCGGACGGTCCAGTAGTCGGCGGTGCCCTTGTAAGGGCAGCGGGAGTGAGTGTCGGAGGGATGTAGGAGGTCGAGGCGCACGTCGGTGAGGGGGAGGTAATAGCGTGCGGGAAGGCCGGTTTCGAAGAGGATACGCGGGCTGTGGGAGTCCGCGACGGCGACGCCGCCGATCTCGATCCGGATGTGCCGGGAGCTGCCGAGGATGTCGACGCGTGAATACGGATCGCGCGGATGGACGTAGACCGGCTCGTCCTCCTCGAACCAGTCGCCCATGGCGTCCCAGTCCAGCCGGACCAGCTCGTTCAGTTCCGGCAGCGGGGAATCGTGGTAGCGCAGCGCACCTCCCGGCGCGGTGACGCCGTCGACGATCACGTCGTACACCGTGGCCTCGCCACGGCTGGGGGAATGGGTGGTCTCGCCGTTCGGCTCGATTTTGGCGCGCAGATCGGCGACGGGGACGTAGTAGGTCGGGTAGTAGGGGATCTCCCATACCAGCACCGGGCGGTCCGTATCGGCCACCAGGTGCCCGCCGAGATAAACCCGGATTCGCTTCTGGCTGGTCGCGACCTTGACGCGGCCTCGCTGCTCTTCGGTCATATTCTCGACGGTACGCCGAACGGGTGACAGGTTCCGGACCCCGAAACGGGCCCCGCCGCGACAGCGGGGCCCGCGAAAAATCTCAGTCGCCGACGGTGATCGCCTGCGCCTCTTCCACCGAATGCGGCGCGGGATCGTGCTCGTCGATGTGGGCGAGCGCGGCACGTCCCACCACCAGGACGAGCACGGCGGCGGCGGTGCAAGCCGCGCCCACCCAGAACGGCAGCGCGATGCTGTGCTCGCCGAGCTTGCCCGCCAGCCACGGCGCGGCGGCGCCACCGGCGAATCGGACGAAGCTGTAGGCCGCCGACGCGGTGGAACGCTCCACCGGCGCGGAGATCATCACGGCCTCGGTGATGAGGGTGTTGTTCACGCCGAGGAACAGACCGGCGAGCACCGTGCCGACGATCAGCACCGTCTTGTGCTCCGCGAACAGCGCCATCACCGCGAGGTCCGCGGCAAACAACCCGAGCGCGAGACCCATCATCGGCAGCGTCCCGAACCGGCGCTGCAAGCCGGGAGCCAGGAAGACCGAGGCGATCGCGAGCAGAATGCCCCAGCCGCAGAAGATGAAGCCGATCGCGTAGGTGCCCATGTCCAGCGGGAACGGGGTGTAGGCGAGCAGGGTGAAGAAGCCGAAGTTGTAGAGCAGCGCGGTGATGCTGACGGTGAGCAGTCCGCGGTGGCGCAGCGCCTGGAACGGTGCGGCGAGCGAGGTGCGATGTTCCGGCTTCGGGCCCTCGGGCAGCAGCACGACGATGCAGACGAACGCGATCGCCATCAGCACCGAGACGCCGAAGAACGGTCCGCGCCAACTGATTCCGCCGAGCACGCCGCCGACCAGCGGGCCGGTCGCGATGCCGATGCCGAGCGCCGCCTCGTACAGGATGATGGCGCGCGCGACGCCGCCGCTCGCCGCGCCGACGATGGTGGCCAACGCGGTCGCGATGAACAGCGCGTTGCCGAGACCCCAGCCCGCGCGGAAACCGACGATCTCCCCGACAGTGCCGGACATGCCCGCCAGCGCCGCGAACACGACGATGATGGCCAAACCGGCGAGCAAGGTCTTCTTCGCGCCGAAGCGGCTGGACACCACGCCCGTTACCAGCATCGCAACGCCTGTCACCAGCATGTAGCTGGTGAACAGCAGCGAGACCTGCGACGGCGAGGCGTGCAGTTGCTCGCCGATCGGCTCGAGGATCGGGTCGACCAGGCCGATGCCCATGAAGGCGATGACGCTGGCGAAGGCGACCGCCCAGACCGCCTTCGGCTGTTTGGTCGACGTTGGCGCGCTGGTATCGGCGCGGGTGATCACGGTGCTCATGCCTGCGCCTCGCTCACTTCGTTCGCTCATAGGTGTTCCCTCGACGGATCGTGCTGGGGAGCCGCCTTTTTCAGCGCTTCCAGCAGTTCGTTCAGATCGGTATCCATTCGCGCGAGTCGTTCGACGTCGAATTCGGCGAGCCGGGCGGCCATGGCCGTGCCGTAGGCGGCGCGGGCTCGGGCCAGTCGCTCGCGTCCGGCCGGGGTGAGGTCGACGACGACCGCCCGCGAGTCCTCGGGGTCCTTGGTCCTCGTCGCGAATCCGTCTTCGACGAGCCGCCCGAGCAGCGCCGTTGCCGCCGGTTGGGAGCATCGATCGATCCTGGCGAATTCGCTGACCCGCACCGCGCCGTGCTCGTCCAGGACGGCAAGGGCCCGCAGCACGGCTCGCGGCAGATCGTCGTCGCCGATCGCCCCGGCCAGCCGGGTCAGCCTGCCCGCGGTGACGAGGAGATCGACCACGATGTCTGCTGTCGCCAAGGGAGCATGCTGCACCCAAATATTATTACATAAGCTAACTATCTATCTACCGTGAGATAGCCCACCGCGGATCGCCGTGCACTGCGCACCGCCAACTCGCTCGCACACACCTTCCACACGCCTCACATAGGCGGTGCCTATGTGAACCGTGTGGAAGGTGTGTGGAAGAACGGCGAAGGCCCCGGCGAGTCGAGGACTCACCGGGGCCCGCGAAGCGCTGGCGCTAGGTATGCGCCAGCGGTCGGTGCGGCGTGCCGAAGAGCTGGGCGTCGCCGTGCGCGCGCTTGAAGAACAGGTGCGCGTCGTGCTCCCAGGTGATCGCGATGCCACCGTGCAGCTGCACGGTCTCGGAGACGATCTCGGTCAGCGCCTCGGAGCACTGCGTCCGCGCGACCCACACGTCCTCGGCGGCCGACGGAAGCCCCTCGGCGACCGCGGCGGTGGCGGCGTAGGACGCCGACTTGGCCGACTCCAGCAGCACGTACATATCGGCCATCCGATGCTTGAGCGCTTGGAAACTGCCGATCACGCGCCCGAACTGCACCCGGGACTTGGCGTATTCGACCGTCATCTCCAGGCACTGCTCGGCCGCCCCGACCTGCTCGGCGGCCACTGCGGCCCAAGCGATCTCGCGCAGCCGCGTGGTCAGCGCGACCGGATCGCCGGTGCCGAGCTTGCGCGCGGCGACGCCGTCGAAGCCGATCTCGGCGAGCTTGCGCGTCGGGTCCATGGTCGCGACCGGACGCCGGGTGATCCCGGCGGCGCCCGCCTCTACCTCGAAAAGCCCGCTCGCGGTGACCACGAGCAACGTATCGGCCTGCACGCCGTCCAGCACGTAATAGGCTGTGCCGGACAGCTTCTCGCCATCGGCGTGCACACCGGGCACGTCCCAGCCGGTCGCGCTCGCCCAGCACACCGCGAGCGTCGTCGTGCCTTCCGCGACGCCGGGCAGCAGTCGCGCGCAGGCGTCCTCGTCGCCGGAGAGCAAAACGGCCTGCGCGCCGAGCACGGCCGAACCGAGCATCGGCACACCCGCCAGCGTCCGGCCCAGTTCGGTTACCACCAGCAGGGATTCGACCAGCGAAGCGCCGAAGCCGCCGTACTCCTCGGGCACGGCGAGCGCCGCGACGCCGATCTGCTCGCAGAGCAGCCGCCACAGCTTCGGGTCGTCGCCGAGTTCGGTGTCCATCGCGGCGCGCACGGCGTCGCGGCCCGCGTGCTTGGTGAGCAGCGCGCGTACCGAGGCGGCGAATTCCTCGTGCTCACTCATGCCTGCACCTCGCTGACGGTCGGCTCCGACATGCGCGAGGCGCGCTGGCGCATGATTCGCTCACTGCCTTCATTCATGCGGTACCCCTGATCGCTCGGTCCCGGACGGCCTCGTCGCGCAGTGCGCGGGCGATCCTGGCGCGGTGCAGGTCCGGCGTTCCCCACGCGGCGCGCAGCGCGGTGACCTTGGTCAGCCACAGCGACAGGTCGTACTCGGCGGTGTAGCCGATCGCGCCGTGCACCTGCAATGCGGCTCGCGCGGCGGTGTGCGCGGCGTCGCCGCAGGCCAGCACCGCGGCCGACACGTCGCGGCTGCGGGTCGGCTCGCCCATGGTGAGCGCGGCGCGGTAGAGCAGCGGCTCGGCCAGATCGAGCGCGATGAGCACGTCGGCGAGTTTCTGCTTCACGGCCTGGAATTCACCGATCGGCTTGCCGAACTGCTTGCGCTGCTTGGCGTATTCGGTGGCGGCGTGCAGCAGCGCCCGACCGGCGCCGAGCAGCTGGGCTGCGGCGGCCAGCGCGCCGGTGTCGAACGCGACCGCGCCCGCCTCCAGCACCCGGTCGTCGTTGGCGACGAGCTCGGCGGCCGTCACCGCGAACAGCTTCCGCGCGGGGTCCACCGAGCGGATCGCCGCGCCACGCTCGGCCGAGAACACCTGCGCGCCGTCGACGAGCAGCGTCACGTCGGCGACATCGGCGTCCAGCGCGACCGGATCGGTGCCAGGGGTGGCGAAGGCGACAGTGCCGAGCGCGGTGCCCTCGGCGAGCCCGGGCAGCCAGCGCTCGGCCGCCGCGGAATCCGAGAGCGATTGCAGCAGAACGGGAATCGCGGCGGCGGTCTCGACCAACGGTCCCGGGGCTGCGGACCGGCCGATCTCGACGAACGCGACGACGAGGTCGATCGGATCCGCGCCGACGCCACCGTGCGCCTCGTCGACCGCGAGGCCGAGCACGCCCGCACCGGCCAGCTGCCGGATCAGCGCACGGCCCGGCCGCTGGTCACCGGTTGCCCACGCGCGGACCGCGGTCGGCGTGCGTCCGGCGTCCAGCAGCTTGCGCACACTGGCGGCGAAATCGATCTGTTCCGGACTCAGCGCGAATCTCATCGGCCGTTCCCTCTCGGTAGGCCGAGGATGCGCTCGGCGATGATGTTGCGCTGGATCTCGTTGGTACCGGCGTAGATCGGGCCGGACAGCGAGAACAGGTAGCCGTCGGTCCACGGCCCGGACCGTTCGCCCGCCGCGCCGAGCACGTCCAGCGCGGTCTCGTGCATGGCGACGTCGAGTTCGGACCAGAACACCTTGGTGATCGAGGATTCCGCGCCGAGCTTGCCGCCCTCGTTCAACCGGGTGACGGTGCCGAAGGTGTGCAGGCGGTAGGCCTCGCTGCCGATCCACGCGTCGACGACGGCGTCGCGCTGGGCGGTGTTGGTGCGGTCGCCACTGTCCAGCCACAGGTCGACCAGCCGTCGCGCGGTGGCGCTGAACCGGCCGGGGCTGCGCAGCGAGAGACCGCGCTCGTTGCTCGAGGTGCTCATGGCGACCCGCCAACCCTCGCCCGGCGCGCCGATGACGTCGCGGTCCGGCACGAAGACGTCGTCGAGGAAGATCTCGGCGAAGCCGGGTTCACCGTCCAGCTGCGGGATCGGCCGCACCGAGACGCCGTCGGCGGTGAGCGGGAACATCACATAGGTGAGTCCCTTGTGCCGCTCCGCCTCCGGATCGCTGCGAAACAGGCCGAAGGCCCAGTCCGCGAACGCCGCCCGCGAGCTCCACGTCTTCTGACCGCTGAGCAGCCAGCCGCCCTCGGTGCGTCGCGCCGTCGACCGGATGCCCGCCAGGTCGCTGCCCGCCTCGGGCTCCGACCATGCCTGCGCCCAGATGTCGTCGCCGCGCGCCATGCGCGGCATGATGCGGTCGAGCTGCTCGGGGGTGCCGTGCTCGAACAATGTCGGCGCGAGCAGGAAGATGCCGTTCTGGCTGACCCGCCCCGGCGCGCCCGCGGCGTAGTACTCCTGCTCGAACAGCACCCATTCCAGCAGCGAGGCGTCGCGCCCGCCGTACTCCTTCGGCCAGGAGACCACCGACAACCGCGCGTCGGCCAGTGTGCGCTCCCAGTCGCGGTGCGCCTCGAAACCGGCCTTCGTGTCCATCGAAGGCAATGGCGTCGAGGGTTTTTCGGCGGCGAGGAATTCGCGGACTTCCCGCTGGAATTCCTGCGTCGCCTGGTCCAGATCCAGATCCACTACGTCGTCCCGTTCTGTTCGGCCGTGCTCGCACTGGCCTTCATCGTCTTGGCGTTCATGCCGCCCAGTGAGTCCGCGCCGACCTCGGCGTTGTGCGCGTGCGCGAAGTGATGCAGCCCGAAGACCGAATCCATGCCGGTGCGCATGCCCATCAGGTCCTCGGCCTGGTTGACCGCCTTCTTGGTGAGCGCGAGGCCGAAACGCGGCATGGCGGCGATCTTCTCGGCCAGCGCCATGGTCTCGGCCTCCAGTTCGGCGCGCGGGACCACCCGGTTGACCATGCCCCATTCCTTGGCCTGCGCCGCGCCGAAGCGGTCGCCGGTGAACAGGAACTCCTTGGCCGCGCGCGGTCCCATTACCCACGGGTGCGCGAAGTACTCCACACCCGGAATGCCCATGCGCACCACGGGATCCGAGAAGAACGCGTCCTCGGAGGCGACGATCAGATCGCAGACCCAGGCCAGCATGAGCCCGCCCGCGATGCAGGCGCCCTGCACCATCGCGATGGTCGGCTTGGGCATCTCCCGCCAGCGGCGGCACATGCCGAGGTAGACCTCGGACTCCCTGGCGAATCGCTGGTCGCCGCCCTGCTTGTCGACGTGGTCCCACCAGAGCGTCGCCTTGTTCTCGTAGTGCACGTGGTGGTCGCGGCCCGGCGTGCCGATGTCGTGCCCGGCGCTGAAGTGTTTGCCGTTGCCCGCCAACACGATCACGCCGACCTCGTCGTCCTCGACGGCCCGTTGGAAGGCGGCGTCGAGCGCGTAGGTCATCACCGAGTTCTGCGCGTTGCGGTAGTCGGGCCGGTTCATCGTGACGATCGCGACCCGGCCGCGCCGCTCGTAGGTGACGACCTCGCCTTCGTCCGGCACCGAGCCGTGCGGTGGTTCGTCCGAGCGCTCCGCAGCGGGTTGGTCTGGCATTACGACTTCTCCTCACGTAATTGACGCTTGAGCACTTTCCCGGCGGCGCTGTAGGGCAGCTGGTCGCGGAATTCGATGAAGCGCGGCACCTTGAAATTCGCCAGCACGGTGGTGGCGTGCGAGAGCACCTGGTCCTCGGTCAGCGCCGAGCCGGGCTTGCGCACCACGTAGGCCTTGCCGACCTCGCCCATCCTGGCATCGGGCACGCCGACGACCGCCGATTCGGCCACACCGTCGAGCCGCGCCAGCGCCTGCTCGATCTCGGCGGGGTAGACGTTGAAGCCGCCGGAGATGTACATGTCCTTGAGCCGGTCGGTGATCCGGAGGTAGCCGCGCTCGTCGAGCGCGCCGATGTCGCCGGTGTGCAGCCAGCCGTCCTCGTCGATCGTCTCGGCGGTGCTCTTCGGATCGTCCAGGTAGCCGAGCATGACGTTGGGGCCGCGCAGCAGCACCTCGCCCGCGTCGCTGAGCTTCAGCTCGAAGTCGGCGATCGGCCTGCCGCAGGTGGTCGCGATGGTCTCGGCGTCGTCGTCGGCGCGGCACATGGTGCCGAACCCGGCCGCCTCGGAGAGGCCGTAACCGGTGATGACGACGCCGAATTCGAGTTCCGACCGCATCCGCTCGACCAGCACGACCGGCACCGTCGCCGCACCGGTGACCGCCACCCGCAGGGTGCTCAGGTCGTAGGAGTCGCGGTCCGGGAAGTCCAGGATCGTCTGGTAGATCGTCGGCGGCCCGGGCAGCACGGTGATCTTCTCCTGGCCGACCAGTCGCATCGTCTGCGGCACGTCGAAGGTGGCCTGCGGGATGATCGTCGCGCCGGTGACCAGGCAGGACAGGATGCCCGCCTTGTAACCGAAATTGTGGAAGAACGGGCTGACGACGAGATAGCGGTCGTCGCTGTTCAGTGTGGTGCACTCGGCCCAGGCCCGGACCACCGACAGCGCCTGCCGGTGCGCGACCAGCGTGCCCTTGCTGCGGCCGGTGGTGCCGGAGGTGAACAGGATGTCGGAGATGTCCTCGGCGTCCACCGCGGCGGCGCGCTTCTCGGCGTCCTCGACCGGGACGGTCTCGGCGATCACCGCGAGATCGGACCAGTTCAGCACGGCCCGATCGGTGCTCGTTGTCTCGCCGCCCGGCTCGACGGGAATCACCACGATGGTGGGGATGGCCAATTCGGGTGCGGCGGCCTGTAGTTCCGCGAGGCGGTCCCGGCCGAGGAAGGTCCCCGCGATGAACAGCGCCTTCGCCTCGACCCTGGACAGCACGTCCGCGGCCTCGTCGGCGACGTAGCGGGTGTTCAGCGGCACCAAGGCGGCGCCGGCGTAGTGCGCGGCCAGCGCGGCGACCACCCAGTGATAGGTGTTCGGCGCCCACATGGCCACCCGGTCGCCGGACTGCACGCCGCGCGCGATCAGCGCGCGCGCCGCCTCCTGGACCGCGGCGAGTAGCTGGGTCCAGTCGAGACGGACGTCGCCGTCGGCCAGTGCGGGGGCGGCGCCGAAGGTCCGCGCGGCGTCTTGCAGGGCCAGCGGTGTCGTTTGTGCAGGGGTTGTCACGGGTGTTCCTCACCGTTCACGCGAGTACTTATGCACGCACTCTACAAAGCAAGTGCTTGGTAGGTTATCCTACCGGCGTGGTTGCGATCCAGACCTCAGATTCCGACACTGCCGCGCAGGACGCGCGGTTTTCCGCCGAAGTGCGGGAATGGCTGGCCGAGAATCTCAACGGAGAATTCCGCGAACTGCGCGGACTAGGCGGTCCAGGCCGCGAACACGAGGCGTTCGACGAGCGCCTGGCCTGGGACCGGCATCTGGCCGCGTCCGGGTGGACCTGCCTGGGCTGGCCCAAGGAGTACGGCGGTCGCGAGGCCAGCGTGCGCCAGCAGGTGATCTTCCACGAGGAGTACGCCAAGGCCAACGCGCCCGCGCGGGTCTCGCACGTGGGTGAGGAACTGCTCGGTCCGACCGTGCTGGCATTCGGCACCCAGGCGCAGAAAGACCGCTTCCTGCCCGGCATCCGCAATGTCACCGAACTGTGGTGCCAGGGCTACTCGGAACCGGGCGCAGGCTCGGACCTCGCGGCGATCAGCACGGCCGCGCACCTCGACGGCGACGAGTGGTCGATCAACGGCCAGAAGATCTGGACCTCGCTGGCCCACGTGGCCGACTGGTGCTTCGTCGTCGCCCGCACCGAGAAGGGCTCGTCCCGGCACAAGGGCCTGTCCTACCTGCTCGTTCCCATGAAGCAGCCCGGTATCGAGGTGCGCCCGATCATCCAGCTCACCGGGACCTCGGAATTCAACGAGGTCTTCTTCGACAACGCCCGCACCGCGGCAGACCTGGTCGTCGGCGCGCCGGGCGACGGCTGGCGCATCGCGATGGGCACACTGACCTTCGAGCGCGGCATCTCGACCCTCGGCCAGCAGATCCGCTTCGCGCGTGAGTTAGCCGACGTCGAAGCGCTGGCCCGCCGCATCGGCGCGGCCGACGACCCGCTCATCGCCGACCGGATCGACCGGGCCTGGGTCGGCCTGCGCGTGTTGCGCGCGCACGCGCTGCGCACCATGGAAGGCACCGGCGTGGACGACGGCGGTCAGGCGTCGGTCGCCAAACTGCTCTGGGCCAATTGGCACCGCGGGCTCGGTGAGCTGGCCATGGCCGTGCTCGGCGCGCGCGGCTTGGTGGCCGACGAGGACGACGATCTCAACGAATGGCAGCGGCTGTATCTGTTCACCCGCGCCGACACCATCTACGGAGGTTCGAACGAAGTGCAGCGCAACATCATCTCCGAGCGCGTGCTCGGTCTGCCGCGCGAGGCACGGCCGTGACCGCGCGGCCCCTTTCGGTCGCCCCCGAGCCCGTCGCCGGGCACGGCCTGCTGACCGGACGCGTCGCCGTGGTCACCGCGGCCGCGGGGACGGGCATCGGCTCGGCCACCGCGCGCAGACTGCTCGCCGAGGGCGCCGACGTGGTCGTCTCCGACTGGCACGAGCGTCGGCTCGCGGAGACCGAGGTCGAGCTGAAGGGCGAGTTCCCGGATCGCCGGGTCGCCGCGATCGCCTGCGACGTGCAGAGCACCGAACAGGTGGACGCGCTGGTCCGCGGCGCGGCCGAAGCGCTCGGTCGCATCGACATCATGGTCAACAACGCGGGTCTCGGCGGCGAGACGCCGGTCGTCGACATGACCGACGAGCAGTGGGACCGCGTCCTCGACGTCACCCTCAACGGCACCTTCCGCTGCACCCGCGCCGCGCTGGCCTACTTCCGTTCGGCGGGGCACGGCGGCGTCATCGTGAACAACGCCAGCGTTCTCGGCTGGCGCGCGCAGTACGGTCAGGCGCACTACGCGGCCGCCAAGGCGGGCGTGATGGCGCTGACCAGGTGCAGCGCGATCGAGGCCGCCGAACTCGGCGTGCGGATCAACGCGGTCGCGCCGAGCATCGCAAGGCACGCCTTCCTCGACAAGGTCAGCTCGACCGAACTGCTCGATCAGCTCTCCGAGCGGGAGGCCTTCGGCCGCGCGGCCGAGCCGTGGGAGGTCGCCGCGACCATCGCGATGCTGGCCAGCGACTACACCAGCTACCTCACCGGCGAGGTGGTTTCGGTGAGCAGCCAGCGGGCCTGAGGCGCCTGATTGAGATCGCCTTCGGGCGTCCGCTTCCCTCCGTGGAAATGGGCGCCCGATCAGGTGAAAAAGGGTGGCGCGCAGCTGGCCGGGGTGTGCCATGCTGGGGATGGACGGATCCCGCAATTTCGTAAGGGGCGTTGGCTATGGGCCTGGATCGCCCACCTGCCCGCGAACAACTGGAACTCGACGTCGTGCGCGAGGTCGTGCTTGCCAGACGACGGCTCGACAGTATGGTTCTAGCCGCCTTGACACTCGGCGCCGAACTCATGAACCACGAATCCGCGCGGGCGACAGCGTGCCGCGCCGCCCAGATCCTCGAGATGTACGCGGTCGACGAGAACGAGGTCGAGCGCGACCCGAGGGCCGCGTTGCGCGCCGACATGCTCCGCGACAACGCCCGCGCCCGGCGAATCGGCTTGAAGTCTCCGGCCGGGGTTCCCTCCGAGCAGGACCGGCGGCGACAGCGCCAGACCGCCCTGTTGCGCGAGGTCCGCGCCGACCTGATCGAGGTGCTGCGCCGCTGCCGCAGACACCACTACGACCGCGGCGCCGTCGCCGACGAGATCGCCCAGGGTCTGTGCGCCGCCACGGACAAGCTGGTGGTCGGCGCCGACATGGACGCCTATCACGCTTGGCAGCGCGGGATGGTCCTCAAGCTGATCGAAGAACCCGTCCCGTACGGTCCGCCCCGAGTGATGGCGACCGTCGACGCGGGCCCGGGCCGCGGGCCGCTGACAGTCGAATGGGATACGCCCGAACGAAGATTGGCGCTCGTCGCCCGCATGGCGCGGGCGGGCGTCTCCCCGGTCATCATCTGCGACCGCCTCCTCGCCGACCTCTCCGTGTCCTCCCCGATCCGCTACTCCCTGCGTTAGTGCGCCGACGTCTCTCCGCGACGGACACGGATGGTTTACCAGTGTTCCTGTGACGCCACTGGCTATGTGGCACGAACCAGCCGTGCCAGAGGCGATTGCCGATCCCGACCTCAGCTGCCACGGCGGCCACGGTCGATCTCGGCGTTGGGACGCTAGGCGATACCACCATTCGTCGAGTCGGCCATCGCAGCGGCGAATCTCGGGTGCGCCTCGACCACAACAGTATCCTCGGCAATTATCGGACGACACCGAAGGAAAGTATTTGCTCGACGATGGACCATAGAGGCCACCAAGAGCCCTGCGGGAAACCAGATCGGAAATATCCCGACCGCCAAGAATGCAATAACTACTTGATCCACCTGTAGTATTTTTGCAATCATCAGTCCGGCGATGCAGAATAGCCCGAAGAAGACAATGCTTCGACCAAGCCGCCTATATCTGCGCGACGACTGGAGGCAACGGTGGCATACCGGCCACTCGCCGCGGAATCTGGTATCGATCTCGAGGGCGTTGAACCCGAAGCTGAGTATCTTGTATGCCAAGGCGCGAAACATCGATCCCGGCGTGAGTTGTTCCCGTCCGCGGGTACCTTCGTGGAAAGCAATCGTCTCGGAGCGACGATCGACCGCGGGGAGACCATGCTCGCTGCATATATCCGGCAGGGGCTCGCGAAGCTCGATCTCGAATCGGATTCCCGTATCTCGCGTCCACTTCGATGGAGGTCGAACTGTGGTAACCACGGGAACTTCTACAGGCACCACAGCATCCGGATATCGCGCCATCATTCCAACCAGCCCCGCTGTCGACGCTCACCGAAGTACAGATCGTCGTCATCGGGTTCTTCCGGGATGACGACCCGTTCACGGTTGGGCTTTCGGGTGCCTGGGTATACCGTTGCGGAAGAGACCGAAGCGGAGTTATTCGTCGATTGCTCAGCCGATGATGTTTTCGGTTCGTGGCCGGGGGGAGTTACTTCCGCGCGAATTTCTTGTGTACTCTCGTCGGATGCCTGAGTGCGTAGGTCGTCGAGGAATGTTTCCGCGTCTGCGGCCAGCCTCTCTCGTTCCTCGTCCGAGACGGACGAAATAAGCTTGTCGATTCGATCCATCGAGCCCTGATCGAGTAGTTTGGCAAACATCTCGGATCTGCCGAATTCTCGCATGCCCATCCGGCCGGCGAGTACGTCGTCCAGACTGCTTCTGATCTGCTGGTCCGAAATCGATGACCTGATTGTTTCAAGGGATTTGCGCAGTGCGCGTGATATGCCGACGTCACCTTTCGCAACATCGAGGATCAGCTCCTGCCGCGGCCAGTTGCTCATCACGCTCCCGGGTGATCGTATGCCTCGATAGGGGTTCCGTACCGCTTGCTGTCTTCGGTCCTGCTTACGACGACTCCAAGTTCGGGGAAGGCAGACGGATCTGTGTCCGCATTCAGGCTGCGAATGGCGGCACTGCCAGTTGTGAAGGTTGTCCAGGCCAAACCCAGCCATGAGAACGCCTGGTTCACCTTGACCAGCATCCTCACGACGACTGCCCATAAAGCCGGATTCTCCGGTGCGGTCCACGACATCGCAAGTGCGACGACAGCCAGGTCTATGATCTCCTGAAGTAGATCACCCAGCCCTCGACACAAATCGGCCATCGCGTCAGCCAGGTTGTTCAGTTCCTGTGCGATTCCTTTGAGCTGCCCAACTTGGCCATCCAGTGCCCATGCCAACTTATCGAAATACTGCTTGGCACTTTCTGCGGCATTTCCATCCCAGGACTGGTCCAACCGCTTGTTCCAGTCGGTCTTGATCGACTGGCTGAACGCGGAATTGAACTCCGCTAGATTTTGAACCGCTATCGACGCTCGTTTTACTGCTTGCCAATCGCCGGCAACCTGTGATGCCACCCACTCGAGGATGTCGACGCCGGTGAATTTCTGTATCACCCATTTGACCCCATATGCTGGTGAGACGAAGTTCGCTCCCAGCCAGAATGCTACATCGTTGGAGATGTGATCTTCGGCGTTCGGCTCTCGCAACGCGTCTTGGGGCCGCTCAAGGTCTTGGTTCGTCATCGCTCAGCGCCTGGGTAAAGGGCATCTTGACGCTTGGCTGCATCGAGATCTGTTGTGCGGTACATCTGCGCGCTCTTTGTCAATTCCAAGGCAGCCGAATCGCAAAGCGTTGCCAACTTTTCGTAGTTGGCTGTCAGATTTGCTTGAATTTCGTCGACCAGTTCGTTTGTGCTGAGATATATTCGCCCTTGTTCGGCGTCGATGTTCAGATAGCTGCTGGCGTAGCTTCTTGCCCTGCTCGCTTGGGCGGACAAATCTTTCATCGTGCCGGCGAAATTGTCCAGGTCATCCGGCGTTACCTTGAATTCTTCGGACACCTGCCCCCCTTCTGGTCATAACTCAGACACTTCTGTGATGGCCACGGCCGTAGCCCGGTTAGGCGACCGACCGAATCCCGAGGCTACATCGCCGATCAGACGACATCAACGGCTGACGAATCCGACGGGACGATCGGCATCCCTTCGCGGCGAAGCAATTTGGAGGCTCTCGAGGTCGATGAAGTGCCTTGGCCGAGCCGGTGGCCGCATACGTGACGGGAACCTGGCCGACGGACAGCGCCGATGACGAGCGGTGAGCTCGCCCGTTCGTACGCGCCCACTACCACCAAGCAAACGCTTGGTTGTATTATGTCCCTCGTGACCGCACCAGACGCCTCGAAATCCGCCCGGCGCAACGAACTGCTCGCGCTGGCGGCCGAACTGTTCGCCGAGCGCGGCTTGCGCGCGACCACGGTGCGCGATATCGCCGACGCGGCCGGAATCCTATCGGGCAGCCTCTACCACCACTTCGATTCCAAGGAGTCGATGGTGGACGAGATCCTGCGCGGCTTCCTCGACGACCTGTTCGGGCGCTACCGCGAGATCGTCGGCTCCGGCCTCAGTTCGCGAGACACCTTGGAAGCCTTGGTGATCGCGTCCTACGAGTCGTTCGACCGCTTCCACGCCGCCGTCGCGATCTACCAGGCCGAGGCCAAGCGGCTGCGCGACGCCGAGCGGTTCGCCTACATCGAGGAGTACAACCGCGAGTTCCGCGAACTCTGGCACCAGGTGCTGACCAACGGTGTCGAGGACGGCAGCTTCCGTCCCGAGCTCGACGTCGAACTGGCCTACCGATTCCTGCGCGACACCGTGTGGGTCGCCGTGCGCTGGTACCAGCCGGGTGGACCCATCACCGTCCAAAACCTCGCCAAGCAGTACCTCACCATCGTTCTCGACGGTCTCACCGTCTCGCGGCACACCGACTAGGAGTCTTCATGTCTGCACCTTCCGCCCGCCGCGCTGGGTCTACCCGCCCCGCCGTCTCCGCCGGCGACCGTCCCCCTTACACCCCCCTGCGGGACGCCTACGTTGTCGACGCGGTGCGCACCCCGGTCGGCAAGCGCGGTGGCGCGCTGGCCGGTGTGCACCCGGCCGATCTGGGTGCGGCCGCGCTGCGAGGTCTGCTGGACCGCAACCCGATCGACCCGATCAACGTCGACGACGTGATCGTCGGCTGCGTCGACAACGTCGGTCCGCAGGCGGGCAACATCGGCCGCACCATGTGGCTGACCGCGGGCTACCCGGAGGAAGTCCCGGGCGTCACCGTCGACCGGCAGTGCGGATCCTCCCAGCAGGCCATCAATTTCGGCGCGCAGGCCATCATGAGCGGCACCGCCGAGGTGATCGTCGCCGGCGGCGTGCAGAACATGAGCGCCATCCCGATCTCGGCGGCCATGCTGGCGGGTAAGGAGTACGGATTCGAGTCGCCGTTCGTCGGCGCGCAGGGCTGGGACCACCGGTACGGCACCGACGAGGTCTCGCAGTTCCGCGGCGCGCAGCTGATCGCCGAGAAGTGGGGCATCACCCGCCAGGACATGGAGCAATGGGCGCTGCGCAGCCACGAGCGCGCCCGCCAGGCCATCAAGGAAGGCAAGTTCGACAACGAGATCGTCCCCGTCGGCGACTTCTGGATCGACCAGGGCCCGCGCGAAACCTCGCTGGAGAAGATGGCCTCGCTGCCCGCCCTTGCCGAGGGCAGCCCGCTGACCGCCGCGGTGGCCAGCCAGATCTCCGACGGTGCCAGCGCCACCCTGCTCGCCTCCGAGTGGGCGGTGCAGGAATACGGCCTGAAGCCGCGCGCCCGCATCCACCACGTCAGCGCCCGCGGCGCCGACCCGATCTTCATGCTCACCGCGCCCATCCCGGCGACCAAGTGGGCGCTGGCGAAGACCGGCCTCACCATCGATGACATCGACGTGGTCGAAATCAACGAGGCCTTCGCGCCCGTGGTCCTCGCCTGGCTGAAGGAGACCGGCGCCGACCCGGAGAAGGTCAACGTCAACGGCGGCGCCATCGCCCTCGGCCACCCCCTCGGCGCCACCGGAGCCAAGCTCTTCGCCACCCTGCTCAACGAGCTGGAGCGTCGCAACGGGCGCTACGGTCTGCTGACCATCTGCGAAGGCGGCGGCACCGCCAACGCCACCATCATCGAGCGGTTGTAAGTCTGTCCCGATCCGCGCCGGGTGAACGTTGTTCGCCCAGCGCGGTTTTCGTGGTGCGTACCCGTCCGCCGCACGCTTCGCTCGAGCGCCCCCAGCACACGCCCGGATACGGCGTCTCGCGATGCGGCTGGTAGCGCAGAGGCGCGCACGATCCGGGGCGTCGGTGTCCACGTCCAAGGCCACGGCTCGAGACCACGGACTCCGGTAACAGCATTCAACGCTTGCGGGCTCGCGCCTGTCTGGTGAGTTCAGTGATTCGGTCGGGGCGGTGACGATTGTTGAGTTCGGCCAGCAACTCGTCGGGGCACAACTCGTACAGGTCGCCCCACCAGCGGCAAGCCTTGTTGTCCCACACGCGGTATCCGCCCGACACGCCGCGTGCCACGTAGCGTCGTCGTGCCACGCTTGGATTCTATCTGCGCATCGAACAGCTCAAATGGTTGCCGCCGTAAGTGGGGTTCCCGAAGCTTGTTGGTGGATGCACCGGTTCGGGGTCGGGTGACGAGGTTGGGGTTGGCGATGCGGGTCGATCGACGGTAGTCATTGGTGGCGTTTCAAGATCGAACAGCGACCATATGACTACCGTGGAAACCATTTCTCTATCGACGGTAGAGAAATGGTGGTTGGAGGGTTGGCAGGCCGCTCGACCCGGGCGGATCGAGCGGCCTTTGCGTCAGTGAAGACAGGGGATCAGGACTTGGTGGCCGTCGACTGACCGGCGAGCGCCGACATCGCCTCGATCCGCTCCACAGCGTCCGTGACCACCCGCTCGATGAGCTCCTTGCAGGTCGGCAGGTCCTCGATGATCCCCGTGACCTGCCCCGCGGCCAGCACGCCCGCCTGGGTGTTGCCCTCGACGAGCCCGGCGCGCAACAGCATCGGGGTGTTGGCGGCCATGACGACCTGGGACCAGCTGAGGTCCTTGGTCTTTCGCATGGTGAGCCCGTCGCGAACCATTGTCGACCACTTCATGCCGGTCATGCTCTTGAACCGCGCCGCGTTCGACACCGCCGCGGCGAATCCGCGCCAGCGGCCCGAATTCTCCAGCTTCTGAACGAGTTCGGTGTTCAGCACCCGGTGCGGCATGCCGTCGACCTTCAGCGAGACCACGGTGTCCTGCAACTGCCTGCGCAGGTACTCCTGCTTCACCGCGTCGGGCACCGAGCTTTCTCGGGTGAGCAGGAAGCGGGTGCCCATCGCGACGCCCGCAGCGCCGTAGGCGAGGGCGGCGGCCAGGCCGCGTCCGTCGAAGAAGCCGCCCGCCGCGACGACCGGGATGTCGACCGCGTCCAGCACCGAAGGGAGCAGCAGGGTGGTCGCCACCGGACCGGTGTGCCCGCCGCCTTCGCCGCCCTGCACGATGACGGCGTCGGCGCCCCAGGAGGCCACCTTCACCGCGTGCTTGGCCGCGCCGATCGACGGAATCACCACCACGCCGGCGTCTTTCAACTTGGCGATGAGGTCCTGCTTGGGCGCGAGCGCGAACGACGCGACCTTCACCTTCTCGCGGATCAGCAGGTCGATGCGCTCGTTGGCGTCGCTGGCGTCGGCGCGGATGTTCACGCCGAACGGCTTGTCGGTCTGCGCCTTGGTTTTCGCGATCGCCGCTTCCAGCTCCGCGAAGGTCATGGTCGCCGAGGCGAGAATGCCGAGACCGCCCGCGTTGGCGGTGGCCGAGACCAGGCTCGGGCCCGCCACCCAGCCCATGCCGGTCTGCACGACGGGATGCTCGATGCCGACCAGTTCGGTCAGCGGGGTGTGCAGGCGCGTGGTCATGCCGTGTCCTTTCTCGCATGTCCGAGGGGCAAGCTGCCTCCTCCGGGCCCTGACCCGGTCATGCGGCTACCTCCTTGTCGCGAATGCCCTTGGGATCCAGCACGGTTCGAATGATCCGCAGCTCCTCCTCGGTCGGCAGGCGGGTCTCGCGCGCCTCGGCGAGCCCGGCGATCTCGAACGCGGTGTTCTCCGCGACCTCGTCCGCGTCGACGCCCGGGTGCAGCGAGAGTGCCCGCATCGTGTGGCCTGGCCCGCCGAAATCGAAGACGCCCAGATTGCTCACGACACGATGCAGGTGGTGGAAGCGGAAAGCCGGGTTGGTGCGATCGATCTTGTCGTAGCCGATGCCCGAGACGATGTCGACCTGCTCGCAGAACACCCGCTTGTTGTGCTTGGGCACCCAGTAGCTGGTGGCGTGGTTGATGGTGTTGCCCGGCGCGCCGCGGACACCGAACATCTGCCTGGTCGGCTGCTGCAATGGGCCGAAGGCGGACAGGTTCTGGTTGCCGTACTTGTCGATCTGGTTGGCGCCCATGACCACGTGCCGCCGTCCGGAGGCGACGACGTCGAACACCTTGGAGAACGGAATCCAGCCCTCGATAGGCGCTTTCGCGCCGAGCGCGGGAGTCTCGGCCAGGTACAGCGCCTCGCCGTCGGAGAGCAGCAGGTCCGGTTCGAAGGTCAGCCGGGCCAGGCGCGCGCCGATCGTGGTGACCGGCGACATGGGGCTCGCCATGATCTCGCCCGCGCCGCGGAAGATCTCCGCGCAGGCGACGACGCAGACTTCGGCGCGGGTGCTGGTGGTGGTCTCGGTCATCGAATCAGCCCTCCTGCGTGGCGAAAGCGCGGACGGCCGCCTGGTATTCGTCCTCGGAGACATCCAAATAAGTGGCCTTGAACTCGGCCCACGACTCGGGCGTCTTGGCGGCCGCCACGTAGTGGCGCTGGAATTTCTCGTCCCGGCCGTAGCTGCCGGAGAAGGTGAAGTGCGCGCCGTCGGGGGCCTCGACGACGCCGTCGACCATCATGCGGTTGAGGATGATCGCCTGCTGCGGAACGGCTTTCACCAGTTCCTCGGTCTCGACCAGTCGATCCACCGACAGGTAGCGGCGCTCCGCGGACAGGCAGTACAGATCGTCGAAGTAGGGGTCGACGCCGGTGTAGGCGGCGTTGCCGTGTCGGTCGCCGAGATCCAGATGCACAAGCGCCGCATCGAGATTCAGCGCGGGCATGGCGACGAGCGTTTCGGTGCGGCCGTCGGCGGCGGGGTAGGGGGAGGCGACGGTCTTCAGCTCGCCCTCCCAGAAGTCCATGACCGCGGAACCGAGCCCAGCGCGGATCGGCAGGAACGGCAGCCGCGCGGCAGCGGCCTGCAGACCGCACTTGACCATGCCCTCGTCCATCTCGCGGACCGTGATCGCGCCCTCGGTGCGCGCCTTGGCGAACCACGGATCGTAGAACGGCGCCGAATCCAGCGACACGAAGCCGTAGTACGCCTTGCGCACCTTGCCCGCCGAGCAGAGCAGGCCCAGATCCGGTCCGCCGTAGCTGACCACCGTCAGATCGGTGATATCCGAGCGCAGGATGGCGCGCACCAGCGCCATCGGCTTGCGCCGGGAACCCCAGCCGCCGATGCCGATGGTCATTCCGCTGCGCAGCTCGCCGACTACGTCGTCGAGCGACATTCGCTTGTCCCGCATGTGTTCTCCTGTTTCCGGTGGGCGGGCTACTTGTCGGCCTTGCGCGCCGCGAGGTCGTCGTCGAACCTGGCGCGGATCTCGTCGGCGACGCCCGCGAGGTTCAGTTCGAAGGTGAAACCCTGCTCGTAGCGGTAGCTGCGGTGCACGTCCTGCACGTCGATGCCGTTGAGCGCGCGCTTGGCGGCCCGGATCACCCGGCCGTCCTTGGCCGCGATGTTCTTGGCGACTTCCATTGCGGCGGCGTCGAGTTCGGCGCGCGGCACCACCTGGTACACCGAGCCGTAGTGCTGCAACTGCTGGGCGGTGATGGTGCTCGCGGTGTAGAACAGCGCGCGCATCAGGTGCTGGGGAACCAGCCGCGAGAGATGGGTGGCCGCGCCGAGCGCGCCGCGATCCACCTCGGGCAGGCCGAAGGTGGCGTCGTCGGAGGCGACGACGACATCGGCGTTGCCGACCAGGCCGATCCCGCCGCCGAGGCAGAAGCCCTGCACCACCGCGATGACCGGCACCGGGCAGTCGTAGACCGCGGCGAACGCCTCGAAGCACCCGTGGTTGGCGTCGATCAGCGCCTGGTGGCCCGGCTTGCTCTGGATCTCCTTGATGTCGACGCCCGCGTTGAAGCCGCGGTTCTCCGCCCGCAGCACCGCGACCTTGGTCTCCGGATCGCGCCCCGCCGCGCGCACGGCGTCGGCGATGGCGAACCAGCCGTCGGTCGGGATGGCGTTGACCGGCGGATAGTCGACCGTGACCACGGTGATGCCGGTTGATTCGGAGTGACGGTTGATCCCCATCGCATGTCCTTCGTTTCTGAGCTCGTGGTGCGTGCCGAAGTATGTCGGCATTGGCAAAGCAAGCAGTTGCTTGGTAGGTTAGCACGGTGGGACTCGAAATCGATCTGGCCGATCGCGTCGTTCTGGTCACCGGCGGCGTGCGCGGCGTCGGCGCGGGCATCAGCAAGACCTTTCTTGCCGCGGGCGCGACCGTGATCGCCTGCGCGCGGCGTCCGGCCGACGCCCCGGTCGCGTACGACGGCCGGGAGATCGAATACCTGCCCTGCGACGTCCGCGACGGCGACGCGGTCCAAGGCATGATCGACACCGTGCTCGCGCGCCACGGTCGGCTGGACACGTTGGTGAACAACGCGGGCGGGGCCCCCTTCGCACTCGCCGCCGAGGCGAGCAAGAACTTCCACGCCAAGATCGTGGAGCTCAACCTGCTTGCGCCGCTGCTGGTTTCGCAGGCCGCGAACGCGGTGATGCAGAAGCAGGCCGACGGCGGATCGATCGTGATGATCTCCAGCGTCAGCGGCCATCGACCCTCGCCGGGCACCGCGGCCTACGGCGCGGCCAAGGCGGGCATCGACAACCTGACGCAGTCGCTGGCCGTCGAGTGGGCGCCGAAGGTCCGGGTGAACTCGCTGGTGGTCGGCTTGGTCGAGACCGAGCTGAGCGAGATGCACTACGGCGATCGCGACGGTGTCGACGCCGTGGCCGCGACGGTTCCGCTCGGCCGCATGGCCCGCCCCGAGGACATCGGCCGCGCGGCCGCCTTCCTCGCCTCGCCGCTGGCCGACTACGTCACCGGCGCCTCGCTGCCGGTGCACGGCGGCGGCGAGCGCCCCGCCTTCCTCGCCGCGTCCACCGCGGCGCACGACCAGCAGCGGGCCTGATCCCGAACAACGAAAGAGGACAACAGGTAATGAGCGAACGGAGTGAGCGAATCATGGGCACAGCGCCCTCAGGCATGCCGGAGCCGAGCGCTAACGAGGTGCAAGCATGAGTGAGCAGATCTGCGCCGGGCGCACCGTCATCGTCACCGGTGCGGGCCGCGGCATCGGCCGGGCGCACGCGCTGGCTTTCGCGGCCGCGGGCGCGCGCGTGGTGGTCAACGACCTCGGCTCCGCACTCGACGGCGCGGCGACCGCCGAGACCCCGGCCCAGCAGGTGGTCGGCGAGATCGAGGCGATGGGCGGGCAGGCCGTCGCCAACGGTGACGATGTCGCGGACTGGGATGGCGCGCGCAACCTGATCCGCCAGGCCGTCGATACTTTCGGCGGCCTGGACGTGCTCGTCAACAACGCCGGTTTCGTGCGCGACCGGATGCTGGTCAACCTGAGCGAGGACGAGTGGGACGCGGTGGTGCGCGTCCACCTCAAGGGCCATTTCGCCACCATGCGCCACGCCATCGAGTACTGGCGCGGCGAGAGCAAGGCGGGCCGCCCGGTCGACGCCCGCATCATCAACACCAGCTCCGGCGCGGGCCTCCAGGGCAGCGTCGGCCAGGGCAACTACGGCGCCGCGAAGGCGGGTATCGCCGGTCTGACCCTCACCGCGGCCGCCGAGTTCGCCCGCTACGGCGTGACCGTCAACGCGATCGCGCCCGCCGCGCGCACCAGGATGACCGAGACCGTGTTCGCCGAGACGATGGCCGCGCCGGAGAACGGGTTCGACGCCATGGCGCCGGAGAACATCTCGCCGCTGGTGGTCTGGCTCGGCAGCCCGCAGTCCGCCGGGGTCACCGGCCGCATGTTCGAGGTGGAGGGCGGCAAGGTCGCGCTCGCCGAAGGCTGGCGGCACGGTGTCGCGGTGGATCGCGGTGCGCGGTGGGAACCGGCCGAACTCGGGCCGGTCGTCGCCGATCTCATCGCGAAAGGCGCTGCGCCGGAGCCGGTCTACGGTGCCTGAGGTGTAGATCCGCCGTCGCTCCAGCGGGCGCGGGCTGCGTGCGGACTCCGTCGGTCCCGCCCGCCGGGCATATCTGGCTTTCGCTTCGGCCGTGCCGGGCTGAGGGCGGACCGCGTCCGTCCCGGGCCTGCCGGGCGCCCCCGCTGTCGCTTCAGCCCTGCGCGAGCGATCGACGCAGTTGTCCGGCCGTGCCGTCGGGCGTCCCCGCCGTCGCCCCGGCCGTACGCCACTGCCGACGGCCGTGTCCGTTGGCATCGGCTGGCGTCCTTTCGTCTTCACTTCGGCCGTGTTCGGCTGAGGAGACTCCATCCGTCGCGTCTGCTGGGCGCACCTCCGCTCTGGCTCCGGTCGACCACGAGCTGAGGGCGGACGCCGCCCAGAGGCGTCATATGGGCTTACTTTCACCGTCGCGGCCCGCGTGGCGGTTGTCGGTGAATACCGTCCGGCTGCGTGCGCTGGCCTACTTCGCCGTCGCTCCAGCCACGCGCGGGTGGTCGAGAAGCTCTCTCCGGCGGCGTTGGTCGTCCCTTCGTCGTTGCTCCGGCCCTGCGCGGACTATCGACGGGATTGTTCCGGCGATGTCGGTTGGGCGTCCCCCTGGCGGTCCGGCCGCCTTGCCGTGGTCGACGGATTCCCTCCTTCTGTTTGCTGGACGGCCCTCGACGTCGTCCAGTGAAGTTGTGGCTAACCCGAGTGATTCGCGCCGCGAGTCGCTCGGGGTGTCGCTGTGCGCGCCGATCCTTTTCCTGCGAGGTTCGGAACGGGGGTTTACTATGGGCACCCGTCCGTCAAAAAGTCCCGGATGAGGTGTTGCGACCGGGCACAGATCTGCGCTGTACGAAGAGGGGAAGGCTGGCGCATGGCCGTTGGTCGCACTGCCCGTGCGTTGGCTCTAGCCGGAGCTGTGGCCGGTTTCGCGCTACTCGGCTCCGTCTCCGCGATCGCGCAACCGGGTGGCATACCGCTCGAGGAACCGGCACAACCGAGCATCCCCGCGGGCCCTGGATTGCCCCTCCTCCCTATGGTTCCCGAACCCGCCGCCGGGGAAATCGGTTCGTCCGGCGCGGGTTCGATCGGTGCCGCAGGTTCCACCGGATTGGGTTCGGCTGGTGCCGCTGGCTCCGCCGGGTTGGGTTCGGCTGGTGCTGCGGGCTCGGCTGGGCTGGGTTCGGCTGGGCTGGGTTCGGCTGGTGCTGCGGGCTCGGCTGGTGCTATGGGTTCCGCTGGACTGGGTTCGGCTGGCGCTGCGGGTTCGGCCGGACTGGGTTCGGCTGGTGCTGTGGGTTCCGCTGGGCTGGGTTCGGCCGGTGCCGCCGGTTCCGCTGGTTTGGGTGCTGTCCTTGGAACGGGTTCGGCCGGGTTGGGCGCGCTGCTCGGTACAGGGTCGGCTGGGTTGGGCGCGCTGCTCGGCACCGGCTCCGCCGGGTTGGGCGCACTTGTCGGTACTGGGTCGGCTGGACTGGGCGTCGTGCTCGGAACCGGTTCGGCCGCTATCGGTTCCGCGGCTGTGGGTTCGGCGGGCGTCGGTTCGGCGGGAGTCGGCTCCGCCGCCGTCGGTTCGGCGGGTGTCGGTTCGGCGGGTGTCGGTTCGGCGGGAGTTGGCTCCGCCGCCGTTGGTTCGGCCGCGGTCGGTTCCGCCTCGCCCTTGTTGCTTTTGCTGATCCCGCTCCCCACCCCGCCCGCACCCACGATTCCTCCAGCGCCCCTGGTCATTCCGCCAGTGCCCGCCATCCCGACTCCGCAACTCGCGCCCGTTCCCGTCGCCGCGCCGCACGCTCCCGCGGCCGTCCCCGAACAGGCGCCCCCGCTGCCCGCGCCGCAAGCGCCCGCCAAGCCGGACCACGACGTGCGCCCGACGAGCGCCGACGACGGACTGCCCGAACCGAACATGCTCTCGGTCGTCGGCGGCCTCATCGCGCTCGCGCTGGCCGGAACCGGTTCCGGCGCGGTGAGTTTCCAGAGCGCCGCCGCCGCGCAGGCCAGGGTGGACGCCGCCCGCGCACAGTTCTTCGGCCCGAGGTCGTGAGGGAGCGGCGATGAGTGAGAGCAGGACCCAGAGCAGCTCCCGTTCCTACCGCAGGGTGGCGGCGGCGGTCGACGCGGTGTGCGCCGTCGCGGCCGACTTCGACGCGACCACGCTGGACGAAGTCGTCGCCGCCGTCGCCGACGAGCGCCAGCGGGCGATCGAAATCGCCAGTGCCCAACTGGGTCCCGGCGTCTGCGGCCAGCGCAGGTTCTATCCCGATCGCGACGTCATCGTGCTGGCGACCGCGCTGCCCAGCCGCGAGCACACGCTGGCCCACGAACTCGGTCACATCGTCTTCGATCACGAGGGTGCGCCCGCGCCCGCGGTAACGCTGGAGGCGAGCGACGACCTGATCGCCTACATGCTGAGTCAGCGGGCCCACCAGCAGATCGTCGACGACGGCGCCGACGAACTCGCCGAGTGGGAGGCCGAGACCTTCGCCGCCATGCTGATGACCCGGTTGCGCGTCTTCAACAGTCGAGGCGCAGGCGTCTCGGTCCTACGATTCGATGAGGCACTCGGATGACGCTCTGGTTGACGGCCATGCTGGTGTGGGTCGCCGCGGGCGCGCGCGTGGGACGCGTGCTGGTGAAGCCCGCGACGACGGCACGCGTGGCGATCGTCGTCGCGGTGGCCGCGGTCGCGCTGGGCGCGACGGTCGCGGTACCCGAGATCGCCCTCGCCATAGACAATCTGCGCCCGCACGGCTTGCGCTCAGGACTGGTCTCCGACGGTGTCGTGGTGTCGGCCTGGCTCGCGTTCGTCACCGCCACCTCGGTGGTGGCGGCCGCGGCGTGGCCGGTGGTCTCCCGGCGTAACCTGCGCCAGATCGCCATGGTGATCTACGCGGCGGGCGCCACCGCGGTGGCCGTCGCGCTGGCCCTGTCGTACACGTTCGGCTGGGTGCTCGTGGTGCTCGGCGCGATCTTCATCGTCGTGACCGGTCTGCGGAATCTGGATTGGACGACGCTCGGCCGCGGCATCGCCATCTACACCGCGGGCACCGCGCTGGTCGGCGTGCTCGCGGCCCTTCATGTTCAGCGCGCCTCGGCCGACGAACCGCGTGCGCCCGCGGGTGAACCGACGTGGGGCTGGCCCGCGTGGGAAATCGCCGCTCTGCTCATCGCTTTCGGCGCGGTGTGGATCGTGGTGGAACTGTGGGTGCGAGCGCGGATGCTGCTGCACCGGATTCGGCCGCTGCACCGTTTGATGGTCGGCCGGTTCCCCGAGGTGATCGCACACGACCAGACCGGAACCTCCACGCAGCTGCGGGCTTCGGACCAGGTCGCCCAGATCATGGACGCGCTCTACCTGCAATCGGGCGGCGGTGTCGAGCTGGCCGCCGCGGGCGCACCGCCCGCGGCCGTGCACGAGCGTGCCGATCGGGTGGCGCATTGGGCGCGAAATCCCTTGGGCGACACAGTGATAGACGCGCGCTGGATCGCTCCGCCGGCGGGCGTCAGCCCGCGTGGCTGGGTGCAGGCGATCGCCCGCGCCTACGAATCCACAGCGGGCGCGCACGCGGAGCGCCCCGCCCCCCGATGACCTTGCCCAACCGCTCACAGCGCTGACGCCCGGACGGTGATGGCATCGTCACCGTGACGACAGCGATGCGTACTCTGAGTTGGACCGGTGTCCATGGAGCGAAAGGGAATGCCCCTGGAAATAGGGGCGACCGAAAAGAGACAGAACTGTCTCGGCTCCGATGACGTTGCGTGGCACGCGTTTGCGCAATGACGATCCCGCCCGCCGCAGTATCGATCGCAGATGCACTTTCAAACGTTCTTGCGCAGCGTGGATTGCGAACAGTTGCGAACGCAATCGGCAGAACTACGGAATGCGACTACGCCGCCGAATTGACTTCGGCGGAAACGTCTGCGCCGCGAACGGTCTCGGCGCGGTCACAGGCTGGCTCGCGCACAACGCAGCACAGTGCGACCGAGGGCCGCACTGTGCTGCGCTGTGGGAGAACCCTATTCGGTTCCATCCGGAGGAATTTCGGGCAAGCCCTCACTCGCCCGCAACTTCTCCGCCATGGAGGTGAGGAGGTTCTGCGATTCTTCGGAAAGATCGAACGCCCTACTCGACAGCCGACGCAGTCCGTAGCCCTGCAGCTGGGACAGCAGCTCTAGATCGTGATCGATCTTGGCGGCATAGATGTCGTTGAAGAAGTAGTCCGGCTTGACCTTGAAGAACTTGGCCAGTGCAGCCACCGTTTCGTCCGACGGGTTGGTCCGCTGGCCCGACCGCAACTGCGAGAGATACGGTTTCGAGATCGGATGCCCGGAGGCCGTCAGCGCAGCCGCAACCTCCGCGTTGGTGTGCGGCTTGCGCCCCGGGGGATGCACGGTTTCGAACAGCTTGTTCAGCCGCGCCGCGAAATCAGCCATTGTGAGCCGCCCAATTCCCTTCGCTGTACTAACAGTCGTTATCTCGGATACGTATCATTGATATTAGCGGCTCAGTAACTGAAAACCTACGCCTGATTCAGGATTTCCTTGAAGCTTCTAGGCGCGCCGTCGGCGAAGTCACTGAGACGGTTGCGTTTGCGGGTCGCGCCAACGTCTCTAGTCCAAGGGCGGTACGACCCGGTTCTGGCCCGTCGCGGGGTTCTTCCCGGACCAGGCAATGATAGCGAAAAGATAGCTGACATCTCATCTAGTCGGCTGTACTGGCCATTGTGTGGCGTACGACACGTTTTGCGGCTTCTGGGATGAACGTTCAACAAATGGGTATGAAATTGGTTGAAGTTGCTACAACCTCTCGATGATCGTACCTGTCGCCAGTGCGCCACCGGCACACATGAGCACCATCGCGGTGCTGCCGCCGGTGCGTTCCAGTTCGTGCAAAGCCGTTGTGATGAGCCGGGATCCGGTCGACCCGACGGGGTGGCCGATCGCAATAGCCCCGCCGTTGACATTCACCCGGTCCATGTCCGGCTGATGTACAGAAGCCCAAGAAAGTGCGACCGAAGCGAATGCCTCGTTGATCTCGAAAAGGTCGATGTCGCCGATATTCATCCCGGAGCGCTCGAGCAGGCGGGTGCAAGCCTGCACCGGACCGTCCAGGTGGAACTCCGGTTCGGCGCCGACGAGCACCTGCGTCACGATCCGCGCCCGCGGACGCAAACCCGCTCGCTGCGCGGCCTTTTCGTCCATCAGCAGCACTGCGGCCGCGCCGTCGGAGATCTGCGACGAGCTGCCCGCCGTGTGAACTCCGCCCTCCAGCACCGGCTTCAGTTTGGCGAGGCCCTCCACTGTCGTCTCGCGCAGCCCCTGATCCCGCGTGACGTCCAGTTTCTCGCCGGTGAGGTTGCCTTCTTTGTCCACCGCGGGCGCGGTGATCGGCAGCACCTCGCGGTCGAAGCGACCCTCGGCCCACGCCTGAGCGGCCAGCCGCTGCGAGCGCGCGCCGAACGCGTCGACGTCGTCGCGAGAGATGCCGCGCCGCTTGGCAATACGCTCCGCGGCTTCGAACTGGTTGGGCAAGTCGATGCTCCATGACGCGGGCCTGCGCGGCCCCGCGTGCTCGCCGACGTTGGCGCCCAATGGAACTCGGCTCATCGCCTCGACGCCACATGCCATGCCGATGTCGATAGCGCCCGCGGCGATCAGGCCGGCCACCAGGTGATTGGCCTGCTGGGCCGAACCGCACTGCGCGTCGATCGTGGTCGCGCCCGCCTGCCAGGGCAGCCCGGCGTGCAGCCACGCGACCCGGGTGACGTTGTTGGACTGCTCGCCCGCCTGGGTGACGCAGCCGCCGATCACCTGTTCCACCTGGGCCGGGTCCAGGTGGGCGCGCTCGAGCAGTCCGCGCTGGGTCAGGCCGAGGAGTTCGGCGGCGTGCAGACCGGAAAGCCAGCCGCCGCGCTTGCCGATCGGGGTGCGAGCGGCCTCGACGATGACGGGTGTGCCCATCTTTGAACCTTCCACTAGGGGACAAAACTGAAACGTGTGCCAGCCGGATGGGCCGCGCTTATTTACTAGTCCTTCCGGCTGTGCTGCAATTGATTGTAGAACGTGTTTCAGTTTGTCGAAGGAGACATCTGGTGGTTGAGACTCGGAACGCCCGCCCGAATCTGCCGGAAGGGTTCGACGTCACGGACCCGGACATCTACGCCGAGCGAATTCCGGTCGAAGAGTTCGCCGAGCTGCGCAAGACCGCGCCGATCTGGTGGAACCCGCAGTCACCCGAAACCGGTGGCTTCCACGACGACGGCTTCTGGGTGGTGAGCAAGCACGCCGACGTCAAGGAGATCTCGCGGCGCAGCGATGTGTTCTCCAGCTTCGAGAACACCGCGATCCCACGCTTCAACGACGACATCACCCGCGAGCAGATCGAGCTGCAGCGCATCGTGCTGCTCAACATGGACGCGCCCGAGCACACCAAGCTCCGCAAGATCATCTCGCGCGGCTTCACCCCGCGCGCCATCAACGGCCTGCGCGCCGAGCTCTCGGCCCGGGCCGAGGACATCGTGAAGAGGGCGGCCGCGTCGGGGGCGGGCGACTTCGTCACCCAGGTCGCGTGCGAGCTGCCGCTGCAGGCGATCGCCGAGCTGATCGGCGTGCCGCAGGAAGACCGGATGAAGGTGTTCGCCTGGTCGAACCAGATGACGGGCTACGACGACCCGGACAACGACGCCGACCCGGTGGCCGCCTCCGCCGAGGTGCTCGGCTACGCCTATCAGATGGCCGTCGCGCGCAAGGCCTGCCCCGCCGACGACATCGTCACCACGCTGATCGAGGCCGATGTCGACGGCGACAAGCTCAGCGAGGAGGAGTTCGGCTTCTTCGTCATCCTGCTGGCCGTCGCGGGCAACGAGACCACCCGCAACGCGATCACCCAGGGCATGATGGCCTTCCTGGACAACCCCGATCAGTGGGAGCTTTTCAAGAAGGAGCGCCCGGCGACCGCCGCCGACGAGATCATCCGGTGGGCCAGCCCGATCACCTCCTTCCAGCGCACCGCGTTGGAGGACACCGAACTCAGCGGCGTGCAGATCAAGAAGGGCCAGCGGCTGGTGATGCTCTACCGGTCGGCCAACTTCGACGAGGACGTCTTCGAGAACCCGATGAAGTTCGACATCACCCGCAAGGACAACCAGCACCTGTCCTTCGGCGGCACCGGCGCGCACTTCTGCATCGGCGCGAACCTGGCCCGCCTGGAGATCGACCTGATCTTCAACGCCATCGCCGACCACCTGCCCGACATCACCAAGCTCGGCGACCCGAAGCGGCTGCGTTCCGGCTGGCTGAACGGAATCAAGGAATTCCAGGTCGACTACAAGACGGGCGGCTGTCCCGTCGCGCACTGACGGACGAGAAAGGCCCTCGAACCGGAGTACCCAGCCGGTTCGAGGGCCTTTCGTGTGCTGCCGGGAAGGGCAGCAGGTATCAGTCGACGCGCCGGGTGGTCGACATGGCCCGGTCGACTTCCCAGAACGCGCGCAGAGCGACGATCTTGCCCGCGTCGTCGACCTTGTAGGTGAACACGCCCTCGGCGTCGATCTCATGACCGCCGATGCGGGTGCGGATGGTGCCCGTGAAGGCCACTTCCTTGCCGCAGGCGAAGGAATCGTCGAACAGGAACTCGATCGATTCGGTCTGCGCGATCGCCTTGTCCCAGAACGCCGCGATCGCGTCGCGCCCGCGGTGCCCCTTGCCCTCCGGATCGAAACCCGAAGGGCCGATGGGGTCTTCGACGATCCCGTCGGCCGCGAAGAGATCGAGCCAGGCGTCCTTGTCCCGCGCCCGCACCGCCGTCTGCGAGGCGAGTCCGGCGGCGCGCGCGGGGTGCTCGGTGGCGGTCATTCCGGCTTCTCCGAACCGACAACCCACATCGAGAAGTATTGCGACCCACCGCCGTACGCGTGACCCATGGCCTTGCGCGCGCCATCGACCTGGTAGTCGCCCGCCCGTTCCATCACCTGCTTGGCGGCCTCGGCGAACCGGATGAGGCCGGACGCGCCGATCGGGTTGGAGGAGAGCACGCCGCCCGAGGGGTTCACCGGGATGCGTCCGCCGATCTCGGTCTCGCCCTTCTCGGTGAGCTTCCAGCCGTCGCCCTGCGCCGCGAAACCGAGGTTCTCCAGCCACATCGGTTCGAACCAGGAGAACGGAACGTAGATCTCGGCCGCGTCGATCTCCTCGAGCGGATCGGTGATGCCCGCCGCCTTCCAGAGCGCGGCGGCCGCGTCCCGGCCCGCCTGCGGGTTGACCTGGTCGCGCCCGGCGTAGGTGGTCGGCTCGGTGCGCATCGCCGTGCCGTGCACCCAGGCGACCTTCTTGCCTTCGGCCTCGACCGCCGCGGCCGCCTCCGCGTCGCCGATGACGATCGCGCAGGCGCCGTCCGAGGACGGGCAGGTCTCGTCGAAGCGGATCGGATCCCACAGCATCTGCGAGGCGAGCACCGATTCCAGCGTGATGTCGGGCTGCCGGAGGTGGGCCAGCGGGTTCTTGGCGCCGTTGCGCCGGTCCTTCACCGCGACCATCGCGCCGATGTGGGTCGGGGCGTTCGACCTGCGGATGTAGGAACGCACGTGCGGCGCGAAGTAGCCGCCCGCGCCCGCGCCGACCGGCATGGTGAACGGCACCGGAATCGACAACGCCCACATGGCATTCGACTCCGACTGCTTCTCCCAGGCCACCGCGAGCACCCGCTTGTGCACACCCGCCTGCACCAGGTTGGCGGCCACCACGCCGGTGGAACCGCCGACCGAACCGGCGGTGTGCACGCGCAGCAGCGGCTTTCCTGAAGCGCCCAGCGCATCGGCCATGTGCAGTTCGGGCATCATGACGCCCTCGAACAGGTCCGGCGCCTTGCCGACCACGACCGCGTCGATATCGGCGATGGTGAGCCCGGCGTCGGCGAGCGCGCGATCGATTGCCTCGCGGCACATGCCCGCCATCGACACGTCGGTTCGTTTCGTCACGTGATGGGTCTGTCCGGTGCCGAGCACCGCGGCCGGAACGGTCATGCCTGCGCCTCCAAAACGGTCACAAGATTCTGCTGCAGCGCGGGGCCGCTGGTGGCGTGGGCGAGTGCGCGGTTGGCGTTGCCCGCCATGATGGCTTCGGCCGCGAAACCGATGCGCTCCAGTCCCGCCGCGAACATCGGGTTGGCGGCCAGCGCGCCGCCCGACGGATTCACCGTGGTCTCCGGCTTCAATCCGATTGCCTCGGTGAGGATCAGCTGCTGGTGGCTGAACTGCGCGTGCAATTCGGCGATATCGAAGCCGCTCAGGTCGCCGCCGGTAACCGCCTGCGCCGCAGCCGAAGTCGAGGGGGAGACGGTGAGATCGCGGGCGCCGAGCACGGGGGTGTCGATGCGGTGGGCCATGCCGGTGATCCAGGCGGGCCGTTCGCACAATTCGCGGGCGCGATCGCCGACCGCGAGCACGATGGCGGCCGCGCCGTCGGTGATCGGCGCGCAGTCGTGCGCGCGCAGTGGATCGGCCACATACGGTGTGGCGAGCAGGCTTTCGACGTCACCCGAGTCGCCCGCCGCGACCGCGGCCATGTCGCGCTCGGTCCAGCGGCCCGCGTCGAGACCGGCCCGGGCCTGGAGACCCGCGATGGACAGCGCGTCCGGCCACAGGGGAGTGACCAGGTACGGATCGAGCTGCATGGTGAGCACCTGGCGCAGCGTGCCCGCCGAGGACTTGCCGAAGCCGTAGACCAGCGCGGTGCGGGCCTGCCCGGACTTCAGCTTCACGAACGCCTCGTACAGCGCCCACGCGGCATCCATCTCGACGTGCGACTCGTTGATCGGCGGGACGGCGCCGATGGCGTCGACGGCCGAGATGAACGAGAAGGCGCGTCCGGCAAGGTAATCGGAGGAGCCCGAGCACCAGAAGTCGATGTCGGACTTGGTGATGCCCAGGTCGGCGTAGAGCTGCTGGAAGCAGGGCACCAGCATCTCGACACCGTTGGTGGTGCCGAAGGTCTCCGGCACGTGCGGCGCGTGGGCGAAGCCCACGACCGCGATGTCGGTGGCGTTGTCAGTCAACGTAAGCGCCTCTCACAGGTGGTGCTTGTAGGTCTCGTAATCGGCGTCCGGCTCGCCGCTCGGCTCGAAGTGGTCGACGTTCTCCAGACCGTGACCCCACTCCTCGCGCGGCTTCCACACCGCCTTCACGCGCATGCCCATCCGTACTTCGCTTGCCTCGCAACCGAGTACGAGGTGCAGAACCGGGATGTCGGCGCCGTCCAGCAGCACGTAGGCCGCGACGTACGGCGGTTTGATGCGCTGCCCGAGGAACGGCACGTTCACGATGCAGAACGTGGTGATCGTGCCGTGATCGGACAGCTCGATGAAGTCGTCGGTCGGCCTGCCGTCGGTCGGGTTGGCCCCGCGCGGCGGGAAGTACACCTTGCCATCGGCGTCGGTGCGCGCGCCGATCAGCTTGCCTTCGGCGAGTCCGCGCAGGTAGACGGTCTCCTGCGGGGAAGCGGTGTGCTTGTAGGAAAGGTCGACCGGCGTGACGATCATCGTCACCGGCTCGCCGCTCTCGGTGACGGGCTCGGCGGTGGACTGCTCGCCCGGCTCGAAGCAGACGATGTCCTTGATGGTGCCCTCGGTCTGTTCGGCCCACCGCGCGCGCACCCGCATGCCGGTCCGCATCTGGTCCGGTCCGGCGACGTCGACGGCGTGCAGCATGCTGCTGTCCGCGCCGTCCAGCTGGATCAGCGCCCAGGCGAAGGGCCGGTCGAAGGGCTGGCCGGGGAGCGGCTCGCGCACCCAGGTCCAGGAGGCGACGACGCCGGTGTCGGCGACGTCGACGAACTCCGTCAGCGGCAGGCTGGTGACCGGGTCGTATTCGGGCGGCGGCACCAGAACCCGGCCGTCCGTCCCGCGCACGCCGACCACCTTGCGGCTCCGCAGACCGGTCAGGAATCGGCCGATGGTCGGTCCCACCGACCGTGTGTAGTCGAATCGCGCCCGCAGCGGGGCGCTCAGCACATCGGGTGCCGTGCTGGTGTCCAATTCCGACCCTCTCTCAGCTGTTCATCACCCGCCGCTGTTCCGGCGGCCGTCGTCGCGCCGCGCGCCAGGGCGGGTTCGTCCCGCCAGCTCGCGGCGGTGCTCATCCCGTCGGGCCCCCACCCGTGAATACGCTGGACGCGGTATTCCCCTTGGTCACGCTATCGAGTAGAACAGGTTCTTATTCTGGTGGCAAGGGACGTTGCTCGGAAAGGGACGATCATGAAGTTCGGATTGCAGCTCGGCTATTGGATGGCGCAGCCGCCGCAGAATGCGGGGGAGTTGGTCGTCGCGGCCGAGAAAGCCGGATTCGACGCCGTGTTCGCCGCGGAATCGTGGGGCTCGGACGCCTTCGGTCCGCTCACCTGGTGGGGGTCGTCCACCGAGCGGGTGCGGCTTGGCACCTCGGTGGTGCAGATGTCGGCACGCACGCCCGCGGCGACCGCGATGCACGCGCTGACCCTCGACCATCTCAGCGGCGGCCGGGCGATCCTCGGGCTCGGGGTTTCCGGTCCGCAGGTGGTGGAGGGGTGGTACGGGCAGCCGTTCGCCAAGCCCTTGCAGCGCACCCGCGAGTACGTCGGCATCATCCGCCGCATCCTCGCCAGGGAGGCGCCGGTGACCAGCGACGGCCCGCACTACCCGCTGCCCTACACCGGGCCGGGTTCGGTCGGGCTCGGTAAGCCGCTCAAGCCGATCGTGCACCCGCTACGTGCGGATTTGCCGATCTGGCTCGGCGCGGAGGGGCCGAAGAACGTGGCGCTCACCGCCGAGATCGCCGACGGCTGGCTGGCGATCTACTACGCGCCGCGCCTGGCGAACATGTACAACGACTGGCTCGACGAGGGGTTTGCCAGGGCGGGCGCTCGCCGGTCGCGCGAGGACTTCGAGATCGCGGCCAGCTGCCAGGTGGTGATCACCGACGACCCCGCCGCGGAGCTGGAGAAGATGCGCTGGATCATGGCGCTCTACATCGGCGGCATGGGCGCGCCGGAGCTGAACTTCCACGCCCAGGTCTACCGCCGGATGGGCTACGACCGCGAGGTCGACGAGATCGGCAAGCTGTTCCAGGCGGGCAAGAAGGCCGAGGCGGCGGCCGTCGTCCCGGACGAGCTGATTCTGGACACCGCCATCATCGGCGACGAGGAGCATGTGCGGAAGCAATTGAAGGTCTGGGAGGCCGCGGGCGTCACCATGATGCTGGTGTCGGTTCCGGATCTGGCGCAATTGGACCGACTCGCACCCCTTGTCGATCAGTAGAACGCGTTCTAGATTCAATGAGGTGACTGCCTCACCCACCCCCTCGGCTCCGCCTCCGCACCGTCCCCCTGTGCAAGAGTCAGTGCGAATTCTCGGTCTGTGGAACATCGCGAACGCCGAACCCGACCGGATCGCCATGGTCGATCCCTCGGGCCGGGAGGTGACCTATCGCGAACTGGCCACACTCGCCAACCGTTACGCCAACGGGCTGCGCGCCCTCGGCCTGCGGACCGGCGACGTGCTGGTCGGCATGGTGCACAACTGCGTCGAGGCGGTCGCCGCCTACTTCGCGGCCTACCAGTCGGGCCTGTACATCGTGGCGGTGAACTGGCACCTCACCGGTCCCGAGGTGGCCTACATCCTGCAGGACAGCGAGGCCAAGGCGTTCATCGCGAGCGACCGGTTCGCCGCCGCGGCCAAGGCGGCGGCCGACGAGGCCGGTTTGCCTGCGTCGGCGCGCTTTTCGGTCGGCGAGATCGAGGGCTTCAAGTCGGTGGCCTGGCTCGGCGCGGCCGACACCGGTCGTCCGTCCGAGCGCGCCACCGGCGCGCCGATGCTCTACACCTCGGGAACCACGGGGCGGCCCAAGGGAGTTCGGCGTCCGCTCACCGGCGCCGACCCCGACGTCGTCCCGCCGCACACCGCCGCCTTCTTCGGCCTGTTCGAGCTCGCGCCCTACGACGATCACGTGCACATCTGCGGTTCGCCGCTGTACCACACCGCGGTGCTGAACTTCGCGACCATCTCGATCCAGTTGGGGCACACGCTCGTTCTCATGGACAAGTGGGAACCCGAGGAGATGCTGCGCCTGATCGACAAGTACCGGGTCACCCACAGCCACATGGTGCCCACTCAGTTCCACCGGCTGCTCGCGCTGCCCGCGCAGGTGCGCGCGAAGTACGACGTCACCTCGCTGCGCAGCATGGTGCACGGCGCGGCGCCGTGCCCGCAAGAGACCAAGCGCCAGATGCTGGAGTGGTGGGGGCCGACGGTCACCGAGTACTACGCGGCGACCGAAGGCGGCGGCACGGTGATCAACGGCGCCGACTGGCTGCGCAAGCCCGGCTCGGTCGGCAAGGCGTGGCCGTGGTCGGTGATCAAGGTGCTCAGCGAGGAGGACGGCAGCGAGGTCGCCGCCGGCGAAACGGGCTTGGTGTACATGAAGATGGGCGCCTCCAGCTTCGAATACCACCACGACAAGGCCAAGACGGAGGACGCGCGAGTCGGCGACCTGTTCACCGTCGGCGACATCGGCTACCTCGACGAGGACGGCTACCTCTACCTCTGCGACCGGCGCTCGGATCTGATCCTCTCCGGCGGGGTGAACATCTACCCGGCCGAGATCGAGAGCGTCCTCGTCACGCATCCGAAGGTCGCGGATGTGGCGGTTTTCGGTATCCCGCATCCCGATTGGGGGCAGGAGGTGAAGGCGGTGGTCCAGCCCGCGGACGGGGTGGAGGTCGGCGACGGGCTTACCGAGGAACTACTCGCTTTCGCCGCAACGCAGTTGGCGAAGTACAAGATGCCGCGGTCGATCGACTACCTCGCGGAGCTCCCCCGGGACCCCAACGGGAAGTTGTACAAGCGCAAACTCCGAGAGCGCTACGTGCCCGCGTCGTGAATTGCGGAGCCGCCGCTGATTCGCCTAGGCGGCCTCAGTCCTTCCGCTGAAGCCTTCCCCATGCGCCTGCATCCGGGTTGTTCGAAGTCTGGCTGGTCCCACACACCTTGTACACGCCTCGCATAGGCGGTGCCTATGTGAGGCGTTCGGCGGGTGTGTGGGAGCGTCGGGGCCCTGGGTCGCGGTTCTCGGGTGCGGGGCCTGCGGTTGGGAGACAGTTCCCAATGTTGCGGGGGTCGATAGTCAGTCCCGCAACTCCATCGGCAGCCCGAACAGCGGGAACAACCGCTCCGTATCCAAGAAGAAGTTCAGCCCCGCGATGGTCTCCCCATCCAACTCCAACACCGTGATCGACCACGGCACGAAGACCCCCGGCTCCTCGCTCGGCTTGTAATGCCCGAACGCGGGATGACCGTTCGCCCCTTCCAACCGCACCATTCGCGAGCCCGCGCAAGCGCTACCGGTGCCGAGCATGAACTCGGCCACGTTCTCCGGCCCGGAGATCCAGAGATCGAAGGGCGGCATGGACAGTGCCACATCGGCTTTCAGCAGTGTGGTCAGCGCGTCCATGTCGTAGGCCTCGAAAGCGGCGACGAAGTCGTCGACGAGTTTGCGCTGGTCGTCGTCGGATTCGTCGTAGCCGTCGGTGCTGGTGGGCTGCACCTTGGACATGGTGGCGCGGGCGCGCTGGAGGGCGCTGTTCACCGAGGCGGGCGACATGGTCAGCGCCTCGGCGGTCTCGCTCGCCGAGAAGCGCAGCACCTCGCGCATGATCAGGATGGCGCGCTGGGTCGCGGGCAGATGCTGACAGGCCGCGACGAAAGCGAGGCGCAGGGTGTCCTTGGTCGCCGCGTGTTCGGCCGGATCCGCCCCGAAGGCAAGGGCGTTGGGGATCGGCTCGATCCAGACGTAGTCGGGCTGCGGCGGGGGCAGCGGCGAATCCGGCGTGCCGGGGCCGGAGAGGTCCATAGGCCTGGCGCGGCGCTGCGGGCCGTCGAGCATGTCGAGGCAGACGTTGGTGGCGATGCGGTACAGCCAGGATCGCAGGCTGGCCCGGCCCTCGAAGGAGGCGTAGGACTTCCACGCCCGCGTGAAGGTCTCCTGCACCGCGTCCTCGGCCTCGAAGGACGAGCCGAGCATGCGGTACGCGTAGGCGCACAGCTCCCGCCGGTGACCCTCGAACGACGCGAGAACGTCGGGGGAGAGGGTGGTGGACGGGCTGGACGAGTCGGTCATGGGTGCCACCATGCCACAGCCCACCGACACAAAACAGGCCCGAAAACCCGCTGGTACCCGGACCAAGATCGGCCGAAAACGGCGTGACCGCGATCACAGGCGCTCGTAGCGATTAGTTCCTGCCGCGGGCTCCGTCTCTACCTGTGAACACGCCGACGCGCCCCGAGAGGACGAGAACATGAGCAGCAAGATGATCTTCATCAACCTTCCGGTCACCGATCTGGACCGGTCGAAGGCCTTCTACGAGGCACTGGGCTGGAAGGTCAACCAGGACTTCACCGACGAGAACGCCTCCTGCATCGTCGTCGACGACAACATCTGCCTGATGCTGCTGACCAGGGAATACTTCACCACCTTCAGCAAGCGCCCGATCGCCGACACCGTCTCGGCCACGGCCGCCGCCTACGCGCTCTCGCTGTCCAGCGCGCAGGAGGTCGACCAGCTGACCGACGCCGCCGTCGCCGCGGGCGCCACCGAGGAAGTGAACGAGGAGAAGCGCGCGCAGGAGGCTCAGGTCGGCATGCACGGCCGTACCTTCATCGACCCCGACGGCCACCAGTGGGAGCCGTTCTGGATGGACTACCCCGGCGCCAACTGACGCCCGGACGCGACGCGGCCCCCGAGCGCGAACGCGCCGGGGGCCGAGTCGTATTCGGCGCTCAGTTGCCGGTGAAAGTGGGCTTGCGCTTCTCCGCGAACGCCTTCGGCCCCTCCTTGGCGTCCGCCGACTTGAAGACCGCTGTCCCGAGTTCGGCGTCGATCTTGAAGGCCTCTTCCTCGTGCATGCCCTCGGTGTCGCGGATGGTGCGCAGAATGGCCTGCACCGCGAGCGGGCCGTTGGCCGCGATCAGGTCGGCCAGTTCGAGCGCCTTGTCCAGCGCGGTGCCGTCCGGGACGACGTGCCCGATCAGGCCGATCTCCTTGGCCTCCGCCGCGGTGACGTGCCTGCCGGTGAGCAGGATGTCGGCCGCGACGGTGTAGGGAATCTGGCGCACCAGGCGCACCGCGGAGCCACCGAGCGGGAACAGGCCCCAGCGCGCCTCGGACACACCGAACTTCGCGCTCTCACCGGCCACGCGGATGTCGGTGCCCTGCAGGATCTCGGTGCCGCCCGCGATGGCCGGGCCCTCGACCGCCGCGATCAGCGGCTTGGTGAGCCTGCGGCCCTTGAGCAGCGCCTCGATCTTGGACAGATCCCAGCCGCCGCCCTTGAACGAATCGCCGGGGTGCTGTGCGGTCATCGCCTTGAGGTCCGCGCCCGCGCAGAAAGCGCCGCCCGCGCCGGTCAGGATCGCCACCCGGATCTCCGGATCGCTGTCCACCTGGTCCCAGGCGTCGCGCATGATCGCCATCATTTCGGCCGACAGCGCGTTGCGGGCCTCGGGCCGGTTCATGGTGACGATGAGAACGTGATCGCGCTTCTCGACGAGGCAGTGCGGCATTGCTGATTCTCCTGACTTTCGAGCCTTGTCAAGAACAGTAACACGTTCTATTTTTAGCGTGTGAGCCACAACATAGCCGACCTCGTCGAACATGCCATCGACCTCATGCCCGATCGCGTCGCGCTGGCCGACGACGGCCGTGAGGTGACCTACGCCCAGCTGGAGGAGCGCGCCAACAAACTGGCCCACTACCTGCTGGAACACGGTGTTCAGCCGGGCGACAAGGTGGGCATCTACTCGCGCAACACCATCGAGGCCGTCGAGGCCATGGTCGCGGTGTTCAAGGCCCGCGCCGTGATGATCAACGTGAACTACCGATACGTCGAGAACGAGTTGCAATACATCTTCGACAATTCGGACATGGTCGCGCTGATTCACGAGCGCCGCTACAGCGACAAAGTGGCCGCGGTTCGGGCCGCGTCCTCGCAGCTGCGCACCGTCATCGTCGTGGACGACGATACGACCGGCACGATCCCCACCGCAGCGGATTCGGTGGAATACGAGGCGGCCCTCGCGCAGTCCTCCGGCGCGCGCGACTTCGGCGAACGTTCCCCCGACGACCTGTACATGCTCTACACGGGCGGCACCACCGGCATGCCCAAGGGCGTGATGTGGCGGCAGGAGGACGTGTGGCGCGTGCTCGGTGGCGGCATCAACTTCCTCACCGGTGAATACGTCGCCGACGAATGGGATCTCGCCAAGCTCGGCGCGGCCAACCCGCCGATGACCCGGTTCCCGATTCCGCCGATGATCCACGGCGGCTCGCAGTGGGCCACCTTCCAGAGCCTGTTCGGCGGCGGCAAGACCGTGATGATCCCGGAGTTCACCGGGCACGGCGTGTGGCAGCACATCGACCGCCACGGCATCAACCTCATCTTCATCACCGGCGACGCCATGGCGCGGCCGATGCTGGACGCGCTGATCGAGGGCAACCCGGAAACCGGAAAGCCCTACGACCTTTCGACGCTGTTCGCGATCGCCAGCAGCGCGGCGCTCTTCTCGCCCGCCATCAAGGAGAAGCTGCTCGATCTGCTGCCGAACCGGATGATCACCGACTCGATCGGGTCCTCCGAGACCGGGTTCGGCGGGCTCAGCATGGTCACGAAGGGCGAGGCGCACACCGGCGGCCCGCGGGTCAAGATCGACGCTTCCACCGAGGTGCTCGACGAGGCGGGCAATCCGGTGGTGCCGGGATCCGGCCAGATCGGCATCCTCGCGCGCAAGGGGCACATTCCGCTCGGCTACTACAAGGACGAGGCGAAGACCGCCGCGACCTTCAAGGAGTTCAACGGGATTCGCTACTCGATCCCCGGTGATTACGCGCGGGTCGAGGAGGACGGCACCGTCACGATGCTCGGCCGCGGTTCGGTCAGCATCAACAGCGGCGGCGAGAAGATCTTCCCCGAGGAGGTCGAGGGCGCGCTCAAGTCGCACCCCGAGATCTTCGACGCCCTGGTGGTCGGCGTCGACGACGATCGCTGGGGCCAGCGCGTCGTCGCGGTCGTCCAGTGTCGCGGCGACAACCGCCCGACCCTGGAGGATCTGCGCCCCGTGCTGACCAAGGAGATCGCCCCCTACAAACTCCCGCGCAGCCTCTGGTACGTCGAGGAGATCAAGCGTTCCCCCGCGGGCAAGCCGGACTACCGGTGGGCCAAGGCTCAAACCGAGGCGCGTCCGGCGGACGAGCACGCCGAGGCGAGCGCCAAGTAGTCGGTAATACGGGAAGGGCCGCCGCGTTGAAGATCGCGGCGGCCCTTCGTCGTGTCCGGTTGTTCCGCTGCCCGATCCCGGCAGCCCATCGAAGTCGCTGATCGACAGTTGCTTTCGATCAGCGGGTCGTCAGCTCGGCCAAGCGGAAGGCGAGGCGATCGCGGAACGCGGGAATTCGAGTCAGCGCCGAGAGCGCGGTGTTGCGCGCGAGCCGCGCGACGCGCGGGCGCAGGGTGGCCATCTTCGTCATGCGGTCGGTGAACGCCACCACCTCCACGGCGACCGGGCGGCGGGTGGCTTCGTACTCGTCCAGGAGCGCCTGCGGTTCACCCGCCAGTACCCGCGCGAGCAACGGACCGAGGGCGGCCGCGTCCTGGATGCCGGTGTTCATGCCCTGACCGCCCGCCGGGCTGTGCACGTGAGCGGCGTCGCCCACCAGCAGGATCCGGTCCGCGCGGTAACGGTCGGCCACCCGGTGGTGCACACGGAATCGCGACGACCACAGCACTTCCCGCACTCGGATGTCGCCGCCGGGGCCGCGCGCGTCCAGGATCGCCTGAATGTCGTCGGCGGTGGGGTGTTCGGGCGCCTCGTCCAGCGTGGCGACCACCCGGTACCGGTCGGGTTGCGCGGCGTCGGGCAGCGGCGCTACGACAGTCACGCCCTCCGGCGAAAGGTGCAGCGCTACTTCGTCTCTGGCGATCGGCCACGTCATCCGCACGTCGGCAAGGACGAACGACGCCGGGTAGGTGTCGCCGGTGAAGCCGATGCCCGCGTGCTCGCGCACGGTGCTGTGCATGCCGTCGGCGCCGATGACGTAGTCGGCGCGAATGACACCCGCGTCGCCCGCCGCATCGGTGTATTCGACCGTGACACCGTCCTTTTCGTTCACGACACGGGTGACCACGTACGGCCGGTGCACCCGGCCGCCCGCCTTGTGCAGGCGCTCGAGGAGTACCGCCTCGGTGGTGTCCTGCGGGGTCATCAGGGTGTACGGGTACGGGGTCGGGAGGTCGCCGAACTCGATGGTCGCGAGGGTGTGCGCGCCGTCGCGCACGGTGAAACGCGGAACCTGGATTCCGCGCAGGATCAGTTCGTCGGCGATACCGAGTTCGGCGAGGACCTCGAGGGTGCGCGCGTGCACCACGGCCGCGCGAGAAGTGTTGGCGCCCTCGGTGAGCCGGTCCAGGACGACGACGTCGACGCCCGCGTCCGCGAGGGTGATGGCGGCGGTGAGTCCGGCGGGTCCGGCGCCGACGACGAGTACCGAGGTGGTGCTGGGGAGCGGGGTGGCGTTCATACTGGCTCCTATGTCAACAACTGTAGGCCAACGCTTGTTGGCATAACGATAGAGCCGGGCTCGCATGGAAGTCAACAGTTGTTGGCCTACAATCGTTGGCATGACAGAGTCGTCCGATCAGCCCCCCGCCCGTCGCTCCGACGCGACCCGCGCCGCGATTCTCGAGGCGGCGCGGGAGCGTTTCGCCGCCGAAGGATTCCGCAAAGCCACGATCCGCGCCATCGCCGCCGACGCCGCCATCGATCCGTCCATGGTGATGCGCTATTTCGGCAGCAAGGACGGGCTGTTCGCGGCGGCCGTCGACATCGATCTCGAACTGCCGGATCTGGCCGCCGCCGAGCCGGACACGTTGGGCGAGTTGCTGATCCGTCGCTTTCTCGCGATCTGGGAGGATCAGCAGAACACCGTCCTGCTGATTCTGCTGCGCTCGTCCATCACCGACGACGCCGTCTCCGACCGCTTCCGGGCGGTCTTCGCCGAACAGGTGCTCCCCGCGGTCCTCCGCTTCGGCGATCCGGCCGACGCTCCCCGCCGCAGCGGCCTCGTCGTCACCCAACTACTCGGCCTGGCCCTGTGCCGCTACGTCCTCCGGCTCCCCCCGGTCGTCGCCATGACCCCACCCCAACTCATCGCCGACATCGCCCCCACCCTCCAGCGCTACCTGACCTCCACCCCACCCACCGCCTAGCGATGGGTCAGTGGCTGAAGCTCCTGAGCTTCATTCCGCGGATCCGGGTCGGGGCACCTCACCGAAGTCCGACAGCTCGAAGGGACCTGCGAGTTGCCGCGCCAATTCCGGCTGCGCGTAGATCTCGGCCGTGTGCTGCCAGGCGATCAAGTCGCGTGCGAACGGTGTGAACAGTCCGGTGTCCGCACCGGCGATGAGATGGTCGAGTAGTTCCGTGACCGCTTCGCTCCTGCCGGTCTCGGGTAGCCATTTGAGCCACGGCAGTTCCTCGGCGAATACCTCTTCGGCGAGACCGCGGTTCGACTTGGCGATGATCGCGATCGTGCGCGCCAGCAGTCGCACGGCCGTGTCCTTGGCTTCGAAGCGCTCGGACCTGGACAGCACCAGGTTCTCCGCGTCACGACGCTCCAGGATGACGTCGGCGTTCTCGAGTGCCGGGAAAACGGACGTCTGCTTCCGGATCAAGTCGCTGAACGGGAAGTTCTTCGCTGCCATGACGCCAGTGTAGCCACTTATCTGAATTAGTTCAGTAAACGACGTTGCCGGTGGTCCCCGGAACGACGATCGGCCCGTCGGTTGTGCCGACGGGCCGATGTCCGGGAGCGGTTGTGCCGCTGGGATCAGGAAGGGGTGGCGAGGAGGGCGCCGAGGGCGCGGAGGTGGTCGGTGGCGGCGCCGAGGGCGAATTCGTTGTGCTTGGCGGCGGTGAAGTAGTTGTGCACGATGTGGTCGCGGTCGATGCCGACGCCGCCGTGCACGTGCACGACGGTGTGGGCGACGCGGTGGCCCGCGTCGGCGGCCCAGAACTTGGCGGTGTGCACGGCCTCGGCGGCGGGCATGTCCTCGGCGAGCCGCCATGCGGCCTGGGTGACCGCGAGGCGCAAGCCCTGCACGTCGATGTAGGCGTCGGCCAAACGCTGCGCGACCGCCTGGAAGCTGCCGACGGCCTTGCCGAACTGTTCGCGTTCGCGCGCGTAGTCGGCGACCAGTTCCAGCGCCTTCTCGACGGTGCCCAACTGCTGGGCGCTGAGCCCGAGCCAGGCGCGGGTGAGGATCCAGTCGAGCAGCTCCGCGCCGCCGTCCACGGTGCCGACCAATTCGGCAGGGGTGTCGGTGAATTCGACGCCGAACTCCGCGCTGAGATCCACTACGTGCTGCGCGGTGACCGACACCGAAGCGTCGGCGGGATCGACGAGGAAGACCGCGGGCACACCGGAAACCGTGGCGGGCACCAGGACTCGGGCCGCGCGATCGGCGTGGGGCACCGTGGTCTTGGCGCCGGTCAGTCGCCACCCGCCGTCGCTCTCGCGCGCGACGGTGGTCGGCTTGGCCGGTTCGTAGTTGTGCTCCTCGGCCAGCGCCGCGGTCAAGATCGCCGAACCCTCGCCCGCCTGAGCGGCAAGCGCCTGCTGGCTCTCGGACCCGAACCGCGCCAGCGCGCCCGCGCCGACCACGATCGACCAGAGGTAGGGAACGGCGGCGACCGACTTGCCGAGCTCGCGAAGCACCGCGGTCTGCTCCAGCGCGCCGAGTCCGCTGCCACCGACGTTCTCCGGCAGCGCCGCGGCCAGAATCCCGGTCTCGGCCAACGACTTCCACAGCGGCTCGTCGAACCGGCCCGCCACGTCGAGCGAGCGCAGCCGGTCGGCCGTGACGAGCTTGCCGCACACCTCGCCGGTCAGACGGGCCAGGTCGAGCTGAGCTTCGGTGGGGGTGAAATCCATGGTGGTCTCTGCTTTCTGCTCAGCGCGCGGCGGCGGGCTGGCGGAGGGCGGTCATGGCGATGATGTCGCGTTGCACCTCGTTGGTGCCGCCGCCGAAGGTCAGGATCAGCGCGGCACGGTGGAAGCGCTCGAGGCGTCCGCGCAGTTCGGCGCCGGGGGAGTCCTGGCGCAGGTAGGCCTGCGGGCCGAGGACCTCCATCAGCAGCCGGTACGCCTCGGTGGCCAGCTCGGTGCCGTATACCTTGCAGGTCGAGGCGTCCCACGGGCGCGGCGCCGCGTCGCCGCCCGCGTCGGCGCGGCTGGCGATCTCCCAGTTGAGCAGCTTCAGGTACTCGACCTTGGCGTGCACCTTGGCCAGGTTCAGCTGTACCCATTCCTGGTCGATGACGCGCGAGCCGTCGCCCGCCTTGGTGTTGCGCGCCCATTCGAGGGTCTGGTTCAGCGCGACGGTCAGCGGCCCCGCCGAGGTGAGCGCGACGCGTTCGTGGTTGAGCTGGTTGGTGATCAGCGCCCAGCCGCCGTTCTCCTGGCCGACCAGCGAGCTGACCGGAACGCGCACGTCCTGGTAGTAGGTGGCGCTGGTGTCGGGGCCCGCCATGGTGTGCACCGGCGTCCAGGAGAAGCCCTCGGCCGTGGTCGGCACGATGAGCATGCTGATGCCCTTGTGCTTCTTGGCGCTCGGATCGGTGCGCACCGCGAGCCAGACGTAGTCGGCGTAGGCGATCAGGCTCGTCCACATCTTCTGGCCGTTGATCACGTACTCGTCGCCGTCGCGCACCGCCGAGGTGCGCAGGCTGGCCAAGTCGGTGCCCGCTCCCGGCTCGGAGTAGCCGATGGAGAAGTGCAGCTCGCCCGCGGCGATCTTGGGCAGGAAGAACTTCTTCTGTTCCTCGCTGCCGTAGTGCATGATCGTGGGCGCCACCGAGTTGATGGTGAGGAACGGAACCGGGGCGCCCGCGATGGCGGCCTCGTCGGTGAAGATCAGCTGGTCCATGGTCGGCCGGTCCTGGCCGCCGTATTCTTTGGGCCAGGCCAGCGTCAGCCAGCCGTCGCGGCCCATCTCCTGGACGACCTCGCGGTAGACATTGCCGTGCCCGTACTCACCGGTCGTCGCGCTCAGCGCGGCCCGGCGCTCCGGTGTGATCAGCCGCGCGAAGTAGTCGCGCAACTCGGCGCGGAGCTCTTCTTGCTGCGGCGTGTACGCAATGCGCATGGCAAAACCTCGTGTCCTTCGATTCGCTTGTCCCGATGATTGCATATCGACTGAAACATGTTCCAGTATTGCCGAGGAATCCGGCCGATGGCGGCGCGCGTGGCAGCGCGGGCTTGTAGGCTTCGAGAAGAGTCGCAGTAAAGGAGTTTCCATGAAGGTCAGCGTCGATCTGGATCTGTGCGAGGCGAACGGAATCTGTGTTGGAATCGCCCCCGACGTGTTCGAACTCGATGACGAGGACCAGCTGCACATCCTGACGGCCGACGTGGCGGAGGACCGCCTCGGCGATGTCGAGGACGCGGTGGCGCAGTGCCCGAAAGCCGCGCTGAAACTTCAGTGAAAGTTTCTTGCCAGTAGGTTGGAACACGTTCTAAAGTCGGGCCGGTGAACGAAACTGATCTGAGTTTGGCGGGCCGTGTGGCGATCGTGACCGGCGCGGGCGCGGGACTCGGCAAGGCCGAGGTGCTCGCACTGGCGGGCGCGGGCGCGTCGGTGGTGGTCAACGACCTCGCGGAATCCGAGGCGGTCGCCGAGACGCTCGCCGAGATCCGGGCGCTCGGCGCCAAGGCGGAGTTCGTCGCGGGCAGCATCGCGGAACGCTCGACGGCCGACGCGTTGATCGGCACCGCGAACGAGGCGTTCGGCAGCGTGGACATCGTGGTCAACAACGCGGGCATCACTCGTGACCGGATGCTGTTCAACATGTCCGACGAGGACTTCGACGCCGTGCTCGCGGTCCACCTGCGCGGCCATTTCCTCTTGTCCCGCAACGCCGCCGCCTACTGGCGCGCGAAGTCGAAGGAGGCGGGCGCGCCGGTCTACGGCCGCCTGATCAACACCTCCTCCGAGGCGGGCCTGCTCGGCCCCGAGGGCCAGGCCAACTACGGCGCGGCCAAGGCGGGCATCACCGCCCTCACTCTCTCGGCCGCCCGGGCGCTGTCGCGCTACGGCGTGCGAGCCAACGCGATCGCGCCCCGCGCGCGCACGGCGATGACCGAGGCGGTGTTCAGCGCGGCTCCCGAGGCCGGTGTCGATCCGCTCTCGCCCGATCACGTCGCGCGGCTCGTCGCCTATCTCGCCTCGCCCGCGGCCGATTCGGTCAACGGGCAGTTGTTCGTGGTCTACGGACCGATGGTGGCGCTGATGGCCGCGCCCGTCGTGGAGCGGCGCTTCGATGCCGCGGGCGACGCTTGGGACTCCGGCGATCTCGCCGACACGCTCTCCGGCTACTTCGCCGAGCGACCGGCGGGCCAGACCTTCTCGGCCTCTTCGCTGACCGAACTCGGCTGAGCGCCTGGGCGATCGCAGCGATCGACGAGGAAACAACTGATCAACTGTCCAGCTGTTGATCATGAGTCCGGCACTTGGTAGACATGGTGATGGTGTGTGACTCCTCACAACGGGGTCACCGCCTTCGTATGACACACGTTTCATATTCGAGGGCCGTCATCTAGAAAACGTGCAGTTCAAATGTGAAGAAAACCGCACGACGACCATGTGAACATGTTCTAATCAATCCGGCGACGCGGCCATGGTGCCGTGTCGCGCCATGCAGCAGTACGTGCAGTTGAGCTAGGAGGATCGCGGATGAACGAGGTCCTTGCTGTCCCGTTGCGGGCCGTCGGTGGGTTCTTCGAACTCACCGCGGAAGTCGCCCGCGCGAGCGTCCGCAGGCCCTTTCAAGCGCGTGAGTTCATCGATCAGTCCTGGTTCATCGCGCGCGTGTCCATCGTGCCGACCCTGCTGGTCGCGATCCCGTTCACCGTCCTGGTGAGCTTCACGCTGAACATTCTTTTGCGCGAGATCGGCGCGGCCGACCTGAGCGGGGCGGGCGCGGCGTTCGGCACGGTCACCCAGGTCGGACCGATCGTCACCGTGCTCATCGTGGCGGGCGCGGGCGCCACCGCGATCTGCGCGGATCTCGGCGCTCGAACCATCAGGGAAGAGATCGACGCGATGCGCGTTCTCGGCATCGACCCGGTCCAGCGGCTGGTGGTGCCGAGAGTGCTGGCCTCGATGTTCGTCGCGCTCTTGCTCAACGCCCTGGTGTGCACGATCGGCATCGTCGGCGGATTCTTGTTCTCCGTCTATCTGCAGGACGTGAACCCCGGCGCGTTCGTCAACGGCATCACGCTGCTCACCAAATTGCCCGAGCTGATCATCTCCGAAGTGAAGGCCGGATTGTTCGGGCTGATCGCCGGACTGGTGGCCTGTTACCTCGGCCTGAACGTCAAAGGCGGTCCCAAGAGTGTCGGTGATGCGGTGAATCAGACCGTCGTCTTCGCCTTCATGGCCCTGTTCGTGGTGAACGTGGTGGTCACCGCCGTCGGCATCAAGTTCACGGTGCGGTGACGCGATGGCCTTCGTGATCCAGTCCCGCTTCCCCCGGGCGGTGCGGCGGGTGCGCCGGATATCGGATTCGCTGGACTCGGTGGGCAAGCACGCCGTGTTCTACGGGCAGGCGCTGGCCTCCATGCCACGCGCCCTCATCCACTACCGAACCGAGACGATCCGGCTGATCGCCGAGATCAGCATGGGCACCGGCGCGCTCGCCGTCATCGGCGGCACGGTGGTGATCGTCGGGTTTTTGACGCTGTTCGCGGGCGGCACCATCGCGGTGCAGGGCTACAGCTCGCTGGGCAATATCGGCGTCGAGGCGCTGACCGGCTTCTTCTCCGCGTTCATCAACGTGCGCATCGCCGCGCCGGTGATCTCGGGCATCGGCCTCGCGGCCACCATCGGCGCGGGTTCGACCGCGCAGCTCGGCGCCATGCGGGTCTCCGAGGAGATCGACGCACTGGAAGTCATGGCGATCCGTCCGGTGCCGTATCTGGTGGGGACGCGGGTGCTGGCCGGGATGATCGCGATCGTGCCGCTCTACGCGCTGGCGGTGATCGCCTCGTTCGTGGCGGCCCGGTTCGCCACGGTGGTGATCTACGGGCAGTCGGCGGGCGTCTACGACCACTACTTCTCGACGTTCCTCATCCCGAGCGACATCCTCTGGTCCTTCGCCCAGGCGATCTTCATGGCACTGGCGGTCATGATGATCCACACCTACTACGGCTATTACGCCGCGGGCGGCCCGGTCGGCGTGGGTGTGGCGGTCGGCAACGCGGTGCGGGCCTCGCTGGTCGCGGTGGTCACGGTGACCCTGCTGATCTCGCTGGCCATCTACGGCACCTCCGGCAACTTCCATCTTTCCGGGTAGGCGGTATGGAGAAGTTCAAGTACAAACTCGCCGGCCTCGCCATGGTGCTCGTGCTGGTCGCGGTGGTCGCGATCGCGCTGACCATGTTCGTCGGCGGGTTCACCAAGACCGCCACGGTGCTGGTCGAAGCGCCGCGCAGCGGCTTGGTGCTCGACCCCGACGCCAAAGTGAAGGTGCGTGGCGTCGAGATCGGCCGGGTCGCCGATGTCACCCAGCAGGCCGACGGCGCGCGGCTGAAGCTGGCGCTCGATCCCGAGATGCTGAAGCTGGTGCCCGCCAACGCGGGCGTCGACATCAGGTCGACCACCGTGTTCGGCGCGAAGTACGTCAACTTCGTTGTGCCGGAAGAGCCTTCGTCGAATTCGCTGAAGCCCGGCGCGACCGTCGTCGCCGAGAAGGTGACCGTCGAGTTCAACACGCTGTTCCAGCACCTGTCCGACGTGCTGGCCAAGGTGGAGCCGGAGAAGCTGAACGCGACACTCTCCGCGCTGGGCACCGCGCTGCAGGGCCGCGGCGAGACGCTCGGCGAGCTGCTGGTGAATCTCGACGTCTACCTGCGCGAGATGAACCCGACGCTGCCGACGTTGCAGCAGGATTTCGCGGCCACCGCCGAAGTGTCGAACATCTACGCGGACACCGTTGGTGATTTGCTGCGAACCGTGGACAACGCGGTCACCACCAGCCAGACGCTGGTCGACGAGCGGCAGGGCCTCGACGACGTGCTCGCCAACGTGGTCGGCCTCGCCGACACGACGGGTTCGGTGCTGCGCGAGAACGAGAACAACCTCGGCACCGCGCTCGATCTGCTGCGCCCGACCACCGGGCTGCTCGAGGAGTACGTCCCCGGTCTGCACTGCATGATCAACGCGATCGGACGGCTGATGCCGGTCGCCGACGCGATGTTCGGCGGCATGCAACCCGGCGTCACGATGAACACCAACTTCATGTTCGGCGCCGAGCCGTACAAGTATCCGGAGGACCTGCCGAAGGTGAACGCGACCGGCGGCCCGCGCTGCGAGGGGCTCGAAGACCGGGTGCCGGGCAGCCACGCGAACTACGTCGTCACCGACACCAACGAGGGCGCGCCCTACGTGCCGTCGATGAAGATCGAATTCAACGGCCCCAAGGTGTTCCAGCTGCTGTTCGCCGGGCTGCCGGGGGTGAGCGCGCCGTGAGAAATACCGCGACGACGGTGAAGCTGACCATCTTCACCCTGGTGATGACGCTGGTCTTCGCCGGACTTGTCATCGTGTTCAGCCAGATGCGTTTCGCGCGGGAGTACGGGTACCACGCCGTATTCACCAGCTCCTCGGGCATGCTGCCCGGCGCCAAAGTGCGCATCGCAGGCGTGCCGGTCGGCTCGGTCACCTCGGTGAAGGTGGGCAAGGACAACCTGGCGCACGTCGAGTTCGACGTCGACCGCAAGTACCAGCTGCTGACCAGCACCCGCGCGACGATCAAGTACGAGAACCTGGTCGGCGACCGGTACATGGAACTCCTCGACGGGCCGGGCTCGGCCCAAAAGCTGCACGAGGGCGGCACCATCGGCAAGGACAAGACCTCGCCCGCGCTGGATCTGGACATGCTGCTCGGCGGCTTCAAACCGCTGCTGCGCGGGCTGGACCCCGGTCAGGTGAACGATCTCACCAACGCGCTCTTGCAGATCTTCCAGGGCCAGGGCGGCACGCTGGTCTCCTTGCTCAACAGCGGCGGCTCGTTCGCCAAGACGCTCGGCGAGCGCGACGCGCTGATCGGCAGCGTCATCGACAACCTGAACGCGGTGCTGGCCACCATCGACGAGCGCGGCGAGCAGTTCGACACCACGCTCACCGAATTGCAGCGGTTGGTCAGCGGGCTGGCCGCCGACCGGGATCCGATCGGTGACGCGCTGCCGAGGATCGCGGGCGCCACCGGCGATCTCACCGACCTGCTCGCGCAGGCCCGGCCGGATCTGCGCGGCACCATCGAGCAGACCGGTCGACTGGCCACCAACCTGGACAACGGTTCCGACACCGTCCAGTGGGTGCTGGAACGGTTGCCGGAGACCTACCGGAAGTTGATCCGCATCGGTTCCTACGGTTCGTTCCTCGCGCTCTACGTATGCAGCACGAACTTCATCATCGACGGGCCGAACGGACAGCCGCTGCACATCAACATGCCGGGCGGGCAGGAGACGGGAAGGTGTGCCCCCGAATGAACGAGCAGCGATCTCCGGCCGTGACGATCGGCATCGTCGGCATCGTCGTCGCGATAGCGGTGGCGCTCTCGGCGCTGCAATTCGACCGGCTGCCGTTCATCCGCGGCGGCGCCCTCTACACCGCCTACTTCGCCGACGCGGGCGGGCTGGTGCCCGGCGACCCGGTGCAGGTCGCTGGCGTGCGCTCGGGCCGGGTCGACGACGTCGAGCTGGACGGCGCGAAGGTGCTGGTGAAGTTCACCCTCGACGAGTCGATCATCTTGGGCGACAAGACTTCCGCGGCCATCAAGACCAACACCGTGCTCGGCCGCAAGTCGCTGGAGCTGCTGCCGCAAGGTGGGGGCGCGCTGCGCCGCGACGACACCATCCCGCTGGACCGCACCACTTCGCCGTACTCGCTCAACGAGGCGCTCGGTGATCTGGCGGGCACTGTGCAGGGCCTGGATATGCAGAAGGTCGACGAGACCCTGGACGCTCTCTCGGCCACCTTCGCCGACACCCCGGCCCCGCTGCGCTCCGCACTGGACGGCGTCACCCAGCTCTCGCGGACCATCAACGCCAGGGACGAGGCGCTGTCCGAGTTGCTGCGGCGGGCGCAGAACGTCACCAAGATCCTGTCCGACCGCAGCGGCCAGATCAACGCGCTGCTGCTGGACGGCAACGAACTGCTCGGCGAGCTGGACCGCCGCCGCACCGCGATCTCGCAGCTGATCGTGCACGTGAACGGGCTCGCCCAGCAGCTGTCCGGCCTCGTCGCCGACAACGAGGCGCAGCTGAAACCCGCACTGGACCGGCTGAATTCGGTGCTCGGTCTGCTGCAGCGCAACCGCGACAACCTCACCAAGGCCCTCGACGGTCTCGGCCCGTTCGCCGCCGCACTCGGCGAGCAGGTCGGCAACGGCCCGTGGTTCAACGCCTACGTCGTGAACGCGACCTCTGTCGGTCTGCAGCCGCTTGTCGACGCGCTGGTGTGGCCGCAGCACCTGCCCGACGACCTGCGCAACTTCTTCTTGAATCCGCCCCCGTCGATCGGGCCTGCGGTCCAGGAGCCGCCGCGATGAAAATGCCGAAAGTAGTTCAAAAGGCCCCTCGTTGGGTGTGGATACTCACGGGCGTGTTGGTCGCCGCGCTGGTGCTCGCTGGCACGTACCGCGGCATCACCAAGATCGGGACCACGACAGTCACCGCGTTCTTCCCGTCCACCACGGGCCTCTACGTCGGCGACGACGTGCGGGTGCTCGGCGTCGACGTCGGCAGGATCGACAAGGTCGAGCCCGGCCGCGAACAGGTCAGGGTCGAGTTCACCATAGATCGCGGCATCGACATCCCCGCCGACGCGCGCGCGGTGATCATCTCGCCCTCGCTGGTCTCGGCGCGCTTCATCCAGCTGGCCCCGGCCTACACCGGCGGACCCAAGCTGACCGACGGCGCGACCATTCCGATCGAGCGCACCGCGGTCCCGGTGGAGTGGGACGACATCAAGGCCGAGTTGTCCAAGCTGGCAACGACTCTCGGCCCGGTCGGCGACGACGAGCAGGGCTCGTTCGGACGCTTCGTCAACACCGCGGCGGACAACCTGGACGGCAACGGCGACCGGATGCGCGAGACCCTGCGCGAACTCTCGGCCACCCTGACCACCCTCTCCGACGGGCGCACCGACCTGTTCGGCACCATCCGCAACCTGCAGCAGTTCGTCGAGGTGCTCTCGGCGAGCAACGAGCAGATCGTTCAGTTCGGCGGCAGGCTCGCCTCGGTGTCTTCGGTGCTGGCCGGCGTCTCGTCGGATCTCGGTGCGGGACTGGACAATCTGGATATCGCGATGGCCGACGTCAAGCGCTTCCTCGACGGCGGCGGAGCCGAGCTCACCGAGGGCGTGCAGCGACTGGCCGAGGTCACCCAGATCCTGGTGGACAAGCGCCCCGAGCTGGAACGGGTACTGCACTCGGGCCCGACGGCGCTGGTGAACTTCTACCAGCTCTACAAGCCTGCCCAGGGCACTGTCACCGGCGCGATCGCGCTGAACAACCCGGCCGACCCGCTGAGCTTCCTGTGCGGCTCGGTGCGCGCGCTGGAGGAGAACGATTCCGATCGCTCCGCCGATCTGTGCGCCACCTATCTCGCGCCGGTCATCGACTCGCTGGCCATGAACTACGTGCCGATCATGGCGAACCCGGCCACCGGCGTGCACGCCTTCCCCAACCAGCTGACGTACAGCCCGCCGAGCCTGGAGGAGCGCGCACCCGCGCCGACACCGCAGCCCGCGCCGATCAGCGTGCCGAGTGGCCTTGCGGGCCTGGCCATTCCGGGAGGAGGGCGATGATGCGACCGCTGCGGAAGACGGCCGTCCTCGCGATGGGTGTCGCGCTGACCCTCGGCGCCACCGGCTGCCAGTGGGACGGACTGAACTCGCTGCCGATGCCGGGCGCCGAAGGCACCGGCGAGGGCTCCTACCAAATCCGCATCCAGATGCCGAATGTCACCACGCTGACTCAGAATTCGCCGGTGCGCGTGCACGACGTCCCGGTGGGCACGGTGTCCGGCATCGAGGTGGAGAACTGGCACGCGCTGGTCACCGTCTCGCTGAACCCCGACGTGAAACTGCCCGCCAACGCGGTCGCCAAGATCGGCCAGACCAGTCTGCTCGGCAGCAACCACATCGAACTCGGTCCGCCGACCGACGTGCCCGCGGAAGGCGAGCTGAAGGCGGGCGACGTCATCCCGCTGGATCGGGCCGGCGCGTACCCGACCACCGAGCAGGTGCTCTCCTCGCTGTCGGTGGTGCTCAACGGCGGTGGCGTCGCGCAGCTCGAGACCATCACTCGCGAGCTGAACGCCGCGCTGAGCGGACGCGAGGACGCTATCCGCGACCTGCTTCCGCAGCTGAACGAGCTCACCACCAACCTGCAGGCGCAGACCGGCGACATCATCGCCGCGCTGGAGGGCCTCGACCGCCTCGGCGGGCAGCTCGCGCAGCAGCGCGACGTCCTCGGCAGCGCGATCGAGCGCATCCACCCGGCGCTGACCGTGCTCGCCGACCGGCGGGCGAACATCACCCACGCCATCACCGCGCTCGGTGAGCTGAGCGACGTGACCCAGCGGGTCGTCAGCATGAGCGGGGAGAACCTGAAGGCGAACCTCGCTAACCTCGAGCCGGTGCTCCAGCAGCTGTCCGACACGGGAAACAACCTCATCGAGTCGCTGAAGATCCTGCTCACCTTCCCGTTCCCGATGAAGAACCTCGACAAGGCGATCAAGGGTGACTACCTGAATCTGTTCATGACGGTGGACATGACGGCCAAGCGCCTCGACTCCAACTGGCTCACCGGTACCCCGCTCGGCGGCCGGTTCGGCGGTGTCGAGGGCGTGGTCGGCAGCTTCGCCCCGCCCACCGCGAGCGACAGCGGCAACCCGGCGACCGGCCCGCTGCAGACGCCCGCCCCGGGCCAGCCGACGCCGACCATCCCCGGTTTGCCGCCGATACCCGGTCTGCCCGCCATTCCAGGTTTGACCGTGCCGCTGCCGGGAGCGGGAAACATTGCGCCGCAAGGGAGTCCGGGCCGATGAAGCTGACCCGATTCGTCCGCGTGCAGCTCGGCATCTTCGCCGTGCTGACCGTGATCGGCCTGACCATCATGGCGGGCACCTACGTACAGCTGCCCGCCATGTTCGGCATCGGGCGCTACGACGTCACCGTGCAGCTCGCCGCGACCGGCGGCCTCTACCCGACCGCCAACGTGGCCTATCGCGGCACCAATGTGGGCAAGGTGCAAGAGGTCCGGCTCACGCCGGACGGCGTCGAGGCGAAGCTGTCCATCGACAGCGACTACAAGATCCCCTCCGACGTCGACGCCTGGGTGCGCAGTGTCTCGGCGATCGGCGAACAGTACGTCGACCTGATTCCCGCGGAGAGCCCCAAGGGCGGCAATCTGGCGGCGGGCGCGGTGATTCCGCAGGATCGCACCAAGCTGCCGCAGGACGTCGGCACGCTGCTCGACCAGACCGATCGCCTGCTCTCCAGCGTCGCCGACACGCGGTTGCGTCAGGTCATCGACGAGGCCTTCCGCGCCTTCAACGGCGCGGGACCGGATCTGCAGCGCTTCATCGACTCGGCCTCGCTACTCGTGCAGGAGGCGCAGAACAGCAGCGAGCCGACCAAGAAACTGATCGAGCAGATCGGTCCGCTGCTGGACACCCAGATCCGCTCGGACGCGGCGATCCGGTCGTGGACCGCCGACCTGGCCACCGTCACCGATCAGCTGCGCGCGCACGACCCGGCGCTCACCAACATCCTGCGCGAAGGCCCGGCCGCCGTGCGGCGGGTGACCGCGCAGTTCCAGGATCTGGAACCGACACTGCCGCTGCTGCTTTCGAACCTGGTCAGCGTCGGTCAGGTGACCAACATCTACCACGCGGGACTCGAACAGATCCTGGTCGTGTACCCGCCACTGGTGGCAGCGCTGATGACCGCGGTGCGCGGCCCGGTCGAATACGGCGTGCTCGTCGACTTCATGGCGACGGTCAACGACCCGCCCGCCTGCACCACCGGCTTCCTGCCCGAAGACGAGCGCCGCTCGCCGAGCGAACTGGATATCGTCGACACGCCGCCCGGCCTCTACTGCAAGATCCCGCAGGACTCGCCCATCGAGGTGCGCGGCATCCGCAACACGCCATGTATGGAGTACCCGGGCGTGCGCGCGCCGACGCCGGAGCTGTGCCGTACCGGTTACGTGCCGGTGGGCGACAACCCGCCGTTCGGCCCGCCGCAGCCGGTGGCGCCCGCGAGCGGGTCCGAGCCCGAAGGGACCGAGGTCGCGCCCGCGTCGTACAGCACGCCCGCGGCGGCGAAGTCCTACGATCCGGCTACCGGTGTCTACATCGGCCCCGACGGCCGGACCTACCGACAGGGAGATATCGGACCCGGTGGTTCCGGCACGGTACCGTCCAGCTGGCAGGCGATGTTCGAGGAGCAGCAACGATGAGTGAAATCAACGGAGATGCACATCGCACGCGCAGGCGGGCCAGTCGGTCGGCGGGGCCGCCGGTGGAGGATGCGTCCGCGGTGACGGAGAAGGTCACCGCCGCGGCGGCGACGGGCGCGGGTGCGGGAAGTGCCGGGGCGGCGAAGAGCGTGAGCGCCAGTGCGGCGCCGCTGCACGGGGCCGATTCCGTCGGCCGGGACGTCAGTGCCAAGGGTGCCGATTCGGTCGAGTCGGCGACGAGCGTGAGCGCTGAGAGTGCCGATTCCGTCGAGCTGCCGAAGGGCGGCGATTCCGCCGGTTCGACCTCGATCGACCTCGACAAGCCGGAGTCCGCGAAATCGGCGACCGCCGAGGAGACCGCCGACGACTCCGGCGACACCGAGACCGCAGGCTCGCTCCGCGATCAGCTCGGCCTCGGCCGCATCCTGGCGATGGCCGCTTCGGCGGTCCTGGTCCTCGCCCTGGTGGCCGGTGCCGTCGTCTCGACGATCGTCACGCGGTCGGCCGACATGCGCGAGCAGCGCCGCACCGAATACGTGCAGACCGCGCGGCAGGCGATCCTGAACCTGACCACCATCCGGGCCGACTCCGCCAAGGAGGACATCGACCGGATCCTCTCGCTGGCCTCGGGCCAGTTCAAGACCGAATTCGACGGCCGGGTCGACCCGTTCCTGAGCATCGTGCAGCAGGCCAAGGTCGTGTCCAACGGCGAGATCGTCGAGGCGGCTTTGGAAAGCGACGCCGACGATTCGGCGAAGGTGCTCGTCGCCGCCAAGCAGACCCTGACCAACGCGGGCCAAGCCGAGCCGCAGACGCGGTTCTACCGCTTCCGGGTCACCGTGACCCGCGGTGATTCCGGCCTGTCCGCTTCGAATGTGGAGTTCGTGCCATGAGAGAAACACGGGGTTTGATCGTGGCGGGCGCCGCCGCCGGTGCGGTGGCGCTGGCGGCGGTGATCGTGATGGCCATCAACGGGTTCGGGTACTGGTCGGACCGGCAGGACGAGCAGGCGCGGCAGGACGCGGTTACCGCGGCCGACCGAGCCGTCTCGGCGATGTTCAGCTACAACTTCACCAGCGTGGACACCGAGCTGCCGAAGGCCGCGGACAACCTGTCCGCCGACTTCCGCGAGGACTACCTGAAGCTGATCACCGAGGCCATCGCGCCGGGCGCCAAGGAGAAGCAGCTCACCGTGCAGGCCACCACGCAGGCGAGCGGTGTGGTCTCCGCCGACCGCGACCACGCGGTGGTGCTGCTGTACCTGAACCAAGTGACCACCAGCAAGGAATCGCCGCAAGGAACCACCACCGGTAGCCGCGTGCGAGTCACGCTGGACAAGACCGACGACCGCTGGCTCGTCGATGCGGTGACGCCGATCTAGAGCCCTGCGGGATAAGCGGGTCTACCCGTCGCGGGCACCGTCCTCGCGCGGCAACCGCACCGTGAAGGTGGCGCCTTCGCCGGGAACACTCGTGACGCGGACCGTACCGCCGTGGGCGACGACCAGCGCCTGCACGATGGACAGACCCAGACCGGTTCCGCCGCTGGCGCGGGCGCGTGAGGTGTCGGTGCGGTAGAAGCGTTCGAAGATCCGGTCGGCTTCCTCCTGCGGCAGGCCCGGACCGGTGTCGGACACCTCGAGCAGCACCTCGTCGTCGGCGGGGGTGAGGCGGACCGTCACCGAGGCGTCCGGCGGAGTGTGCGTGAGCGCGTTGTTCAGCAGGTTCGCCAGCACCTGGCGCAATCTGGTCTCGTCGCCCTGGACCTCCAAAGTGCCTGAACCGGAACTCACTTCGAGTGCGATCGGGCGCCGCGGACCATCCGGGTCGGCGGCCGCGGCGACGGCGCGCGCGTTGTGCACCGCGTCGCTGGCGACCGCGAGGAGATCCACCGTGCCGGTTTCCAGCGGGCGCTGCGCGTCCAGCCTGGCCAGCATCAGCAGGTCTTCGACCAGCAGACCCATCCGCTGCGCCTCCCGTTCGATCCGGTCCATGAACATCGCGGGATCGGTGTTCGCGCCCTGCCGGTAAAGCTCGGCGAAACCGCGAATGGTGGTGAGCGGGGTGCGCAATTCGTGGCTCGCGTCGGCGACGAAGCGGCGCATCTTCGCCTCGGAACGCTTGGCCGCCGCCTCCGATGCCTCGGTCGCGGCGAACGCGGACTGGATCTGCGCCAGCATGCCGTTCAACGAGCGGGACAGCCGGTCGACCTCGGTGTTGGTGCCGCGCACCGGAACTCGGCGGTGCAGGTCGCCCCTGGCGATGGCCGCCGCGATGTTCTCCACCCGGCGTAGCGGGCGCAGGCTGCGCCGGATCACGAAATAGGCGGCCAGCGCCAGGGCGGCGAGCACGGCGGCGCCGATCACCAGTTGCAGCATCACCAGTCGCCGCACGGTCTCCTGGTTCTGGGTGAGCGGCAGCGCGATGGTCGTGGTCGTTTCGTGGCTGTGCACGGTTATCACGCGCCACTGGACGTCGGCGTCGCCCGCCGAGCCCACCGTCACCGGACGCGGGGACGGCGGATCCGGCAGCGCGGGGGCGGCTTCGACGTCGAAGGGCTGCAACACGAAAGAGCCGGTGCCGTCGTGATTCTCGGTGAAGATGTAGAACGAGCTCGGCGCGCTGCGCTGATCCGACGGCGGACTCGGCGGCGGCAGCGGCGGGCGGGTCATCCGGACACGAGTCATCGCGGCGTCGCGCAGCTGCTGATCGGTGCGGTTCAGCAGCGACATCTCCAGCGACGACGTGACCGCCATCCCGGAAGCCACCAGGCCGAGCCCAGCCAGCGCCACGAGTGCGAGTACCAGCGTGACCCGCAGCGGAATCGCGGCAAGCCGCTGCCCAAGAGCTTCCCGTGCCCGTTTCGCGCGGTCTGCCTCGCGGGCGGCGCGGCGCTGCTCCGACGGCCGAGTTCGGCTGGCGGCTGGCGCTTTCCGATCGTCCTCGGTGTGCACCGAATCCGCGCTCACTGCCCCGGACGCCCGCGCTGCGGCGTCCGCATGACGTAGCCGACGCCGCGCAACGTGTGGATCAGGCGCTGCTCGCCGGTGTCCACCTTCTTGCGCAGATACGACACGTAGGTCTCCACCACGCCGACCTCACCGCCGAAGTCGTAGCGCCACACGTGATCCAGGATGCGCGGCTTGCTCAGCACGGTTCCGGCATTGACCATGAAGTACCGCAGCAAGGTGAACTCGGTGGGGGACAAGGCGACCGGCTCGCCCGCCTTCCACACCTCGTGGGTGTCGTCGTCGAGCTCGATGTCCTCGAAGCGCAGGCGCGAACTCTCCTTCGCGGGCGCGCTGTGCCCGGCACGGCGCAACACCACCCGCAGCCGGGCCACCACCTCCTCCAAGCTGAACGGCTTGGTGATGTAGTCGTCGGCCCCGAGTGTCAGCCCCGCCACCTTGTCCTGCACGTCGTCGCGGGCGGTGAGGAAAAGGACCGGCGCGTCGATGCCGTCGGCGCGCAGCCGCGGCAGCAGACCGAAGCCGTCGATGCCCGGCATCATCACGTCGACGATCATCGCCTGCGGCCGGAAGCTCCGCGCCCGGTCCAGGGCCTGCGCGCCATCGATCGCCGTCTCCACCTCGAAGCCTTGGTAGCGCAGGCTCACCGAGAGCAGTTCGAGGATCATCGGCTCGTCGTCCACCACCAGCACCCTGGCCTCGGGGGACCGCTCCGCGGGCGCACCAGTCATGGGTTCATGGTGCGCCACGTGTCTGCGAGGACGCTGGAGGATTCCTGGGAACCAGCTGTGGGCGTCAGCGGGTGGGGTTGTCCGACTCCGGGTAGACGTCCTCGTCGGTCAGCAGAGCGCTGCCCGCCACCTGGTCCTGGGCGAGGGCGTCCAGGAAGGCGCGGGCCCAGCGGTCCACGTCGTGGGCCAGGACCTGGCGGCGCAGGGAGCGCATGCGGCGACGTTTGGTGTCGCGGTTGTCTTCCAGTGCGGAGACGATGGCGTCCTTCACGCTGTCCAGGTCGTGCGGGTTGCACAGGTAGGACTGCCGAAGTTCGGCGGCCGCGCCGGTGAACTCGCTGAGCACCAGGGCGCCGTTGAGTCCGCTGTGACAGGCCACGTACTCCTTCGCGACCAGGTTCATGCCGTCGCGCAGCGGCGTCACCAGCATGACGTCGGCGGCCACGAAGAAGGCGATCAGCTCGTCGCGCGGGATGGGGCGGTGCAGGTAGTGCACCACCGGGTAGCCGACCCTGGCGAACTCGCCGTTGATCCGGCCCACCTGGCGCTCGATGTCGCCGCGCATCTGGATGTAGCTCTCGACGCGCTCGCGGCTCGGGGTCGCCAGCTGCACCATCACGGTCTCGGTGGGATCGACGCGGCCGTCGATCAGCAGCTCCTCCAGCGCGTTGAGCCGGATGTCGATGCCCTTGGTGTAGTCGAGGCGGTCGACGCCGAGCAGGATGTTCTTCGGATTGCCCAGCTCGGCGCGGATCTTGGCCGCCCGCTCCCGGATCGAGCGGCGACGCGAGTGCTCGTCCAGCTCGGCCGAGGCGATCGAGATCGGGAACGCGCCGACCCGCACGGTGCGGAAACCGACCTGCACCACGCCGAGCTTCGAGCGCACGCCGACGGTGCCGCGCGAGGTCGGCTGCCCGGCGAGCCGCCGCGCCAGATACAGGAAGTTCTGCGCACCGCCCGGCAGGTGGAAACCGATCAGATCGGCGCCGAGCAGACCCTCGATGATCTCGGTCCGCCACGGCATCTGCATGAACAGCTCGACCGGCGGGAACGGGATGTGCAGGAAGAAGCCGATGGTCAGGTCCGGCCGCAGCATGCGCAGCATCTTGGGCACCAGCTGGAGCTGGTAGTCCTGCACCCAGACGGTCGCGCCCTCGGCGGCGACCTTGGCGGTCTCCTCGGCGAACCGGCGGTTCACGTTGACGTAGGCGGCCCACCACCTGCGGTCGTAGGTCGGCCGGACGATCACGTCGTGGTACAGCGGCCACAGCGTGCCGTTGGAGAAGCCCTCGTAGTAGTCGGTCACTTCCTGCGCCGACAGCGGCACCGGATGCAGTTCCAGTCCGTCCTCGATGATCGGCTCGACCTCGACGTCGGGCACGCCCGCCCAGCCGACCCACGCGCCCTTGTTGTTGCGCAACACCGGCTCCAGCGCGGTCACCAGGCCGCCGGGGCTGCGCTTCCAGCGGGTGCTGCCGTCGGGCAGTTTCTCCAGATCGACGGGCAGACGGTTGGCCACAACGACAAAACCCGAACCGGCGCCCTCCGGAGCGATCGATACGGCGCGCGGGGCGCCGGACTCCTGTGGTTCGGGTTCGGGTAGTTCGGGGGCGTGTTCGGAGTCGTCGGACAGCTGTTCGGTCATCTGGTCCACTCACGCATCCTTATTTGGTTGGCGGCGTTCGCGGTGTCTTCGCGGTCACGCGGTTCCCGGTCGGGGCCCGTCGCTCTCGCCGCGGTCACGCGTCGCTGATTCGGCGTTGGAGTTGATCTGTCGAGTCGACGGCGCCGTTGTCGTCGAGCGAGGGGTCGGGCGTTACTCGCCGCGGCCGCTGGGTCCGATGCCGAGCATCGACAGCAGCATCCGGCATTCGTCGGCGTCCTCTGCGTAGGCCGCGACGACCCGCTGCGCCTGACGTGCGGTCTCGTCGGCGAGTGGTTCCAGTTCGTCGTCCGCGATATCGTTCGCGCTGCCCTTCGCGGCCATCTTCTTGTCCTCCCGGCTCATTACGCTCGTGCGTACGAATAGTCAATGGTAAGCGACGCTGGACCCCCGAGGCCTCGGAGCCACTTCACGGTATGGAATCGGCGCCGCCGCACCAGTATGTCGCTTATCCCGAGTGCCTGGTGCACCCTCACCCCCATGCCTATACCGTGGGGCGCAGCATAAACCACACGAAAGGGTCCACAAATGCCGCTGGCGACGGTGAACGGAATCTCCCTCAATTACCAGGTCAAGGGCGACCGGGCGAAGGGCACCGACGTCAAGGGCGGCGGCCCGCTCGTCGTGATGATCATGGGCACCGGCAGCCCCGGCCGGGTCTGGGAACTGCACCAGGTGCCCGCGTTGGTCGCCGCCGGATACCGGGTCTGCACGTTCGACAACCGCGGCATCGCGCCGTCCTTCGAGGCGGCTTCGGGCATGACCATCGATGACTTGGTCGCCGACACCGCCGGTCTCATCGAACTGCTGGACGAGGGACCCGCGCTGGTCGTCGGCACCTCGATGGGCGCGCGCGTCGCCCAGGAGCTGGCCCTCGCCCGTCCCGACCTGGTGCGCAAGGCCGTCTTCATGGCCGGGCACGGGCGGCTCGACCAGTTCCAGAAGACGCTCTCGCTCGGCGAACACGATCTCGACGCCAGCGGCGTCAAACTGCCCGCGAAGTACGAGGCCGCGGTGACCGCCGTGATGAACCTTTCGCCCGCCACCATGGCCAACACCAACTCCGCGCGCGACTGGCTCGACCTGTTCGAATTCACCGGCGGACCGGTCACCCCTGGCATCCGCGCCCAGCGCAAGATGGACCACGATTTCGACCGGGTGCAGGCCTACCGCGCGATCTCGGTGCCGTGCCTCGGCGTCGGATTCGCCGACGACCGGATGATCCCCCCGTACCTCACGAGGGAGGTGGCCGACGCCATCCCCGGCGCCCGCTACCAGGAGATCCCCGACGCGGGGCATTTCGGCTACCTGGAGCGGCCGGAGGCGGTCAACAAGATCCTCCTGGATTTCTTCGCCGCCTGAGGTAACCACCTACACGTAACGTCTCCCTTGCTAGGGTCGACACAACGCTCGGGGAGTTCTTCCGGTGTACGACTCGTGATCAGCACGGTCGCCGCGCCGGACGGACCCTGGAGCAGATCCCGTACACAGCGCCAGTATCCAGTGAGGTGAAATTGAGCACCAACCCCTTCGATGACGAAGACGGCCGCTTCTTCGTCCTGGTCAACGACGAGGAACAGCATTCCCTGTGGCCCGCGTTCGCCGAGGTTCCGGCCGGATGGCGAGTCGTGTTCGGTGAGGACAGCCGCGCTGCCTGCGTCGAGTACGTAGAGAAGAACTGGACGGATATGCGTCCGAAGAGTCTGCGCGATGCGATGGCCGCCGATGACGCGGCCCGGCAGGGCGCCCAGTCCTGACCCGCGGTATCCGATACTGCGCCGGGACATCTCGTTGAGCCGCCACCGCGTGACACCGTAAAGCCGGTGTCACGCGGCGGGCGAGCCCGGCTATGATTGGCACCGCTTCTCGCCTCCTTAGCTCAGTGGTAGAGCACTCGCCTTGTAAGCGAAAGGTCGTCAGTTCAATCCTGACAGGGGGCTCGTCGAACAGAGGGCGCTCGGTTTCGGACCGGGCGCCCTTTTTGCAGCCGCTGCGCGGCTGAGCTCAGTGGTAGAGGCTCGGTCGTTGTTGTAAGCGAAAGGTCGTCAGTTCAATCCTGTGCGGCGCGTGCCCTGCGCTCTCTCAATCGCGGTCGGGGAGAGGGGTGTCCGGTCCGTCGTTGCCGAGCAGGGCGAGGGTGTCGCGGCGGCCGGGCCAGTAGATGGTTCCGTGCTCGAAGCGCTGGAAGGCGCCGCCGTCGAAGGACTGCTCGTCGGCGAGGGGCCACCCGAGAGCGCCCTTTTCGAAACCGGAGCGATTCCAGCGGTCGCGGATCGCGCCGTGCACCCAGACCGGCGGGCGGTCGGCGCCGTACCGCAGGTAGAGGGCGCCGCCCTGGAAGCCCTGGACTTCGCCGAGGCGCGCGCCCGCGGCGTCGGTCAGGATGGTCAGGTCGGTGATCGGCCAGCCGAGCGGGCCCGTCTCCCAGCCGAGTTCGGCGAACTTGTCGAACAACCGCGTGGGGATGGCGTGCGCGCCGGTGTTCGGGTGCCAATACACCTGGCCGTTCTCGAATTCGGCGCGGCGGCCGACGCCGTCCGGGGTCGGGATCTCGCCCGGGGTGAGCCGCCTGCCGAGCCACGGTGCGGCAGCGGCCGCGTCGTCGATGGCGTTGGCTTGGCCGGGCGGGGGTCCGCCGCCCGCGTACTCGTTGACGAAGGTTTCCAGCCGGTCCCAGATGAAGTTGTAGCCGACGTCGGTGTGCGTGCCGATCCCCAATTCCTCGGTGACGTACTTGTGGTCCGAGATGCCCTCGCCGCGCCAGTACGGCGGCGGGATGACGATCGGCTCGAAGTCGTACTTGCGTGCGTCCTGGACGGCGAGCCACGCCGCGATCCGGACATCGTCCTCGCGTTCCAGCCACTGCGCCCTGCTCCACCCGGCGCGGGATCCGGCGAAGCACAGGTTGATCGTGAACGGGTTGGCGTCGAGCACGCTCCAGCTGGCGTAGTCGGTGTCGACGACGTCGCACACGATGCCGTCGCGCACGGTGTAGTGGTAGGAGACGCCGTTCGCGGTGTTGTTCAGGTAGTTCGCCAGCGACTCCGCGGTGCCGTTGCCCTCCTGCGTGTGCAGCAGGAAGTTCGTGACGCGTGCGCCGTGGCGGCTGCTGCGCGAGTTGCCCATCCGATCGAGCTCGACGTACTCGGGTTTGGCCACCGGCCTCGGTGCACGGTCGATCGACCATTGCCCGTAGTCCGCGGCGTAGATGTCGTTCACGTCGACGGAGGTGCCGTCGATCTTGGGACCGGGTGTCGACGGGGTGTCGACGACGCGCTGATACAGCGAAATCCCCTCGGCGATATCGCCTTCCGACCACGCTTTGGTCTGCCAGGCCCAATACCGGCCCGGCGTGGTCGACCGCCCGACGACGCCGTCGCGAATCGCCCACAGGCACACCTCGTCGTGACCGTAGACTCCGGTCCACTCCTGGCCGATGGCGTTGTTCACGCCGCGAAAGAAGTGCACCGCCTTGGTGTTCCAGGTGTGCTCATCGATGTCCTCGTCGACGGCGAAGTAGATCGGGCAGTAGCCGGGCCCACCCGCGGCGAAGTGCCGTTCCCTCGCCTCGTGGCCCATCCGGGCGCCGCCCTCGAAGCCGAGGGTGTAGTCGGAAGGAGCCTCGGGATTGCCGGGTTTGCCGTACTGCCAGATCGAGACGATGTCGAGTCCCGCGGCGCGGATGCGGTCGGCGTACTCGCGGGTGAGCGGTTTGGCCCCGAAGTTCGAGCCGGGGCGTGAGGTGGAGACGTAGGAGAGCACCGCGACGTGTCCGGCGTCCCGGATGGCTCGCGGGTCGATCTGTCGTGCTGCGAAATCCACTGCTGTGACCATCGTTGCCCTCCACGGCGGTTGGGAAATCCGGAACTCGAGAAGTGCGCGGCGGACCCTGCGGTTCGGCAAGTCGACATACTGCGACGTGCGTCGATCGTCCGGGCGCGGACGGTGGATCGCCGTTTCGGTGCGGAGCCGAGCGTGCCTGTGTCACGGAGGGCTACCGCTGAGCGGCCGGGCGGCGTGCGGAGATTCGAAAGTGCGGGGAGTGAAGGCACCTTCGGCGCTGGATCAACAGCGCTCCGCGCGGTGCGTTTCGCCGACGGGCGATAGTCGGTCGGCGACGAGGGGTCTTCTGCGACCGGGAAGGATCCTATGGAGAAGACGCGAAGGTGTTGCCGGAGAGGGGAACTGCCCGTGGTTATCGGCCATGACACCACTCGTTTCGTGCGGACCTGCAAAGTCTGAACGCCGTCTTCGAGCAACGGAACGGTTACCCATAGAAGTGTAGAGCAGTGCGCCTGCGGGACAGAGCAGTTCGTTGAACAGTCATGAAAATGGAAAGGGCGCTCGGTTTCGAAAACCGAGCGCCCTGTGTCGTTGTGGGCGAGCCGCCCTGTGTGGTTGTGGGCGAGCCGTCGCCCTGTGCCGTTGCGGCCCAGCCGTCCAGCTGCTCGTCGGCCGACTGCCCGCATCGCCGCGCGTGCCTCGCGCCGACCCGTTCAGTCCGGCACGTTGGCCCCGTGACCCAGATCCCGCAGCGCCTGCTTGATCTTGGCCTGCGCCTCGTCCAGCGACTCGGGCGACGGGTTGGGGTCCGCTCCGGAGATGTCGAAATCGCCGAGGCTGTAGGCCGGGAAGACGTGCACGTGCAGGTGCGGCACCTCGAGGCCCGCGATGAGCAGACCGGCGCGCGGCGCGTCGAACGCGGCGCGCACCGCCTTGCCGATCTGCTGCGCGACACCGTTGAGCCGCGCGAAGGTCTCGGCGTCGATGTCCTGCCAGTGGTCGATTTCCTTGCGCGGCACCACCAGCGTGTGGCCCTGGGTGACCGGCGCGATGGTCAGGAAGGCGACGAATTCGTCGTCCTGCCATACGAATCGACCAGGGATCTGACCTGCGATGATCGCACTGAAGACGGAAGCCATATCCGCAGCGTAGTCCGCAGACGGCCGCGCGCTACACAGCGACGAAGTGGGAAAGGATGCCCTGCACCTCGTAGATGTCGACCTGCCGGTTGAACCGCTTCTGCACCGGCTCGTGCGTGCCCGCGATCCAGATGACGAGCTCGGCGTCCAGATCGAAGGTGCCCGCCGTCTCCACCGCGAAGTGCGTGATCGAGCGGTAGGGGATGCTGTGGTAACTCACCTTCCTGCCGGACAGGCCCTGCTTGTCCACCAAGATCAGGCGGCGGTTGGTGAACAGGAGGGCGTCGCGCACCAGCAGGTAGGCGGAGTAGATCTGCTCGCCGTTGCCGAGCAGCTTCCCGTACTCCTGCTGTGCCTGGCCAGGATCTATGCGCCCGGCGTTGCCCATCAGTCCGTCGATCAGACCCATGATCTGTACGTCCTTCGCGGTGGGGGAGACGGTTCGGCGGATGGTCCGAACCCTCCCCACCCATGATCCACGGGGCGAGGCCGCGAGGGGCGAAAGGCGACAATCGAATTCGTGCGGGTACGGCGAGCGGTCGCCGAACGCTGGGCGAACGGATGCCGAACGCGAGCCGACCAGAAGGCCGATGCCCGACGAGGCGGGTAGTCGCTTCACCTAAGCTGTTGGCCGTGCGCGTACTCGTCATCGGTTCCGGAGCCCGTGAACATGCCCTCGTCCTCAGCCTGCGCCGCGATCCCGCGGTGAGCGCGCTCTACGCCGCGCCGGGCAACGCGGGCATCGCGCAGCACGCGCAGGTGCGTCCGGTGGACCCGTCCTCGGCCGAGGCGGTCGTCGCGCTGGCCACCGAGCTGGCCGCCGACCTCGTGGTGATCGGCCCCGAGGTGCCGCTGGTGCTCGGCGTGGCCGACGCGGTGCGCGCCGCGGGCATCGCCTGCTTCGGCCCGTCGGCCGCCGCCGCCAGGATCGAGGGTTCGAAGGCCTTCGCCAAGGACGTGATGACGGCCGCCGGTGTGCGGACCGCGCACAGCGAGGTCGTCGACAACCCCGCCGAGCTGGACGCGGCGCTGGATCGTTTCGGCCCCACCTGGGTGGTCAAGGACGACGGTCTCGCCGCGGGCAAGGGCGTCGTGGTGACCGCCGACCGGCTCGCGGCCCGCGATCACGGCGCCGAACTGCTCGAACAGGGTCACCCGGTGCTGTTGGAGTCGTTCCTCGACGGGCCGGAGGTCTCGCTGTTCTGCCTGGTCGACGGTGAGACGGTGGTGCCGCTGCTGCCCGCGCAGGATCACAAGCGCGTCGGCGACGGCGACACCGGCCCGAACACCGGCGGCATGGGCGCGTACACGCCGCTGCCCTGGCTGCCGGAGAAGATCGCTACCGCCATCGTCGAGGACGTGGTGAAGCCGGTCGCCGCCGAGATGGTGCGCCGCGGCTGCCCGTTCTCCGGTCTGCTCTACGCCGGTCTCGCGATCGGCGCGGACGGACCCGCGGTGGTCGAATTCAATTGCCGCTTCGGCGATCCCGAGACCCAGGCGGTGCTCGCCCTGCTGGAGAGCCCGCTCGGCGAGCTGCTGAACGCCACCGCGACCGGCACCCTCGCCGAGGTCGCCGCGCCGCGCTGGCGGGACGGTTCGGCCATCACCGTGGTGGTCGCCGCCGAGAACTACCCTGGCCGTCCGCGCCTCGGCGACGTGATCACCGGTGCGGGCGAAGGCGCTCCGGACGACGCCGCCGCCGTGCTGCACGCCGGGACAGCGCAGCGTGAGGACGGTGCGCTGGTCTCCTCGGGTGGACGCGTGCTGAGTGTCGTCGGCGTCGGCGCCGATCTGGCCGAGGCCCGCGCCAAGGCCTACGACCGCATCGCCTCGATCAAGCTGCCCGGCAGCCACTACCGCACCGACATCGGCCTCGCCGCCGTCGAGGACCGGATCGCCGTCCCCACGAAGTAACCGCCCGCTTCGCGGGGTGATTCTGGACGCAGCACTAGAAGCTGAGGCCGTGCAGCGCCAGCCAGGCGCGCGGGTCGACGTGGCGACCGCCGACGATCACCTCGAAATGCAGGTGCGGGCCGGTGGAATCGCCGCGGTTGCCCATGCGGGCGATCTGCATGCCCGCCGGGACGCGTTCGCCGACGGAGACGAAGAAGTCGTACATGTGCCCGTAGACGGTGATCGAGCCGTCGTCGTGGCGGATGCGCACCCACAAGCCGAAACCCTGGGCGGGGCCCGCGTCGATCACGGTGCCGTTGGCGACGGCGTAGATCGGGGTGCCGATGGGCGCGGCGATGTCGATGCCGTTGTGGAAAGTGCCCCAGCGCGAACCGAATCCGGAGGTGAAGGTGCCGCGGGTCGGTAGTACGAATCCGCCGACGCCCGGCAGGATCGAGCCGGGCGGCAGCGGTGCGGTGCCGCCCATCCAGGGTTGCCATTCGCCCGCGGCGGCCGCGGCGGCTTCGGCCTTGGCTCGCTCCAGCGTCGCTCGCGCCGCGGCGGCGACCACGGCTTGTTCGCGGCGCCGTTCGCCGCTCGCGATGGCGTTGAGGTAGCGGCGCACCGAGGGCGGGGTCGATTGCATTTCCTGGGGATGGGCGAAGAACACCCGCATGGCCTCGTTCGGGCCGGGATCGCGGTGGCCGACGCCCCAGTCGAACGGTGAATCGGCCCCGGCCACCAGCAGTGTCACCGCCAGCCCCGCGATCAGCACCCGATGTTTGCGCAGCAGCGCTCGGTAGTCCTGCCGTTTCTGTTCGGTCCACAGGTCCCGCGGGTCGGGCAGGGGGCGGCGGCGCAGTTCGGCGAATTCGGCGCGGGCGCGGCGTAGCAGGCGGCGCGGATCGCGATCGGACCGCTCCCGCACCTTGGCACGCCAATCCGGCGGAATGACGCCGATGCCACCCACTCCGCGTACCCGCTCGAGCCCCGCGCGGCGAGCCTTTTCCAGCATTACGCCGACCTTAGCCGTGCGCGCGGGACGCAAGCACGGATGTGGGCAGGTGTCGGCCGAGAAAGCTCTTCGAGGAAAGCCGAGCGTTGGCGACCTGCCGCCGGGTCGGAGGGTCTACCGTCTGTCGGGTGTCAGGAGAATCTCGCCGGTCGACCATTCCACCTTTCTACGTGATGGATGTCTGGAAAGCCGCCGCGGAGCGCGCCCGAACCCACGGCGACGTGCTCGTGCTCGCGGCCGGTCAGCCCTCGACGCCCGCTCCCGCTCCGGTGCTGCGTGCCACGAAGACCGCGATCGACGCCGAATTGCTCGGTTACACAGAGACTTTCGGCATTCTGCAGCTGCGCGAGGCGATCGCCGAGCACCACAGGGACACCTACGGCTACCACGTGGACCCCGACGAGGTGGTGGTGACGACCGGGTCGTCCGGCGCGTTCACCCTGATCTTCCTGGCCGCCTTCGACGCGGGCGACACCGTCGTGGTGGCTCGGCCCGGTTACCCGGCCTACCGCAACACCCTCACCGCGCTGGGTTGCCGAGTGGTCGAACTGGATTGCGGCCCCGAGACCCGCTTCCAGCCGACCGTGGCCATGCTCGAATCGCTGCCCGAGCCGCCCGCCGGTCTGGTGGTCGCCAGCCCGGCCAACCCCACCGGCACCATGATCACCCCGGCCGAGCTCGCCGCGCTCGCCCGCTGGTGCGACACGCACGGGACGTTGCTGATCTCCGATGAGATCTATCACGGCATCACCTACGAGACCCCGGGCTCGGCGGCACAGACCTCTTCGGCGTGGGAGACCTCTCGCGAATCCGTGGTTATCGGCTCGGTGTCCAAGTACTTCTCCATGACCGGCTGGCGGCTCGGCTGGATGCTCGCGCCGAGCAGGCTGCGGCCCGCGCTGCAGCGACTGGCCTCCAACATGACGGTGTGCCCGCCCGCCGTCTCCCAATACGCTGCGCTGCACGCCTTCGGCGCCGAGGCCAAGACCGAGCTGGACGGCCACGTCCAGCGTTACGCGGTGAACCGGCGGCTGCTGCTGGACGGCCTGCCGAAGCTGGGCATCACCGACTTGGCCCCCGCCGACGGCGCGTTCTACGCCTACGCCGACATCGGCCACCTGACCGACGATTCGCGCAAGTGGTGCGCCGAGGTGCTCGAGCACACCGGGGTGGCCTTGGCGCCCGGCATCGACTTCGACACCGTGGCCGGGCACCGCACCGTTCGCTTCTCGTTTGCGGGCGCCACCGCGGATATCGAGGCGGCGTTGCTGCGGCTCGGCTACTATCTGGGCGCCTGAACCTCATGTCCGACAACAAGTTTCCACAGTTCGACACCGGGAACGCCCAGATGGGGTAAAACAACGATTGCTGGCTTTCGACTCTCGATTTCGCACGGATGAACTGATGACGACTGGCACGATGGCACGGTGATAACCGCGACGACCCCGAAAGGCGAACGGCGTCGCCAGGCTCTGGTAGCGGCCGCCGCCGAGTTGTTACTCGAAGGCGGATTCGATGCGGTGCGGCATCGCTCGGTTGCCACGCGCGCGGATCTACCGCTCGCCTCGACCACGTACTACTTCGAGTCCCTGGAAGACCTGATCGCCCGCGCGGTCGAGTTCAGTGGGAACGCGGAGCTGGACGCGATGCGCCGCAGGGTCGGCGAGGTGAGTCACCGCCGCCGCGGCGCCGAGGCGACCGTCGACCTGGTGCTGGACCTGTTGGTCGGCGCCGACGGGCCCGACGAAGGCGCGCGTGGTCAGCTGATCGCCCGCTACGAGCGTTCGGTGGCCTCGGCGCGACATCCAGAGCTACGCGAGGTCCAGCTACGGCTGCGCGCCCAGCTCGACGAGCTGCTCGCCGACGTGCTGCGGCGTTCGGACCGGATGGTGCGGCCCGAACAGCTACGCAGGGTGGTCGCGGTGGTGGACGGCGCGGTGGTCGCGGCGCTGAGCGAAAGCAACCCGGAACCCCGTCGGATGGCGCGCGGCGCGCTGCTCGAGGTGATCGATATCGTCGCCCCGGCGACGCCGCAGCAAGCGGACAGGTTCCGAGCACTAGACTGACCAGACGTGAGTCTCGTCCCGAATGTCCTCGCCACCCGTTACGCCAGTCCCGAGCTGGTGCACCTGTGGTCGCCGGAGCACAAGATCGTGCTGGAACGGCGGCTGTGGCTGGAGGTGCTGCGGGCACAGTCGGAGCTCGGCATCGACATCCCGGCGGGAGTGATCGCCGACTACGAGCGGGTGATCGACCACGTCGATCTCGCCTCCATCGCCGAGCGCGAGCGGGTCACCCGCCACGACGTGAAGGCGCGCATCGAGGAATTCAACGCGCTGGCCGGGCACGAGCACGTGCACAAGGGCATGACCAGCCGCGACCTCACCGAGAACGTCGAGCAGCTGCAGATCCGGCTCTCGCTCGAGCACGTGCACGCGCACGGCGTCGCCATCGCGGCGCGGCTGGCCGAGCGGGCTGCCGAGTACCAGACGCTGGTGATGGCCGGCCGTTCGCACAACGTGGCGGCGCAGGCCACCACCCTCGGCAAGCGTTTCGCCTCGGCCGCCGACGAGCTGCTGATCGCGCTGACCCGGCTGCGCGAGCTCATCGACCGCTACCCGCTGCGCGGCATCAAGGGTCCGATGGGCACCGCGCAGGACATGCTCGACCTGCTCGGCGGCGATTCGGCCAAGCTGGCCACGCTGGAACAGCAGGTCGCCCGGCATCTCGGCTTCGCGACGGTGTTCACCAGCGTCGGTCAGGTGTATCCGCGCTCGCTGGATCACGACGTGCTCTCCGCGCTGGTGCAGGTGGGCGCGGGTCCGTCCTCGTTCGCGCACACCATTCGCCTGATGGCGGGGCACGAGCTGGTCACCGAGGGCTTCCAGCCCGGGCAGGTGGGCAGTTCGGCCATGCCGCACAAGATGAACACCCGCTCCTGCGAGCGCGTCAACGGTCTGCAGGTGGTGCTGCGTGGGTACGCCTCGATGGCCGCCGAACTGTCGGGCGCGCAGTGGAACGAGGGCGACGTGTTCTGTTCGGTGGTGCGCCGGGTCGCGCTGCCGGACGCGTTCTTCGCCATCGACGGCATGATGGAAACCTTCCTCACCGTGCTCGCCGAGTTCGGCGCCTACCCGGCCGTCATCTCCCGCGAGCTCGACCGCTATCTGCCGTTCCTCGCCACCACCCGCATCCTGATGGCGGCGGTGCGCGCGGGCGTCGGCCGGGAGACCGCGCACGAGGTCATCAAGGAGCACGCCGTCGCCGTCGCCCTCGCCATGCGCGAACAGGGCCGCGAGCCCGACCTGCTCGACCGCCTCGCCGCCGACCACCGCCTCCCCCTGGACCGCCCGGCCCTCGACACCGCCCTCGCCGACAAGTCCGCCTTCATCGGCGCCGCGGGCGCCCAGGCCGCCGACGTCATCGCCCAGGTCCAAAAACTCGTCGACACCTACCCCGAAGCCGCCCGCTACACCCCGTCGCCAATCCTCTGACGGCGCAAACGCGAAACCCGGCTGCCCACCCGTCCGGAGAGGAGCCGGGTTCACGCGGAACCCGGCTGCTGGCAGGTTAAGGTGCGGTGTGGATCCGTACTCGATTTTCGCCGACATCATTGCCGGGCGGGCGCCGGCTTCCAAGGTGTACGAGGACGACGACGTGGTCGCGTTCATGGACATTCGGCCGATGACGCCGGGGCATTTGCTGGTGGTGCCGCGGGTGGCGGCGCGGTGTTTGGCGGAGCTGGATCCGGTGATCGGGGGGAAGCTGTTTCAGGTGGGGCAGCGGCTGGCTGGGGCGTTGCGGGCGAGTGAGGTGGGGTGTGACGGGGTCAATTTCTTTCTCGCCGATGGCGTGACGGCGGGGCAAGAGGTGTTTCACGTGCACCTGCACGTCATCCCGCGGACGCCGGGCGACGGGTTCGGGCTTCGTGGCCGTCCGACGACCCCGCCCCGTGCCGATCTGGACTATCTCGCCGGATCCATTCGTGGGGCGTTGGAGCGCGCCGAAGGTCGGTGACCGGTGGGGTCAGCGTGAAACCCATTACGTACTGGGCAGTTTGCTGTAGAAGAGCGGAGATCTCGGATCCCTTCCGCAACTCCATGGAGTGAGTTACGTTGGAGCCCACTCTCATGCGGTGATGGAGGGCGAGACGTGCGGCGTACCGGAGTTGCTGTGGCAGTGCTTGCGGTCGCGATCGCCATGCTCGGCCCGCTGATCGCACGAGCCCCGGCCTCCGCCGCGCAGATCGTGCGGATCGATCCGTTGAGCCCGACCCGATCCTCGGTCTTCATCGATTCCCCGGCGATGGGCCGAACGGTTCAGGTTGAAGTGCTGCACCCGACGGGCGGCGGCGCCCGGCCGTCCTATTACCTGCTGGACGGACTCGACCCCGGCGTAGGCCAGAGCACCTGGACCAACGCGACCGACGCCGAGGCGTTCTTCCGGAGCAAGAACGTCAATGTGGTGTTGCCCGTCGGCGGCCAGGCCAGCTACTACACGGACTGGCAGCAGGACGACCCGCGCTTCGGCCGCTACAAGTGGGAGACCTTCCTGACCAGGGAGCTGCCGCCGCTGATCGACGCGAACTTCGACGGCAACGGCGTCAACGCGATCGGCGGACTCTCCATGGGCGGCACCGCCGCGTTCGTCCTGTCCGCGCGCAACCCGCAGCTGTACACGGCGATCGCGGGCTACAGCGCCTGCCCGGATACCGGCCTGGCCACGGGTGGCGTGATGTTCTCGATCGCCAACCGCGGCGGCAACCCGATCAATATGTGGGGCGCGCCGGGCACCCACGCCTGGGCCGAGCACGACCCGTCGTTGCTGGCGGAACGCCTGCGCGGCAAGACGATCTACCTGTCCACCGGCACCGGCGTCCCCGGCCCGCACGAGACGGAGATCAAGCCGCAGCTCGCCGAGAACATCGTCCTCGGCGGCCCGGTCGAGGTGGGTATCAACACCTGCGTGATCGCCTTCGAGCGGCGCCTGCGCAGTCTGGCCATTCCGGCCCGCATCGACTACAGCCCGGTCGGCACCCACTCCTGGTCCTACTGGCAGGACACACTGCACGCCTCGTGGCCGACCATCGGCTCGGCCATCGGCGCCTGACCCGGCGCAACACACCTACGATCGGGACAACGCGCTCTGCGACCAAGCCGGATAGTCGGTGTAGCCCTTCGCGTCTCGTCCGTACAGCCCGTCCTCGCGGATCGAGTTCAGCGGCAGATCGCGCGCGATCCGTTCCACCAGATCGGGATTGGCGATGAACGCACGCCCGAACGAGACGAGATCCGCTGTGCCCGCGCGCAATACCGCTTCCGCACCCGCGGCGGTGGTCGGTTCGCGGTTCTCGCCGATGTTGGCGATCAGAGTGCCGCGCCAGCGCGGACGCAGATCGGTCAACGCCGGATAGTCGTCGTTGTCGACGAGGTGCAGATAGGCCAGCTGGCGACGATCCAACTCGGACACCAGCTTTCGGTACAGCGGCGCCGGATCGGCCTCGTACATGTTGAACTGCGGATTGCCCGGCGAGAGCCGGATGGCGGTGCGGCGCGATCCGATCGCCTCGGCCACGGCGTCCACGATGGCCAGCGGCGCCCGCATCCGGTTGTCGATCGAACCGCCGTATTCGTCCGTGCGCAGGTTGGTGTTGTCGGCGAGGAACTGGTGGGGCAAATAGCTGTTGGCGCCGTGGATTTCGACGCCGTCGAAGCCCGCGGCCATCGCATTGCGGGCGGAGGCGGCGTAGTGACCGATCACCGCCGCGATGTCGGCGCGGCTCAGCTCGCCCGGCGTGATCGGATCGGCCTTGCCGCCCTCGATCAGGTGCACGCGATCGGGATCGACCACCGCGGAAGGACCGGCGGGCCAGGTTCCGTCGATGCGGCCGAGCGGATGGTTCTTGCGGCCGCCGTGCATCAGCTGCGCGAAGATCCGCCCGCCCTTCGCGTGCACCGCTTCGGTGACCCGGCGCCAAGCGTCGACGTGGGCTTCGGTCTGCAGGCCGGGCGCCCACGCCTCGCTCTGACCGGTCGAATGCGGCCAGATGCCCTCGGTGATGATCAATCCGGCGGTGGCGCGTTGCGCGTAGTAGTCGACGACGTCGGGGGTCGGGGAGCCGTCCGGGAGCGAACGCAAGCGGGTCATGGGAGACATGACGATGCGGTTCGGCAGGGCGAGTTCGTGGTCGCGGTAGGGCGTCAGAAGTTTCATGAGGCGTACGCTAGAAGCTGACATCAATGTCAGGTCAAGGGCTCGAGGAGTGACGTGCGCATCGGTGAACTTGCCGAGCGAACCGGCGTGAGCGTCCGGTCGCTGCGGTACTACGAGGACAAGGGCATGCTCGCCGCCCCCCGCAGCTCCGGCGGGCAGCGTGAGTATCCGGAGGCGGCCGTCGAGCGGGTGCGCCGGATCCAGGAGATGTTCGCGGCCGGACTGACCAGCGACACCATCGCCGAACTGCTCCCGTGCATCCACGACACCGACGGCTCACCCAGCGCCGAAGCGACCCCGTTCCTGGTGGAGAAACTGACCGAGGAGCGGGCCAGGATCGACCGCGCGCTGCGCGATCTGCACCGCACCTGCGAGGTGCTCGACAGCGTCATCCGCGCGGCGGGCGGCGAGGCGCCGCCCGCGGAGTTCCAACGCGCGGGGGATTCGACGACCCGCAAGTAGGGTGGACCGCATGTCTGTCGAAAGTGCGGTGGCGGCCCCGATCGCCAAGACGGTGCCGACCGAGCGGGTGCATCACGGCGACGTCTTCGTCGACGAGTACGAGTGGCTGCGGGACAAGGAGGATCCCGAGGTCATCTCCCACCTCCAGGCGGAGAACGCCTACACCGAGGCGCAGACCGCGCACCTGCAGGGCCTGCGCGAGAAGATCTTCGAGGAGATCAAGTCGCGCACCCAGGAGACCGACCTCTCGGTGCCGACCCGGATGGGCGAGTTCTGGTACTACTCGCGCAGCTACGAGGGCAAGCAGTACGGCGTGCACTGCCGCTGCCCGATCGCCAGCGGCGCCGCCGAGGGCATCGACGCGTGGACTCCGCCGCGGCTCGAGGTCGACAGCGAGATCCCCGGTGAACAGGTGCTGCTCGACAGCAACGAGCTGGCCACGGGCCACGCCTACTTCGCCCTCGGCGCGTTCTCGGTGAGCCACGACGGCAATCTGCTGGCCTACTCGGTCGACACCGTCGGCGACGAGCGCTACACCCTGCGCTTCAAGGACCTGCGCACCGGCGAACCGCTCGCCGACGAGATCGCGGGCACCGCACCGGGCGCGACCTGGTCGCTGGACGGCAGCCACGTCTTCTATCAGACGGTCGACGAGTCCTGGCGCCCCGACACCGTGTGGCGGCACCGGCTCGGCACCGCCACCGAAGCCGACGTGAAGGTCTTCCACGAGCCCGACGAGCGCTACTGGGTGAGCATCGGCTCCACCCGCTCGGAGAAGTACCTGATGATCTGGGTCGGCTCCAAGATCACCACCGAGGGCTGGGTGCTGGAATCCGACAACCCCGAGGGCGATTTCCGGATCATCATGCCGCGGCGCGAGGGCGTCGAATACTCGGCCGAGCACGCGGTGATCGGAGGCGAGGACCGCTTCCTCATCCTGCACAACGACGTCGTGGACGGGGTGAAGGCGGAGAACTTCGTGCTCGCCGAGGCGCCCGTCGCCGATCCGTCCAACCTGACGCTGCTGATCGGCCACCGCGACGACGTGCGGCTCGAGGACGTCGACGCGTTCGCCGATCACCTGGTGCTCAGTTACCGGCGCGAGGCGCTGACCAGGGTCGCGGTCTGGTCGCTGACCGACTCCGGCTACGGCGAGCGGCGCGAACTCGAGTTCGATCTGGAGCTCTTCGCGGTCGGCTCCGGCGCGAACCCGGAATGGACCCAGCCGACCCTGCGCATCGGCCTGACCTCGTTCATCACCCCGATGCAGGTCTTCGACTACGTTCCGGCCACCGGCGCGCTGCTGCTGCGCAAGGAGCAGCCGGTGCTCGGCGGCTACGACGCGAACGACTATGCGCAGCACCGGGATTGGGCGATCGCGGAGGACGGCACCCGGATCCCGATCTCGCTGGTGTGGAAGAAGGGCGCGGTGGCCGAGGGCCAGCCCAACCCGCTGCTGCTCTACGGGTACGGCTCGTACGAGGCGAGCATGGATCCGTCCTTCTCGGTCGCGCGGCTGTCGCTGCTCGATCGCGGCATGGTGTTCGCGGTCGCGCACGTGCGCGGCGGCGGCGAGATGGGCAGGCTCTGGTACGAGAACGGCAAGACGCTCACCAAGAAGAACACCTTCACCGACTTCGTCGCCTGCGCGCGGCACCTGATCGACACCGGAAGGACCGCGCCCGATCGGCTGGTCGCCGACGGCGGCAGCGCGGGCGGGCTGCTCATGGGCGCCGTGGCGAACCTGGCGCCGGAGCTGTTCCAGGGCATTCTCGCCAACGTGCCGTTCGTCGACCCGCTGACCTCGATCCTCGACCCGTCGCTGCCGCTCACCGTCATCGAGTGGGACGAGTGGGGTAATCCGTTGGCGGACAAGGACGTCTACCAGTACATGAAGTCCTATTCGCCGTACGAGAACGTCGAGGCCAAGGACTACCCGGCGATCCTCGCCGTCACCAGCCTGAACGACACCAGGGTGCTCTACGTCGAGCCCGCCAAGTGGGTCGCCAAGCTGCGCGCGACCAAGACCGGTGACGCGCCGCTGCTGCTCAAGACGGAGATGAGCGCGGGCCACGGCGGCGTCAGCGGGCGCTACGAGAAGTGGAAGGAAGTGGCGTTCGAGCACGCCTGGGTGCTCGACACCGTCGGCCTGGCCGACGAATAAAGACCGACCGTCGGCGGCCCGGGCTGGTCGCCGACGGTGTTTCGGTTGTTCGTCCCCTGGTCATGCTCGCTGCACATGAATGACACCTGCGTCCGGCACCGTTGGTTCATGAACGCTGAGCTGATCGTGTCCGTGTCGGGTATCCGGGACACCACTCGAGACGCCGCGATCGAATTCGCCGCGGAGATGGATCGCCGCGACGTGCGGTTGTCGCTGCTGGTGGCGCCGCGGTTGAAGGGCAAGTACCGGCTGGTCGACGACCTGGCGACGCAGGCATGGCTGCGCGGCAGGCGGGCCCGCGGCGACGCCATCGTGCTGCACGGCTACGACCAAGCGGCGACCAAGCGGCGCAGGGCCGAGTTCGCGACGCTGCCCAAGCACGAGGCCAAGCTGCGGCTCACCGCGGCCGACCGGGTGCTGGAGCAGGCGGAACTGCGCACCCGGCTGTTCGCCGCGCCGCGCTGGGACGCCTCGGCGGGGGCCATCGCCGCGCTGCCCGAGACGGGGTTCCGGCTGGCGCTCGGGCTCACCTCGATCCTCGATCTGGAGCGCAACGCGGCGCAGAAGTCGCGCGTCTACGGCATCGGCGAAGGTTTCCGCGCCGAGCCGTGGTGGTGCCGCGCCTTGGTGATGGGTGCGGCGCGGACCGCGCGGCGCGGCGGCGTGCTGCGCTTGGCGATCTCCGCGGCGCAGTTACAGCGTTCGGGTCCGCGCCAGGCGATGCTGGACGCGGTGGATCTGGCGCTGTTCCACGGCGCGGTCAGCGATGTGTATCGGTGGGAGCCGATCGACCTGATGCGCGCGGCCTGAGGGTCGCGGGCGGAGGTACGCCCGCCGCCGGGAATGGCGATCGGTGGCGGCGGGCGCACCTTCGCGTACTCGGCCGCGGGACTAGGCTTGTTCGGCGGTGGTCTTCGGTTGCGCGGTGGGAACTTTCGGCGTCGCGTTGTGCGTGAAGCCGCCCGCTTCCGCCCTGGTCAGCGAGACCGTCAGCGGATGGTCGGCCAGCTGCCGCACGCTGCGTTCGATGTCGGCGAGCAACAGGTCCACCATGTCGTGGGTGAAGCCGTGCCGGATCACCGCGCGCATGATCGTCTCCGATCCGCGATCGGGCGGCAGTGGGTACGCGGCGATCAGCCAGCCGCGGGTGCGTAGCCGATCGGACAGGTCGTAGAGGTTGAAACCGGGCGAGCCGGTCAGTCGCCAGCACACCGCGGCGATGCCGCGACCCGGATCGCCGTCGTGGATCAGCTCGAACCCGTCGAACTTCCGCAACCCGTCCGCCAGATGTCCCGCGACCCGGTAGATCGCCTCCTGCAACCGCGTGTAGCCGAGCCTGCCGAGCCGGATGAAGTCGTAGTACTGCGTGATCACCTGCCCGCCGGGCCGGGAGAAGTTCAGGTTGAAGGTGGCCATGCTGCCGCCGAGATAGTCGACGTCGAAGATCAGCTCCGCGGGCAGGTCGTCGGCCGTGCGCCAAATGGCCCAGCCCGCGCCGAGCGGGGCGAGACCGGTCTTGTGGCCGGAGGAGTTGATCGATTTCACCCGCTCCAGGCGGAAGTCCCACACCACATCGGGGGCGGTGAACGGGGCGAGGAAACCGCCGCTCGCCGCGTCCACGTGCAGCGGGATGTCCAGGCCCTTCGCGGACTGGAGATCGTCGAGCGCACGCGCCATGCCCGCGACGTCCTCGAAAAGTCCCGTGTAGGTCTGCCCGAAATTGGCGACCACCATGATGGTGTTCTCGTCGCAGTGCGCGGCGACGTCGTCGGGGTGCATGGTGAGCCGATCGCCGCGCAACGGCACCTGGCGAATCTCGACGTCGAAGTAGCGGGCGAACTTCTCCCAGCAGACCTGCACGGGTCCGCAGACGAAGTTCGGCGTGCCCGAGCCGCCGCGCTCGCGCCAGCGGAACTTGGCGGCGAGCCCACCCAGCATCGCGGCCTCGCTGGACCCGGTGGTCGAGGTGCCGAGCGTGGTCGCGGGATCCGGGGCGTGCCAGAGGTCGGCGAGCATCCGCGCGCAGCGGCGCTCCAGTTCCGCGGTCTGCGGGTATTCGTCCTTGTCGACGATGTTCTTGTCCAGCGACTCGTTCATCAACCTGCGCGCTTGGTCGTCGACCCAGGTGGTGCAGAAGGTGGCGAGGTTCATCCGGGAGACGCCGTCGAGCAGCAGCTCGTCGTGCACGATCTGGTAGGCGACCTGTGGAAGGACTTCCTTGTCCGGGAAACTCTCTTTCGGCGCGGGATGGTCGATCGCGGGCAGTGCGAACAGATCGTCGAAATCCGGTGCGGCGGGCATCGGGGCCTCCCAGCAATGCTGCTCAAAGATTGCCACGGATTGGTTTCTGCCCTCATTCTGCAATGAATTGCTTGTACAAGCGGTAGTTTCGCCCCGAGAGGGTGGATGCTGAGCGGCTACTGGTGCTCGGTCCGGCGTCCCGTCGACGACATCACGACCGACGCGGCCCGGCCCCGGCAACCGCTCGGCGACCGGCGATCGCGATACGGTGATCGCCGTCGAATCGGCGCCAGCACTGTGCGCGAATCGCTTCAGCGCCGTGTGGACCGGCTCGGCATCCACCTCGACGAGGTGCGAATCGACGCTCGACGACACGACGAAGTGAGCTGCCCATGACTTCCGACGATCCGCATACCGCCGACCTGCGCTCGCGCGTCGCGGGGCTGATGCCGCAAGCCGAACGCGATCTCGCGCAACTGGTTTCGTTCAAGTCCGTGGCCGACGCGCGGCAGTTCCCCGCCGAGGAGTGCGAGCGCGCCGCGCAGTGGGTGGCCGACGCGTTCGCCGCGGTCGGGCTGACCAAGGTCGGGTTGCACGAGACGCCGGACGGCAGCAAGGCCGTCATCGCCTCGCGTCCCGCGCCTCCCGGGGCGCCGACTGTGCTGCTCTACTGCCACTACGACGTGCAGCCACCGCTGGACGAGGCCGCGTGGCGGACGCCCGCCTGGGAGCTCACCGAGAAGGACGGTCGCTGGTACGGGCGCGGCGCGGCGGACTGCAAAGGCAACATCGTCATGCACCTGACGGCCCTGCGCGCCGTCGGATCCGAGCTACCCGTGGGCGTCACGCTGGTCGCCGAGGGCTCGGAGGAGCAGGGGACCGGGGGGCTGGAGAAATTCGTCGTGGCCAACCCGGATCTGCTGCGCGCCGACGCCATCGTGATCGGCGACTGCGGCAACTTCGCCGCGGGCGTGCCGACCTTCACCGAAACCCTGCGCGGCAACGTCAACGTGCTCGTCACCGTGGAAACCCTTGCCGGACCGCTGCATTCGGGCATGTTCGGCGGTGCGGCGCCGGACGCGCTCGCCGCGCTGATCCAGGTGCTCGCCACGCTGCGCGACGCCGACGGCAACACCACCGTCGCGGGGCTGGACAACCGGCAGACCTGGGACGGCGTGCAATACGACCCCGACCGCTTCCGCAACGACGCGGGCGTGCTCGGCGGAGTCGCGCTCGCCGGCGACGGTACAGTCGCCGAAATGCTTTGGGCCCGACCGGCTCTCACCGTGCTCGGCATCGATGCGCCGCGGGTGGTCGGCTCGACGGCGTCGATTCAGCCCGCCGCCCGCGCCCGGCTGAACCTGCGCATTCCCCCGGGCATCACGCCGGAACACGCGCACCGCGCCCTCGTCGCCCACTTGGAGGCGAACACCCCGCTGCACGCGAAGCTCACCATCGAGCTGGAGGGCGAGGGAGCGCCGTTCCGCTCCGCCAGCGGCGGCCCCGCGCGCGCGGCCATGGACGCCGCGCTGGTCGCCTCCTACGGCTGGCCGACCACCACCCAGGGCCAGGGCGGTTCCATCCCGCTGTGCAACGTCTTCGCCGACACCTACCCCGACGCCGAGATCATGCTGATCGGCGTCGAGGAGCCGAAGTGCCTCATCCACGCGCCCAACGAAAGCGTGGACCCGTCCGAAATCGAACACATGGCACTGGCTGAGGCGCTTTTCCTGACCAGCTACGGTCGCGGCTGAAGGTCGTATTCACCCCTGAAGCCGGTCGACGGCGCTCGTTCAGAATTCGCGCTGGTTCTCCGGTTCCAGCACGGTGAATTCGGTTCCGTCCGGACCCATTTCGGCGAGCCTGCCGAAGTAGATGCCGCGGGCCTCCTCTTGGATGATGCCGAAGTGGATGGGCAGCGCGGTGCGCGGGGCGACGGCGCGCAAGTAGTCGACCGCCTCGCTGATCCGCATCCACGGCGCGGCGGCGGGGATGGCGAGCACGCCGACCGGGACCGGCGGGACCCAGAGCGAGTCGCCGGGGTGCACGAGCTGGGCGGGGTCGTCGGCGGTGCCGAGCTGGAAGACCGTGTTGTCGATGACCGGGATGTCCGGGTGGATCACCGCGTGCCTGCCGCCGCCACCGGTGATCTGGAGGTCGCCGAGCCGCAGCACGTTGCCCGCGTGCACGGCCTCCCACCGTCCGCCGCGCTGGGCCGCGGTCTGCGGATCGGACAGCACCCTGGCCTGCGGGTTGGCCTCGAGCAGCGCGTCGATGCGGTTCGGGTCGATGTGATCGGGGTGCTGGTGGGTGACGGCGATGGCGTCCAGGCCGGTGATGCCCTCGAAGCCGTGCGAGAACGTGCCCGGATCGAAGAGCACCTTCGTGCCGTGCAGCTCGACGAGGATGCAGGAGTGGCCGAAATGGGCTATGCGCATTCCGCCATGCTATTGGCAGGGTGTCGATTTTCACCCGACCCCGCAGGTAGCTCGCGCGACCGGAACAACTAGGCTGCTCAGGTAACCCCCCACACCACCTGAGGAGCAACGCGTGGCACGAGTCGTGGTCGAGGTGATGCCGAAGGCCGAAATCCTGGATCCGCAGGGGCAGGCCATTGTCGGCGCGCTCCCGCGCCTGGGATTCGCCGGGATCGGTGATGTGCGGCAGGGCAAGCGATTCGAGCTCGAAGTGGACGAGAGCGTCAGCGACGCCGAGCTCGAGCAGATCGCCGAAGGCCTGCTCGCCAACACCGTGATCGAGGAGTGGAAGGTGGTTCGCCTCCCATGACGGCGCGCATCGGGGTCATCACCTTTCCCGGCACGCTCGACGACGTCGACGCCGCGCGCGCGGTGCGCCTCGCGGGCGCCGAGGCGGTCAGCCTGTGGCACGCCGACGCCGATCTGAAGCAGGTCGACGCGGTCGTCGTGCCCGGCGGCTTCTCCTACGGCGACTACCTGCGCGCGGGCGCCATCGCCCGGTTCGCGCCGGTGATGGGCAAGGTCGTGCAGGCCGCGGGCCAGGGCATGCCGGTGCTCGGCATCTGCAACGGCTTCCAGGTGCTGTGCGAGGCCGGTCTGCTGCCCGGCGCGCTCACCCGCAACGAGGGTCTGCACTTCATCTGCCGCGACGAGTGGCTGACCGTCGATTCGGTCTCCACCGCGTGGACGTCCCGCTACGAGCCGGGCGCGCAGATCCTGGTCCCGCTGAAGTCCGGCGAGGGCCGCTACCAGGCCTCGGCCGCCGTGCTCGACGAGCTCGAAGGCGAGGGCCGGGTGGTCTTCCGCTACTCGGGCGACAACCCGAACGGCTCGCAGCGCGGCATCGCGGGCATCGCCTCGGCCAACGGACGGGTGGTCGGTCTGATGCCGCACCCCGAGCACGCCACCGAGCCGCTGACCGGCCCGAGCGACGACGGTCTCGGACTGTTCCTCTCGGTGCTGGACACCCTGGTCTCGGCCTGACGCGACACTCCGGCCCGGATCGTTCCGCGCTCCCGCATCGGGAGCCGGTCGGTCCGGGCCGTTTCGCGTTCGTGGGTCACCAGATGCGGTCGATGATGTCGAATTCGACGCCATCGGCCCGCGCCAGATAGCCGGGCTGGATCGCCTGATTGCCGACGAATCCCCGTGGCCCGCCCGGGGTTTGGAAGTGCACGCCGTCGGCGAGCGCGCATTGCAGGCTCGGCACGTCCAGCGAGCCGACGGTCTCGGCCAACCCGCGCAGCGCGTGGATGGCCTCGTAGGTGGCGTTGCTGAAGGTGGTGAGCGCGGGCGCGAAGCTGCCGTGCATCCTGCGATATCGGGCCTTGCGATCTCGGCCGTCGGTGAGCTTCTCGTTCAGGAAGAAGCTGGACGGCACGTAGAGATTGTGATTGGCCTCGGCGCCGCCCGCGAGCAGCACGTTCTCGTCGGCGGCCGGGCTGACCCGCACCTGGTCGGCGGCCCGCCCCATGGCGCAGAACTGGCGGTTGAACCGCGCGACGTCCGCGCCGACCATCAGGATGATGACGCCCTCGGCCCGATCCAGATCGGGGTGCAGCAGGAACTCGCCGAAGCTCGGCGTGCCGAGCGGGACGAAGCGTTCCAGCACGATGGCGTCCGGGTCGATCAGGCTGCGCCGCACCGCTTTCGCCGTCTCGCGCGGCCAGATGTAGTCGTTGCCGATGATGGCCCAGCGGCGCACGCCGAGTTCCTTGCCGAGCCAGCGCACCGCGGCGACGGTGTGGCCCGCCGGGTGCTCGCCGACCAACAGCACACCGGGCAGTTCGTCGGGCAGGCCCTCGTGACTGACCGCGAACAGATACGGCACGCGACCGTCGTTCGCCTTCGCCACGGCTCGCCGCACCGCGGAGGTGTGCCAGCCGGTGATCGCGTGCACCATGCCGGTGGCCAGCAGCGCGGCCACCTCGGTCGCGACCTCGGCGGGCGGCCTGCCGCCATCGATATTCGTGGTACGAATTTCGCGCCCCAGAATTCCGGCGCCTCGGTTGATTTCGGACGCCGCGAGCGAAATGGCAGCGTCGCAGGAAGGCGCGAAGATCCCGCCAGGTCCCTGCATGGGAACTATGTTCAGGATCTCTATCGTGCCGTCTGGGCTCTCGCCGACCGCTGACATTCGGTACTCTTCTTCTGGTTCGAACGAAATACAAAAGCAGGCGGGGAAAATCAATGACGACCATTCTAAGCGGATATGTCACGCTGCATGGGGCGCTGCGTGCCGCGGAACGACGGTGGCTGCGTAACCTCGATGCCGCTTTGTGCGCGAGGCAGCTTTCGCCGGATCAGTGGTCGATGCTGTGCAATCTGTCGACCGAAAACGGCATCACGATGAGCGAATTGGCCAACCGCTCGCAATTGGCGCCGTCCTCGGCGACCAGGCACGCCGACTTCCTCGCCGAGCGCGGGCTGATCTTCCGGGTGGCCGCGGAGGAGGACCGGCGGCGCATTCTGATCGGGCTGAGCAGGCTGGGGGCCGAGCTGGTCGCGTCGGTGCGGGCCGAGGAGGAAATCGCCGAGCGTCAGTTGCAGAACAAGATCGGCGCGCGGCGCTACGCCGAGCTGAAGCGGCTGCTGGAGCTGGTCGCCGAGGCGTAGTCGGCGCTGTCGTTGGCCGTGCGCGGGCGTCGCGGCGGCGGAGAATCGTCAAGGGGGGTTGCTCACACCACGGTGAGCGTCTCGAAGTCGACGCCCGTCGCACGCGCGACCAACGTCGGCTGGATGATCTGATCGCCGCGGAAGGTGAACTCGCCGGACGGGCCTTCGAGCACCGGACGGTCGGCCAGCGCGCCGTGGATGCGCGCCGTCTCGAACGAGCCCGCGGTGTCGACCGCGGTGCGCAACGCGTGCAGCGCGCGGTAGGCGCCGTTGGCGAATCGGCTGAAGGCGGGGGCGAATCCGTGGTGCAGCCGCAGGTATCGGTCGAGCAGATCGCGGTGGTCCGCGCTGCGCCGATCGGGAATCACGCTGGAGGGCACGTAGATATCACGATTGGCGTCGAGTCCGCCTGCCAGCAAGACGTTTTCGTCGATGGTCGGGCCGGTGCGGAACTGGCGGCCAGCGCGTCCCGCCGCGGTGAACGCCCGGTTGAAGCGGGCCGCGTCGGCGCCGATCAGCAGCAGGATCACCCCGTCGGCCGCGTCCAGCCGGGGATCGTCGAGCACGGCGTCGAAATTCTCGGCGCCGATCGGCACGAAATGTTCGGCGACCACCGTGTGCCGCGGCGCGAGGACCTCGCGCAACGTGGGCGCGATGCGGCGCGACCAGAGATAGTCGCTGGCCACCACGGCCCAGCGCCGGGCGCCGAACTCCCGGTGGAGCCAGTCCACCGCGACCAGCGTCTGGATGCCTGGATGCTCGCCGATCATGAAGACGCCCGGTTCTTCGCCCGCGAGTCCGTCGTGGCCGACGCCGAACAGGCACGGCGCGCGACCGGCCGCCGCGCGCATGATCGCGACGCGGTTCTCCGGCATCGGGATGCCGGTGACGGCGTGCACCATGCCGGTCGCCAGCAGGGCCGAGACCTCGTCGTAGACGCGCTGCGGCGGACCGCCGCCGTCGATCGTGGTCACGCATACTTCGCGGCCGAGAATGCCGGTGCCGCTGTTGATCTCGGCCACGGCCAGATTCGCGGCCGCCACGCAGGACGGCCCGATGATGGCGCCCGCGCCGTGCAGGGGTGCGATGTTGACGATCTCGACGGCGTCGTGGTGCCGCCCGCTCGGCAGTGTCATGCGAACCCCTGCCCTTCACGCGAGATTGCTGAATGTTCTCGTTCGCAGCCTGGGCGTCAGTTTAGCGGCGGTGGCGGAAGTTGCCACGCGCCTCGGACGGCCGCGGCGGTGGTCGGCCCCTAGGATCGCTCCCATGCCCGTTTCCGCGACCGCCGCCACGGCTGATGGTCTGTGCGCGTTCATCGATGATTCACCCTCGCCGTTCCACGTGGTCCGCACGGTCGCGCGGGAGCTGGACGCGCACGGCTTCACCCGGCTCGAGGAGGCGTCGGTCTGGCCCGGCGAGGCGATCGGACGCCGTTACGTGGTGCGCGGTGGTTCCCTGGTCGCCTGGTCGGGGACGGGCCCGGACGCCCCGTTCCGCGTCGTCGGCGCGCACACCGACAGCCCGAACCTGCGGGTGAAGCAGCACCCGGATCTGGCCTCCGCCGGGTGGCAGCTGGTCGGGCTCGAGCCCTACGGCGGCGCGTGGCTGAACTCGTGGTTGGACCGCGAGCTCGGCATTTCGGGCAGGCTGACGGTGCGCGTCGGAAACAAGGTGCGCGAGCAGCTGATTCGCATCGATGAGCCGATCCTGCGGGTGCCTCAGTTGGCCATCCATCTCTCCGAGGACCGGCGCGGCGTCACGCTCGACCCGCAGCGCCACGTGAACGCGGTGTGGGGTGTCGGCGACCTGCCGCGCTCGTTCCTGGCCTTCGTCGCCGAGACCGTGGAGGTGGATCCGGCCGCGGTGCTCGGCTGGGAGCTGATGACGCACGATCTCGAGCCGAGCAGGCTGGTCGGACGGGACCGCGATCTGGTCAGCGCGCCCCGGCTGGACAATCAGGGCACCTGCTACGCCGGACTGCACGCGTTCCTCGCCGCGGTGGAGGATCCGGGCGCGTCGACGCCGGTGCTCGCCATGTTCGATCACGAAGAGGTCGGCAGCCAGTCCGATCGCGGCGCCCAGTCCGACCTGCTGCCCGCCGTGCTGGAGCGGATCGTGCTGGCGCGCGGTGGCGGTCGCGCCGAATACCTTGCGGCCCTCGCCGGTTCGATCTGCGCATCCGGCGACATGGCGCACGCCACCCACCCCAACTACCCCGAGCGGCACGAGCCCGCGCACCGCATCGAGATCAACGGCGGACCGGTGCTCAAGGTCAACCAGAACCTGCGCTACGCCACCGACGCCACCGGCGCGGGCGCCTTCGCCCTCGCTTGCGACCAGGCGGCGGTCCCGTTGCAGCGCTACGTCCACCGCGCCGACCTGCCCTGCGGTTCCACCATCGGCCCGATGACCGCCGCCCGCACCGGCATGCCCACCGTCGACGTCGGCGCCCCCCAACTCGCGATGCACTCGGCACGAGAACTGATGGGCGCCAACGACGTTCCCGCCTACGCGGCGGCTCTCGCGGCGTTCCTCACGCCGGTGGAGTAGGGCGCTCGGGCTACCGGCCGCCCGAGGACTTCTTCGGCGGTCACGTCACGTTGGCCGGGGCGGTTTCGGTGGTGCTGGTCACGACGGGGCGGTAGGTGATCACCGCGAAGACGAAGATGGTGAAGGTCACGAGGACGTAGCTGCTGCCGAGGAGTTGTTGCCACCAAGCCCAGTCCAGTTCACGGTCTTTGGAATGGGGGAGCAACCAGTGGGGGCCGATGAGGAACAGGATGGTCAGGGCGGCGACGGTGGTGGTGAACCAGCGTCCGCGCGGGGTTCGGGCGCGGCCTTCGCGGGTTCGGGCGATGGCATCGGCGGCGACGACGAGGGCGGGCGCTACCCAGACCCAGTGGTGTGACCAGGAGACCGGCGAGACGAGCAGAACCGCGGCGGCGTTCACCAGCAGCGCGGCTACGGTGTTGCCCGCGGCGATGAGCCGGTGCATCCAGATCGCGGCCAGCGCGACCGCGACCACCGAGAGGGTGATCCAGATCAGGGTGGCCGCCGAATCGGAGACGCCGAGCCGGAAAGCCATGCCCTTGAGCGACTGGTTGCCTGCGAAGTACGGCGGGCCGATGCGGCCGGTGTCGGAGAGCGTGTGGAACCAGTAGTCCACCGAATCGCTTGGGAAAAGCAGGAATCCGATTCCGACCGCGCCGATCGCCGAGACGACCAGGGTGCCCGCGGCTTTCCAGTCCCTGCGCAGCAGGAAGTACAGCAGATAGCCCGCGGGAATCAGCTTGATCGACACCGCGATCCCGATGAGCATGCCGCGCGGCCAGAAGGGCTTGCGCACCAGGGAGTCCAGCGCGACCGCGGCCATCAGCACCAGGTTGATCTGGCCGAAGCCGTAGGTCTGGCGCACCGGTTCCAGGAACCCCGCCGCCGCGACCGCGGCGATCACCAAGGGCAGCATGGCCGTCCGGTCGAGTTCCGGCCGAATCCTGGCAAGCACCAGCCACAGCGTGATGCCCAGGCTGCCGATCGAGGTGGCCAGCACGAGCACCTCGGCCAGCGGCAGCGGCATCAGCGCGAGCGGAGCGAAGAACAGCGCGGCCAGCGGGGGATAGGTGAACGGAAGGCCGATGCCGAACACCGGCGGCATCGGGCCGTACAGCTCGCCACCGTCCAGCCAGACGCGCGCGCCGTTGCGATAGACCCGCAGATCGATGTACCCACCCCACCAGTGCACCAGCAGCGAGACCACCGCGGAGACCAGGAACAACGCGAGCGCGGCGCCGAGCCAGCGCAACTGCTTCGATGCCAACGGCGAACGCGGCGACGAGTCGGCAGTGGATTCGGCGTCACCCGGTTGCGCATCCGCTCTGGCAACCTCGGCCGAATTCGCAACCCCCGATCGTTCGCTCACCCGGACAGAGTAATAAACACCCCCGACCCCGGTCCGGTCGCTAGGCCTGTCTCGAGGTCCCATCCGTCGCCGCTACGCCCGAGACCGTCGCCGAGACAACCCGGTGTCGGCTCCGCCTCGACGGGCGACCGATCTCCGTCCGCGGCGGCATCCGGCCGGACTCCGGGACCGGCACGGCCGGAAGAAGGCGGAGGTACGCGCGGCGCCGGACGCGGCCGTGCCCCTCACCTGCGGGCCCACACCACCCGCCCTCTAAACTGATCCCAGGCATCTCGCCGCAATTTCAGTGCCGACGTTCGCCGCTGCACCGCGCGCGTTCGCCCACCCCGATGGCCCGGCCGAAAGGACCCTGGTACTCCGTGACTCCGCAGGTCGACACCGTCAGCGCAGCCGCAGCGACCCCAGATGTCGCGCAACCCTACAAAGAGCTGGGTCTCAAGGACGACGAGTACGCCCGCATCAAGGAGATCCTCGGTCGTCGGCCCACCGACGCCGAGCTGGCGATGTACTCGGTGATGTGGAGCGAGCACTGCTCCTACAAGTCCTCCAAGGTGCACCTGCGCTACTTCGGGCAGACCACCACCGACGAGATGCGCGAGTCCATGCTCGCGGGCATCGGCGAGAACGCCGGCGTGGTCGACGTTGGCGACGGCTGGGCGGTCACCTTCAAGGTGGAGAGCCACAACCACCCGTCCTACGTCGAGCCGTACCAGGGCGCGGCCACCGGCGTCGGCGGCATCGTGCGCGACATCATGGCGATGGGCGCGCGCCCGATCGCGGTGATGGACCAGCTGCGCTTCGGCGCGGCGGACGCGGCCGATACCCGCCGCGTCGTCGACGGCGTGGTGCGCGGCGTCGGCGGCTACGGCAACTCGCTCGGCCTGCCGAACGTCGGCGGCGAAACCGTGTTCGACGCCTCCTACCAGGGCAATCCGCTGGTCAACGCGCTGTGCGCGGGCGTGATGCGGGTCGAGGACCTGCACCTGGCCTTCGCCTCCGGCACCGGCAACAAGATCATCCTGTTCGGCGCGCGCACCGGCCTCGACGGCATCGGCGGCGTCTCCGTCCTCGCCTCGGACACCTTCTCCGGCGACGAGTCCGGCACCGGACGCAAGAAGCTGCCCAGCGTCCAGGTGGGCGACCCGTTCACCGAGAAGGTGCTCATCGAGTGCTGTCTCGAGCTGTACGCGGCCAAGCTGGTCGTCGGCATCCAGGACCTCGGCGGCGCCGGACTGTCCTGCGCCACCTCCGAACTCGCGGCGGCGGGCGACGGCGGCATGCACATCGATCTGACCAAGGTCCCGCTGCGCGCGGCCAACATGACGCCCGCGGAGATCCTCTCCAGCGAATCCCAGGAGCGCATGTGCGCCGTGGTCACCCCCGAGAACGTCGAGGCGTTCATGGCGGTGTGCCACAAGTGGGACGTGCTCGCCACCGTCATCGGTGAGGTCACCGACGGCGACCGCCTGGTCGTCACCTGGCACGGCGAGACCGTGGTGGACGTGCCGCCGCGCACCGTCGCGCACGAGGGCCCGGTGTACGAGCGCCCGGTGCAGCGCCCGGACTACCAGGACGCGCTGATCGCCGACGCCCCGGACAAGCTTTCGCGTCCGAAGACCCCGGAGGAGCTGCGCGCGACGCTGCTCCAGATGATCTCCAGCCCGCAGCTGTGCAGCCGCAAGTGGATCACCGAGCAGTACGACCGCTACGTGCGCGGCAACACCGTGCTCGCCGAGCACGCCGACGCGGGCGTCATCCGGATCGACGAGCAGACCGGCCGCGGCATCGCGCTGGCCACCGACGCCTCCGGCCGCTACACCAAGCTGGACCCGTACACCGGCGCGCAGCTCGCGCTCGCCGAGGCCTTCCGCAACGTCGCCACCACCGGCGCCACCCCGAAGGCCGTCACCAACTGCCTGAACTTCGGCTCGCCGGAGGACCCCGGCGTGATGTGGCAGTTCCAGCAGGCCGTGCGCGGCCTCGCGGACGGCTGTGTGGCCCTTGGCATTCCGGTCACCGGCGGCAACGTCAGCTTCTACAACCAGACCGGCCAGGACGCCATCCTGCCGACGCCGGTCGTCGGCGTGCTCGGCGTCATCGACGACGTGCACCGCCGCATCCCCACCGGCCTCGGCCTCGAGCCGGGCGAGACGCTGATCCTGCTCGGCGAGACCCGCGACGAGTTCGGCGGTTCCATCTGGTCGCAGGTCGCCCACGATCACCTCGGCGGCGAACCGCCCAAGGTCGACTTCGCGCGCGAACAGCTGCTTGCCGAGATCCTGACCTCGGGCTCGCGCGACGGCATGATCAGCGCCGCGCACGACCTGTCGGAGGGCGGCCTCGCGCAGGCCGTGGTGGAGGCCGCGCTGGCGGGCGAGACCGGTTGCCGCATCCTGCTTCCCGAGGGCGCCGACCCGTTCGTCACGCTGTTCTCCGAATCGGCGGGCCGGGTGCTCGTCGCGGTGCCGCGCTCGGAGGAGACCCGGTTCACCAAGATGTGCGACGCGCGTGAGCTGCCGTGGGTGCGCATCGGCGTGGTCGACCAGGGGTCGGATTCCGTCGAGGTGCAGGGCCAATTCTCGGTTACCATGGCCGAATTGCGCGACGCCTACGAGGGCACGCTGCCGAAACTCTTCGGAGCCAGCGCGATCTGACCCCACCGGGAGGCTCGGATGGTTACCGCTGAGCTACGCGACGGGGCCGGCCGAGTGGTCGGTCTCGTCGAGCGTTTCTTCCATCCGAACTACGTCGGTCTCGTCGTCGCCACCCTGTTCTTCTGCTGGTCGCTGACGCCGTCGCTGCTGCCGCGCGACTGGTTGTTCCAGGGCTTGGTCAGCGGCGTCAACGCCGCGATCGGCTACGGCGTCGGCTGTCTGCTCGACCTGGCCTACGGCAAGTGGATCGCGCCGCGGGTGCAGTTGCCCGCGGCGCTGGCACTGCCGGGATGGCTCGCCGGTGTTGTCAAGACGCTCGTCGTGCTCGCGTGCGTGGTGGTCGCGATCGTCATGCTGGTGCAGTCGGCGCGCTGGCAGCGCGAGATCACCGCGCTGATGGGCATGGATCAGACCACCACCTCCGGCTATCTGCGCACGGGCGCGTTGAGCGCGGCGGTGGTCGCCGTAGTGATCGGGCTGTTCCGCGCGGCGCGCTGGTTGGTCCGCTGGGTGGCGGGCGAATTGGTGAAGTGGGTGCGCGTCCCGCGCCGGATCGCGCTGCCGATCGGGTTCGTCACCGTGGCCGTGGTCGCCGTGCTGCTCGGCAACGGCGTGCTGGTGCGCGTCTTCTTCGACGCGGCGAATTCGGCGTTCAGCGTGCGCAACAGCAACACCTCGCCGAACGCCACTCAGCCGCAACTGCCCGAAAGGTCCGGCAGCCCAGCATCGTTGGCGGCGTGGGACACACTGGGCTCGGAGGGACGCTGGTTCGTGTCCTACGGACCCGACGCCGCGGCGATCGAGCGGGTCACGGAGAAGCCTGCGCGCGAACCGATTCGCGTCTACACCGGCCTGGAGTCGGCCGTGGACCCCGAGGCGCAGGCGGAATTGGCGATCGACGAACTCGAGCGCACCAAGGCGTTCGAACGCAAGGTGCTCGTCGTGGTGACAACCACCGGCACCGGCTGGGTCGACTCCACCAGCGTGGAATCGATCGAGATGATGTTCGGCGGCGACACCGCCGTGGTCGCGACGCAGTATTCCTATCTGCCGAGCGTGCTTTCGTTCCTCTCGGACCGGGCCAAGGCCACCGAGGCCGGCAAGCTGTTGTTCGACAAGGTCTACGAGCACTGGTCGGCGCGTCCAGCGGAATTGCGCCCGAAGCTGTTGGTCTACGGCGAGAGTCTGGGCTCGCAGGGTTCGGAGGGCGCCTTCAGCGGTCTCGCCGACCTGCGGACGCGCACCGACGGCGTGCTCTGGGTCGGACCGCCCAATTCCAACCGGATCTGGCGCGAGTTCGTCACCCGGCGCGATCCGGGTTCGCCGGAGATCCTGCCCACTTACGCCGATGATCTCGTCGTCCGATTCGCCGACGAACGCGCCAACCTGTGGCAGGCGGGCGCGACCTGGCTCGACCCGCGCGTGCTCTACCTCCAGCACGCCACGGATCCGGTGGTGTGGTGGTCGCCGGATCTGCTGTTCGACGAACCGGATTGGCTGCGCGAGCCGCCCGGGCCGGACGTGTCGCCGCGCATGGGCTGGTATCCGATCGTCACGTTCTGGCAGGTCGCCGCCGACCTGCCGAACGCGCAGCGGGTCAGCGACGGCCACGGCCACCGCTACGGCACGCTGGTGCTCGACGCCTGGGTAGCCATCGCCCAACCGCCGGACTGGACGGCGGAACTCTCCGACCGGGTCCGCCGGTATCTGGAGGAATCCGCCGACCGGGAACGCGAGCTGAAATAGCGAACGCCCACCCGGTGCGGGCCCGAACCCCTCGTCGCCGGGCTCGCCCGAGTGGGCGCCGTCCGTCGCCGGTCAGAGTGGTTTGAACGGATCGTGTTCGGCCATCAGCTTTTCCATCCGTGCCGCGTCGATGCGGTTGGTGGTCGAGTTGGCCTCGTGCTGGTCGCGCACCACCTTGGCCAGGGTGAAGGTGCTGGTCACCAGGAACAGCACGGTCATGCCGAGGAAGCCGCGCTGCCAGACGTCCAGCGGAAGGTAGAAGATGCCGACGCCCGCCCCGAACAAGCTGATGCCGAACGCGATCGCGGCCTGCGCGACGTAGGCCGAGGTGGCTTTCGGCGCTGCGTTTGGAGTGCTCATGGGTAACGAGTCTGCGGGTTGGGAGGCCCGCGCGACCCCGTACAACTACTCGAGCACGGTGGGTAATTGCCGCGCGACCCGGCTGTGATGTGCGCCCGCGCCGCCGGGGGCGGCACGGGCAACCCGCCCGGCCGTCGGTGCGGAGCGCCATACTGTTCGAGTGCTCGAGAAGGCAGACACCCTGACGAAGCTGCGTGCCCGCGGCGTCGTCGCGGTGCGCCGGGCCGAGGACATCATCGACCTCAACTACGTCGGGCTGGTCGTCGCGACCATCTTCTTCGCGCTGTCGGTGACGCCGTCGCTGGTGCCGCGCGACTGGCTGTTCCAGGGCCTGATCTCGGGCATCAACGCGGCGCTCGGCTACGGCCTCGGCTGCGTGCTCGAATGGCTGTTCCGGATCTGGGTGCGGCCGCGGCTGAAGATTCCCGGACCGCCCACCTGGGTGCGCTACGCGCTCAAGACCGCGATACTGCTCACCTCCGCACTGGCCGCCGCCCTGATGCTGGTGCAGTCGGCGCGCTGGCAGCGCGAGATCACCGCGCTGATGGGCATGGAGGGCACGACGACGCCCGCCTACCTGCGCACCGGATTGTTGAGTGTGGCGGTGGGCGCCGCGGTGGTCGCGGGTTACCGGACCGTGCGCGAGATCATCCTGTTCCTGGCCCGCCAGCTCAACCGGTGGGTCCGGGTACCGCGCGAGCTGGCGCCCGCCGCGGGAGCACTGGTGCTCGTGGTGCTGGTGGTGACGCTGTTCAACGGCGTCGCCTACCGCGCGTTCTTCGCCGCCGCGAACTCGGCGTTCAGCGTGCGCAACGACCACACCTCGCCCAACGCGGTGCAGCCGCAGCTGCCCGAGCGCTCGGGCAGCCCGGCGTCGCTGGCGAAATGGGAGACGCTCGGCTTCGAGGGTCGCTGGTTCGTCTCGCACGGACCGTCGGCGAGCCGCATCGCGGCGGTCACCGGGAAACCGGCGCGCGAACCGATCCGGGCCTACGTCGGGCTGGAGTCGGCCGACGGCGGCGCGGAGCAGGCCGCGCTCGCGGTCGAGGAGTTGGAGCGCACCGGAGCCTTCGACCGGAAGGTGCTCGTCGTGGTCACCACCACGGGCACCGGCTGGGTCAATTCCCTGGCGGTGGGCGCGATCGAGTACATGTACGGCGGCGACAGCGCCATAGTCGCGACGCAGTACTCGTATCTGCCGAGTGTGCTCTCGTTCCTCGCGGACCGCGGCAAAGCGGCCGCGGCGAGCGAGCGGCTCTTCGACGCGGTGTACGAGCACTGGTCGGCGCGCCCGCCGGAGTCGCGGCCGAAGCTGCTGGTGTACGGCGAGAGCCTGGGCTCGCAGGGTTCGGAGGCCGCCTTCGACGGTCTCGCCGATCTGCGCGCCAAGGTGGACGGCGCGCTGTGGGTCGGTCCGCCGAATTCCAACCGGCTGTGGCAGCAATTCGTACAGCGGCGCGACCCCGGTTCCCGGGAGGTGGAGCCGGTGTACGCCGACGGGCTTGTGGTCCGATTCGCGGACGACGCCGCCGATCTCGCGCGTCCCGACAGCGAATGGCGGGCGCCGCGCATCGCCTATCTCATGCACGCCTCCGACCCGATCGTCTGGTGGTCGACGGATCTGATCTTCTCCCAACCGGATTGGTTGTCGGAGCCGCGCGGCTCGGACGTTTCCTCGCAGATGCGCTGGGCGCCGTTCGTCACGTTCTGGCAGGTCGCCGCGGATCTCACCAACGCGCAGGGTGTTTCGGACGGGCACGGGCACCGCTACGGCAGCCTGGTGCTGGACGGTTGGGCCGCCATCGCGGCACCGCCCGGTTGGAACGCCGAACTGGCGGAGCGGGTTCGGTTCCAGCTGGAAGCGGCGGAGGAGTTCGAGCGGGAGACCAAGTGAGCGCCGGGCCGGTTCTGAAGGCGCTCGCGGGAACCGGCCTCGCCTTGGTGTGGAGCAACCTGGTCCTGCCGGGGCTCGGACTGGATCAGCGTGGGCGAACGGCGGTAAACGCCTGCTTCGCTACCGGTTACGGGCTCGCGCTGGGCGGGCGATCCCACTGGTGGTCGGGCAAAGGTGCGCGGGTTGGTGCTGCGGCCGGTTCGCTGGTCCTGGCCGGTTACGGTGCGGCCGTGGCGATTCCGGCGCTGCGCGAGAGTCTGCGTGAGTTCGCCGCACCGGAACAAGAGGTTTCGGATGTCGAGTGGGTCGCCGTGCACATCCCGATCGGCACCGTCTACAGCGAGGAGCTGATCTTCCGCTCCACGCTGGAACCGCTGCTGGACAACGCTTTCGGCGCGCGCCTCGGCCGACTGCTCGGCGCCGCTACCTTCGGTCTGTGGCACATCCATCCCGCCCGCGCGGGTTCCGAACCCGTTGTGCCGACAGTGCTGTTCACCGCGGTCGGCGGCGCGCTCTTCGGTCAGCTGCGCCGCAGCACCGGAAGCACGACCGCGCCGGCCCTCGTGCACTACGCGATCAATGCGGGCGGCGTAGTCGCGCGCCGGACCGCTCTGGAGTCGCTGTTCCGGGAGCGGCCGGATCGCCGCGCCTCCCCGGCCGGCTCCGCAGTACCGCGCTTGACGTCCCACACATCCCCCATGCGCCTCACATAGCCACCGCCTATGTGAGGCGTGCGAAAGGTGTGTGCCAGGCGCGCGCCTCACATAGCCACCGCCTATGTGAGGCGTGCGAAAGGTGTGTGCCAGGCGGCGTAGCTTCGGTGTCTCGTCGGTCGGGGCCGCTGGGTAACCTCGGCCGGGTGGGACGACGAGCGACGGTGGACCCGGCGGAGACCCGGGCGGCGGTGGCGGCGGTGAGTGCTTGGTTGCGTGATGAAGCCGCGGAGCAGCCCGCGCGGCCCGAGCTGGCGGCGGCGGTCAAGACGACCGTGCGCACGCTGGCCGCGAACGCGCCCGGCCATTCCGTCGAGGTGCGGGTGCCGCCGTTCGTCGCGGTGCAGTGCATCGAAGGGCCCCGCCACACTCGCGGCACCCCGCCCAACGTCGTCGAGACCGACCCGCGCACCTGGCTGCTGCTCGCCACCGGACTGCTCGATTTCGACACCGCCGTCTGCTCGGGAGCTCTCACCGCCTCCGGCAGCCGCGCCGCCGAGGTCGCGCATTGGCTGCCGATCCTGCGTCCGGCCGATGAGATGTGACGGGACCCAGGCGGCTCGTCCTGGTCGGCGTCGCTGCGTGTGGACACCGAATTCGCCTCGGCGCGCGGGGTAGGCCGTCGACCATCCGCCGGGCGAATGCCGCCCCGTCACCGCGGGAGGATCAGGCCGCCGCGGGCGCGGGCCGACCGCGATGCAGACCCTTGTAGTCGTAGTAGCGGGTGATGACCGCCCCGAGCACGAGCCCGATGACGAGCCCGGCCAGCGTCATCCAGAAGCCCCGCGTCAACCCCGCCGGTCCGCTGGCGTCGAAGTACAGGATCGACCGAACGGCCAGGAACACCTGGTGCATCGGCTCGAAATGGGCCAGCCAGCCGAAGTATTTGGGCGTCGCCTCGATCGGCACCGTGCCGCCCGACGAAGGCAAGCCGAGCACGATGAACAGGATCAGGTTCACCAGCAATCCCGCCGAGCCGATGGCCGCGAGGATCGACAGGCCGGTGATGCCGACCGCGATGATCGCGAACGCGCCGTAGAGGAACAGTGCCAGCGGATTGTCGAGCGGCATGCCGAGCGCCTTGGCCACCAGCATGTAGATCAGCGAGACGACGGTGCCCATGAGAATCATCACGCCCCACTTGAGCAGCAGGGTCTTGAACCGGGAGATCGGAGTGGGCGGGAAATGCACGTACCACGGGCCGTACTCGGTGGGCACGAAGCCGAGGTTGGCGTCCACCATGGTGTGGATCGTCATCGAGCCGATCACGCCCGCGAGCAGCAACAACAGGGCGTAGAAGAACGCGGTGAGACCCTGCCCGGTGTTGCTCGGCAGCGGGCGGTACTGCTCGACGATCAGTTGCAGCGGACTGGCCAGCGCGATACGGGTGGCTCCGCTGAGCTCGGGCGCCTGTCCGCCTTCGGGCGGTGTGAGCTGAGCCTCCACCTGCCGGGTCAGCTCCTGGCCTACCTGCTTGTTCACCTGGGGGAACGCCGTGTCGCCGACGCGGACGACGATCGAGGAGGCGTAGGTGCCCGCGCGCGGATTGGTCTGGAGCGTGATGATGGGCTGCTCGATATCGCCCGGCACCACGCTGCCGACGCCCAGGATGCCGAGCCGCTTGCTGAAGTCGCTGGGGATGATGATCGCGCCGTAGACCTTGCCGGACTGCATCTGCCGCTCGGCCTCGCTGATCCCGATGACCCGCAGATCGATCTGATCGGCGGGCACGGACTTGCGCAGCCCGTCGGCCACCTGGTCGCCGAAGTTCACCCGCCGTTCCTGACCCGGCGAGCCGAACGTCTCGCCGACATCCTGGTTGACCAGCGCGATCGGGAAGTCGTGCAGATTCTCTTCGGGATCGACCACGTAGGCCAGGTACATGATCCCGAGCAGCGTGGTCAGCAAGGTGAGCACGATCATGGGTGCGCCGACCATGCGCAGTAGCGAACGGCGGTCGAGCCGCCGAGCGTTCGGATCCGTCCCGCGGGTGCTGTCCGTAGTCGCCACTAATGGACGGTACCGCCGCGGCCGCGCGATTTCGGTGAATCGACACGGGATTGCTCCGGGGATGCGGTGGCCGTGATCGCGATCGAATTTTCACCCGTAGAATGACTGGTGCCCCCAGCCCGCCCGAACAGGGAGCAAACGGTGACCAACGCCGAAGTATCGGTCGACAACCTCGCAGCCACCCCCGATGAGGACGAGAACGAGCCACGCGAGGAGTGTGGTGTCTTCGGTGTCTGGGCGCCGAGCGAGGACGTGGCGAAGCTCACGTACTACGGCCTCTATGCGCTGCAACACCGCGGTCAGGAGGCGGCGGGCATCGCGGTCTCGGACGGTCAGCAGATCTTGGTCTTCAAGGATCTCGGGCTGGTCTCGCAGGTGTTCGACGAGCAGACGCTGGCCGCCATGCCGGGCCATATCGCCGTCGGCCACTGTCGCTACTCCACCACCGGCGGTGTGACGTGGGAGAACGCGCAGCCGATCTTCCGCACCACCGCGGTCGGCTCCGGACTCGCGCTGGGACACAACGGCAATCTGGTCAACACCGCCGAATTGGCAAGCCGGGCAAGGGAACTCGGACTGATCGGTAACCCGGTCTCCGGCGGCCGCCCGCAGCCGGTCGGCGCGACCTCGGACTCCGACGTGATGACCGCGCTGCTGGCGCACGCCGCCGCGGATTCCAGCATCGAGCAGGCCGCCATGAAGCTGCTTCCGACGCTGAAGGGCGCCTTCTGCTTGACCTTCATGGACGAGCACACCCTGTACGCGGCGCGCGACCCGCACGGCGTCCGTCCGCTGTGCCTGGGCAGGCTCGAGCGTGGCTGGGTCGTTGCCAGTGAGACGGCCGCCCTGGACATCGTCGGCGCGGCCTTCGTGCGCGAGATCGAACCGGGCGAACTGCTGGCGATCGACGCCGAGGGCGTTCGCTCCATGCGCTTCGCCAACCCCGAGCCCAAGGGCTGCGTCTTCGAGTACGTGTACCTGGCCAGGCCCGACTCCACCATCGCGGGCCGCTCGGTGCACGCCACCCGCGTCGAGATCGGCCGCAGGCTGGCCAAGGAGCGTCCGGTCGACGCCGACCTGGTGATCCCGGTGCCGGAATCGGGCACGCCCGCCGCCGTCGGTTACGCGCAGGGTTCCGGTGTGCCCTACGGGCAGGGCCTGATGAAGAACGCCTACGTGGGCCGCACCTTCATCCAGCCGAGTCAGACGATTCGTCAGCTGGGCATCCGGCTCAAGCTGAACCCGCTGCGCGAGGTGATCCGCGGCAAGCGGCTGATCGTGGTGGACGACTCGATCGTGCGCGGCAACACCCAGCGCGCCCTTGTGCGGATGCTGCGCGAGGCGGGCGCGCTGGAGATCCACGTGCGGATCGCCTCGCCGCCGGTGAAGTGGCCCTGCTTCTACGGCATCGACTTCGCCTCGCGCGCGGAGCTGATCGCCAACGGCGCGGGCGCCGACGACAGCTACGACGACATGGTCGAGAACGTCCGCCGCTCGATCGGCGCCGACAGCCTCGGTTACATCTCCACCGAGGGCATGATCGCCGCCACCGAGCAGCCGCGCACCCGCCTGTGCTCCGCGTGCTTCGACGGCAGCTACCCGATCCCGCTGCCGCAGGAGGCATCGATCGGCAAGAACCTGCTGGAGGGCATGCTGACGGGTCAGCCGGAGTCGGTGCTGCTGGGCGAGAACGCCAACGCGAGCGCGCTGAGCAGGCCGTAAGTCCGCTCGGCGCGGGAGGCGAGCCACCGCGCGAACGCGGCGTTCAGCTCCGCTTCGGTGGCGACCGCGGTGAAGACCGGTTCCCGGTCCACCTTCGGGATGCCACCTGTGCCAAGTGGTCGTAGACGTAGCGGATGAAACTGGCAGGTGCCGTTCTTTCGCACCTTCGGTGCGGCGGGCATCGTGGACGCCAGTCCTAGCTCGACCGCCCAGTTGCCGGTCGAACATCGCTGCCTCGGTACCGATTCCGAGTTCGGTTGCGGCGGCGACTCATCGGGGACGCGGGCGTCGATCGTGGTGGCGAGGTTTTCGGCGAACTCGCGCTGATCGGTTCGCGGCCCGCACTGCTTCGGTGCGAGGTACCTCCCGTGCGTCGTGTTCGATTCCCACGCGGGGCGCGTCGTGACGGGCACCCGGTATGCCGGGTGGTTTGGCGCGCGAGGGTTTGGCGCAGCACCGAAATGGGTAGCGCCGCAACGGTGTCCGTGGGCGTGACTTGGCCTGCTCGAGACGCCTCGACCTCGATCTTTCCGCGCACCTGGACATTTGACCGGGCGACGCCGGTGCGGCCGTGCATGGTTCGCGACGGGCGATGACAGCCCGGTGATTTTTCTTTGAAAACGCAATGTGCCGGAAATGGTTCGTGGGTACGGTCGCCAGCTATATCGAAAGTTCACCGCGTCCGGACCGGGCCTGTGATCCAGGTATCGCGGTGCGGCGCGCTCGAAGAAGTGGGGCCTGATGATGAGGGTTTCGAGGACGCCGGGCGGGCGTAGACGAGCGAAAGGCATTGCGGCGGTCGGGCTCATGGCGCTGGTCGCGTCGGTGCTCGCGGGTTGCGGTTCCGGACGGACGGGCGAGGGCGGTGACGGCGACGGGTTGATCGTCGGCACCACCGACAAGATCTTCTCGCTGGATCCGGCCGCCGCCTACGACAACGGATCGCTGGTCGCCGAGACGCAGATCTACCAGTACCTGCTGAATTTCGCGCCCGGCGACCCGACCCCGAAACCGGACGCCGCCGAGAAGTGCGAGTTCACCTCGCCGACGGTCTACACCTGCACCTTGCAGGCGGGATTGAAGTTCGCCAACGGAAACCCGTTGACCGCCAACAGCGTCAAGTTCTCCTTCGACCGCATGCTCGGTATCAACGACCCGAACGGTCCGGCCTCGCTGCTCGGCAATCTGGAGAAGACCGATGTGGTCGACGATCGCACCGTCGCCTTCACGCTGAAGGTCGCCAACGACCAGACCTTCCCGGCCATCCTGCCCACGCAGGCGGGGCCGATCGTGGACGAGCGGGTGTTCCCCGCCGACAAGGTGATGGCCGACGAGGACGTGGTGCGCGCCAAGGGCTACTCCGGCCCGTACACGATCACCAGCTACGACAAGAACAAGCTCGTCGAGTACCAGGCGTATCCGGACTATCGCGGCATCCTCGGCACCCCGAAGACGCCCCGCATCTCGGCGAAGTACTACGCCACCACCGACAACCTGAAGCTGGATCTGCAGAGCGGCGCGATCGACGCGGGCTACCGCTCGCTGACGCCGACCGATATCGAGGGGCTGCGCGCCAGCGACAAGGTCAAGGTGCTCGACGGTCCCGGCGGCGAGTTGCGCTACATCGTCTTCAACTTGAACACCATGCCCGGCGGTACGCCGGAGCAGAAGCTGGCGGTGCGCAAGGCGTTCGCGTCGTCGCTGGACCGGGCCGCGCTCGCCCGCGACGTCTACAAGGACACCTACGTTCCGGCGTATTCGTCCGTCCCGCAGGGTATTCCGGGCGCGGCGGAACCGTTCAAGGACATCTACGGCGCGGGTCCGAACAAGGATGCGGCCGCGAAGTTCCTCGCCGACGCGGGCGTCGCGACGCCGGTGGAACTCAATCTTCAGTACAACCCCGACCACTACGGCTCCAGCAGCGCCGAGGAATACAAGGCGATCAAGACGCAACTGGAAAGCACGGGTCTGTTCCGGGTGAATCTGCAGTCCACCGAATGGGTGAGCTACCAGAGGGAACGGGCGCGCGACGCCTACCCGCTGTACCAGTTCGGCTGGTTCCCCGACTTCCCGGACCCGGACAACTACCTCTCGCCGTTCTTCGGCCCGAACAACTTCCTCCAGTCGCACTTCGAGGATCCCGGCATCACCGCGCAACTCGTCGGTGAGTCGACCCAGCCGGACAAGGACCGCAGGCTCCAGCAGATCCAGCAGGTGCAGCGCGACCTGGCGCAGAACTTCCTGCCGATCGTTCCGCTGTTGTCCGGCAAGCAGATCGGCGTCGCGGGCACGGACGTCCAGGGCATGGAGCAGACGCTGGACCTGTCGTTCAAGTTCCGCTACACGGTCCTGAGCAAGTGAAGTCGGAGGGGACCGGGCCCGCGGCGATCGCGCCGCGGGCCCGGCGGTTCGCGCTGCCCCGGCGGGCGGCGGGCGGGGATTCGCGCGGGCTCGCCCTGGCCAGGTATCTGGGGGTGCGGCTGCTGCTCATCCCGGTGACGGCTTGGATTCTGGTGACCGCGGTGTTCTTCATGATGCGGGTGATCGGTGATCCGATCGAAGCCGCGCTGGGCGGGCGGCTGCCACCGGATCAGATCGAGCAGCGTCGGGAGGCCGCCGGACTGAACCGGCCGATCCTGGTGCAGTACTGGGAGTACCTGTCCGGCCTCGCGCGCGGCGACTTCGGGCAGACCCAGGACCACCGGTTGGTCGCCGACATCATCGCCACCCGCGGCGCGGCCACCCTGGAACTGGTGTGCTGGGCGCTGCTCGTCGCCTTCGCGATCGGTGTACCGCTCGGCAGATACGCTGCCACCAACCGAGATTCGGCCAGCGACGCCGCGCTGCGCCTGTTCGCCATCCTGGCCTACGCGGCGCCGGTGTTCTTCGTGGGACTGCTGCTCAAGCTGTTGTTCGCGGTGCGGCTCGGCTGGTTGCCGGTCTCCGGACGGGCCAGCGCCGACGTGGAATTGCGGCTACAGCACGTCTCGCCGAAGACCAACGTCATGGTGGTCGACGCGATCCTCTACGGCGACAACGCCTATCTGCTCGACGTGCTGAAACACGCTGTGCTGCCCGCGATCGCGCTCGGCCTGCTGACGGCGGGGGTGTTCCTGCGACTGGTGCGGATCAACCTCATCCAGACCCTGCGCAGCGACTACGTCGACGCGGCGCGGGCCCGCGGACTGTCCGCGCGGGTGGTGACCGGCCGACATGCCGTGCGCAACGCCATGATTCCGATCGTCACGGTGATGGGCATGTACATCGCCATGATGCTCGGCGGCGCGGTGCTCACCGAGATGACCTTCGAGTGGAAGGGTCTCGGCTTCGAACTCGCGGAATACCTCAAGGCTCGCGACTTCATGGCGGTGCAGGGCATCGTCGCGTTCATCGCGCTGGTCGTCGCCGTGATGAGTTTCGTGGTGGATGCCCTTGTCGCACTGATCGATCCGAGGGTGAGGTTCTGATGACCGCACCGGAATTGGTGACCGAACCCACCGCGGCGCTGGTACCGAGTCGACGCGGTCGGTTCGGCCTGCGGCTGTTCTCGATGACCGCCGGAATGCAGCGCGTCACGCTGATCCTCGGACTGGTGTTGATCGCGGGGTTCCTCTTCGTCGCGCTGTTCGCGCCTTTCCTCGCGCCCTACGGGCTGGCCCAGACCACCGAGAACGGCGTGGGTTTCGGCCAGTATCAACCGCCTTCGGCACAGCACTGGTTCGGTACGACCGTCGCGCAGGAGGACGTGTTCTCCCGGGTGCTCTACGGAGCGCGGACGGCGCTGTGGGTGATCGTGGTGTCGCTGGTGCTCTCGCTCTTCGTCGGCGTGCCGCTCGGGCTGGTCTCCGGGTACGCGGGGCGCTGGCTGGACCGGGTGCTGGTGACCGTCATGGACGCGCTGTACGCGTTCCCGACCCTGCTGCTGGCGATCGTGGTGTCGATCGTGGTCTCCGGCGGCGAGTCCAGCGGGTTCGGTGGTGTGCTCTCCGCGGCCGTGGCGATCACGACCATCTTCGTGCCGCAGTACTTCCGGGTGGTGCGCAATGCCACCGTCGCGGTGAAGCAGGAGCCGTACGTGGACGCCGCCCGGGTCACCGGCGCGTCGACGGTGCGAATTCTGTTCCGGCACATCCTCGCCAACGTCACCCAGTCGCTGCCGGTGATCATCACGCTCAACGGCGCCGAGGCGATTCTGACGCTGGCCGGGCTCGGCTTCCTCGGCTTCGGTGTCGAGTCCACCCAGGCGGCGGAATGGGGATTCGACCTGAACAAGTCGCTGGCGGCGGTATCCAACGGCATCTGGTGGACGGCGGTCTTTCCCGGCACCGCCATCGTGCTCGTCGTTCTCGGGATGACGCTGGTCGGCGAGAGCTTGAACGAGGTGCTCAACCCGCTGCTGCGCACCCGGCGCACCGCGGCGCCGGTCGCGGTGGGCAGTGATGTGGTGGTCGGCGCGACGGGGGAGCCGGAGATGCCCGTGGCGGAGGAAAGCGCCGAACCAGGTGCGGGAGAGAGTGATTCGAGTAGACGGGAGGGCGATCATGTCTGACGTGACCGAGGAGCGGCGGCCCGCGCTGTCCATCGAGGCACTGTCGGTCACCTTCGCCACCGACGCGGGCGCGGTGCACGCGGTGACCGACGTGTCCTACGAGGTGTTCCCCGGCGAGGTGCTCGCCATCGTGGGGGAGTCCGGCTCGGGCAAATCGGTGAGTTCGCGGACGGCGATGGGACTGCTGCCGTCGACCGCGCAGGTCCGCGGCCTGGTGACGCTCGGCACGCGGCAGGTCACCGGGATGTCCGAACGCCAGCTCACCGCGCTGCGCGGCGGGGCTATCTCGATGGTGTTCCAGGAACCGGGGCTCGCGCTGGACCCGCTGTTCACGGTCGGCTTCCAGATCGCCGAGGCGCTGCGGGCGCACACCGACCTGTCGCGCAAGGCTGCCAAGGCGCGTGCCGTGGAACTGCTGCGGTTGGTGGGTCTGCCCGAGCCCGAACACCGCGTCGACTACTACCCGCACCAGCTCTCCGGCGGGCAGAAGCAGCGCGTGGTGATCGCCATCGCCATCGCCTGCGAGCCCAAGGTGATCATCGCCGACGAGCCGACCACCGCACTCGACGTCACCGTCCAGGCCGAGATCCTGAACCTGCTGCGCGACCTACGCGACCGTATCGGCAGCGCGATCGTCCTCATCACCCACAACATGGGCGTGGTCGCGGACCTCGCGGACCGCGTCGTGGTGATGCGTGAGGGCCGGGTTGTCGAAGAGGCGCCCGTCGAGGACCTCTTCGCCCGACCGAAGGCGGACTACACCCGCGCCCTCCTCGCGGCGGTCCCGCACCTGGGCGCGCGTGGCGGGAAAAGTGGTGGGAGCGTCGAGTTCGGGGAGCGTGCGCCGGTGCTCGAGGTGCGCGATTTGGTTGTGGAGTTCCCCGGACCCATCGGACGTCCGCGGTTCCGAGCGGTGGACGGGGTGAGCCTGTCCATCGCCGCGGGCGAGACACTGGGGTTGGTGGGGGAGTCGGGGTCCGGCAAGTCCACCATCGGGCGATGCGTCGCGGCGTTGCAGCGGCCGACGTCCGGGGCGGTGCGGGTGCGCGGCCAGGACATCGCGGGTCTCTCGCAGCGGCGGCTGCGGCCGATCCGGCGGCGGTTCGGTTTCGTGTTCCAGGATCCGGCCAGCTCGCTGAATCCCCGGATGACTGTGGGCGATTGCGTCGCCGAACCCATGATCGTGCACAAGGTCGGCAAATCCGAGGCGATCCGCGCCAAGGTGCGCTCTCTGCTCGACGACGTCCGCCTGCCCGCGGGCGTCGAACGCCGCTACCCGCACGAGCTGTCCGGCGGCCAACGCCAGCGTGCCAGCCTGGCCCGAGCGCTCGCGCTGGACCCGGACCTGCTCGTCGCCGACGAACCGACCAGCGCGCTGGACGTCTCGGTGCAAGCCGCCGTCCTGGAACTGTTCGCCCAACTCCAACGCGAATGCGGCTGGGCCTGCCTGTTCATCAGCCACGACCTCGCCGTCGTCGACCAGCTCGCCGACCGCATCGTGGTCCTGCGCGACGGCGCGGTGGTCGAGCAGGGCGACCGCGACGCCATCCTGCGGAACCCGAGAGAGGAGTACACCCGCCGCTTGGTCGCCGCCGTTCCGGTACCGGACCCGGTCGAACAACGCCGACGCCGCGCCGAGGCCGCGACCCTGTTCGCCTCGGAGGCGGCGGAGTGAGCCATCGGCCATCGAAGCCGCACCGCTCGTCACCCCAGCTGTTCGACGGAGCCGCGCGTTGTCGAGGCGAGGGAGCCCGTTTGTCTCTCGACCTCGCCGGAGCGCACCGCGCCAACTCGGCGCCGCGTGAAGGGAGCTGTTCGCACCGAAGCCAACGGAGCGAGCCACCTCATCTCGATGCCTCGAACACCCGCCCGTTGCCCGCGAACCGGGCAGAATGATCAGCGGAACAGAATCGAAACGTGACGACTGATTTCGCAAGGATCCGGGTAACTCGTCGGGTACGCCCAGAACTCGACCCCAACCCGACCGGCGGCCCGGCGTCACAGTCTCGCGGCACCGACGACCGGCGAGAAACGCGGAGAGGCGGATGAGCTAGCGTGAGCAGGCATCTATCCGCCGATTCGGTTTGGAGCTTTCCCCGAAAATGACTGAACAGACCCCCACTGGTGGTGCCTCGTACGCCGCGGCAGGCGTGGACATCGAGGCAGGTGACCGCGCAGTCGAGTTGTTCGGGCCATTGGCGAAGAAGGCCACCCGTCCCGAGGTCCAGGGTGGGCTGGGCGGCTTCGCCGGATTGTTCGCGCTCAAGGGCGGCTATCGTGAGCCGCTGCTCGCCGCCTCGACCGACGGCGTCGGCACCAAGATCGCGGTCGCGCAGGCTATGGACAAGCACGACACCGTCGGTCTCGACTTGGTCGCGATGGTCGTCGACGACTTGGTCGTCTGCGGCGCCGAGCCGCTGTTCCTGCAGGATTACATCGCCATCGGCAAGGTCGTCCCGGAGAAGGTCGCCGAGCTGGTCTCCGGCATCGCCGAGGGCTGCGTGCGCGCGGGCTGCGCGCTGCTCGGTGGCGAGACCGCGGAGCACCCGGGTCTGATGGATCCCGACGACTACGACCTGTCCGCGACCGGCGTCGGCGTTGTCGAGGCCGACTCGGTGCTCGGCCCGGATCGCGTGCGTCCCGGCGACGTGGTGATCGCCATGGGTTCGTCGGGTCTGCACTCCAACGGCTACAGCCTGGCGCGCAAGGTGCTGCTCGACATCGACCGGATGTCGCTGACCGGGCACGTGGAGGAATTCGGCCGCACCCTCGGCGAGGAGCTGCTCGAGCCGACCCGCATCTACGCCAAGGACTGCCTCGCGCTGGTCGCCGAGACCGACGTGCGCACCTTCGCGCACGTCACCGGTGGCGGACTTGCGGCGAACCTGGCCCGCGTCATCCCGGCGGGCATGGTGGCCGAGCTGGACCGCGGCACCTGGAATCCGGCGCCGGTGTTCAAGATGATCGCCCAGCGCGGCCGGGTGGAGCGGGCCGAGATGGAGAAGACGTTCAACATGGGCGTCGGCATGGTCGCCGTCGTCGCTCCGGAGGACGTCGACCGCGCCCTCGCGGTGCTCACCGCCCGGCACATCGAGTGCTGGACCCTCGGCACCGTGAAGAAGGCCAAGGAGTCCGACGCCGCCCGCGCCGTGTTGCTCGGCGAGCACCCGCGGTTCTGATCAGTCCGTCGGCGGCCGATCGCTTCGGTGATCGGCCGCCGGAGTTTTTGGTTCCTGCCTCGCCGCGCGCGGACCGGCGCGACTCACCGGTGACGGCGAACAACCAGCTCACACGAGATCAGCGTCCCGCATCCATGGATGCGGGACGCTGATCTCGTTGTATGGCAAGCCTCTAAGGCGATGTCCGTGTCTCGATGGCAACGATCGAAGGGGGAGGCCCGGACGGCCTCCCCCTTCGTCACGCCTGATCCGAGTCAGCGGCGCCAGTCGTCGTAGTCGTCGTCCTCGTCCCAACGGGACGAGGGTACGTCCGCGTCGTGCTCATCGGACAGCACACCGCCACTGCGTTGGGTGGTAGGGCTTCCCGAGAGCTCACGCTGAAGGCTCGCGAAGTCGGTCGGCGCTGAGCTGTACTTCAGCTCGCGTGCGACCTTGGTCTGCTTTGCCTTAGCCCGGCCACGGCCCATGGCTGACCCCCTCGCGTCACTGCGGGGCGGCCTGGGGTTTGTTGGCGGCCCCGTTCGAATTAATACTCTTCCTGACAGACACTTTAGCGTGTGTCCGGCGGTCGCGCTTCCAGGAGTGGGGGAAGAGCTGCCGAACGAACCCCGTTTGCCCGGTTGTCGCCGTGTGTCCTGGCTCTTAGAGTACGCCGGGAATTGTCCGGATCACCCCGACTCGAGCGCCGCCGCCGAGCACCGGTTGGGCCGCCAATTCGGTGTGCGCCTCGGTCCAGTCGACGCCCATCCGTTGCAGAATCGCCAGCGTCAGGGGCATCCGCGCGCGGTCGTGCCCGTCGTCGATCTTGTACGCGAAAGCCCTTCCGTCGGGCAACGCGCCCGCGTGCACCCCGTCGGCCCCGATCTTGCAGATCAGGCCAGGGGTGGCCGCCATGGCCAGCAAATCGGGCGCGTTCGTGCCCGAAATCACTCGCGGATGGGCGCGGATGGCGTCGGCGACCCGGCGCGGCGGGGTGCCGGGCTCGGCGGTGGCCATGGTCGCGAAGGCGCGGGCCAGGTTCATCAGCGAGACCGGGATGATGGGCAGGCCGCAGCCGTCGATGCCGAGATCGGTCTCCGGTTCGCCGGTGAGCTCGGTGATGTTCGCGATCACCGCCCGCTGCAAGGGGTGGGTCTCGTCGAGGTAGCCCTCGGTCGGCCAGCCGTTGATCGCGCAGGTCGCCAACATCGCGGCGTGCTTGCCGGAGCAGTTCATGTAGATCCGGCGCGGTTCGTCAGCGGTCAGCGCGGCGGCGCGGGCCCGCTCCTCGAACGGCAGGTCGGGCGGGCACTCCAGCGCCTTCTCGGGGAAGCCGAACCGGTCGAGCAGCCGCTGGACCAAGGCGACGTGGTCGGGCTCACCGAAGTGCGAGGCGGTGGCGATGGCCAGCTCGGCCTCGTCGACCGGCTCGAAACCATTGCGCAGCAAGGTGATCGCCTGCATCGGCTTGTTGGTCGAGCGCGGGAAGATCGGCACGTGCACCTCGCCGAGCTGGTGCGTGGGCTCGCCGTGGGCGTCGAGGATCACCAGGGATCCGCGGTGCACGCATTCGCGGAACCCGGAGCGGACGACCTCGACGAGTTCGACACTCATGCCTGCGCCTCGCTGGCGCTCGGCTCCGGCATGCGTGTCGCACGCTGGCACATGATTCGCTCACTCCGTTCGCTCATGCCTGCGCCTCGCTGGCGCTCGGCTCCGGCATGCGCGAAGCGCGCTGGCACATGATTCGCTCACGCCGTTCGCTCATAGCGCCCCCTCGGTCGACAGTTCGCCGCGCCGTTCGGCGGCGCGGGCGGCGTTGGCGGATCGACGGGCGTGCCGGTCGATCTGCATCCGGATGTCGTCGGAGACGGTGGTCTCGTGCTCGAGCAGGGTGGCGAGCCGCTCCATGTCGTTGCCGGTGAACACGTCGCGCACGGTGATGCCGTGCTCCGGGACGTGCACCACCTCGACCGGATCACCGGCGCCGATCGTGCCCTCGGTGAGAACGCGCAGATAGGCGCCGGTGTCGCTGCGCAGCGTGAAGCGTTTGACCCACTGCGCCTCGCCGGACCAGTGCTGGAAGGTGGCACACGGGACGCGGGGCGCGCTCACTTCGAGCAGGGTGTCGCCGATCGCCCAGCGGGCGCCGATCACCGCGTCGCTCACGGCCAGTCCGCTGATGCGCAGGTTCTCGCCGAACCAGCCCGCGGGCAGCTCCCTGCCGAGTTCGTCACCCCAGCGCCGCGCGTCGTGCTCGGCGTATGCGTAGACCGCCTGGTGCACGCCGCCGTGATGCTTGGTGTCGCAGACGTGATCGCCGTCCAGGCCGAGAGCGCGCACGCCGACGCGGCCCGCGACGGGTCGCTTGTCGATGGCGGTGCGGCCGACCCTGGTCGGCACCTCCAGATCGGCGTGCACCACGCAGACCGCGAGCACGCGGGCGGTGTCATCGCTGCGCATCGGCGCCGCTCCCTTCGTCGTGTGGATGGGGATCGCGAGGCTCGGCGTCGAGCGAGTTCGGGCGGATCACCGTCCGCGCAGCCGGTCGACGGCGAGACGACCGGCCTGCGGCGTGTCGTCGTGCGGGACCGAATCGGGATCGATGGAGGCGGCGGACGGACCAGCGACCAGCGCGGTGTCGGCGGGGATCGCGCGCTTGATCAAGGCCAGCGCGATCGGGCCGAACTCGTAGTGGTCGACGACGGTGCCGAGCCTGCCGACGGCGCGGCCGCCCGCGGTGACGTCGGTGCCGGGTGTGGGCCGCTCGTCGGCGGACCCGTCCAGGTGCAGCAGAACCAGGTGGCGCGGCGGTTTGCCGAGGTTGTGCACCCGGGCCACGGTTTCCTGGCCGCGGTAGCAGCCCTTGTCCAGGTGCACGGCGCCATGTTCGTCGGGACCGCCGATCCAGCGCGCCTCGTGCGGGATGGTGCGGTCGTCGGTGTCGAGGCCGATGCGCGGACGCAGCGCGGTCACCCGCAGCGCCTCGAAGGCCCACATGCCCGCCGGTTCGGCGCCCGCTTCGGTGAGCTTGCCCCACCATTCGGTCAGCCGCTCGCGGGGAATCACCAGGTCGAAGGAGTCGGCGGTCGGCCACGGCATACGGCGCAGGAAACCGCCGCTGGGCAGCGGAACGGCCGCGTAGGTGTCGGGCAGCTCGGCCACGCCGAGGGCGGCGGTCAGTTCGCGCACGCGCGGACCGAGCAGGCTCAGCACCGCGTGGTCGGTGGCCTCGCGCGGTTGGGCGTCGGCCCAGAACACCATCTTGCGCAGGAAGTCGAGCAGGGCCGGGCCGTGGTCGGCCTCGGTATCGATCCAGACCGTGCCGTCCAGATCGGTGAGCACGAAGTGGTGCTGCACGCGACCGTTGAGATCGAGATCCAGATTCTCCGCCGAGTGCCCGTCGGCCAGGTTCGCCACGTGCTGGCTGGAAATGGTGTGCAGCCAGGTCAGGCGCTCGGCGCCGGTGATGGACAGGACGAAACGGTGCGAGCGATCGATGACCGCGACGCGTTCGGCGGCGGCCCGTTGTTCACCGAAGGGATTGCCGTAGTGCCACGCCACGGCGGCGTCCTGGGTGCCGGGCGGACCCGCGACGGCGCCCGGAACGGATAGGACAGGGCTGGGTGCATCGACCACGGACACGTCTCCACTTTAGTGGCACGGCCGGACGGCGGTCCGGGCACTGCCGAAGCCAGCAGGTCCGCGACGCGCGCGCCCGCGGGTTTCGACGCGCGCGCCCGCGGGTTTCACGGCGTGGCAAACATAGGCAAGGGCAGCGCATACCGCCTACGCTCGACGCATGGTAGATCGGGTTCTTGTCACACTGGACGGCGTCGTCCAGGATCCGGACGCGCCGTTGCTGTTCGCCGACGACATCGGGGTGCTGCGCGGCGACGGCGTCTTCGAAACGGTGCTGGTGCGCGGTGGAAACGCGTGCGCGCTCGATTTCCACCTCGGCAGGCTACGGCGCTCGGCGCAGGCGCTGGAACTGCCGGAACCCGAACTGAGCCGCTGGCGCGAGGCCGCCGAAACCGCCGCCAAGGAGTGGGGCACCGAGGACGAGGGCATCATGCGGCTGGTGCTGACCCGCGGTCGCGACAGCGAGCTGTCCGGCGCGCGCTCCAGCGTCAAGTCGGGCGATCTCGCCGCGGCGGTTCCGGTGCCGACCTCCTACGTGCTGGTGATGCCGGTGCCCGAGCGGGTGGCGAAGGCGCGCACGGAGGGCGTCTCGGTGGTGACGCTGCCGCGCGGTATCTCCATCGATCTGGCCCAGGCCGCGCCGTGGCAGCTGCTCGGCGCGAAAACCCTGTCCTACGCGACGAATATGGCCGCGCTGCGGTTCGCGCACCGGATGGGCGCCGACGACGTGATCTTCACCAGCACCGAGAACCGGGTGCTGGAGGGTCCGCGCTCCACGGTGGTGATCGCGCGCGACAAGAAGCTGATCACCCCGCCCGCGAAGAACGGTGTGCTGCCCGGCGTCACCCAACGCGCGCTGTTCGCGGAGGCGCAGAAGGCGGGCTGGACGTGCACCTACGAATTGCTCTTCACCGCGGATCTGCTGACCTGCGACAGCGTCTGGATGATGTCCAGCATCAGCCTTGCCGCGCGGGTGAATTCGCTGGACGGTTTGCGGATGTCCGCGCCGGACAACGCGCAGGAGATCATCGACCTGGTCGATCGCGGTATCGATCGGGCGGGTGCCGTCGGGGATTGGTGAGGTGACGTCCGCCTCTTCGGGGCGGACGACCTTCGCTTTGTCGAGGGCCGTGTCCTAACGCACGTTGATTGCCGAACCCCGGCACGTAGCATTTACTACGACATGTCGTAGACGGTTGCTGGAGGGTCGGATGAGTGTGCTGGACATCTCGCGTTGGCAGTTCGGTATCACGACCGTCTACCACTTCGTGTTCGTCCCGCTGACCATCGGGCTCGCCCCGCTCGTCGCGGGTATGCAGACCGCCTGGGTGATCACCGGCAAGGAACACTGGTACCGGCTGACGAAATTCTTCGGCAAGCTGTTCCTGATCAACTTCGCGCTCGGCGTCGCCACCGGCATCGTGCAGGAATTCCAGTTCGGCATGAACTGGAGCGAGTACTCCCGCTTCGTCGGCGACGTGTTCGGCGCGCCGCTCGCGCTCGAGGCGCTGGTCGCCTTCTTCCTCGAGTCGACCTTCATCGGTCTGTGGATCTTCGGCTGGACACGACTGCCGAAACTGTTGCACCTCGGCGCGATCTGGATGGTCGCGATCGGCGTGAACGCCTCGGCGTATTTCATCGTCGCCGCCAACTCGTTCATGCAGCACCCGGTCGGCGCGCGATACAACCCGGAACGCGGGCGCGCGGAGCTGACCAGCATCTGGGAGGTGCTCACCAACAACACGACGCTGGCGGCCTTCCCGCACGTGGTCGCGGGCTCGTTCCTCACCGCGGGCACCTTCGTCGCGGGCATCGCTGGCTGGTGGATGGTGCGCAACGCGCGCAGCGGCGACCCGGAGAAGGCGGCCGAGGCGCGCACCATGTGGCGCTCGGGCGGGCGCGCGGGCATGTGGGTGATCGTGGTCTCGGGTCTCGCGCTGGTGCTCAGCGGCGACGTCCAGGGCAAGCTGATGTTCGAGCAGCAGCCGATGAAGATGGCCTCGGCGGAATCGTTGTGCCACACCGCGACCGATCCGCACTTCTCGGTGCTCACCGTCGGCACGCACAACAACTGCGACAGCGTCACCCACGTCATCGAGGTGCCGTACGTGCTGCCGTACCTGGCCAAGGGCGAGTTCAGCGACGTCACGCTCGACGGTGTGCAAGATCTGCAGAAGGCTTACATCGAAAAGTTCGGTCCTGGCGACTACCGGCCCAACCTCTTCGTCACCTACTGGTCCTTCCGCGCGATGATCGGCCTCGCCGCGGGCTCGATGCTGCTCGTTCTCGCCGGGCTGTGGCTCACCAGGCGCGGCCGGGTGCCGGACCAGCGCTGGTACTCGTGGCTGAGTTTGCTGGCCATCCCGACGCCGTTCCTCGCGAACAGCGCGGGCTGGGTGTTCACCGAGATGGGCCGGCAGCCGTGGGTCGTGGTGCCGAATCCGACCGGCGACCCCGCCCTGCGGATGACCGTTCAGCAGGGTGTCTCGGACCACTCGGCGGGCACCGTGATCACCTCGCTGGTGGTGTTCACCCTGCTCTACGGCGTGCTCGCGGTGGTGTGGTTCTACCTGATGCGGCGGTACGTGATCGCCGGGCCGGAGCAACCGCACGCGCACGAACCGGAGGGCCCGGACGACGCGGGCGGCCCCGGTGAGCGCAAGCGCGCCGAAGAACCTGCCGTCGAACAGCTTTCGTTCGCGTACTGAGGAGCCCGACGATGAGTCTGCAAGAGTTCTGGTTCGTCCTGATCGGCGTCCTGTTCACCGGCTACTTCGTGCTGGAGGGTTTCGACTTCGGCGTCGGCATGCTGATGCCGATCCTCGGCAAGGGCAGCGACACCCGGCGGCGCGTGGTGCTCAACACCATCGGCCCGGTGTGGGACGGCAACGAGGTGTGGCTGATCACCGCGGCGGGCGCGATGTTCGCGGCGTTCCCCGAGTGGTACGCGAGCCTGTTCTCCGGTTTCTACTTCGTGCTGCTGCTGATCCTGATCGCGCTGATCCTGCGCATCTGCGCCATCGAATACCGCGCCAAGATCGACGATCCGGTCTGGCGGGCGCGCTGCGACATCGGTATCGGCATCGGCTCCTGGCTACCGGCGTTCGCGTGGGGCTGGGTGTTCGCCAACATCGTGCGCGGTGTGCCGCTGGACGAGGAGAAGCAGATCGTCGGCACGGTGGCGGACCTGTTCAGCCCGTACGCGCTGCTCGGCGCGCTGACCACCGGCCTGCTGTTCCTGCTGCACGGCGCGATCTTCGTCAACCTCAAGACCGGCGGCGAGGTGCGGGCCGACTCGGTGCGCATCGCGCGCCTGCTGCTCGCCCCGACCGCGCTCGTCGTCGGCGGGTTCGGCCTGTGGACGCAGCTGGCCTACGGGGCCGGGTGGACCTGGATCGCGTTGGGCGTCGCGGCTTTCGGGCTCGTGGTCGCGGCGGTCGCGGTATTCGCCGAACGCGACGGGTGGGCGTTCACCGGAACCACCTTCGCCATCGCGGCCGCGACGGTGCTGCTGTTCGGCTCGCTGTTCCCGAACGTGTTGCCTTCCACCATCAGCGACGCATTCCACCTCACCATCGACAACGCGTCGTCGACGCCGTACACGCTGAAGGTGATGAGCTGGGCGGCGGTGATCGTCACGCCGGTGGTGCTCGGCTACCAAGGCTGGACCTACTGGGTCTTCCGCAAACGCCTGACGGTGGACCACATTCCGGGGCACATCGGCCTGCCGCTGAGGCCGGGCAAGGACTGACGGCCATGGCACGTCCGCCCGTCGACCCGCGCCTGTGGCGGTATGCCCGCTCGGCACGCCGGTATCTGATGCTGAGCGTCGGGCTCTCCGTGGTGATCACCGCGTCGATCGTGGTCACCGCGGTGACGCTGGCTCGGGTGCTGGCCGGAGTCATCACCGACCCTGGTGCGCGCGGGTTCGGCTCGTGGACAACCGAACTCGCGGTGCTGGCCGCGTCCGTTGCCGCACGAGTGGCGGCGAGCTGGGTGCAAGCCAGGGTGGCGCATCGGGCCGGGGCGGGTGTGGTCGCGGAGCTGGAGGCGGCGGTGCTCGCGGCCGGTGCACGGCTGTCGCCGCGCGAATTGGAGAGCCGGAGAACCGAACTCGCGGTGGTGGTCGGGACCGGTCTGTCGGGGTTGCGCGGCTATCTGAGCGGATATCTGCCCGCGCTGTTGCTGGCGGTGCTCGTGCCGCCGATCGTGTTGGCGGTCATCGCGATGCACGATCCGGTGTCCGGGGGGATCGCGGTGGTGACGTTGCCGCTCATTCCGATCTTCATGGTGCTGATCGGGTGGCTGACGCAGGGACGCGCGGCGGCGACGCTGGAGGCGACGACTCGGCTGTCGGATCAGTTGCTGGATTTGTTCGCGGGCATGCCGACGTTGCGCGCGTTGGGGAGGGAAGGAAGCGCTGCCGAGCGGTCCGGTTTCGAGCAGGGCGCGAATGCCGCCCGGTCCGGCTCCGTACGGGAGCGAGGTGCTGGTGCCGCTCGGGTGGGAAGTGGCTCGGCCGCCCAGGCGCCTCAGGGCGCAGGATCGGCGACGGCGCGGGATGCGGACGTCGTCGTGGGCCAAGGCGGGCAAGGCGGGGGATCGGCGGCGAATACGGATCGTGCGGGCGGTGATGCGGCGCGGGCTCGCACCATGGCGCACCGGGTGCGCGATCTCGGTGACGCGTTGCGTTCGCGCACGATGCGCGCTTTGCGGATCGCGTTCCTGTCCTCGATGGTGCTGGAGTTGCTCGCGACGCTCAGCGTGGCGCTGATCGCGGTGTCGATCGGGTTGCGGTTGGTCTACGGCGGGATGGATTTGTACGCCGGGCTTGTCGCGCTGATTCTCGCGCCGGAGGTGTACCTGCCGCTGCGGATGGTGGGGGAGCGGTTCCACGCGGCGCAGGACGGGATGGCGGCGGCGGACAAGGCGTTCGCGATTCTCGAGCCGGGGGAGGTGCCCGACCGGTCGGAGGCGGCTGTCGGTGCGGACGAAAGCGCTGAGATGGCGGGATCCGAGAGCGGATCGCCCGGCGCGGTCGAGGGTGCCGGAGCCGAAGGGGCCGGACGCGGTGCGGCGCGACCGGAGCCGCTCGGCCGCATCGAGATGCGCGAACTCGGTGTGCGGGCGCGGGACGGTTTGGCGCCGCATGGGCTCTCGGCTGCGCTGCGTCCGGGGACCGTGACCGTGCTGACCGGGCCCAATGGGAGCGGCAAATCGACGGCGTTCCTCGCGATGCTCGGTCTCGTGCGGCCGGAGGACGGGTGCGTGCTGGTCGACGGAACCGATGTGCGCGAGCTGGACCCCGAAGCGTGGTGGGCGCGGGTTGCTTGGCTGCCGCAGCGGCCGGTGCTCGTGCCGGGCACGTTGCGGGAGAACCTGGAACTGCTGGGCGCGCGGGCCGCCGACGATTCGGATCGCGGGGCGGTCCTCGAAGCGTCCTGCGCCGCTACCGGATTCGACGCTGTGCTGGACGAGTTGCCACAGCGCTGGGACACCGTCGTCGGCGCGGGCGGCACCGGCTTGTCCCTCGGCCAACGCCAGCGCCTCGCGCTGACCAGGGTGCTCGCCGCCGACCGCCCCGCACTCCTGCTCGACGAGCCGACCGCCCACCTCGACTCCGCGAGCGAGTCCGCGGTCCTCGCCGCCCTCCGAGCCAAAGCCCGCGACGGCGCCACGGTCGTCGTCATCGGCCACCGCCCCGCGATCCTGGCCGCCGCCGACCACGTTGTGTCCGTGCGAGCCTCGGTCTTCGATCGGACGGTGAGCGGATCATGAGCGCTGCGGATGTGCACGCCGGGGCCGCATTCACCGATCCTGGCGTGAGCAAGGAAGGCAAACGTCCTGCGGGCGGGTCGATCAGCGGCGACTTTCGCCGGATGTGGGGCCTGCTGGAGCTCTCCCCGTGGCGGGTCGCGGTGGCGGTCGGGTGGGGCGTGCTGGCGCTCGGCAGTGGGCTCGGGCTGGCGGCGCTGGCGGCGTGGTTGATCGCGCGGGCGTGGCAGATGCCGCCGGTGCTGGATTTGAGCGTCGCGGTGGTCTCGGTGCGGGCGCTCGGTATTTCGCGCGGACTGTGCCGGTATCTGGAACGGCTTGCGACGCACGACGTCGCGCTGCGGTCGATGACCATCGCGCGCACGAGCGTCTACCGCACCCTGGCGGGCTCGGACGTGTGGTTGCGCCGGGCGCGCGATACCGAGACCGAGCCGCGGAGCGCGGCGCGGTTGCGACGCGGTGATCTGCTGGTCCGGATCGGCAGCGATATCGACGATCTCGGTGCGGTCGTGGTGCGGGCGCTGGTGCCGATCGTGGTCGCCATCGTGCTGGCGTTCGCCGCGATCGGACTGCTGGCCACGATCTCCGTCGCGGCGGCGGTGATTCTCGCCGTGGCGCTCGGGGTTTCGGGCATTCTCGCGCCCTGGCTCTCGGCGCGCGCCGCGCGGGAGGCCGAGACCGCGGTGCGCGCCGACCGCGCCGAATTCACCGCGCAGGCGCTCACCGTGCTGGACCACGCGGCCGAACTGCGCGTCGCCGGACGACTCGACGCGGCGCTGGCCGCGGCGAAGAAGGCGGGTGAACGTGCGGTAGCCGCCGAGGACAAGGCCGCGTCCCACACCGCTTCGGCCGCCGCCGCGACGCCGCTCGCCATCGGGGCCAGCGTGCTCGGCGCCCTGCTCATCGGCATCGCGATCTATGGCCCGAACGGCGGCGCGCCCGGCGCCATGACGCCCATGGCGCTCACCATCCTCGTGCTGCTGCCGCTCTCCGCCTTCGAAGCGGTCGGACCCCTACCGGCCGCCGCGCAGGCCATCACCACCGCGCGGGCCGCGCTGCGCAGGCTCTCGGCCGTCGAAGCCGCCGACCCGCGCCGGGAGTCCGGCCTGCCGCACCAGCTGCCCGAGCTGCCCGCCGGACGCCGCATCGCGGTCGTCGGTCCGAGCGGTGCGGGCAAGACCACGCTGCTCATGTCGTGGGCCGGGCTGTTCGACACCCCTCGGCCCGACACCACCTTCTTCGCCGAGGACGCGCACCTGTTCGGCACAAGCGTTCTGGAGAACCTGCGGGTCGCTCGCGGCGATATCACCGAAGCCGAGGCCGAGAAGGTACTGCGCGCGGTCGGTCTGGGCGACTGGCTGGATTCACTCGCGGACGGTATTCACACCGAGCTGGTCGGCGGGGCGGCCGCGGTCTCCGGCGGACAGCGCCGCCGCCTCCTGCTCGCCCGCGCACTGCTCGCACCGGCCCGTGTCCTGCTGCTCGACGAGCCCACCGAACACCTCGAGGCCCAGGACGGCGGCGACCTGCTCCGGGCCCTGCTCGACCCCGCGAGCGGACTGGTCGACTCGGACCGGACAGTGGTGGTCGTCACACATCAGCTGCCGGACGGGCACCGCGCCGACGCGGTCGTCCACGTCGACGTATCAGCCCAGGTCACGGTCGAATATCCGGCCGATTCCGCCCCGCGCGAAAATCCATTGCCGACCTGCCGATCCTTCGCTAATTTCGTCAGTACACAGGAAGGAGGTGGTTCGAAGAATGAGTAATTCCAGGACACGTGAGGTGGCTGTCCGCTAGCGCCACCGCTGCAGGTGGTATCCGCCCGCGCGAGGCGCCGAGCGAATACCAGGCAGTCACCCGACCCCCGAGCCCCCGGTCTTGTCCGACCGGGACCCGCGCAGGTTCTCGAACCCGCCGGGTACGGCTCGGGGGTCGTTCCGTTTATGGTGACGATTGTTGCCTCGGGACTCTACGCTGGGCGAATGACCGTTGAGCCGCTTCCCGATTGGGTGATTCCGCCTGCCAACGGTTTCACTGTCGAGGAGTTCCTGCGGATGCGCGGCCTCCCGAAGCACACCGAGCTGATCGATGGGAGTCTCATCTTCGTTAGCCCGCAGCGGAAGTGGCACCGGCAGGTAGTCGACCTCTTCCGGACGGAACTGGCTCTACAGGCACCTCCGCATCTCCGGGCCGACCGTGAGATGGCAGTCAAGCTCGGGAAACGCCAGATGCCGGAGCCGGACGTCATCGTGGTGACGCTCGAAGCAATGAACCGAGCGGACCCGGACACCTACTACTTCGCCGAGGACCTTGTCTTGGCTATCGAAGTGGTCTCACCGGACTCTGAAGAGCGTGACCGCGAAACAAAGCCGATGAAGTACGCCAACGCTGGGATTCCGCACTACTGGCGGACCGAGCAGGGAGACGGCACTGTTGTTGTGTACGTCTACGAGATCGACCCAGCCACGCGTCGTTATGTCCCCACCGGGATCTTCCATGACCGGCTGAAGATCAGCGTGCCGTTCCCGATCGACATCGACCTGACGACGATCGGGCAACGGGGCTGAGCCCGCCGCCTCGGTCACGTCTCGGACGCCGATCGCGTCCATACGCCGCGTGGATCGCCGCAGATCGGCGGCTCCGACCTCTGACGACGACCGGCGGGCCGCCGACCACGGCCGGGGAGATCGTCCGGGCCGGTTCAGCCGATGTAACGCTGGAGGCGGGCGGAGAGGCGGGGTTCGAGGGGGCCGTCGGCGACGACGCGTTCTTCGACGTAGGCGAGGTCGCCGCCCTCGATGATGCCGTAGAGGCGCTTGGCTCCGCCGACGACGACGCCGGACTGGCTGCGGATCACCACGTCGGTGGCCAACTCCCAGGAGGACTGGGTGAGCGCGGTGCCGTAGAAGAGTTCGACGATGCCGGAGCTGTGCGTGAGCAGGAGCTCGATGACCTCGTCGTTGCCGTCGATGCCGACCCGCCAGAATCCGCTTTCGCGGAGATCGGGTCCGCCGTAGCCGCCGTCGTCCTCGATGATCCAGGAACGGGAGTCCCAGGAGAGGTAGTCGCCGCCGTCGTGCGAGACGACGATCTGCTGGCCGAAGCGGTAGTCCCCGCGCTCGGGGTCGTTGCCCTCGCCTTCACCGCGCCACACGCCGACCATGGGCAGCAGGGCCAGCATGGAGGCGCTCAGATCGGGACCGAGCCGCAGGTTCGCGGTGTCCTCGGGCAGCGGCAGGTCCGGCAGCACCGGAATGTTGCGGGCGCCGGTCGATTTCGCGCGCTCGGCGGCCTCGGCCACGGCCTGGTCGCCGCTGCGGCGGACCACGTCGTCACCCCGCTCGGGGTTCCCGGCGGGAGCGCTGCCGTTCATCTGTTCACTCGCTCGCTCGGCCGAATTGGAACCTTCGCTCGCGAGGTCGCTCATGATTCCGTGAACAGCCGGTAGAAGACGTACAGACCGAACCAGCCGATCAGCACGGACACCAGGACCAGCAGAATTTCGAAGAAGAGGACCACGTCTCGGAGTCTAACGAGCGCCACTTCCGGGCAACACAACGGCCCCGGAGCTTCCGCGAAGGAAAGCGCCGGGGCCGTTGGTGTTCGACGTGCCTTACTTGGCGACCGCGACGTCCACGGCGTGGATGCCCGCGCCCTCGGGGCGGACCTCGGCCGAGCCGTTGCCCGCGGAGGACAGCGCACGCACGGTCCACGAGCCCGGAGCCGCGAAGAAGCGGAAGTCACCGGTGCCGGAGGCGACGACCTCGGCGGTGAAGTCACCGTTGCCGTCGAGCAGCCGCACGAACGCGCCGCCGACCGGCTGACCGTCGGTGCTCAGGACGCGGCCGGTGATGACCGTCTCCTTCTCCACGTCGACGCCTGCGGGGATGGCCTGACCCTGGGTAGGTGCTGCACACATGTTGATTACGCTCCCAACTCGATCGGTGCACCGACGAGGGAGCCGTACTCGGTCCAGCTCCCGTCGTAGTTCTTGACGTTCTGGTGGCCGAGCAGCTCCTGCAGCACGAACCAGGTGTGCGAGGAACGCTCGCCGATGCGGCAGTAGGCGATGGTGTCCTTCTCGCCGTCCAGACCGGCTTCCTTGTAGATCTCGGTGAGCTCGGCGTCGGACTTGAAGGTGCCGTCCTCGTTGGCCGCCTTGCTCCACGGCACGTTGATGGCGCCCGGGATGTGGCCGGGACGCTGGCTCTGCTCCTGCGGCAGGTGCGCGGGAGCGAGGATCTTGCCGGAGAACTCGTCAGGCGAACGCACGTCGACCAGGTTCTTGGTGCCGATGGCGGCGATGACCTCGTCGCGGAACGCGCGGATCGTCAGGTCCGGCGCGGCGGCCTTGTACTGGGTGGCGGGACGGTTCACGGCCTCGGTGGACAGCGGACGACCGTCCAGCTCCCACTTCTTGCGGCCGCCGTCGAGCAGCTTGACGTTGTTGTGGCCGTACAGCTTGAAGTACCAGTAGGCGTAGGCGGCGAACCAGTTGTTGTTGCCGCCGTAGAGGACAACCTCGTCGTCGTTCGAGATGCCGCGCGCCGAGAGCAGATCGGAGAACTGCTCCTGGTTCACGAAGTCACGACGAACCTGATCCTGCAGGTCCTTCTTCCAATCGAGCCGGACGGCGCCCTCGATGTGTCCGCCGTCGTAGGCGGAGGTGTCCTCATCGACCTCGACGAAGACGACGCCGGGGGCGTTGAGGTTCTCTTCGGCCCAGTCAACGGAGACCAGGACATCGGAGCGAGCCATTGTGTTCCTTTCAGATATGACTTGCAGGGTCAGTTCGGTGCCGAGACCGCGGTGGGAGCGTCAGGCCCGGAGGCGGAAGCCTGCGTGACCACGGAGGGCCCGCGGACGGCGCCGTGGACTCTGTTCCGGCGGAGGCGGGCGACCAGAGGATAGATCTGGCAGCCCAGGCAGATCCCGAACGCCGCGTTCAGGAACGCCGCGAACAGGGCAAAGCCGGCGAACACCGCGCCGACGACTGTGGAGCCGAGCGCGAAGCCCAGCAGGCTGACGGCCGCGAACACGAAGCCGAGCAGCTGCGCGAATCGCAGCGGCGGCGTCGGCTCGGTCTCGCTGGTGGGAGCGAGGCGCGGCGCGAGGAAGGCGGCGAAGATCCGGCCGTACGGGTGCTTGCGCGGACCGGCGGCCGCGCCGATCGCGAAGACGACCGCCTGCAGCGCGATCAGGACGCCAGCGGCGACGGGCGAGACGGCCGCGGCAACCAGAACCAGGACGAGAACGGCGGTGGTGACCCAGGCGGCGAAACGCGGGCCGCGCACGTCGACGCGGTCGATCGCTGGGGGAATGGCTCGGGATCCGGAAGTGTTCCGGGTTTCGGTGGACATTGTGCGTACTCCTGCGCTGAATGCGTTGATTGGCTGGAAAGTTGCCAGTTCGCCGGGGGATCGTGAGATCACTCGCGCGGCGGGCAGCGGTCGGCGTCAGGAAAGACTGGAAAGCCGACCGATCAGCGGCACAGGCAGCAACAACCACCGAGGCGACACAGATCAACTGTGCGGCGTCGGGTGAGCATCAGCTCGTGGTTGGCTTGCACGAGAGGCAGTTTACCCAATTGGGACGGAGAATTGGACCCGGGGTACGTCACAGTCGCCATCCGGCGGCGTCAGGACTGGTTTTGCCCCGTCAAGGGGGCCAACGCGGAGCGGAGATCGCCCGCCTTCGGCACGCCCGAAATACGGAAGCGCTCCTTGCCCTCGATATCGAAGACGAACGTCGTCGGCAGCGACAGTACGTTCAGCTCCTTGGCCAGCGCGGGCTCGGCGTCGATGTCGACCTCGATGTCCTGCGGCGGGCGCGGGGTCTCCGCCAGATCCGTAGCGACTCCAGCAACCACCCGGCGAACCGCGGCGCACGGTCCGCACCAGTCGGCGGAGAAGTGCAGCACCGCCGGACCCGAACCGGTTACTCCCACCCCGGCGAGCAGATCGGCGCGCGCGGAGTCGGCATCGGCGGCGGGAGTGGCGGCGCGCAGCTTGCCGTGGCGGCCGCGCAGCGCCAGCCCGACGGCGAGCGCGGTGATCAGAACGAGTGCGAGCAGTGTGATTTCGGTCATGGTCTCTGCAGTCGGTCCAGGTCGATCGTCACGTTCTCTCCTTTGCCCTCGACCAGGATCTGCCCGCCCAGCGCGAACACCTTCGTCGGGCGCACGCCGAAGGGCAGGTCCTTCGTATCGATAGTGCGCGTGAAGCGCGCGAGGACGGCGGGGCGATCGGCTTCGGGGACGATGGCCGTGGTGGTGAGGTCGGTGTCGCTGCTGCGATAGAAGCCGGTGGCGACGATCTTGACCTGGTCGTCGTCGAGCGTCAGCTCGGCCTGCACCGCGACCTTGTCACCGTTCTGCGCGCCGGACTTGCCGGGCTGCGCGGTGCTGCCGGGCAGCGTGCCGGTGAGCACCAGCGCGCCCTCGGTCGTCATGCCGGTGCCACCGGAGCCGCCCGTTCCGTCCGATTTGTCCGCTGGGCGCGAATGCACTTGCAGGTCGGGGATATTGAAGAGGCGACCGAGTTCGACCGGTTCGATGCGCATCGCCGCCTGGACCTTCTCCACCGGCACCTTGCGCACGTTGCCGTCGTCCAGGTCGCTCATGCTCGCATGCACGCCGGTGAGCGTCGCGTCCACCGAGATCTCGCCGGGAATGTCGGGGCGGACGACGGCCGCGCGGATCACGATGTTCTGGTACCGACCGTCGAGGGCTTGGCCGAGGAACGGGAAGCCGTGAATGGTCACCTCGGGGTCGGCGCTGAGATCGGCTCCCTCGCGCAGGGTGCGCGAGACGCGGTACTCGGTGTAGGCGGCGGCGCCGAAATCGACGACGACCGCCAAACCCGCGAGACACAGCAGTCCGATGATCAGCTTGCGCATGCCATGAACAGTAATGCGGTGGCGCCGCGCGGGTCGCGACGGTCTCACCGGTCACCCGGATGGCGAGGTCATCGGGGTCGACGCGCTAATCTTGCACTCGATTACCTATGGATTAGCGATGTGGCTTTCGGCAACGCTGCTGTTGCCCCGGCGCTACGAGATGGGAGGAGGGCTTGTGGAGCTGCTCCTGCTGACCTCCGACCCCAACCCCGAGTCGGTGTTGCCGTCGCTCGCGCTGCTCGCGCACAACGTACGGCCCGCCCCGACCGAGGTGGCGTCGCTGTTGGAGGCGGGTACCGCCGATGTCGCGCTGGTCGACGCCCGCACCGACCTCGCCGCCGCGCGCGGACTCTGCCGCCTGCTCGGCAGCACCGGCTCGTCGGTGCCGGTCGTCGCGGTGCTCACCGAGGGCGGCCTGGTCGCGGTGAACGCGGACTGGGGTCTGGACGACATCTTGCTGCCCGGCACCGGCCCCGCCGAACTGGACGCCCGGCTGCGCCTGCTCGTCGGCCGCAACGGCGGTGTGGCGAGCCCCGAGAACTCCGGCAAGATCACCCTCGGCGAGCTCGTCATCGATGAGGGCACCTACACGGCCAGGCTGCGCGGGCGCCCGCTCGACCTCACCTACAAGGAGTTCGAACTCCTCAAGTACCTCGCCCAGCACGCGGGCCGGGTGTTCACCCGCGCCCAGCTGCTGCAAGAGGTGTGGGGCTACGACTTCTTCGGCGGCACCCGCACCGTCGACGTGCACGTCCGCCGCCTGCGCGCCAAGCTCGGCAGCGAATACGAATCGCTCATCGGCACGGTCCGCAATGTCGGCTACAAGGCGGTCCGCCCTGCCCGCACCGCCGCCAAGGGCGAGCCCGTCACGTTCCCCGACGACGACAGCGAGGGCGACGACTCCGCCCTGACGCCGGTCAACGGTTCGGTGCAGTAGTCCACGCGGTGGACCGAATGTCACCTTCAGTGGGTGAGACCGGCTCGGGGCGCCTTCGGTCGACGCGGGGTCGAGCTGGCTCCGCGCGCGATGGCATCCTGGGTGGCGTCTGATCGGAGAGGGGTAGTTGTGGTCGACGTGCGATGGGCCGACGAGCTGGATGACCGCACCGCGCTGGCGGTGCGCGAATTGCTCGGGCGGGCGACCTCCGCAGACGGTGTCGCCCCCGTCTCCGAGCAGGCCGTGCTCTCGCTGCGCGAAAAAGGTGCGGCGCGACATCTGGTCGCCGAGCGGGCGGGCGCGATCGTCGGATACGCCAATCTCGTTGCGGCGCACGGTGAGCACCCTGCGATGGCGGAAGCGGCCGTGGATACGGAGGCGCGGGGGAGCGGTGTCGGAACCGAACTCGTGCGGGCCGCGCTGGCGGCAGGCGGGGCGGGGGCGCGGGTGTGGGCGCACGGCGATCGGCCCGCGGCCAAGGCGGTCGCGGCGCGGCTGGGCCTGGTGACCGCGCGCGAGTTGTGGCAGATGCGCCGCCCGCTGGCAACGCCCGAGCTACCCGAATTGACGGTGCCGGACGAAATCGTGCTGCGCACCTACTCCGGCCCCGCCGACGACGCCGAACTGCTGCGCGTCGACAACGCCGCCTTCCACTGGCATCCCGAGCAGGGCGGCTGGACCGAGCGCGATATCGAAATGCGCCGCGCCGAACCGTGGTTCGATCCGAAAGGCCTGTTCATCGCCACCGCCGCCGACGATCCCTCGCGCGTTCTCGGCTTCCACTGGACCAAGGTGCACCACGAGGAGAATCCGCCGGTCGGCGAGGTCTACATCGTCGGCATCGATCCCGCCGCCCAAGGCCGCGGCCTCGGCCGCCTCCTCACCCTCGCGGGCCTGCACCACTTGCGCGACCGCGGCCTCCCGGAGGTCCTGCTGTACACGGAAGCCGACAACACCGCCGCCGTCCACACCTACACCCGCCTCGGCTTCACCACCGCCCACGTCGACGTCGCCTACGCGGTGCCGGCATCCGATCGGACCTGATGGATCGAACGGCTCGTCGCCGATCGCGAAGCGGGTCGGGCGCCTGACGCAATTCGGCCGAATCCCGAACGGCGCATGGCGCGAAAGTGACCTGTCGGGGCTGTCCAGTAAAGCTGCGGCAAATGTCACACAAAACAGACGCAATCGCGCCGGTGTGTTCACCTCGCGTTCACTCAGCTTGGTCCAACTGTCAACCGGGCGACTTTACGTTACTTAAGGGCAGTGCAGCCGCTGCCTGGTGCGCGAGTTCCCCGCGAACAGCACCACAACACCCGCCCGGGCCGGTGAGGGACCGGGCGTGTCGGACGCGATTCCCGGAGGAATAGTGAATCTCAAGCGCAGCAGCGCCCTGGTCGGTGTGCTGGCCGCCGTCGCCATGCCCCTTGCCGCCTGTGGCAGCGACGACAACACCACCGGCGACCCGAGCAACGCCGCCAACACCAGCGTCGCCTGCGGCGGCAAGAAGTCGCTGAAGGCCAGTGGCGCGTCCTCGCAGAAGAACGCGATGGAGCGCTTCATCGCCGCCTACGAGGCGAACTGCGACGGCTACACCCTGAACTACACCTCCAGCGGCTCCGGCGCGGGCGTCAACGAGTTCATCGGCGGCCAGACCGATTTCGGCGGCTCCGACTCCCCGCTCAGCTCGAAGAAGGAAGAGCCGGCCAAGGCTCAGGAGCGCTGCGGCGCCCCGGCATGGAACCTGCCGACCGTCTTCGGCCCGATCGCGATCACCTACAACATCGACGGCGTGACCGACCTGGTGCTCGACGGCCCGACCGCCGCCAAGGTGTTCAACGGCTCCGTCACCACCTGGGACGCGCCTGAGATCAAGGCGCTCAACCCGAACGCCAAGCTCCCCTCGGAGAAGATCGCCGTGATCTTCCGCTCCGACGAGTCGGGCACCACCGACAACTTCCAGCTCTACCTGGACGCCGCCTCCGACGGCGCGTGGGGCAAGGGCGCGGGCAAGACCTTCAACGGCGGCGTCGGTGAGGGCGCCAAGGGCAACGAGGGCACCTCGGCCGCGATCAAGAGCACCAAGAACTCGATCACCTACAACGAGTGGTCCTTCGCCAAGTCGCAGAACCTCTCCGTCGCGCAGATCGTCACCTCCGCCGGTAAGGACCCGGTGAAGCTGTCGGTCGAGACCGCGGGCAAGGCCATCGACGGCGTGAAGATCAAGGGCGAGGGCAACGACCTGGTCCTCGACACCAGCTCGTTCTACAAGCCGACCGCCGCGGGCTCGTACCCGATCATGATGGCGACCTACGAGATCGTCTGCTCGAAGTACAGCGACGCCGCCGTCGGCGAGGCTGTCAAGGCGTTCCTGACCTCGGCCGTAACCAACGGCCAGAAGGGCCTGGACGAGGGCGGGTACATCCCGATCCCCGAGCAGTTCAAGACCCGCCTGACCACCGCGATCAACGCCATCTCCTGATCGCACAACCATGACCGTGCACCCTGAGGTGACCGCCCCGGGCTCGTCGGATTCGACGGGCCCGTCGGCGGCTGGAGATACTGCGCAGATGCCGAGTGATACGAACACCGAGCCGGCCCCGGTGAAGAGCCGTCCGCCCCACAGCCAACGCGCCGAGGTCGTATTCCGCTCGCTCGCGACGGCCGCGGGCGCGATCATCGTCGCTTCCATCGCGTTGATCGCGCTGTTCCTACTGATCCGCGCGGTACCTTCGCTCAGGGCCGACCAGGTGAACTTCTTCACCAGCACGGAGTTCAGCACCAGCAACGCGGACAACCTGCGGTTCGGCATCCGTGACCTGCTCATGGTCACGGTGCTGAGCTCGGTCTTCGCGCTGGTGATCGCGGTGCCGATCGGCGTCGGCATCGCGCTGTTCCTGACCCACTACGCGCCGAAAGGGTTGGCCCGCCCGTTCGCGATGCTGGTCGACCTGCTCGCCGCGGTGCCGTCGATCGTCTTCGGTCTGTGGGGTTTCCTGGTGCTCGCGCCGGAGCTGGAGCCGGTGCAGCGCTTCCTGAACGAGAACCTCGGCTGGTTCTTCCTTTTCGACGACGGCAACGTCTCGATCTCCGGCGGCGGCACGATCTTCACCGCGGGCGTGGTGCTCGCGGTGATGATCCTGCCGATCATCACGTCGGTCTCGCGTGAGGTCTTCAACCTCACCCCGGTCTCGCACATCGAGGCCGCCCAGGCGCTCGGCGCGACCAAGTGGGAAGTCGTGCGGATGACCGTGCTGCCCTACGGGCGCAGTGGTGTGATCGCGGGCTCGATGCTCGGCCTCGGCCGCGCGCTCGGCGAGACCATCGCGGTACTGGTCGTGCTGCGCACTTCGGCACAGGCGGGTGGCTGGTCGCTGTTCGACGGCGGCTACACCTTCGCCTCCAAGATCGCTTCGGCGGCATCGGAATTCAGTTCGCCGCTGCCGACCGGCGCCTACATCGCCGCGGGCTTCGTGCTGTTCGCCTTGACCTTCGTGGTCAACGCGCTGGCCCGGCTCGCGGCAGGCGGAAAGGTGAACGGCTGATGACAACGCTGACGAAGTTCGACCAGCCGGTCAAGGCCCCGACCTTCCGGCACGTGAGCCCCGCGCGGCGGGTGAAGAACCACCTCGCCACCGGCCTGGTCACCGCCTGCTTCGCCATCGCGCTCGTGCCGCTCGGCTGGGTGCTGTGGATGGTGATCAGCAAGGGCATCGGCGCGATCGCCTCCGTCGACTGGTGGCAGAAGTCCCAGAAGGGCATCCTGCCCGATCAGTTCGGCGGCGGTGTCTACCACGCGATCTACGGCACCATCGTCCAGTCGGCGGTCGCGGCGATCATCGCCGTGCCGCTGGGCATCATGGCCGCGGTCTACCTGGTCGAGTACGGACGAGGCAGGCTCGCCAAGGTCACCACGTTCATGGTCGACATCCTGGCCGGCGTGCCGTCGATCGTCGCGGCGCTGTTCATCTTCGCGCTGTGGATCGCCACGCTCGGCGCGCCGCAGAGCGCCTTCGCGGTGTCGCTGGCGCTGGTGCTGCTGATGTTGCCCGTGGTGGTGCGCAGCACCGAGGAAATGCTGAAGCTGGTGCCGGACGAGTTGCGCGAGGCCTCCTACGCCCTCGGCATCCCCAAGTGGAAGACGATCGTGCGGATCGTCATCCCGACCGCCGCGCCCGGCATGATCAGCGGCACCCTGCTCGCTCTCGCCCGCGTCATGGGCGAGACCGCGCCGGTGCTCGTGCTGGTCGGCTACGCGAAGTCGATCAACACCAACCTCTTCGACGGCAACATGGCCTCGCTGCCGCTGCTGATCTACCAAGAGCTGGCCAACCCCGAAGCGGCGGGCCGCGAACGAGTCTGGGGCGCGGCGCTCACGCTGATCCTGCTCATCGCGCTGCTGTACCTGGCGGCGGCGGGCGTCAACAAGCTGCTCACGCGGAACCGATAGAAGCGAACGGATATTCAGATGGCCAAGCGCATCGACGTCAAAGACCTGAACATCTACTACGGCAAGTTCCACGCGGTCGCCGATGTCTCGCTCACCGTGTTGCCGCGCAGCGTGACCGCTTTCATCGGCCCGTCCGGCTGCGGCAAGTCCACCGTGCTTCGTTCGCTGAACCGCATGCACGAGGTGACCCCGAGCGCCCGCGTCGAGGGCGCCGTGCTGCTCGACGGCGAGGACATCTACGGCGCCACCGTCGACCCGGTCGGCGTGCGCCGCACCATCGGCATGGTGTTCCAGCGGCCGAACCCGTTCCCCACCATGTCGATTCGCGACAACGTGGTGGCCGGGCTGAAGCTGCAGGGCGTGCGCAACAAGAAGGAGCTCGACGAGGTCGCCGAGCGCTCGCTGCGCGGCGCCAACCTCTGGAACGAGGTCAAGGACCGCCTCGACAAGCCGGGCGGCGGCCTGTCCGGCGGTCAGCAGCAGCGTCTGTGCATCGCCCGCGCTATCGCGGTCTCGCCCGACGTGCTGCTGATGGACGAGCCGTGTTCGGCGCTGGACCCGATCTCCACGCTCGCGATCGAGGACCTGATCACCGAGCTGAAGAAGGAATTCACGATCGTCATCGTCACGCACAACATGCAGCAGGCCGCGCGCGTGAGCGACCAGACCGGCTTCTTCAACCTGGAGGCGCAGGGCAAGCCGGGCAAGCTGATCGAGATCGACGACACCGAGAAGATCTTCTCCAACCCCGGCCAGAAGGCGACGGAGGACTACATCTCCGGTCGCTTCGGGTAACCACTTCCTGATCACGCCTCGCCTACTTGTGGCGATTGGCATCGCAAGGCCTGCTCAACTCGTTGGGCAGGCCTTGCGGCCGTTCTCCGAAGCGGCGTTCGCGCGGCTGTGCGGCGTCGCACCTATCCCGGCCGAGGATCCCTTGTCTGTCCCGGTCGGCACGCCCCGCCGACCGTCGGCGGTAGGCGTCCTCGTGCTGCATACAACTCGGCCCCGGCGTGTTTCGCCGGGGCCGAGGAAGTGCTCGCGATCCGCGCGTGCCCTCTGCTGTTGCCCGGCAGCAGTGCGCGTCGGGCGGCGCGTTCTACGCTTCGGTGTCGGGGTCCGCGGGGAGCACGCCGGTGACGAGGAAGATGACCCGGCGGCCGATCTCCACCGCGTGGTCGGCGAAACGCTCGTAGTAGCGGCCCAGCAGGGTGACGTCCACCGCCGCGGCGACGCCGTACTTCCAGTCCCGGTCCATCAACAGGGTGAACAGGTGGCGATGCAGGTCGTCCATCGCCTCGTCGTCCTGGTTGAGCTGCGCGGCGCGCTCGGGGTCACGCGTCTCCAGCACCTCTTTGGCTCCCGCGCCCATGTTCACCGCGATGCGGCCCATCTCGGCGAAGTAGCCGTTCACCGATTCCGGCAGCGCGTGGTTCGGGTGACGCCTGCGGGTGACCTTGGCGACGTGCAGGGCCAGCGCGCCCATCCGGTTCACGTCTTGCACGATCTGGATGGCGCTGACCACCTGGCGTAGGTCGCCCGCGACCGGAGCCTGCAGCGCGAGGAGCGCGAACGCCTTCTCCTCGGCGTCGGTGATCATTTCGGCGATCCGGTCGGACTCGGTGATCACCTGCTCCGCGAGCGCCAGATCGGCCTGTAGCAGCGACTGGGTGGCCCGGTCCATGGCCGTACCCGCGAGACCGGCCATCTCGCCCAGCAGGTGGGCGAGCTCGGCCATTTGCTCGTTGTAGATGACACGCATAAAACCAGACACTAGTTCCCGGCGCTGTCCAAGTCACCAACGGAGGGTGAATGGCCGGTGCCTCGGCGTCCGCGCAGCTACACCGAACGCGCCGGCGGACGATGTCGATGTGCTTCAAACCGAGCGAGAGTGACTCGTGTCACCGCTGCGCTGCGCTGCATCGCCTACTTGCAGATCTCGTCGGCCGCGTTGACGTGTTCCAGGTCCGAGGGCAGTTCGGCAGGTGTCGAATCCGTCGAGGCGCTCGTCACGACGTTGGTGATCTGGTCACCGACCGGCGTCGGCGCCTTGACGGTCACGCCGTTCGCCGAGTCGGCTCCGATGACGACCTCGACGATGCCGCCCAGGTCCTCGGTGGCTTCGATGGTCGCGCCGGGGATCGCGGTGGCCACGGTAGCCGCCGCGGCCTCGAGGCCGGCGCCGTAGCGGACCTTCGTGGTCGCGGAGGTGCCGTTGACGTAGTTGGTGACGTTGTAGATCGAAAAGCCCTGGTTGTCCAGCTTGGTGGCCGCTGTGCGGGCGAGACCGTCGTACCCAGAGCCGTTGGACACCAGCAGCGAGACGGTACCGGGGTCGACTGCCACGTACTTGGGCGGCTCCGGCGCGGCGGAGGTGCTGGCCGGCGCATCGTCGTGCACGGTCGGCTTCTCGCCCGGCAACGGCTGATCGTCGCGGATGGCTTTGAAGATGGCCTTGATGTCGGACTCGCGGGGGATCTCGTTGCCGTAGGCCGTGGTGCCCGCGGTGGGAACGGTGATGAAGGTGACCGCGCCCGCGTCGACCTTCTGCAGCGAACGTCCCAGCATCAGCAGGTCGTTGGGTTCGACCGCGTCTACCCACGTGTGCTTGCTGAACGCGTCGATGAAGTTCTTCAGCCTGCCCGGATCGAAGAGGACCTTGCTGGACAGTGCGCCGCGCAGCAGCGAGGCCAGGAAGCGCTGCTGCCGGTTGATGCGGTCGTAGTCGCTGCGTTCCTCACCGTAGACGTGCCTGGCGCGCACGTAGTTCAGCGCCGTCTCGCCGTTGATGCGCTGCTTGCCAGGCTTCTCCAGGATGGTGCCGAGTACATCGTCGACGAGTGGTTTGGTCGCGCAGACCTCGACGCCATCGATCGTGTCGACCATGGTCTCGAAGCCGGCGAAGTCGATGCCGATGAAGTGATTGATCGAGGCGCCGGTCAGTCGCTGGATCGTGGTGAGGAGGCACTTCGGTCCGCCGAGGTTGTAGACGGCGTTGAGCTTGTCGCCCATCGCGGAGGGGAAGGTCTCGCTGGTGTACGCCTCCTTCTCGTTGTCCCACCCCTTGCACTGCGGCCTTGTCACATCCAGGTCGCGCGGAAAGGACACGACGACAACTCGGTTTCGGGCCTTCGGGATGTGCACGAGCATGGTGGTGTCCGCGCGGGATCCCTCGGCGTCGTCCAGGGTGCCCGCGCCTAGTTGACCGTTGACGCCCGCGCGGGTGTCGCTGCCGACGAGCAGATAGTTCTCGTCACCGAGCTGGGCGTTGGAATCGACGATGTCCTCGGAGTTCTCGTCGAGGGCGGAGACCTGAGTGAAGTTGTTGGTGGTCGAACGCACGTAGCTCCAGCCACCGCCGGTGATCAGCAGCACCAGCACCGCGACCAGGGTGGCGGCCGCCCGGCCCGCGGTCTTCATCCGGCGGTTGCGCCGCTGCTTCGAGGCGGCGAGCCGGGACAGCGGCGGGCTGCCGACGGCTTTGGGCGGCGCCGCGATCTTGGAGGCCGACTTGGCGGCGGGGGTCGCGGCGGACTCGGTCGTCGGCCATTTCGTGGTGGCGGTCTCGGGCTTCTCCGGCTCGTCGAGCGGCGGTAGGACGTCCGTGACCTCTTCGGGCTCGGCCGGTTCGGCGACGCGCCGCGGCGGGGCGGCGGGTGTGGCGCCGGTGATGTCGTCGACGACGGCGGACGGAGCGCGGCGCGGCGTCGCTTGCCGGGCCGGTGTGGCCGCCGCAAGGCGCTTCTCGTCGGGGCTGCCGCCTGGCGCGGACCGCGTGGGCGCGGCTTCGGGGGCCCGGCGGGCGGGTGCCTGCGTGGCATTGCGCAGCGAAGCGTCAGGAGCGCCGCGCTGGGCACCTTCTACGGCACGGGGAGCTCGAGGGGTACCGCGCTGGGTTCCCTCCGGTGCTTTGCGTTGCGGAGCCTTGGCCGCGCCGCGCTGCGGACCTTCCGGCGCGCCGCGCTGGGGACCTTCGGGAGCTTTGTGTTGTGGAGCCCCACCGCGCTGTGTCCCATCGAGCGCGCCCCGCTGCGGACCTTCGAGCGCGCCACGCTGTGTACCTTCCGGCACGCCACGCTGGGGACCTGCCGGTGCTTTGTGCTGCGGAGCCTGGTGTGTGCCGCGGTGCGGAGCCTCCGGCGCGCGGCGTTGATGTGGGGCGGGGCTCTCGGGCGCGCGGCGCGGGGGCTCGGCGGGACGGGCCGGTGCGGCGGCGCGGGCCGGGTGTTCCGGCGCGGTCTCGGCGCGGCGGCTCGGGTGGCCGGCGGCGTTGTCGGCGCGGCGCCTGCGGCCGGTGCGCTCGTTGTCGACCTTCTCGACCAGATCCTGGACCGTCAGCGGCGCGGAGCCGGAGTCGGCCGCGGCATCGGCGTGCCGGGAGCGGCGGGACGTGCGTGCGCCATCTCGTTCGGTGTTCTCACCCGTGGCATGGTGCTCCCACGGGGCGCGACCTCCGGGCCGTGGCGCGCGCCCGTGCCGATCGTCACCCACCAACGAACCTCGCTTTTCGTCTTTGCTGCCCGCCGGCGCCGAGCTCGACCAGCATGACCGATTTCGCCAATGATAACGATTCCGCCACGGCGGGCCAGCCCGGAGCGAAATCGAATTGCCGCAAAGCCGTATCCCAATTCGCTGTTGATCGGTAACCGGATAGTAGCGAAAAGACTGGCGAAACAGCTGGTCCTCGGACGATTCCGACGTGTGTCGGTTTGCCCGTGACCGCGACGGCGGAGCCGCCTCCGATCAGCCTCCGCTGTGCATCACATCGGCCGCCGTCGGCACCGCCGGGTCGTCGGGATCGTCGAGCCAGCCGTGCGGCAGCGCGACCTTGCCCGGCGAACCCTGCCGTCCGCGCGGTCCTTCGGCGTCTTTCGGGAACGGCGCGGTCGGGTCGAGCTTGCCGATCAGGTCGCCGAGTTCGGTGAGACTGGACACGGTGGCGAAGGCGCGGCGCAGATCCGCGCCGACCGGGAAGCCCATGAGGTACCAGGCCATGTGCTTGCGCAGATCGCGCATGGCCTTCTCTTCGCCGAGATGGTCCGACAGCAGCGCGCCGTGCCGGTGCAGCACCTCGCCGACGCGTCCGAGATTCGGCGGCTCAGGCAGTGCCTCGCCGCGCAGCGCCGCTTGCAGTTCGGCGAACAGCCACGGCCTGCCGAGGCAGCCGCGTCCGACGACGACGCCGTCGCAGCCCGTCTCGGCCATCATGCGGACCGCGTCGTCGGCGGAGAAGATGTCGCCGTTGCCGAGCACCGGAATGGTGGTCACCGCCTCCTTGAGCCGGGCGATGGCCGACCAGTCGGCCTGGCCGGAGTAGCGCTGAGCCGCGGTGCGCGCGTGCAGCGCTACCGCCTTGGCGCCCTCGGCCTCGGCGATGCGACCCGCGTCCAGGTAGGTGAGGTGCTCGTCGTCGATGCCGATGCGGAACTTGACCGTCACCGGCACACCCGCTGGTTCGGCGGCGGCGACCATGGCGCGCACGATCTTGCTGAACAACGCTCGCTTGTACGGCAGTGCCGCCCCGCCGCCCAGCCGGGTGACCTTCGGCACCGGGCAGCCGAGATTCATGTCGATGTGATCGGCCCAGCCCTCGCCGACGATGATGCGCACCGCCTCGCCCAGCGTGGCCGGGTCGACGCCGTAGAGCTGCATCGAGCGCGGGTGCTCGTCCTCGTCGAAGGACATCATGTGCAGCGTCTTCTCGTTGCGCTCCACCACCGCGCGCGCGGTGATCATCTCGCACACGTAGATGGAGGTGGAGCTGCCGAACTCGCGGCACAGCTTGCGGAAGGCGAGGTTGGTGATGCCCGCCATCGGCGCGAGCACCACCGGCGGGTCGACCGGATACGGCCCGATCCGCAGCGTCGTCGGCGCCTCGGTAGTCATCGTCACGCGTTCCAGTGTCTCATCAGGGCATGCCCGACCCGGCGGCACCGTGGCGTGACGTGCGCCGATTCACTCCCCGCGCAGTCGCCGGTGGTAGATCTCCCGTATCGCCGGGTCCGGTTCCGTATACGCCGTGGTCGCGCCGGTGAGCTTGGCCACGGCCAGCTGCACCCGGTAGGGCATCAGCTGGGTGGACTTGATGACGGCCGCCAGCCTGCGCGGCACCGTCACCAGCGGACGGGCCCGCCGCACGGTGTCCACGATCGCCGCGGCGACCTGTTCCGGGTCGACGGTGGTGAGCGGCTCGATCCAGTTCGGCATGTTCGCGCCCGCCGAGAGCTCGGTGCGCACGATGCCGGGCAGTACCGCGCTCACCTGCACGCCCTGCTCCTTCAACTCCAGGTGCAGCGCCGAGGTGAAGCCGACCACCGCGTGCTTGGTCGCGCTGTAGGTGGCGAGGCCGGGGAAGCCCTGTGTCCCGGCGAGCGAGGCGATGTTGATCAGGTGGCCGTGGCCGCGCGCCAGGAATCGGTCGGTGGCCAGCCGACTGCCGTGGATGACGCCGCGCAGGTTGACGTCGATGATCCGTTCGGTCATCACCTCGTCCTCGTCGGCGAACAGCCCCGTCGGCATGATCCCCGCGTTGTTCACCAAGACGTCGAGCGGCCCGAGCTGAGCTTCCACCGCGTCGAGGAAGGCGGCGAAGGAGTTGCGATCGGTGACGTTCAGCGGCAGACCGACGACCTTGGCGTCCGGGTCGGCCCCCAGCTCGGCCGCGGTCTTCTCGACCAGCTCGACGTCGACGTCCCCGATCGCCACGGCGGCCTTCGCCGCCAGGAACGCCTCGGCGGTGGCCCGCCCGATCCCGCGGGCGCCACCCGTGATCGCCACGACCTTGCCAGCGAGAACCACGCCCGCAGCCATGATGGCCTCCCTCGATGAGCTCCAACCCCACGGTAACTTCGGCGGCACCTCGCGCGCGGCCGAATGCGCTCGACGCCTTAGTCTGGGACAGTGGGATCGCGGGGGCCGTACCACGGCCGCTCGCACTCCCGATCAGCGGCGACATCGGCGACCTTGCTGTGACGCCTACCGTGACCGGCGGTTATAGCGCGAACGCATCATCAATACGACATCGGAGTACCCATTGCCTGCCGACGACAAGGCCACCCCGGAACAGAGTGCGAGCACGTCGGACGTGCGTCTCGACAAGAAGGACGATCCCGCCCCCGCCCCGAAGTCCGGCGCCACGCTCTCCATCCCGGTGACGTCGGTGCTGTGGGGTGCGGCCGTCGGCGTCCTCGCCGTGCTGACCGTGCTGTTCGGCGTGCTGTGGTGGTCGGCCAAGAGCGATCTCGACGAACAAGCTCAGCGCGCCGCCGAGGACCGCCGCGCCGAACAGGTCGCCACCGATTACGCGGTCGGCGCGGCGACGGTGAATTATCAGGACATCAACGCGTGGATCGGAAAGCTGAAGGCCAACACCACTCCCCAGCTGGCGAACAAATTCGACGCCACAGCGCCCAAGCTGGAGCAGATTCTGGTCCCGCTGAAGTGGACGTCCACCGCCTCGCCCATTTCCGCGAAGGTCGTTTCCGAGGACAACGGCGTCTACAAGGTGAATGTCTTCGTGAACGTGAGTTCGACGAATGCGCAGAGCCCGGAAGGCGCGCAAACCACGGTGACTTACAACGTCACGCTGGATGAGAACTCCGATTGGAAGATCACCGATGTCGGCGGCACCGACGGCGCATTGCCGCTGAACTGAATACGGTTCGGACAAAAGCGCGCCGCCGCCGGAATGATTCCAGCGGCGGCGCTTGCTTTTACCGTGCGATCAGATCGCGGCGGCGCCTGCGAGTTCGCGCTTCTTGGCTTCGCGAGCCAGCATGCGGTCGCGCTGCTCCTCGAACTTCACGACGTCCTTGCCGAGCTTTTCCAGGAAGTTGCCGAGCCGCTCGCGGACGGCCTCGCCGCGCGGGGTGAAGTCGTCGCGCTCGAAGATGTTCCACTTCTTCAGCACCGGCTCCACGACGTCCTCGAGGTGCTGGCGCAGGTCGTAGATGCCGTGCTTGGCCATCAGCACGCCGTTGCGGCGGAAGTTGGGCATGCCCGCGCCGGGCATCTGAAAGTTCTCCAGGATCAGCGTGATGGCCTCGAGAGTCTGGTCGGGCGCCAGGTCGAGGGCCGCACCGCACATGTTGCGGTAGAAGATCATGTGCAGGTTCTCGTCGGCGGCGACGCGCTGCAGCATGCGGTCGGCGATCGGGTCGTCGCAGACCTTGCCGGTGTTGCGGTGCGAGACGCGGGTGGCGAGTTCCTGGAAGGTCACGTAGGCCACCGAGTGCAGGAAGCCGGCGTCGGCCTCGGTGGGGGAGGCGAAGCCGTTGGTCATGTGGACCATGCGGGCCTCTTCGAGTGCGACCGGGTCGACGCCGCGGGTGACCACCAGGTAGTCACGCATGACGATGCCGTGCCGGTTCTCCTCGGCGGTCCAGCGCCCCACCCAGGTGCCCCACGCGCCGTCCTGCGAGAAGTTCTCGGCGATCTCGCGGTGGTAGGAGGGGAGGTTGTCCTCGGTCAGCAGGTTCGTGATCATGGCCGCCTTGGCGACCTCGCTCAATCGGGACTGCTCCGGGTCCCAGTCGACACCCCCGAGTGCCGCGAAGTTGCGGCCCTCGTCCCAGGGGACGTAGTCGTGGGGATGCCATTCCTTTGCCAAGGAGAGGTGCCGGTTGACGTTTTGTTCGGCAACCGGCTCCAACTCCGTGAGCAGCTCGAGTTGAGTCAGATCCCTTGCCATGTAATAGCCCTTCATTGAGTGCGTGCACGCTTGCAGGTCGTCCCCCCGGGTAGACCGTGCTGATGCGGCCATACCTTACGGCACCGTAGGTGTGATGCGAAACGCATCCAGCTGAGAATCGGCGCCCGGTGATGCACTTCATACGTCGTCGTTGACGCTCGGCGCACCCCCCGAGTGTAAGCCGCGTCGAGCCTGGCGTCCGGTGACAGAAGACACGTCGGCCCGCAGCGTCTGGTCTATCGTCGCGAGGCCTTCGGCGTTAGCGCCGGGTGGCGATGTCCTCCTGCGTCGCCGCGCTGGGAGGCGCTATGGGAACGCTCGACGCTGTGCCGCAACCGATCTGCTCAGGCACCGCCGCGCCGAGCAACCGGTCTCGGCCGCCGCCTGCCCTAGGTGATCTCGGCACCGGAATCCGGTCCTGATGCGATGCTGATTACTGAACTCGGAGATTCGCCTACGACTACGACAGCAGCGCGGCGTCACCGGGAAGTTCGAAGCTCAGTGGCGGTGCGCTCACACAGTGAGGACGCAGACCATGGCCGAGATTTTCAGCGGGATATACCTGATATTCAACTGCGCGGACCCAGGATCCGTGATGGCGGTCACCAGCGACGACGGGGCGAGCGTGGGAATGGTCGACTTCGCCGACGGCGGCCCGCGGCAGCAGTGGCGGTTCGATGGGCTCGGCGACGGGGTCTACGTGGTCTTCAACCAGGGCTCGAACATGCCGCTCGTGCTGGACAAACCGTCGGAGGGCGGGCAGGCCGAGTGCGGGTTCAGTGACCTCCTGTGGACCATCGACGGTGACTCCGAGCGATCGCCGATCGTCTACGACGGCATGGCCCTCACCCCTACCAACGGGCAGGGGGGATGGAAGCTCACGCTACTTCCCCAAAACGGGGCCGACATACAGCAGTGGCGTTTCCTTTCCGTCGGTTGAGGCAGCACCGCGCCCCACGCCGGGGCGGATCTGCCCCACGTGCCGACGAGAGCCGAGGCATCCTCGGCCTTCTCCGGACAGAAAGAACCGCAGGCGCCCGGATGGATCCGGGCGCCTGCGGCGGTGTGCCCCCAGTAGGGCTCGAACCTACGACCTGCGGATTAAAAGTCCGTAGCTCTACCAACTGAGCTATAGGGGCGCGAAGGGAAAGTGTAGTGCGCGGGGTCCGTATCGCCCAACCCGGGCGGGGGTGGGTCGGGGGGCGTGGGGCCGGGCGGTCGGCGGCGCGGTTCGAGTGGTGGCGGCGCGTGCGGTAACAAGGGAGGCGGGCGAGGCGATGCTGCCGGTAAACATTTGGCACCCAGCTTTGTTCATTCCGCGTAGAACTGGATATCATCCAATCATGTTGGCTTCCAGGGACTTTGGATTTGCAGAGGGCGGGAGACCGAAGCTCGGGGGAGCGCGTGGACGGCGCGGGCGATGGTCGCGCGGATGGCGGACGGGCGTCGAGCCTGCCGGTCGGGTCGGGTGAACAGCCCTGCGACGCTGCCGAATTCGGTAATCGGGGCGATGCCCGATTCTGATTGCGAGATGTTTGCTGTAACAGATATCCGAGTCCGGCGGCTATCTGACTCTTCGGTTTGCCGCGTGTCGCAAGGAGTTTCCGGGTACGGTGACGCCTTGGTGAATTCCGGAAGAATCGCCGCCACACCCGGCGAACTGGAATTCGGCTTATCGTTGTTGTGCCCGAACGTGTCACGAACGGTACGGCCGATCGTGGCGAACAAGGAGTCGATGCCGCAGGAGGCTGATCCGAGACGATGTTTGCCCGGGTGCGCACCCCCTGCGGCGCACCCGGGCAGGCAAACTATACCAGCTGGTGTGTTTCAGGTTTTTCGCAAGTTTTCGTACCGAAAGTTTGAAACTGGGCGAAAACCCGGTTTGAAGTATTGATAAAACTCATAACTTCGCGCCAAGGGTTCGTTCCTATGGGGGGCACCGATTGGCGGCGAGTAGGCTTCGGAGGCGTTTCGAGCATGGCACGGCAGCAAGAGCGGGCCCGCCGGACACGTGCGGCGATTATCAGGTCCGCCGCCGTTGAGTTCGGGAAGAGCGGCTATGCCGCTGCATCGCTCAACCGCATATTGGAGGGATCGCGCGCGACCAAGGGGGCGATGTACTTCCATTTCGATTCCAAGGAAGATCTGGCACGCGCGGTACTGGAGACGGCGGTGGAGCGGTATCGGTCCTCGGCCGAACGCTGGCTCGCCAGAACGGATCTCGGCCCGCTGGACACCTTGCATGGGATGATCGACGAGATGGCGCTCCGGCTCGAGCACGACATCATCGTGCAGGCGGAGTACCGCTTGATCATCGAGCCGGACTTCTATCGCGACGTGCAAACCGGCGGCGGTCGCATCCTCGGCCGTGCGACCAGGGTGCTGGCCGTGCGCGCCATCGAGCACGGACAGCTGCGCGCCGACGCCGATCCGGACCGGTTCACCAGGACGCTGGCGGCCGGTCTCGCGGGGCAGCGCTACATGCTCGATCTGCTGGGCGGCGCGACCGATCTGCGCTCGCGCTTCCAGGAAGTGCTCGAGGTCGTGGTCGATGCGATGTCCACCCCGGAGTGGGGCGCGAAGTTCCGGGTCGACGGATGGCGCGCGTCCGCACGGCTGGAAGAGCTCGGTCTGGGCCTCTGACCAGCCGATTTGGGAAACTCGGCGAGACTGTCATAAGCTATGCGAGCTCCCAACGGATACCCGTTGAAAAGCCGGTCCGGAGAAATCCGGGACGAGCCCCCTTCGTCTAGCGGCCTAGGACGCCGCCCTTTCAAGGCGGTAGCGCGGGTTCGAATCCCGTAGGGGGTACGGTCTTCGGACCGTTGGTAGCAGAGCAAGGCCCTGTGGCGCAGTTGGTTAGCGCGCCGCCCTGTCACGGCGGAGGTCGCGGGTTCGAGTCCCGTCAGGGTCGCAAATAAGCGCCGGAGCAATCCGGCGTTTAGCGTATGGCATTCGGAACGGGTGCCTGCGGCCAGGTAGCTCAGTTGGTACGAGCGTCCGCCTGAAAAGCGGAAGGTCGCCGGTTCGATCCCGGCCCTGGCCACCACAATCCCCTCGCCGGTCCGGCGGGGGGATTTTTCGTTTCGCGGGCGTTGGCGTATCCCGGTCCCGTCCGGAAACGTGGGCCGGGTGGTCGGCGAGGTGGGATGCTGGGGGCATGGCTGAACGGTGGTACTACTGCTTGAAGCACCAGCGTGCCGAGAAGGGCCGCCAGTGCTGGTTCCGGGACCGGATGGGCCCGTATCCGGACCAGGCCACGGCCGAACGCGCGCTGGAGATCGTCCGGGCGCGCAACGAGCGCGAGGACGCGCGCGACCGATCCTGGCGCGACGGCGACTGAAACCCTTCCTGCGCGACAACAGATTTCGCTCGTGCGGCGCGGGAACGCGCGGCGGCGCGACCGTCGCCGCAGGTCCGCGACTTGATCTTGGTCCGGATCACGGCGCGTAATACCCTCGACGCCGCGTCCGGCCGCTCAGGTGCCCATCAGGTCGATCGAGTACGGTTTCTCAGAATCGAACGAGTGCTCGGCGGTCCGGCGTGGGCTGCGGGCCGGACCAGGTGAGCAGGGAGGGCGACCCTTGAGGGTTACCGTTGTTGTGCCGACCTACAACGAGCGGGAGAATCTGCCGGTGGCGGTGGAGCGGCTGACGGCGCTGCCGGTGGCCGACCTGCACGTCCTCGTCGTCGACGACAACTCGCCGGACGGCACCGGGGAGGTCGCCGACAAGCTGGCCGCCGAGCTGCCGAACGTGGTCGGCGTGCTGCACCGCACCGAGAAGGACGGACTCGGCCGCGCCTACGTCGCCGGTATCACCCGGGCGCTGGACGAAGGCGCCGACGTGGTGATTCAGATGGACGCCGATCTCTCGCATCCGGCCGAGGTGATTCCGGCCATGCTGGAGAAGCTGCGCGACACCGAGGCGGGCGTCGTGCTCGGCTCGCGGTACGTCCCGGGCGGTTCCACCGCCGAGGAGTGGAAGTGGTACCGCAAGGCGCTCTCGGCGTGGGCGAACTTCTACGTGAACCTGATCCTGCGCTTGGGCGTCAAGGACGCCACCGCGGGCTTCAAGGCATGGAAGGCCGACACGCTGCGCGCCATCGACGTGGCCTCGATCCGGAGCAACGGCTACTCGTTCCAGGTCGAGATGAACTACCGGACGGTCAAGCGGGGCATCGCGATCGCCGAGGTGCCGATCCGGTTCGAGGAGCGCACCCTTGGCGCCTCGAAGATGAGTCTGAAGGTGCAGCTGGAGTCGGCGCTGATGCCGTGGAAGCTGCTGTTCGGCCGCTCGGTCTGACCACACCGCAGAGCCCCGCGTCCGGGAAACGGAGGCGGGGCTCTGTTGTGTTCGGTGCTCACTCGGCCGGGCTCAGCGCTCGATCAGGTGCTTGCGCAGGCCCTCCATGCTGACAACGATGACCGGCACCAGCAGCACGTGCATGATCGACAGCGCCACGGTGGACGCGGTGTCGAAGTTGGCGGCGACGGTGCCCACGATGGTGGCGAGGCTCAACACCGAGCCGACCACCGCGGCGATCCGCAGCACGCCCACCCAGCGGTAGGACAGCAGGGCGGCGGCGGTCAGCCCGACCGCCAGCGGGACGGCGGACATGACGATCACGCCGCCGGGCGCGACGTCCTGGGTGGTCGTGCCGTCGACAATGACGAAGGAGCCGCCCGCGGCGGCGCCGATCAGCCAGACGACGAGGTTGGCCAGCACGCCGGCGGCGACCGCGCCGAGGACGGCGACCGGGCGGTTCACGGCGGGGATCTGGATGGTGGGTGCGGTGGTGGCGTGTGCGACAGACATGGTTCCGGTCTCCTGAGGCGAAGCTGTGAATTCGTTGTGAGACTCATCTTGAAACCTCAAGAATTGTTTAGGTCAATCGCGTTGCGGCGCAGTGTGTTCCATATCACTCGATCCGGTGTCCGGCCAGTCGAGCAACGTCGCAAGAAACAGCTGCCGTACCGTCTCGACCTGCTCGTTCATCGCCGCCGGATCCCAGTCGCGCACATCGATGGGCGCCAGGATCGCGACGTCCACCGTCCCGCGCCGCGCGATCATCGAATTGCGCCAGGAGATCTCGCCCGCGTTGCGGATCACCACCGGGATCACCGGAACGCCCGCCTGGTGCGCGATGTGGAAGGCGCCCTTCTTGAACGGCCCGACTTCCGGTGTGTACGAACGGGTTCCCTCCGGCGAGACGGCGATCGACAGCCCCCCGCGCAGCGTCTCGACCACGGGCGCCAGCGCCGCTCTGGCGCGATGGGTGTCCGATCGGTCGATGAAGGTCACGCCGACGAAGCGCATCAGCGGACCGAACAGCGGGTTGCGGGTCAACTCCTTCTTGCCGATGCCGGTGACACCGCCGCCGATCACGTTCGGCACGATGATCACGTCGAACTGGCTCTGGTGGTTGAACAGGAAGACGGCGGGGCGCGGCCCTCGCGCGTGCTCGGCGCCGGTCACCCGGACGCGCACGCCGAGCGCGCGCAGCGTCGCGCCGGTGCCGTACGCCATCAGCGCGTCGGCCATCTTCCTGCGCTGCCCGGTGTACGACTTGGCGAGCACGCCGAACACCGCGCCGCCGATCAGCGCCGCGAAACCGGCGATCGTGCGCAGGTAGTCCAGCGGCCGAGGCGCTCTGCGCGGCCGGAAGGCCAGCGACGGCCAGGCGTTGTCGGTCGCCATCGCGCCCAGCTTGCGTTCGGGGTTGACGGCGACCGGGTGGCCCACGAGCGCGAGCACCGGTAGGTCCGCGACACCGTCGGCGTAGGCATAACTGCGGCTCAGATCGATGCCGTTGGCCGAGGCGAACGTGCGCACGGCGTCGGCTTTGCCGTGCCGCCACAGGGTCTTCCCCGCGGTGTAGCCGGTGAGCAGGCCGTCGCTGGTGGCCATCTCGGTGCAGAGCACGTGCCGGACGCCGAGCGCGGCGGCGGCCGGCGCGACCTGGAACCTGGTCAGCGAACTGGTCAGCACCACGGTGTGCCCGGCCGCCTCGTGCGTCCGGATCAATTGCCACGCTTCGGGATACAGGTGCCCGTAGACGGCGCGGCGGAACAGCTGGACGCCTAGTTCGTCGAGCTCGTCCTCGGTCCGCCCGGCCAGCACCTGGGCGGCCTGCTGGAGGAAGCGGCTGTACTCGCCGTCGGTCAGCCCGTTGCGGATGCTGCCGAGCAGCGTCGCGGACAGGCCGCGCGCGCCGCCGCCCAACGCCCTGCGATACAGCGGCGGCCGGGGGAACCCGTCCACGACAGTGCCGCCGAAGTCGAACACCGCGGCGATCTCGGGTCCCTGCGGCCCGGATCGGATGGCGGACAACATCGCGCCGAGATCGGCGGGCGCATCCCCCGATCCGCCTCGATCATCGGCGGCCGGGCGCGGGGCTGCGGCCTGGCTCATCGCGCCCCCAGCCCCGGGATGTTGGACGGGTCGAGGGCCGCGGCCTGCGCGATGCGGGCCCCGATACCGCGCAGCCGATCGGCGAATTCGGCACGGCGCGCGATCAATTCGGTGCGGTCCTTGGCCGAGGTCCCCGACACCGGCCGCAGCAGCCCGTGGTTGTCGGCCAGTTTCAGCGCACTGCCGAACAGTTCGGTGGACACCGATTCCGGGCTGTGCAGGCGCTGCTGGAGCAGCATCTGCCTGCCCACCGACACGCATTCGTCGAGGAATTCCTTGCGGTCGATCGCGGCGCCGGGATCGCGCGCGGCCAACCGCTCGGCGACGACGAGCTGCGCGTCGAAGAACGAGCGCAGCACGCGGTGGGCCATCATGAATCCGGAGGCGGTGAGCTTCCCGAGGATGTCGGTGCCGAGGGTGTCCTTGCGGCTGCGTCCGTTCCACTCCGGATCGACGAGCAGCATCTCGGCGGTGATCTGGGTGGTGAATTCCGCGCGGTCCGGGAAGAAGAACTCGAACTTCAACAGGTCGCGCAGCCGGAACGCCTCGTCCCATCCGGTCCGAAGCTGGTCGGGCGCACCGGAATCCACCGCGGCGAGGATCGACAATTCCAGGATCGCCCGGTTCACGAACCAGTGCACGGCGCTGTTGCGGTAGAACGCGGCCTCCAGGTGCGCGCCGCTCTCGATCGAATACACCGGCTCCAGGCCGCCGCGATAGACGGTCACCACCTTGGCCAGCGAAAGCTGTTCCAGCACAACGGCCAGGTTCGGTTCGTCGCGCAGCGCGTCGAGTTCACCGCTGGGCAGCTCGCGCTTCTCGATGTAGCCGAGCACCGGCGCGAGCAGCGAGCGGACCTCGCCGAGGGTGAGCGCGCGCTCGTCCACGCCGAGCAGGGCCAGTGTGACCAGCGAGTTGACGGTGATGGGCGTGACCGTGTTGATCCCGACGGCGATCTCGAAAGCCAGGCGCTGCACGGCCTTTCGTTCCCGCTCCATGGTCTCCGGATCGGTGTCGGCGACCGGCTCGGCGACCGATTCGGTGTGGTGCAAGGGAATCGAGATCCGCGGCGGAGCGAGCGGGTCGCCGTGCGCGGCCAGCCGGTCGCGGGCCGAGAGCGGCGCGCCGAAGCGGACGTAGACGCGGCCCGCCGAATGCTGCTGGCTGCGGATGTAGCGCGCCATCCAGGCCAGCCCCTCCGGTTTCTTGGTGCCGCCCGCCTGTTCGGTGGCGATGGCGCCGAGTTCGTTGAGTCGCTCGTAGGTGATCGATACCGGGACCAGCATGACGTCGTCGACGCGGTCGGCGCGCACCGCGGCGGCGAGGTAGTTGAGCAGGCCGTAACGCGGCGGGCGCAGCTTGCCGGTGCGGGTGCGGCCGCCCTCGAAGTACCACTCCAGGTTGAAGCGTTTGGCGACCAGGTAGGCGAAGTACTCCTCGACCACCGCCTTGTAGACCTCGTCGTCGCCGAAGCTGCGCCGGATGAACACCGTGCCGGTGCGCCGCGCGATCGGGCCGAGCGGCCAGAACCGCAGATTGGCGCCGCCGATCACGTGGTTGGGCGGGAAGTCGTTGCGGGCCAGCACGTCACCGAGCACGAACGCGTCCACGTAGGAACGGTGCGAGGGCAGGAAGACCAGCGGATAGCGGCGGTTGAGCGCGCGCAGCGCGGCAAGGCCGGAGTCGTCGGTGTCGACTTTCCACGTCGAGGCGTGCACCGGGCGCATGGCCTGGGTGAACAGATCCGAGACCGTCCGGCTCTGCGCGGCGACCAGTTCGTTGAGCGCCCGCTCCGCGCGGCGATACACCTCCTGGGGATCCGCGCCGATCCGGTCGGCGATCAGCTCCAGCCTGCGCAAGAAGTCGGGGGAGTCGAGGATCTCCTCGGCCACCAGCCGGGGCACCTTGTATCGGTCGCCGATGATGGACCGCTCCGCGCGTTCCAGCGCGACCACCGCGGCGCGCAGGATGGCGCGGGCGAACGGCTCGGCGGTTCCCGCCGCGTGCAGCGCGGAGGCCTCGGGATTGTTGACGCGCAGCTCGCTCAGCAGAGCGGGTTGCCCGGTCAGGATCACGTGCCGGTCCGGCGATTTGCGCACCAGCTTGCGCTGCGCGAGCCAGTGTGGTTTGCGGGGATTGGTCAGCATCGCCAGATCGGCGAAGGTCATCCGGCGCACGCCGTCGCGCTCGGGCGGCAGCCAGAGCACCCGGATCGGCACCACCAGCGGGTCGTCGCGGCGACCGACCAGCCTGTCCGCGATCGCGTCCGAGTCCAGGTCGAGCTGGGTGATCGGCGCGTCGGTGCCGATCTCCTTGGCGATGCCGCCGTCGCCGAGCCAGGCGCCGACCAGTTCGCGCTCGACCCCGGAGGTGGCGTCCACCAGCGCCACCACCGACCGGGGCGCGGTAGCTGACTTCGTCGGCGAGCCGCCGCGGTGATCGATCATCGATGTTCTTCCCTCCGCAGGTGACGCTTCCTTCATTCAAGCCTGCCGCGCCGCTGTGCGCAGGCACTCCGCGCGGCGAGTTCGATTCCGGTGCGGTGAACGCGCGCAGCGGGCTGCCCTCGAACGCGGGCGCGACAGGCGGGGAGGGGCGGTCGCGGGAAGTGCGCGGCGGAGTGTCCGACAGTGCGCGGCGGCCGTTGCGGCCGGATAACCGGTGTCGCCCAGGGCGTTTGCCGCAATAAACATCCTGTGGTCGCGAGCACACTTTCGCGGTGCCGAGGTAATGCTAACCTTACCTCTCGAAGTTAGGTCAGGGTTACCTTGGAGGATCGTTGTCGACCACGGACGAGCGCTTGCGCGTAGAGTATGTAACCGATCCGGCGGCAGCGATGTCACGGCTGGCTGCGGCGGATAGTTTCGGCGAGTACGTGATGTACGAACGTCCGGGGGAGTGGGTGTTCGCGGCCGATCCGATCGGCAGCATCGAACTCGACGTGCGCGAACTGCGCGTCACCTGGGAGGGGAAGACCACCACCGCGAGCTGGACGGGCACGCCCGCGCGAGCTCTGGACGAGGCCCTCGGCCTGCTGCCGCTGGACGGCCGTCGCGCCTACGGCTGGATCGGATTCGAGTTCTGCGCGTGGGCGCTGGACGCGACCGCGCACCTGGACGAGCGGACGCCCTTGGCGCACCTGATGATTCCGCGCATCGAGGTCCGTGTGGACGAATCCGGTATTCGCATCTCGGGCGCCACGCCGAGCGAGACCGGTGACATCCACGATCTCATCGCCGAGGCGCAGGGCAGCGAGCTGCCGACGCCGCACCCGGCCGACATCCGGGTGGATCCGACCGGTTACCGCGACCGGGTCGCCGAGGCTGTCGCGGAAATCCGTTCCGGCCGTTACCAGAAGGTCATCCTCTCCAGGAAGGTCGAGCTGCCGTTCGCGGTCGACGTGCCCGCCACCTACCGGCTCGGCCGGGCGAACAACACGCCCGCCCGCTCCTTCCTGCTGCGGCTCGGCGGTCTCGAAGCCGCGGGCTTCAGCCCGGAGCTGGTCGCCTCCGTCGACGAGGACCGGGTGGTCACCACCGAGCCGCTGGCGGGCACCCGCGCCTTCGGCCTCGGCGCGGAGGTCGACATGGCGGCCCGCGCCGACCTGGTCAGCGATCCGAAAGAGATCGTGGAGCACGCCATTTCGGTGCAGACCTCGTTCGCCGAGATCAGCGCGGTCGCCGATCCCGGTACGCCCGCGGTGTCCGATTTCATGGCGGTGCGCGAGCGCGGCAGCGTGCAGCACCTCGCCTCCACCGTGCGCGGCAGGCTGGCCGCCGATCGCTCCAGCTGGGACGCGCTCGAGGTGCTCTTCCCGTCGGTCACCGCGTCCGGCATCCCCAAGCGCGAGGGCGTCGACTCGGTCTTCCGCCTCGACGGTGCGCCGCGCGGGCTGTACTCCGGTGCGGTGGTGACGATCTCGCCGACCGGCGCGATGGAGGCCACGCTGGTGCTGCGCGCGGTCTACCAGACCACCGAGGGCGCCTGGCTGCGCGCGGGCGCGGGCATCGTCGGACAGTCCCGTCCCGAGCGCGAATTCGAGGAGACCTGCGAAAAGCTCGGTAGCGTCGCGCCGTACGTCGTCAAGGCGTAGCGGACGCCGAGAGTCGAGCGCACGTCGAAAGACCAACGGGCCGCCCACCATTCGGTGGGCGGCCCGTGTCGTCGGATCGGTGCCTGGACGAGTCGCGACCGGCATGTCGAGTCGCGCGACCGTACTACTGGGCGCGCAGCGCCTTCTTATCGATCTTGCCGACCGCGGTGATCGGCAGCTCGTCCGCCTGGCGCAGCACGTCGGGCAGCTTGTAGGTGGCGAGGCCGCGGTCGGTGAGGAAGGTCTTGATTTCGGCCAGGGCCGGCATCGCGCCGTCGACGACCAGTACCGCGCAGACCTTTTCGCCGAGCGCCGCGTCCGGCAGCCCGACCGCGGCGGCGTGCCGGACGGCCGGATGGGCGAGCAGGTGCTCCTCGAGCTCGTCGCAGGAGATGTTCTCGCCGCCGCGGTTGATCACGTCCTTGATCCGGCCGGAGACCACGAGGTGGCCGGACGGGAGGCGACGGACCAGGTCGCCGCTGCGGTAGTAGCCGTCGGGAGTGAAGGCGCGGGCGTTGTGCTCGGGCGCGCGGTAGTAGCCGCGAATCGTATAGGGGCCCTTGGTGAGTAGCTCACCCTCCTCGCCCAGCGCGACGTCGTTGCCTTCGCCGTCCACCACCCGCACCTCGTCGGCGGGGGAGAGCGGTCTGCCCTGAGTGGTGTGCAGCAGCTCGGCCGGATCGTCGAGCCGGGTGTAGTTGAGCAGACCCTCGGCCATGCCGAACACCTGCTGCAAGGTGGCGCCGAGAGCGGGGGTGACCTCGACGGCGTTCACCTCGGCCAGACGCGCGCCGCCGACTTGGAGCAGGCGCAGCGAGGCGAGGTCGGCGTCCTCCCATTCGGTTGCCGCGCACCACAACTGGGCCAGCGGCGGCACCACGGCGGTGACCGTGACCCGGTGCTTCTCGATGGCGGCGAAGGCGCTCTCGGGGCTCGGATCGGTGACGAACGCGACCGCGCCGCCGACGCTCACGGTGCCGAGGATGCCGGGGCAGGCGAGCGGGAAGTTGTGCGCGGCGGGCAGCGTCGCCAGGTAGACGTCGTCGGCGGTGAGCTCGCACACCGCGGCGCTCGCGGTGGCGTTGTATGCGTAATCGTCGTGCGTGCGGGCGATCAGCTTGGGCAGGCCGGTGGTGCCGCCCGAGACCAGCATCAGCGCGATGTCGCTCGGGTCGACCTCGGGGAGCGACAACACAGCGCCGTCGAGCCCAGCGCCGTCGCGGGGTACCGAATTCAGGTCGGTGAACGCGCCCGGCTCGCCGAGCACGAGCACGTGGCGCAAGCTCGGCACGGACTCGCACACCGTCGCGGCCAGTTCCCGGTAGTCGAAATCGCCGTGCCGGTCGACGATGACGTAACCCACCGCCTCGGAAAGCGCGGCCAGATGCTCGATTTCGGCCCTGCGGTGGGCGGGCAGCGTCAGCACCGGGATGATGCCCGCCCGCAGCAGACCGAACAGCACCGTCAGGAACTCGGGCACGTTGGGCAACTGCACGACGACGCGGTCGCCCGGCACGATGCCCAGCGCAAGCAGACCGTGCGCCATCCGATCGGCCTCGGCGTCCACTTCCGCGTAACAGCGCTCCCCCGCGTCGGTGATCAGCGCGGTGCGCCCCGGCTCCTTGCGCGCGGTCTCGCGCAGCAGGTCGCCGAGCGCGCGGCCGGTCCAGTAGCCGGCGGCCCGATAGTTCTCGGCCGCGTCGGCGGGGAAGGGGACGTAGCCCTCTCGGTGGGTGCTGGATGTGGTGGTCACGGGCCGCCTCACAAAGTCGGAACGGGTAGTTCTCGGATCTAGTAATTAGGGTCTCTTTATGTAGGTTAGGCAACCCTATCTCAGTGCGATACGCTATCGCCGAGCAGTCTCGATCCGCCGGATGCGGCGGCGAACAAGGAGTACAGCGGCACATGGAGCCAGCACAGCGACCGGGAGGCGGAGCGGGGAGCGCCGCGCACGCGGTGATCGGCCGGGACGAGATCCGCGCCGCGATCGCCGGGCAACTCGGCATCGATATCGACGCGATCGCCGACGAGGACGATCTGATCCAGCTGGGCCTGGATTCCATCCGGACCATGAAACTGGCCGGTGGTTGGCGCAAGCGCGGCGCGGACGTCAACTTCGCCCAGCTGGCCGCCACGCCGACCGTCGCGGAATGGTCCCGGTTGCTCGGCGCGGGCGCCGCACCCGCAGAAGCCGCAGCCGCGGAGTCGGACGCCGAGACGGGCGAATCTACCGTGGCACTCGCCGAATCCGGTACAGCGCCCGTCGAGTCGGCCACCGCACTGGTCGCATCCGCCGAGGCCGGGGACGAATCCGAGCCCTTCCCGCTGGCGACCATGCAGCACGCGTACTGGATCGGCCGCTCCGACGAACAGGATCTGGGCGGCGTCGCCGCGCACCTGTACGTCGAATTCGACGGTTCCGCCGTCGATCCCGAGCGGCTCGAGCGCGCCGTCGCGGCCCTGGTCGCCGCGCACCCGATGCTGCGCACCCGGGTGCTGCCGGATGGAACGCAGCAGACGATGCCCGCGCCCGGCCGTCCGGTGTTCTCCGTCGTCGACCTGCGCGCGGAGTCCGCCGAAGCCGCGGCCGCCGAGCTGGAACGCCTGCGCGACAGCAAGACCCACCAGCGTCTCGACATCGAGGCCGGGCAGGTCCTCGACCTGACGCTCAGCCTGCTGGCCGACGATCGCACCCGCCTGCACCTCGACGTCGACATGCTCGCGGGCGACGCCATGAGCTACCGCGTCCTGATCTCCGACCTGGCCGAGCTCTACCACGGCGGGTCGCTGCCCGCCGAGACCTACAGCTACCGCCGCTACCGCACCGAACGCCAGATCGACGCGGCCGCGCGGGAGCGCGACAAGCAGTGGTGGCAGGAACGGCTGTCGCGGCTGCCCGGTTCGCCCGAGCTGCCGACCATTCCGGTCAGCGAGCGCGCCGACCCGCACCGGACCGTCCGCTACAACCACTGGCTCGAGCCGGAGGCCAAGCAGCGGCTGCTGGACGCCGCGCACGCGCGCGGCATCACCCCGGCCATGGCGCTGGCCGCGGTGTTCGCCGAAACCATCGGCGGCTGGTCCGCGCAGAGCCGATTCCTGTTGAACGTGCCGCTGTTCCACCGTGAGCCGGTGCATCCCGACATCGATCGCGTGATCGGCGATTTCACGTCATCGATCATGCTCGAGGTGGATGTCAGCGCGGACCTGACGGTCGCCGACCGTGCTCGGGCGTTGCAGCGCTCGATGCACGAAAGCGGCGCGCACACTGCCTATTCCGGCCTCGAGGTGCTGCGCGACCTCGGCCGCCACCGCGGCGAGCCGGTGCTCGCGCCGATCGTCTACACCAGTGCGCTCAATCTCGGCGAGCTGTTCGCCGATTCGGTGACCGAGACTTTCGGCGAGCCGGTCTGGATCATCTCGCAGGGCCCGCAGGTGCTGCTCGACGCGCAGGTCACCGAGGTGCGCGGCGGCCTGCTGCTGAACTGGGACGTGCGCGAATCCGCCTTCCCCGAAGGCGTGATCGACGCGATGTTCACCAGCTACACCGACGCCATCGCGCGGCTCGGCGCGGGCGAGGCCGGGTGGAATGCCGAGGCGGCGGTACGTCTTCCGCTCGCGCAGGCCACCGTGCGCGCGCAGGTCAACGCGACCGACGGACCGGTGACCGGCCGCGCGCTGCACGAGGGCTTCTTCCAGCACGCCGCGGCGACGCCCGACGCGCCCGCGGTGCTGTGGCAGACCGACGGCGTCGACGGCGGATGGAGCTACGGCGAATTGGCCGCGCAGGCACTGGCCGTTGCCGGTGCGCTGCGGGATCAGGGGGTGCGGCAAGGCGATACCGTCGCGGTGCAGTTGCCGAAGGGCCCGGATCAGATCCTCGCGGTGCTCGGCGTGCTCGCGGCGGGCGCGACCTACGTGCCGATCGGCTTCGACCAGCCGGTGGGCAGGCGCGCGGAAATCCTGCGCACTGGCGAGGTGGTGGCCGCGCTCACCGTCGACGGTGCGAACATGGGAAGTCCCGAGATCGCTTGCGTGCCGGTCTCGCAGGCCGCACAGCACCCGAATCCGCTTGCCGCGCCCGTGATCCCGGATACCTCGGCCATCGCATACGTGCTGTTCACCTCCGGTTCGACCGGCGTGCCCAAGGGCGTCGACCTACCGCACAGCGGCCCGATGAACACCATCGACGCCGTGAACGACTGGTTCGGGGTCGGTCCCGGCGACCGGGTACTCGGGCTGTCCGCCCTGGAGTTCGACGCCTCGGTCTACGACATCTTCGGCATGTTCTCGGTCGGCGGCTCCGTCGTCGCGCTGAACCCGAGGCAGCGCGAGGAGGCGACCACCTGGGTCGAGCTGTTGCGGCGCTTCCGGGTGACCATCCTCAACTGCGTGCCGAGCATGCTCGACATGATCCTCGAGATCGGCGGCGACGAACTGGGCGACTCGCTGCGCGCGGTGACCCTCGGCGGCGACTGGGTCGGCGCCGACCTCGCGCGCAGGCTCGCCGCGCAGGTGCCCGGCTGCCGCTTCTCCGGCCTGGGCGGCGCGACCGAGACGTCCATCCACAACACCATTTGCGAGGTCAGCGATCCGCCCGCGCACTGGACGACGGTGCCGTTCGGCGTTCCGCTGCGCAATGTGCGCTGCCGCGTGGTCAATTCGGCGGGCCGCGACTGCCCGGACTGGGTGCCGGGCGAATTCTGGGTGGGCGGCGCGAACGTCGCCGCGGGTTACCGCAACGATCCCGAGCGCACCGCCGAACGGTTCGTGACGCACGACGACATCCGCTGGTACCGCACCGGCGACATGGCCCGCTACTGGCCGGACGGCACGATCGAATTCCTCGGCCGCGCCGACCACCAGGTGCAGATCCGTGGCTACCGCGTGGAACTCGGTGAGGTGGAGAGCGCGCTGCGCACCGCGCCGGGCGTCCGGCACGCGGTCGCGGCCGTGGTCGGAACGGGTGCGCCGAAGCTGGTCGCGGCCGTGGCCGGGTTCCCGGGCAGCACTGTGGATCTGGTCGGCGCGATCTCGGATCTGTTGCCCGGCTACATGATTCCGACTCGCATCGAACTCCTGGAGGACATGCCGCTCACCGACAACGGCAAGCTCGACCGCCGCGCGGTCGTCGCGCTGCTCGAGCCCTCGGCGCAGGACACCGCGGACCTCGCGCCGCGCACGCCGCTGGAGTCGGCGCTCGCGGCCATCATCGCCGAGGTGCTCGGCGTGCCGCGGCTCGGCGTGCACGACGACTTCTTCGGGCTCGGCGGCGACTCGGTGCTCGCGACGACGGCGATCGCCCGGGTCCGCGAATGGCTCGACGCGGAGCACGCGCTGGTCGCGGACATCCTCGTCGGCCGCACGGTGGCGGGGCTGGCCGAGCGCTTGCTCGCGAAGGAGGCCGAGGCGGGCACACCGGACCGGCTGGACGAGGTCGCCAAGCTGTATCTGGAGGTCGCGGCCATGACCGACGAGGAGATCCTCGCCCAGGCCTGACGCGGTTTCCCGTCGCCTCGATTCGATCGGGGCGACGGGTCGCGCTTCCGGGACTAAACTTCCCGGCATGACCCGTTGGGACGCCTCGAACATCCCCGATCAGACCGGCCGGACGTTCATCGTCACCGGCGCGAACAGCGGCTTGGGCGCGGTGGCGGCGCGTGCGCTCGCCGGGGCGGGGGCCGATGTGGTGCTGGCCTGCCGCAACGTCGCCAAGGGGGAGAAGGTCGCCGCCGAGCTCGGCGAGCGCGCCACGGTGCGCGCGCTCGATCTGGCCGATCTCTCCTCGGTGCGCGAGTTCGCCGAATCGGTGGACCGAGTCGACGTGCTGATCAACAACGCGGGCGTCATGGCGGTGCCGGAAGGGCGCACCAAAGACGGCTTCGAAATGCAGGTCGGCACCAACCATCTCGGCCACTTCGCGCTGACCGGCCTACTGCTGGACAAGGTCTCGGACCGGGTGGTCACGGTGTCCAGCGGCGCGCACGCCATCGGCAGGATCGACCTGGACGACTTGAACTGGGAGCGCAGGAAATACCAGCGCTGGGCCGCCTACGGGCAGGCCAAGCTGGCCAACCTGATGTTCGCCTACGAGTTGCAGCGCAAGCTGACCGCCGCCGGTTCCGGCAAGATCTCGGTGGCCGCGCACCCCGGCTACGCCGCGACCGAATTGCAGTCGCACACCGAGTCGCTGCTCGACCCGATCATGTCGGTCGGCAACCGGCTGTTCGCGCAGAGTGCCGAAATGGGCGCGCTGCCAGAGCTTTACGCCGCCACCGTCACGCCGATCGAGCCGGGCGCGTTCTACGGCCCCACCGGGCTCGGCGGCATGCGCGGCTACCCGGGCATCTCGGGTTCGACCAAGCAGTCCCGCGACGAGGCCGTCGCAAGGGGGCTGTGGGAGTTGTCGGAGAAGCTCACGGGCGTCACCTACTCGTTCTCCTGACGGTGGACGTGCTACGCCGACCAGATCGCGCCGGGCTCATCGCACTGATCGACGTCGACAACCGGATGAACGTCGTCGCGGGCGGGTAGCAGCCGGATCAGTGGAGCTGATCACGTTCCTGGCCTCGGGGCCGGTAGCCGACGAGTATCGATGTGACGACCGACGCCGTCTCGATCATGGAAATTGGCCCCTGCGTCACCCGGCTGCCAACGCCTGGTACAGTGGCCGACGTGCAGCGCGCGTATTTCTGGTTTAGCAAGCCGGCCCTGGGTGGGTCGGTCTGCGGCAACCACATGCGCTGACTTCTTCCACCCCGAGCCGGATGATGGACCGGCTCGACGGTATTCATGTCCGTGGGTCGGCCTTGACGAAAAGGAACCCACACAGATGACAACCGCAGCCGACGTCGACGCGCGGCATTCCGATCTCGACGACCAGCGCACCCTGTCCGTGAGCCCGTTACGCTCGCCGGCCGAGGTGCGCATGGTGCACCCGATCAGCGATGCGCTGGCCGACACCGTCCGCGCGGGCCGCAAGGCCACGGTGGACGTGCTCGACGGCGCCGACGACCGCCTGATGGTGATCGTCGGCCCGTGTTCCGTGCACGATCCCGCGGCGGCGCTGGACTACGCGCGGCGGTTGGCCGAGAAGGCCGCCGAGCTGAGCGACCGGCTGCACGTGGTGATGCGCGTCTACTTCGAGAAGCCGCGCACCAGCCTCGGCTGGAAGGGCCTGATCAACGATCCGCACCTGGACGGCTCGTTCGACGTCAACACCGGTCTCGGCATCGGTCGCAAGGTGCTCGTCGACATCACCGCCCTCGGTCTGCCGGTGGCCTGTGAGTTCCTCGACCCGATCACCCCGCAGTACATCGCGGACCTGGTCTCCTACGGCGCGATCGGCGCGCGCACCGCGGCCAGCCAGGTGCACCGTCAGCTGAGCAGCGCGCTGTCCATGCCGGTCGGCATCAAGAACGGCACGGACGGCGACGTGCAGGTGGCCGTGGACGGCGTGCGCGCCGCGGCGGCCAGCCACGTCTTCCCCGGCACCGATCTCGACGGCCGCTCGGCGCTGATCCGCACCACCGGCAACCCCGACTGCCACGTGATCCTGCGCGGCGGCAGCACCGGCCCGAACTTCGACGCGGCCTCCGTCGCCGAGGCCTGCCTGCGCCTGGAGAAGGCGAGCCTGCCGCAGCGCATCGTGGTGGACGCCAGCCACGGCAACAGCAACAAGGACCACAACAAGCAGGTCGACGTGGTCACCGACATCGCGGAGCGCATCGCCGGTGGCGAGCGCAGCGTCGTCGGCGTGATGCTGGAGAGCTTCCTGGTCGCGGGTCGTCAGGATCTCACCCTCGGCCGCGCCGCGGACCTCACCTACGGCCAGTCCATCACCGACGCCTGCATCGACTGGTCCACCACCGCGGCCCAGCTGGATCGCCTCGCCGACGCCGTCGCTCAGCGCCGCGCGGGCTGACCATCCTTTCGACGCCTCACAGCGCCAGCGGGCCTGTGAGGCGTGTGAAAGGGGTTGTCGAGCCAATGCCGGATGTAGGTGGCCTTCGGTCGGTTACCGCGCCGAGCATTCCGGACGCGGCACTAATCCAGCTCGCCGATCACGCAGAGCAGATCGCCGGAGGCGACGGTGCGCTCGGTGAACCCGGCCTGGGCCAAGTGTTCACCGAGCCGCGCCGGCGGCGGCTTCGGCGATGCCGCCGCACCATCCGGATCGCCGTATCCGTAGCAGAGGTAGAGCACGCCGCCCTGCGCGAGCAGGCGCCGGATCAGTGCGAGTTCGGCGGTGGGCCGTTTGGTCCAGAACAGGTTGACGTTGACCGCGAGGATCTTGTCGAAGGCGTCGATCCCGAAATCGTCGAGCACCTGTTCCGGTCGCAGTTCGGTCAGCTCGGCGTGCACCAGACCGACGCGGCCCGGATCACCATGCGACGCTTCGCCTTCGCGCGGCTCGGTGCCGCCTGTGCGCGAACTTCGGGCGCGGGTGCTCTCGCCGGGCGGTGCGCCGTGGACCGATGGATCGAGCCCGGCGGCGCGCAACCGTTCCGCCGCGCGAGTGATCGCCGTCGCCGAGCGCTCGACGCCGATGACGCGCCCCTCGGGCACTCGGTCGGCCAGCAGCGACAGCGACGGGCTCGCGCCGGGGCCGATCTCCAGGACCCGATCCGCGCGCCCGAGCGTCATCGTGTCGGCGAACCAGTGGAAGCGTGCGTCACCCACGGCCGACCGTCCTTTTACCCTCGGTTCGCGCGTTGTCGTCTGCGGGTCCGAGCGCCGGGGCGTTCACGAACCAGCGATTCCCGTCATCACCCATGGGGGACAGTGTCGCGGAGCGCCGGGAACTCCGCGGGCCAATCGGCGACCTGGCCCGGCGGATCGCTGTGCAGGCGCGCCGCCAGCCACTCGTCGCGCCGGACGCCGCGCTGCCACCCCCCCGAGCCGCGCCAGACCCTCGTAGCGAAACCCGTTGCGGCGCACTGCGGCCGCCGACGCGTAGTTGCCGACGAACGCGCGCCAGCTGATCCGGGCCAGTCCCATGCCGTCGGCGGCGAAGCCGAATGCGCAGACCATCGCCACCGCGCGCGACATGTGGCCACGGCCGCGGTGCTCGGGGCCGAGCCAGAAACCGATCTCGCACGCGGTCGGGTCTTTTTGCTCGAGGCCGATCATGCCGATGACGGGTCCGTCCGCCGCGAGGCGCAGCGCCCAGGTCGGGCTGCGCGCGGCCCAGCCCGGTACGACGAAGTCGGCGAAGAATTTCTCGGCGTCCGCCGGGCCGTACGGCACCGGGATCGTCGTCCACTCGCCGATGGACGGGTGCTGGCAGCGGGCGATGATGACATCGGTATCGGCCGCGGTGGGCGGGGAAAGCCAGACCGCGCCGTCCGAGAGCGTGCGGATCTCCATCGAGCCATCGTGACACGGACGGGTCGACGGGGGCATCCGGTTATCGGATGACCGGATGGATACCGCGGTGATCGCCCGACCAAGCGGACCGTAGAATCGGCCCGATGGTTGCCGCTCTTCTCGCCGACTTGTTCGAATCGCATCGGGCTCATTTGCTTTCCGTCGCCTACCGGCTGACGGGCAGCGTCGGCGACGCCGAGGACGCGGTGCAGGAGAGTTTTCTGCGGTTGGCGGGGACCCACCAGTCCGAGATCGACGATCTGCGGGCTTGGTTGACCACCGTGGTGAGCCGAATCTGCTTGGACCACTTGCGCAGTGCGGCGTCGCGCCGGGAAACCTATGTGGGGCAATGGTTGCCGGAGCCGATCGTCACGGGCGTCACGCCGTCGAGTACGCCGGATCCGCTGGAATCGGTGGTGCGCAGGCAGGAATACCGCATGGCCGCGATGGTCGTGCTGGATACCCTCACCCCGCCGCAGCGGGTGGCGTTCGTGCTGCACGACGGGTTGGCGGTGCCGTTCGACGAGATCGCCGAAGTTCTCGGCGTCTCCGCGGATGCCGCGCGGCAGTTGGCCGTTCGGGCGCGCAAGGCGGTCGATGGCGTGCCCGCCCCGGTATCGGACGACGAGCACGAGGCGGCCGTTCGTCGCTTGCTCGCGGCGCTGGCGACCGGCGACGTCGCCGCGGTCGCTCGTGCGCTGCACCCGGATTCGGTGCTCATCGGCGACGCCAACGGCACCACCTCCACGGCGGTGAACATCGTCGGCGGCGCGGAGAAGATCGCCCGCTTCATGCTGGGTCTGGTTCGCAAGTACGGCATCGGCGACACCGATCAGGCCGCGACTCGCTACGAATTCGCCACGGTGAACGGGCAATTGGGGCTCGTGATGAATCTGGACTCGGAGACCGAGGAACAGGATTGGCATCCGGCGCGGGTCGTCGGTTTCACGGTGCGCGACGGATTGGTCTGGGGCACTTACGATCACGCCAACCCCGCCAAGCTGACCGGCGTGCGGCTGGCCTGAACCGCCGGGCCGGACCCTCATCGCCCGACCCGGCGGATCGGACGGGTCAGGGGGTCGTCGAACCGGTGAACCAGTCGCCCGTCGAGGATCCGGTGCCGCCGTTGCCGGTGGTGGATCCGGTGAACCAGTCGCCGGTCGACGATCCGGTGAACCAATCACCGGTGCCGGCGATCAGATCGTGCGCCACTTCGCGAATCAGACCGAGTACGGTTCCGGCGACCTCCGACGCGGCCGGATGCAGTACGAGGTCGAGATACGAGGCCATGAGCGCCCCTTTCGAGACACCGCCGCGGGGCGGCGGCTTGTGAGATAGAACACGGCGAGGCTAGCTGCCCATGGGAGAACGCACAACAGCGCAGGTAGGAGCATCAAAAAGAAAGTGAAACATAGCCTTTCGCTATCTAATGGCAACAATGGCGATCGCTCCGCTACTCTCCGGGGTATGTCCGCACGCCCCGCGACCGTCGCTCGCCTCCGCCCCTTCGCCGCCACGATCTTCGCCGAGATGACCGAGCTCGCCGTACGGCACGAGGCGGTGAACCTCGGTCAGGGCTTCCCCGACACGGACGGGCCCGCGGGCATGTTGGAGGTGGCCAGGCAGGCCATCGCCGACGGCGTCAACCAGTACCCGCCCGGGCGCGGCATGCCGGTGCTGCGCCGCGCCATCGCGGCCGACCGGGCCCGCCGCTACGGCACCGAATACGACCCGGACACCGAGGTGCTCGTCACCGTCGGCGCGACCGAGGCGGTCAGCGCCGCCATGCTCGGGCTGGTCGAGCCGGGTGAGGAGGTTGTGCTGATCGAGCCGTACTACGACTCCTACGCGGCGGCGATCGCGCTGGCGGGCGCGCAGCGGCGCACGGCTCGGCTGGTGGCCGACGGCGATCGTTTCGTCTTGGATCTGGACAGCCTGCGCGCCGCGATCACCTCGCGGACGCGGATGCTGGTGGTCAACTCGCCGCACAACCCGACCGGCACCGTCCTCGACCGCGCCGATCTGACCGCGATCGCCGAGCTGGCCTGCGAGCACGACCTGATCGTGCTCACCGACGAGGTCTACGAGCACCTCGTCTACGACGACAACGAGCACATCAGCCTGGCGACGCTGCCCGGCATGGCCGAGCGGACCGTCGTGGTGTCCAGCGCCGCAAAGACTTTCAGCGTCACCGGCTGGAAGATCGGCTGGGCGTGCGGCCCCGCCTACCTCATCGACGGCGTGCTCGCCGCCAAGCAGTTCCTCACCTTCGTCGGCGGCGGACCGTTCCAGCCCGCTGTCGCGCACGCGCTGACCAACGAGCTCGACTGGGTCGCCTGGTTGCGAGATGTTCTCTCCGACAAGCGCCTTCGCCTCTCCGCCGCCCTCGCCGACGCGGGTTTCGACGTGAAGGTCAGTGGCGGAGGCTATTTCGTCTGCGCCGACCTCAGGCCGACCGGCCGCGCCGACGGACTCGAGTTCTGCCGGGAGATCCCGGAACTGATCGGCGTCGCCGCGGTGCCCGTCAGCGTCTTCGCCGACGACAAGCCCGCGTGGAATCACCTGGTGCGGTTCACCTTCTGCAAGCGCGACGAAACCCTCGACGAGGGCGTGCGGCGTCTGCGCGCCGCCGTCACGATGACCGGCAAACGCTGACCGAAGGTGTCAGGTTTCGATGTGAGGATCGAGACCATGACGACCCAGTACTACACCGCGGCCAGTCTCGACGGCTACCTCGCCGACCGGGACAACTCGCTGAGCTGGCTGTTCGCCGTCGCCGACGCGGACTCCGCCACCGATGACATCGGCGTGTTCCTCAGCGGCGTCGGCGCCATGTGCATGGGCGCGACGACCTACGAGTGGATCACGGCCAACGAATCGCCGCAGTACTGGCACGACAACTACGGTGACCGGCCCTGCTGGGTGTTCACCCACCGCGAGCTGCCCGCCGTTCCCGGCGCGAATCTGCGTTTCGTCTCGGGTGCCGTCGAGCCGGTGCACGAGCTGATGGCCGAGGCGGCGGGCGAGCGGAATATCTGGATCGTCGGGGGTGGCGAGCTGGCCGGGCTGTTCGCCGACGCGGGTCTGCTCGACGAGGTGATCGTCGGCATCACGCCGGTGACGCTGGGAGGCGGAGCGCCGCTGCTGCCGCGCCGCATCCTGTCCGATCGGATGACGCTGGTCGACGTCCAGCGAATGGGGCAGTTCGCGCGGCTCACCTACCGCCTGAGCTGAACTCGGTCGAATCAGCTCGCGCCGTGGCAGAGGAAACCGCCGAGGCCGATGGTGAAGGCGAGGCAGCCGTACAGCGCGTGCTCGACCGACACCACCAGCAGCGAGCCGGTCCGCCGGTACCGGTAGCCGAAGAGCACGCCGCCGACCAAGGTCAGCGCCACAGCGATCCAGTTGCCGAAGATGATGTGCGCGAAGCCGAATGCGGCGGCGTTCGCCGCGACCAACGCCCACCCGGTGCCGAAGGCGGGCGCGTACCGCTGGAACAGGAACTTCCGGAAGATCAGTTCCTGCGGATACACCGAGAACAGCGGATAGAACACCATGACCATCGCCCACAGCAGCGGTTCGGTGCGCGGCAGCTCGAAAAGCCGGTCCGGGCTGAGCACGGCGAGCGCGACACCGATGGCGACGGCGGCGGCGACCCACAGGGCGAGCATCGACGGCAGCACGGCGCGCAGCGAGCGGAAGTGATCGCGGAGCCCGTAGGTGGGCACCCGCTGTTCGCGCAGCCAGAAATGCGCGCCGACGGCGAGCACGATCAGGAACGGAATGGGGCTGCCCGGACTGCCCAGCGCGGCGTAGCCGCCGACCAGCCCGAAGTAGAGCGCGGTGAATTCGACGGCGAGCCAAGTCATTCGGCGGCGATCGCGCGCCGGGGGAAGGTCCTGCCGCAGCTCGGTGGCCGTCACGTTTCCGAGATTACGGGTGGGCGCAGGAGGTCGCCATGTCTCTTTCGGTCCAGCGGCGCTGGGTCGTTGGGCGTGGGGCGCTGGGTTGGTTGGGCGTGGGGCGCTGGGTTGGTTGGGCGCGAGGCGCTGGTTGGTTGGGCGCGAGGCGCTGAGTTCATCGGCCGTGGGGCGCTGGGTTCGTTGGGCGCGGGCGCGCGTCGGTTCGGCCCGGGTCGGCGTGGCCTTTCGGCTGCGCGTCGTTCAGTCGGGAGAGCGATCGAGGCGGCCGGTGTTGCGCCGGGCCTGCGGCGCGTGCCAGCCGTAGCGGCGAGCCAGCAGGCGGAAGGCGATGGCGAGGAAGGCGGCGAGCAGACCGGTCCACGCCCAGTAGGCGTCGAAGTGCAGCAGCGTCGCGGTGGCGGCCGCGCCGAGCAGCGCGGGCACCGCGTACAGCTCTTGGTCCGGGCGCAGCACCCGCGGCACCTCGCCGCCGAGCACGTCGCGGATGACACCGCCGCCGATCGCGGTGACCATGCCGAGCAGCGCGGCCGTCGGCGCGCCGACGCCCTGGGCATAGGCGACCGCGGTACCGGTCACGCAGAACAGGCCGAGCCCGACGGCGTCGAAGACCTCGAGCGGGCCGGTGAGCCGGTGCGACGGGTGCTTGAAGAAGATCACCAGCGCCGTCAGCAGGGACGCGCACAGGTAGGTCAGGTCGGTGAAGGCGGCGGGCGGCGTGCGCCCGATGAGCAGGTCGCGGATGACGCCGCCGCCGAGCGCGGTGCTACAGGCCAGCACCGCCATGCCGAAGACATCCATGTTCTTGCGGACGGCGAGCAGCGCGCCCGAGGCCGCGAACGAGACCACCCCGAGCAACTCGCCCATGCGCTGGGCGGCGTTCACGGCGGAATCCAGCTGCGTGGCCATGACGTCCAACCCGGCGACCATGGAACCGCTCCTTTCACCCTTCTTCGCTCAGCAGGTTTGCACGTCGGTTGCGCTGTGAGTTCCGCGACACCCGATTGCCGATCGGCGAGCGGTCGCAAACGCGTGGCGATTCGTCCGCCGAATCGTGGCCGCCCAACGTCGCCAAGGCCACCGGCCTGCCGCACCCGATGGGCGTCGTGGTGGTCGCCGACTCGGACGAACCACCGTCGCTCTTCGCTGCCGAGTATCGGGACCGGCTGCTCGAGCCGCATCGGGAGATCGAAACCGAAGGACCGTTCGTCGCCCACTCGGCGCGCGTACTGATCGAGGCCCGCAAACCGGCCTGAGATCAGGCCCGTCGATGCCGTCGGGACGGAGCGGACGAGCGGTGTGCCCGCCGAGCCGACTCGGGTAAGGCCCGCGCCGAGCGGAACCTGGGATCGCGACGAGCCTGGTCCCGCGCCGGGATGGGACGCGCCGGGATAGGACGAGCCGCGCCTCAGGCCGGTGCCGGGCGGGCGCGGTCGGTCGCGAGCAGCACCGCGACCGAACCGAGCATCGTGCCCATCACATACCGCTGCGCGCGCAACCACAGTGGCCGACCGGTCAGGAAGCCGGAGATGGAGCTCGCGGCGAGCACGATCAGTCCGTTCACGGTGAGCGCGACGGCGATCTGGATCGAGCCGAGGGACAAGCTCTGGAGCCAGACCAGACCCCGGTCGGGCGCGACGAACTGCGGGATCAGCGCGAGGTACATGATCGCGATCTTCGGATTGAGCAGGTTGGTGACCAGGCCCATGGTGAACAGCCGCCGGGCCGGATCGGCGGGCAGCTCCGAGGGCGCGAACACCGAGACGCCGCCAGGTCGCAGCGCCTGCCAGGCCAGCCACAACAGATACGCCGCCCCGGCCAGCTTCACCGCGAGATACAACCCGGGCACCACCGCGAACACCGCGGTGATACCGGCCGTCGCCGCGGCGAGATACACGCCGAAACCGGCCGCCACCCCGGCCAGCGACACCAGCCCGGCCCGCCGCCCTTGGGATACCGTCCGAGAAACCAGATACATCATGTTGGGCCCGGGTGTGAGCACCATGCCGAGCGCGGCCGCCGCCACCCCGACAATCGCCGCCGTCTCGATCATGCCCCCGATCGTCGCCGACCGCGCCCCACCCCGTCTCGGTCCACTTCGACTCCGCTGGACCCCCACCGTGACCGGCGCAACGGAACAAAACGCCCGTGCCGGACGCTGGTAGATCAGGAGCCGAAGCCGCCGCGCGCACCCACCGCGGCCTGCGGGTTGTCGGTGGCCTCGGGAAGAATGGGCCGAGCAGGCGCACGACCGTGCATGAATGGAATGAGCGCACGTCCGTATTCGGCAGGTGTACTTGTGCGGAGACGGCGCCCAAGCAGACCCTGTCTTCCCGTTGCCAGGCACTCACGCGGAGAAGCACCCTATGTGCGGGTTCACCTGCCCCCGATACGAGGAGAGACTGTGACCGACGGTCCGCTGATCGTTCAGAGTGACAAGACGCTGCTGCTGGAGGTCGACCACGAGTTGGCCGACACGGCGCGTCAGGCCATCGCGCCGTTCGCCGAGCTGGAGCGCGCGCCCGAGCACGTGCACACCTACCGGGTGACGCCGCTCGCGCTGTGGAACGCGCGCGCAGCCGGACACGACGCCGAGCAGGTGGTCGACGCTCTGGTCAGCTACTCCAGGTACGCGGTGCCGCAGCCGCTGCTCGTCGACGTGGTCGACACCATGGCCAGGTACGGCAGGTTGCAGCTGGTGAAGCATCCCGCGCACGGCCTCACGCTGGTCAGCCTGGACCGCGCGGTGCTGGAAGAGGTGCTTCGGCACAAGAAGATCGCCCCGATGCTCGGCGCGCGCATCGATGACGACACCGTGGTGGTGCACCCGTCCGAGCGTGGGCGGATCAAGCAGATGCTGCTCAAGATCGGCTGGCCCGCCGAGGATCTGGCCGGGTACGTCGACGGCGAGGCCCATCCGATCGAGCTGGACTACGCCGGCGGCCACTGGCACCTACGCGACTACCAGCAAATGGCGGCGGACTCGTTCTGGGCGGGCGGCTCTGGCGTCGTGGTGTTGCCGTGCGGCGCGGGCAAGACGATGGTCGGCGCCGCGGCGATGGCCAAGGCCAAGGCGACCACGCTGATCCTGGTGACCAACACCGTCGCGGGCAGGCAGTGGCGGCGCGAGCTGCTGGCCCGCACCTCGCTGACCGAAGACGAGATCGGCGAGTACTCCGGCGAGCGCAAGGAGATCCGGCCGATCACCATCGCGACCTACCAGGTGATCACCCGCCGGACGAAGGGTGAGTACAAGCACCTCGAGCTGTTCGACAGCCGCGACTGGGGCCTGGTCATCTACGACGAGGTGCACCTGCTGCCCGCGCCGGTCTTCCGGATGACCGCGGATCTGCAGTCCCGGCGCAGGCTCGGCCTCACCGCCACCCTGGTGCGCGAGGACGGCCGCGAGGGCGACGTGTTCTCGCTGATCGGCCCGAAGCGCTACGACGCACCGTGGAAGGACATCGAGGCGCAGGGCTGGATCGCCCCGGCCGACTGCATCGAGGTGCGGGTGACGCTCACCGACGCCGAGCGGATGTCATACGCGACCGCCGAGCCGGAGGAGCGCTACAAGCTGTGCTCGACCGCGCGCACCAAAATCGCGGTGGTGGAATCGATTCTGGCCAAGCACAAGGATTCGCCGAGCCTGGTGATCGGCGCGTACCTGGAACAGCTCGACGAATTGGGCGAGCACTTGAACGCGCCGGTGATCCAGGGTTCGACGAAAACCAAAGAGCGCGAAGAGCTTTTCGACGCGTTCCGGCGCGGTGAGATTCCGGTGCTGGTGGTGAGCAAGGTCGCGAATTTCTCCATCGATTTGCCGGAAGCTTCGGTGGCGGTGCAGGTTTCGGGAACTTTCGGTTCGCGCCAGGAGGAGGCGCAGCGGCTGGGCAGGCTGTTGCGTCCCAAGCACGACGGCGGTCAGGCGCATTTCTATTCGGTGGTCGCCCGGGACACGCTGGACGCCGAATACGCCGCGCACCGGCAGCGTTTTCTGGCCGAGCAGGGGTATGCGTATCGCATTACGGATGCCGACGACTTGCTGGGTCCTGCCATCGGATAAGTGGAGGCAAATCCTCCGCAACGTGTGCTAGGAAAGAGACGTGCGACGCTTCGAATTCGCGGTGGACCGCAGGCACGCCCATGCGGTGAACGAAGTGTTCGCCGACCTACGCCGGTTGCGCATCGCCGCGATCGCGGCCGCCGTCATCGCCGCCACCGTGACGGCCTATCTGATCTGGCTGAACCACCCGTGGTCCTATCTGCTGGCGGTCGCCTTCGCGCTCGGCACGGTGACCGCGCTGTGGGTGGCGCTGTGGTCGCCGCACCGGTCGAGCATCGATCGCCTCTACGCCGACGGTGAACTCGTGCCCGCCGTCGTCTCGGAGACCTATCCGACCGGCGTCGTGCTGCTCGCGCTCGTCGACGTGTCGACGCCCGAGGCGACCGATCCGCGCTACGCCTTGGTGATCCGCAAGGTGCGCGATCTGCCAGGGCACGAGAAGCGCGCGGGCGAGCGGGTGCCGTCGGTGGCGATCCGCACCGACCGCGCGCCGCGCCAGGTGGGGGAGCGCTGGCAGTCGGTGAGCGCCATGCCGATCGCCTGGGGGACCAGGGACGACCGGGTCATCGCCAAGGCGCGCGCCGCCATCAGCGAGGTCGAATGGCAACTGCTCACCGACAATCTCGCGCTCGCCGCGCAGGTGCGCCGCACCTCGGCCAAGCGCCTGCTGCTCGATCCGCGGCAGCTGCCGGACGATCTCGGCAACTGAGCGCGCCGCCTTCGCGCGACACGCCGTGTGCCGTCCACGGCGAAATACACTGCCGTGATGGTTCCCATGACCAACCTGTTGGCGTTCATGGCCGCAGCCACCCTCATCGTCGTGATCCCCGGCCCCGGTGTGCTGTTCACCGTCGGGCGGGCGCTCGCCCTCGGCAGGCGGGCCGCGCTCATCTCGGCCGTCGGCCACTGCGCGGGCGTGCTGATCTGCCTGGTCTTCGTCGCGATCGGGCTCGGCACCTTGCTCGCCGCCTCGTCGCTCGCGCTCACCGTGGTGAAGTTCGCGGGCGCGCTGTATCTGGTCTACCTGGGCGTGCAGGCGATCCGCGAACGCAAGGCTTTGCGCGACGCGCTCGGCGCGAGCGTGGACACCGGCGCCGACGGCCGCGTCTTCCGGCAGAGCGTGCTCGTCGGCGTGACCAACCCGAAGGGGATCGTGTTCTTCTCCGCCGTGCTCCCGCATTTCGTCGATCCGGCGACCGGTTCGCTGCCTTTGCAGTTCGTCGTTCTCGGGACGGTGTTCCTTGCCATCGCGCTGGTGTCCGACAGCGCGTGGGCGTTGCTGGCCGCCTCGGCCCGCAGCTGGTTCGCCAAGTCGCCGCGTAGGCTCGAAGCCGTCGGCGGAGCGGGCGGCGCGATGATCGTCGGACTCGGCGCGTCGGTGGCACTCAGCGGCACCGCGGACTGAACCGGCTACCATCCACCTGCGCGGTACGCCGGTACCGGTATGGGGTGCGGTGAGAGGGGCGGTTGTCGAATGAGGTTGTCCGGCTTGGTAAGTGCCGCGGTCGCCGCGGTCGTGCTGACGGCGGCGGGACCGGCGAACGCCGACCCGTTCGTCGGTGCGCCAGGGCTCGGCGATCCGTACTACCCCATGGACGGCAACGGCGGCTACGACGTCCGCCACTACGACGTCACCATCGATTACGACCCGCCGAGTCGCCTGCTCGACGGCAGCACCCGCATCGACGCCGTCGCGACGCAGGCGTTGCGCGCGTTCAATCTCGACTTCGCCGGGCCGCCCGTGCGGATGGTCTGGGTGAACAACCAGCCCGCCTCCTTCGACCGCAACGGCGAGCACGAACTCACGGTCACCCCGCTGCTGCCGATCCTGCCCGGCTTGCCGTTCACCGTGACCGTCGATTACGCGGGCGAGATGACCAGCACCGTGGGCGAGGGTTGGACCTTCGCGCCGAGCGGTGGCGCGTTCGTCGCCGGTGAGCCGCACTCCGCGACCACCTGGTACCCGCTCAACGACACCCCCTTGGACAAAGCCACCTTCGCGCTGCACGCGACCGTGCCCGCGGAGTGGGAGGTCATGTCCAACGGATACCGCACCCGGAACTCGGTGCATGCCGACAAGCGCACGGTCAGTTGGGAATCGCGCTCTCCGGTCCTCGGCTACCTGACCACCGTCGCGATCGACCACTTCTCCTACCTCGAGCAGCAGCGCGCCAACGGCATGCCGCTGCTGAGCGCCTTCGCCCCCGACGCCGAGCACAACCGCGAGCTCGAAGCGCGGCTGCCCGAGATCCTCGACTTCACCGAGCAGCTCTTCGGCCCGTACCCGTTCGACGCGGCGGGCGGCATCTACGTCGACGCCGACATCGTGTTCTCCTTGGAGACCCAGACCCGCCCGATCTACGCTCCGTGGACCGATCTGCAGACCGTGGTGCACGAGATCGCGCACCAGTGGTGGGGTGACGCGGTATCGGTGCGGCAGTGGTCCGACATCTGTCTCAACGAGTGCTTCGCCAGTTACACCGCCGACTACTTGTGGCCGGAGCGGATGGAGGGCAAGGACGTCGACGCCCAGTACCGCGAGACCATCGCGAAGTGGTACGACGAACAGACCTTCTGGGATATCCCGCTGGAAAACCCCGGCGCCGGTTTCGAGTTCACCTCGGTCTACTACCGCGGCCCGCTCTTCCTGCACGCCCTGCGCAAGCAAATCGGCGACGACGTATTCTTCGGCGCGTTGCGGGAATTCCTCGCCCGACACGCCTACGGCAACGCCTCGATGCCCGAGTTCCGCGCGTTCGTGCAGTCGAAGACCGGGACGGATCTGCGCGGATTCTTCGACGCGTGGCTGAACCAGACCGCACCGCCCGCCGACGAGTACCTCTTCCCTGGCGACCTGCGGCTCTGAGCTCAGCCCTCCACGCGTGCCCGCGCCCGTTCCACCCAGCGCCGCACCCGATCGAGTTGCCGCTGCGCCGAACGCAACTCGTCCTGCGCGCCGCGTTCTGCGGTGCGGGCGAACTGTTTCTCCTGTTCGGCGTGCTCGAGCTCGGCGCGCAGCGCGGTGATCCGCTCCTCGATCTCGGTGCGCCGCGCGGCCGTCTCGTCGGCCTCCCGCTGCGCCGAATCCATGGCGGCGTCAGCTGATTCGAGCGCGGCGCGGGCGTCTTCCAGTTCCTGGCGAGCCTCCGCGTCGGGTTCCTCGGTCTTCGGTTCCTTGCCCTTCTGTTCTTTGCGCGCCTGCTTCTTCGCGGAGCCCTTGCCGTCGATCGCGACCAGCTCCGGCCCGGCCGGACCGAATCCCTCGTAGCTCGCGGCGGTGGCCAGCGTGCCGGTGCGCACCTGATCGGCCACCTCCGGGTCGGCGAGGGCCGCGGTCAGAGTCTGGCCTACCTCGCGCAGCACGCCCTCGTTCACCGGCTTGCCCGCCTCGGCGGCCAGCGCCCCCGCCCGTCGGGACAGCGCGTTGACGACCTGCTGCCGCTGGGTGGTCAGCGTGCGCAGCTGGTCGCCGGACAGTTGGCGCTGCGCCGTGCGCAGGGCGTCGCCGAGCCGAAGCAGGGCGTCCACTTCGTCGGGTACCGAGCGGGCGAGCAGGTTCACCGTCCACGCGGTGACGGTCGGTTTGCGCAGCTTGCCGATGGCGGCCGCGAGCTCCTTGTCGCCGGACTCCTTGGCCTCGGCGACCCGTGCGGCGCGCGCCGCGACGAACTCGGAGGGCTCCACTGCGTACAGGTCGCCTGCGACGTCCTCGAGCGTCATACCTGCCAAGCGTAACGACTCGCCGTGCGCCGACGACACAGTCGACGTATTGGACGAACGTCCACCAAGTGGGCGATCTGCGGAAGGCATTGTCAGTGAACTACTTTGGTCTGCAAATGCTCGGTCAACTGCTCCCCCGCGTGCTGGGATTCGCCATCCTCGGGATGTACGGCACCATTCTCTGAACCCGCCCAGGCCGCGCGCCGGACCGAGTTGATGCGGTCACCGCGATCGTGCGGGTATCCTCACCGCGTTCACGCCCGTGAACGTATTCGGTGAGAGAGGTTTTCCCGTGAAGTTCCCAGGAACGAGGCTGCTGGCACGTGTCGTGCTCGCCCTCCTGGCGGTGGCCGCCCTCGCGGTCGCGGTGACCGGCTGTTCGACGATCGACAACGCAACCAAGTCCGACGTGGCCAAGACGAAGGTCGGTGACTGCATCAACATCACCGACAACTCGCCCACCGCCACCAAGGGCGAGCCGGTCGAGTGCTCCTCGCCCAAGGCTGTGTACAAGGTGCACCAGAGCTTCGACCAGAAGACCGAATGCGCGTCGAAGGAGTACACCAGCTACACCGAAGAGCTGGCCAGCGGCGGCACCGCGTTCCTGTGCCTGGCGCCGAACTTCGCGCAGGGCGCCTGCTACAACGACGTCGCGACCTCGCCGTACAAGTGGGTCGACTGCACCTCGACCGAGGCGACCTTCAAGGTCCTGCAGCGCGTCGACGGCCAGACCGACGAACTGCTCTGCGAGAGCGCCACGGAGTTCATCACCGTCTCCGACCCGAAGACCCTGTTCTGCGTGGGCAAGCCCAACAGCTGATCACTCGAGCAGTGCGACCGACGCGATCCGGTGCAACGTGAAGTGCCGGACCGCGCCCGTCACCGGGTCCAGCGCGTCGAGTTGCCCGTTGCCGACTTTCAACGGCTCGACGACGCGCTGGGACGCGACGCCCGAGGCGTCGACGTAGCCGATGTTCACCGGCCGCCGCACCCGTGCCGCCAATTGCAGCAGCGCGAGTGTGGCGGCCGTGCTCGTTCTGGTGCCGTCCGTGCGCACCGACTGACCCGAGCGCGCGCTCGCCGCGCGCTCGCCCGCCCTGAGCTCGGCGACGAGCAGCTCGAGCTGTTCGGTACTCGGCGGCGACGGCCGGTAGGCCTGACGCGCGTTCGGCCGCACCGAGATGCGCGCGCCGCGGGTGCGCAGATCCACGATCGCGCCCGCCGAATCCTCGCCCGCGGGCGCGAACCCGGCCGCACGCAGCTGTTCGAGCACCTCGCCGAGCGGCGCCTGCGAGATCGCCACCGTCGGCGCCACCGCACGCAACGCGAGCGCGCCCGCGACCGGCGCCGCCAGCACCTGCGCGAGCAGCGTCGGATCGTCGCTGCGCACGAACGACTGCGCCATGCCCGCGCGCAGCCTGCCGTGCCTGCGGGCCACGTCATCGATGAGATAGGTCAGCGCCTGCGGGATCGGCGTGCGGGAGTGCGTGGTGAACAGCGTGTGCAGCTCGGCGGCCGTCAGCCCGGCGTCGAGCGCGCGCCGCACCGAGTCCTCGCCGATCCGATAGACCGTTGCCGCGCCAGCTGATTCGACGTCGGCGACGAGCGCGACCCGCTGTTGCAGCTCGGCCGTCAGCGGGCCGGGGGCGATCACCGTCAGGTCGGCCTGCACCAGGACGTGGTCGACCGGGGCGGGCAGCGCCTCCTCCATGGCGGCCTCGGCGTCGGCCGCGCTGGTCACCGCGCCGTGCAGCAGCGCGCGGCCGGGCGAGCCGAGCGCGCCGCGTCCGATCAGACCGACCTCGGCCGCCTCGCGCACGGTGTTCTCGATCGCCTCGCGCCGGAAGTGCCTGCGCCAGCGCGGCTGTCGCCAGGCCAGGATGCGGCCGATGTCGGTGGGGTCGAGCGCGCTGCCGGACGGGAATTCGGCGAGCAGTTCCAGAATGGCGCGCCGGTCCCGTGGCGCGGTCGGGGTGCGCAGCTCCAGGGAGAGCGCGGCCAGCGGTTTGTCGTTGGCGTCGCGCATACCGATCATCCACGGCATCCGGTCCAGATCGAGCCACACCATCGCGAGCACGGTCCAGCGCCGCGCGGCGGGCCCTTCCAGCCAGGCGTCGGCGGCGGGCGTCGGCGCCCAGTAGTCGTCCACCGAGTCGAAATCCGGCGGCGGGTCCGGCTGGCCCTTCTCGATGAGCTTCGCGGCCGCCAGCAATTCGACGAGCAGACCTGCTCGCGTCTCGTCGATGCCGGTCTGCTTGGCGACTCGGCGCAACTCCCGTACGCCGAGTCCGCCCGCGCGCAGTGCTGGTGCGGGCGTCTGCCCCAGCGCCTCCAGGATGTCGGTGCAATGGCGCAGCAGCTCGCCCACCTCGCCCGCCGCGACGGCGTTGACGTCGGCGGGCGCGTACTTGGCCGGCTCCGGCTTCGGGGGAGTCAGCGCGTGCGGATGGGTGACCGGCTCGCGGCGCAACACCTGGCCGACCGTGATCGGCAGTTCCACGGTCTCGTCGTCGATCCGGTGCAACAGCCTGCGCGCGAGCAGCTGCTGAACCGGACGGTCGGCGGGGGTGCCCGGCGCGGCGTCCTTGGTGCGACCGCGCGGACCGGTGCTCGCCAGTTTCTCCAGCAGGGCGCGTTCGGCGGGGGATACCGCGGCAAGCGCCGTGACGACCTCGGCTTCGGTGAGCGCGTCGGGCAACTCGGTGGTGCTGCCGATCGGCCACGGCAGGGCTTCGGCCGCCGCGGCGCTCGAATGCAGATCGTCACCGTCGAGCCAGACCAGGGCGCGGGCGGTCAGACGGTCGAGCGACTCCTCGATCGCGGCCTTGGTCGCGCGTCCTTTCAATTGCGCGTGCAGCGCTTTTCGGGTCAGCGGCGTGCCGTCGCCCGGCGCCCGCGAGGCGCCGTGCACGGCAAGCGTTTCCACGATGGCGAAGTCGAGGGTGTTCAGATCGTCGGTGGCGCGCAGCACCGACGCGCGCTGTTCGGCCCTGGCCGCCAGCACCGCCATCGAGGAGGGCAGCGGCACAGCGAGATCGGGCCGCAGCTGCAGCAGCCGCACCAGCTGGTCGTCGCTGCGCGCCCCGAGCCACGCGGCAAGGGCACTGGTCAGAGTCATCCGATCCAGCCTAGTGCGATACCAGGCCGCTCGCCGGACCAGGACACTCTGTTCCATCGCAGATGCCGATATGCCTGACGCGACGACAGCTTTCGCACGGCCCGGGTAACTCACCGGGGACGGGCTGACGTCACCCTCGTCGCAACCGCCGGCCGCCAACGCTGCTCGGCCCCGCACCTAGGTCTGGCCTGAAACGCGGAGAGGCGGGGGAGCTAGCATGAGGGGCGTGGTGAACAAATCTAAGAAGCCCTATGTCGACAACGGTTGGCCCCAGGTGGCCGATGGTGATCACGCGGTCACCGAGCTCTCCTCGACCCGGTCCGGTGGCCTGTCGCCCTACGGCGAGGACACCGAGTTTCCGGTTCCGGCCGAGCAGCTGGCCTACGTGCACCCGCACACGGTGATCAACCGCTGATCTCGGCCGACCGCGGCCGCAGGTACGAACAAGGCCCCCGCATCCTCGTTGATGCGGGGGCCTTGTTCGTGAAACGAGACTCAGGAGGGCAGCAGGCCCTTGTTCGCCTCGTAGAAGTTCACGACGGCGGGATCCAGCGTGACCCCGTTCGCCTTGGCGGCGTTGAAGAAATCGAGTGCGGGCTGCGGAATCTGCACGCCCTGCTGCTGCACCGCGGCGATCGCGCGGTCGACGGCCTGGAAGATCTCTTGGTTGGCGTCGGCGGCCTGGGCCTGGGCCTGGGCCTGCGGTGCGGACGGCTCGGGGTTCCAGCGCGGAGCCTCCGCGCTGGCCGGAGCGCTGCGCTCGGTCGGGGCGCTCTTCAGCCCCAGCTTGGCCGAGCACGACGGCCAAGCGCCCCAGCCTTGCGAGGCCAGGACCTTTTCGGCGACGACGATCTGCTCTTCGCGGGAGGCCTGGTTGGCGGTGGCCGCGAACTCCTGGCCGCCGTGCGAGTTCCAGGTGCTCGGGGAGAATTGCAGGCCGCCCTGGAAACCGTTGCCGGTGTTGATGCCCCAGTTGCCGCCGGCTTCACACTGTGCGAGGCGATCCCAGTCGGAGTCGGGAGCCGCGCTGGCGTTTCCAGCGAGGGCCACACCTGCGGTGCCGAAGATCGCGCCGGTGACGGCGACCTTGGCTACGGTGCGCCCGGTGGAGGTCGGCTTGCGATGGCGTCCACTCATATCGGGTGTCTTCCTCTCGTCCGCACCTGCGAGGTTTCGCTCGGGTTCGGACTGAGAGGTCGTCCGTCCCGCCCTCGCCCCTGTTATCCGTCGGGGTCCGGTACCCGCGGGGCGAGGTTCGGTGCGGCGGGCCGGTGGTGCCGGGTGTCCCGGCTGGGATAGACCGTACGTCGATCCGCGCGAAAAATCACTATTTGGTAACCGGCGTGTACGCGCGGGTCTCGATGTGGTCTCGGTGGGTGCGTGACCGCTTCCGCGCAGCTAGGAGGCGCGACACGCCGCTGCTTTGGCACTGTTGCCCCTCCGTGACCTTCTCGTGATGTGACGAGGATCACACCTTGGAGTGGGTAACGAACCGGTCGGGTACTCAGTTCGCGGTCATCTGGACCGGCGGCCGGACCACAGCGCGAACACCAGCGCGCAGAGGAAGCCGACGGGCGCGAGCATCGCGAGCAGGTACAGCCACAGTCCCGGCAGGCCGTCGGTGAGGATCGGCGTCAGGAAGATCGCGATGACCGCCAGCAATCCGATCGCGAACAGAGCGAGCGCGAGCTTCAACAACCAATCTCCGGAGCGGCGCGGCGAGTCGCTCGGCGGCGGCGGCGCGGAAGGGTTCGTCACCTCTCGACCGTAAAACTGATGTGCTTCGGTTATTGCCACCGGGGTAGACTCGATGACAATCGCGTCCTACAGGCTTGTGGGGCGCGTTCTTTTCGCAAACTGACAGGAGCTGCTCCCGGCGGGAATTCGCCGCGCAGTTTCGAGCAGACGGATGTGCTCGGACCGTCCGGGTCCGGGTGTCGATGATGAACGGGTGAGCGCAGTGCCGACCGGCAGGGTGAAGTGGTACGACGTCGAAAAGGGCTTCGGCTTCCTTTCCCAGGACGAGGGTGAGGACGTCTACGTCCGCTCGTCCGCGCTGCCCGACGGTGTCGAAGGCCTGAAGCCCGGGCAGCGCGTCGAATTCGGCATGGCGGCGGGCCGTCGCGGTCCGCAGGCGCTGAGCCTGAAGCTGCTCGAGGCGCCGCCGTCGGTGCGGCAGGGCCAGGAACGCGATCGCGGCAACCGCAAGGAACCCGCCGGTCCGCGCCGCACGCCCGACGAACTGCACGGGATGGTCGAGGACATGATCACCCTGCTGGAGACCAAGGTGCAGCCGGACCTGCGCAAGGGCCGGTACCCGGATCGCAAGTCCGCGCGCACCATTTCCGAGGTCGTCCGGGCCGTCGCGCGGGAACTCGACCACTGATCGACACAGGTCGATAGCCCCGCGCACGGCCGGAGCGAAGGCGGCGATACGCATTTCGACCGATCCGCCGGGATGCCGTGCGCGCCCGGCGGATCGAGCGGTCAGGCCGTGCGGATCGACCAGGCGGCGTGCGGAACGGTTGTCTCCCTGCCGCTCTCGTCGATCGCGGGCACCGGCAGCTGCAATTCCACGCCGATGAGGCGGAGTTCGGGCAGCGGACGCGAATCGATGGTCAGCGCCAGCGTGCCGTCGGGGTAGTCGTTGTGGCTGATGACCCGATCCACGATGTCGCCGTTCGGCAGCGCGTAGACCAGCTGCGCCAGCCACGGTGCCTCCGCGATCGAATGCGGCAGCGACAGTTGCAGCGGGTAGCCCGCGGGCACCTCGAGATCGACGGATTCGCCCTGGCGGCAATTGGATAGGTCGAGCTGGTCGTCGCCGACGATCCGGATGTCGCAGTACTGGTACGGCGGCACCGTGACCGACTTGCCGTACGCGTAGGCGGTGATCTCGGGGTCGTGCTCGGGCGCGTTGCGCACCGCCACGATCACCACGACGGCGGTAACCGCGACTACGAGCGTCAGCGCGACACCGACCAGCGCGGCGACGGTGCGGCCAGAGAGCTTGTTCACCAGATCGGATCTCCCGTTTCTCGTTGGATGCCGTCGCCGTGCGGTTTCCGCGCCGCGGGCACTTCCTGTTCCGCGTGCTGCGGCCGGTTCCCGCCGAAGCCGGGCAACAGCGAATGGCCGCGGTAGCTGACGAAGGTCTGGATCAGTCCGAGCACGAGTATTCCGGAAACGACCGCGAAGCCCTTCCAGTAGTCGGTCGGCAGCAGCACGCCCGCCGCGCCGCCGACCACCCAGCTCAGTTGCAGCACGGTCTCCGAGCGGCCGAAGCCGGAGGCGATCGACTCCGGCGGCAGATCGTCCTGGATCGACGCGTCCAGCGACACCTTCGCCAGCGCGCTCGCGCCCGCCGCGACCAGGGTCGCGACCGCCGCGCCGAGCAGGTTGTCGGCGAAGATCGCGAACACCGCGACCCCGGTGCACGCGGCGGTGCAGCCGAGCACGATCAGCGAGGGCCTGCCGAGCGCCAGGCGGGCGCCGGTGGCGTTGCCGGTGAAGTTGCCGATCGCGGCGGCCGCGCCGACCACGCCGAGCATCGCCGCCTGTTGCACCGGCCGGTGCTCGGTCGCCTTGGCGACGAACGCCACGTAGAAGGTGAGGAAGCCGGTCAGCACGCGGATGGCGCTGTTGCCCCACAGTCCGGTGACGACGGCGCGCCCGAGCGGCTGCCTGCGTTTGCGCGCGGGCACGGCGGACTGCGCGCCCTCGCGCAGCACCTCGGTGTTCGCGTCGTCGCCGTGATAGCTCAGGGTCGCGGGCACTTCGCCCTCGGTCACCTCCACCCACCGCGGGATGCGCAGACTCAGATAGGCGCCCGCGCCCGCGATGAGAACGGCGAGCACGAGCGCGCCCGTGGAACCCGTGATCGCCGCGACGAGCGCCGCGATGCCGCCCGCGCCGATGGTGCCGCCGACCAGACCGAAGACGGTGAGCCGGGAGTTGGTGCGCACCAAGTCGATATCCGGCGGTAGCACGCGCGGTGTCACGGCGCTCTTGAGGACCGAGAACGACTTGCTGCCGATCATCATGCACAGCGCGAGCGGATAGAGCGCCCACGTGTCGAACTGCAAGATCAGCACCACGGCGAGCACGGCGCGCGCGCCGAACGAGGTGGCGAGTGCCAGCCTGCGGCCGCGCTGCAATCGGTCCAGCAGCGGGCCGATCAGCGGCGCGATCACCGCGAACGGCGCGATGGTGATCAACAGGTACAGCGCGACCTTGGACTTGCTCTCCGCGGTGGCGCTGGCGAAGAACAGCGTGTTGGCCAGCGCCACCGCGATCGCGGCGTCCAGCGCGAAGTTCGCCATGGTGGCGTAGGTCAGCGCGGTGAGGCCGGACTTGTCCGCGCCGTCGGCCTTGGCCGCGCGCTGGAAGGTGGCGATGCCCTTCTCGGTCAGCTCCCGGCCGCGCAGCGCGGCGACCCTGGTGACGGTCAGCTTGCGCGGTGTGCGCTGTTCGGGCGGCGGTGCGGCCGGTTCCGGCTGCGCCGGTTCGGGCGGCAGGTCGGGCGCCTCGAAGCGCTTGGTGTCGGCGGGCTGCCGTCGGAAGACGCGGCGCGAGGTCTTACGTGTCGGCTCGTCGTCCTGCCCTCGGCGGCCGAGCTCGCGTGTTCGAGCGTGCGGGTCGGGCTCCTGCGGCGTTTTGCGCAATGGACCGAGCGGACCGCGCTGGGGTGCGTTGCGGCCGGGATCCAGCGGCGGCAGCGGCCTGCGCCGGGCGGGCGCGTTGGGCGGGGGATATCGGTCGTAGCCGGGATGCCGTTCGATCGGCGGCTCCTCGCCATCCCATGGACCACGCTCGGGACCGAAGGGATCGCGCGGAGTAGTCACCACTCAATTCTGTCGTACTACGGCGACAGGAACGCACCGGCGCTCCTCGTTGCCGGGCAGAAGTGACGTTCCTCGCGCCCCGCCGAGACTCAGGCGGGCACGAAACGGACCTCGAACACGGTCGGCCAGTATTTCCCGGTGATCAGGAAGCGGTCGGTGCCCGGGAGCTGGGCGATGCCGTTGAGCACGTCGGCCTCGGCGCGCTGCTCGCGGGTGAGCAGGTCGGCGGCGTCGGCGACGCCGAGCACTTCGCCGGTGTCCGGGTCGATGCGCAGGATCCGGTTCGTCGGGTAGTCGTTGGCGTAGACGGAACCGTCCGCGGCGCAATCGAGTTCGTTCAGGTGCGCGCCGCTGCGGTTCTTCAAGGTCACCGAACCGGTGGGGGCGAAGGTGGCCGGGTCGCGGAAGGTCAGCGTGTTCGAGCCGTCGCTCATGACCAACCGGCCGTCCCGCGCGCACAGGCCCCAGCCCTCGCCCTGGTAGGCGGCCTCGGCCCGGGTTGCGAGGGTGACCGGGTCGCGCGCGAAAGCGATGCCGTCCTGCCAGGTGAGCTGCCACAGCGTGTCGCCCGCTCTGGCGATGCCCTCGCCGAAATACGGGGCGGGGACTTCGGCGCGGGCCAGTTCGGCGCCGGTCCGCAGATCCGTCGCGCGCACGGTGGAGCGACCACGCAGTCCGGTGCCTTCGTAGAGGACGTCGCCGTGCACCTCGAGGCCCTGGGTGAAGGCTTTCGGATCGTGCGGCCGGGTGCCGACGACCTCTATCCGCAGCCGCGGCGGCTCGGGCTCCTCGGCGCCGCAACCGCACGTCGCGAGCAGACCGACCAGCACACCGATGGCCAACGCACGCCGATTCCGCTCCATACGGCAAAATGTAGGCCGTGAGCGCAGCATCTGTTTCGGAGTCCGACGTCCGGCCGGTCCTTGCCGAAGCCGCGGACCTGGCCCGCCGTGCGCTCCTGGAGTTGGAGCCCTCCGCCGTCGGCGCGCACCTCGGCGTCAGCGTCGAGGACGAGAGCGCGGCGACCCACCGTTTCGAGGCCACCCTGCCCGGCTATCGCGGCTGGCAGTGGGCCGTCGTCGTGGCGGCCCCACCCGGCGCCGATCGCGCGACGGTCAGCGAGTCCGCGCTGCTGCCCGGTCCGGACGCCTTGGTCGCGCCCGAATTCGTGCCGTGGGACCAGCGGATCCGGCCGGGCGATCTCGCGCCCGGCGACCTGCTCGCCCCGCCGCAGGACGACCCCCGGCTGGTGCCCGGCTACGTGCGCAGCGGCGACCCGGAGGTCGACGAGGTCGCGCTGGAGATCGGCCTCGGCCGCACCAAGGTGCTCAGCGAGGAAGGCCGTATCGAGGCCGCCGAACGCTGGTACTCCGAATACGGCCCCGACACCGAGATGGCCAAGGCCGCGCCGTCCACCTGCGGCAAGTGCGGCTTCTACGTCCCGCTCGCCGGTGCCCTGCGCGCCGCTTTCGGCGTCTGCGGCAACGCGATGGGCGCGGACGGACACGTGGTACACGTCGAATACGGGTGCGGCGCGCACTCCGACGTCGTCGCACCGACGGGCAACGGTTCGCCGCTGTACGAGGCCTACGACGACGCGGCGTTCGATGTGATCGCGCCGGAGGAGTTGGGCAAAGGCGCCGAGCGGTCCGTTGCCGAAGAGGTTGCGGACGAAGAGGTTTCCGCTGATGGGGAGACGGCCGATGCGTCGGTTCCCGCTGGCGATGTGAGCGCTGAAGGCGCCTCGTCGGTGAAGGGTACGGCCGCCGTGACCGAGGACGGTGCCGGGAGCACTGCTCCATCCGTGTCGGAAGCGGCCGATGCGTCCGAGGCGGCCGCTGTCGACCTGAGCGCCGAAAGCGCCCAGTCGGTGCCGGAAGCCGCCATCGCGATCGAGGACGGCGCTACCGACGCGAGCGCTGTTAGCGCCCCGTCGGTGCCAGAGGCTGCCGTCACCCCGGAGAACGGCGCTGCCGCCGTGAGTGCTGAGACCGTCCACACCGAGCCGGAGGCCGTCGCCGCTGAGGCGGACGCTGCCGAGACGAGCGCCGAGGTACACCCGTCGGTGCCCTCGGAGACGGCCGCCGATGCGGATGCGAGCGCTGAGACAGCGCCGTCGGCCGATGCGGGCGAGTCGGGAGTCGAGACCGCGGACGCTGGGCAGGCGGAAGCGACCGGTGCCGAGGCCGCTCTGGCCGAAACGGCTTCGACCGCAACCGAGCTGAGCGCCGATGGTGCCGCCGTGAGCGGTGATGCTCAGGTCGATGCCGTGGCCAGCAGCGACGAGCGAATCGCTGTCGAGGGTGAAGCCGCGACTGGCGTCGAGGGAGTCGAGCAGGCGGAAGTGGTCGCCGAAGCTGCCGCGGCCGAGGCCCAGCCGGAGGCGATCGCCGACGCGACGGCGGCCGAGTCGGCCGTTGCCGATGCGGCGGAACCGTCGACGCCGCGCGACCTCCTCGCCGCGGATGTCGCCGCGGCCGAGGATGAGGCCGAAGGTGCCGCGAACGATGTCGCCGCCGAGTTCGGTTCGATGACCGACGCGGAGCAGCCGTCGGGTGAAATCGCCACGGTTGACGATGCGGCGGAGGGTGAGACCGACGCGGCTGCGACTGACGTTGCCGCCGAGCCGGGTTCGGCGACCGACGCGGGACCGGAGTCCGGGTCATCGCCGCGGAACTGACGGGCTCGGCCGACCCGTTCGGCACCGAGGGGCTGCGCGCCGCCGTCCTCGCTTCCTGGCGTGATTCGCCGACCCGGCTTCGGGAGGATGCCGCCACCGAGGCGGATCTGGTCCGGGCCGGTTACCGCGATCGCCTGCTGACCGAGCTGGCGCAGAACGCCGCCGACGCCGCGGCCAAAGCGGGTGCCGCGGGTCGGATCTCCGTTCGGCTGGACGGTCGCACGCTGTACATCGCGAACACCGGTGCGCCCTTGGAGCTCTCCGGCGTCCACGCGCTCACCGCCCTGCGCGCTTCCGGAAAGGCCGAACCGACCTCCATCGGCCGGTTCGGTGTCGGCTTCACCGCCGTGCTCACGGTGAGCGACGACATCGAATTCCGTTCCACCACAGGGTCGCTGCACTTCTCCCGCGCCAGGACGCGAGAGGCCCTGCGCGAGTATGGGATAGCTACACCGGGCCTGGTCGCCGATCACCATCGTCAGGCCGACGCGCCGCGCAACCATCCGGCCGTTGCATCGGGCGACGATACTGCCGTTGCGTCGCGCGATGATTCGGCCGTTGCGTCGGGCGACGGTACTGCCGTTGCGTCGCACGATGATTCGGCCGCTGTGTCGGGCGACCGTTCGGCCGTTGCGTCGGGCGACGGTACTGCCGTTGCGTCACGCGATGATTCGGCCGCTGTGTCGGGCGACGGTACGGCCGGTTCGGCGGGCAACACGGTTCCGAACGACGCCGCGCAAGCTTTCCAACCTCCTGCCCTCCGGTTGACCTGGCCGCTGGAGGCATGTCCCACACCGGGCTTCGACACCGAAGTCGTATTGCGCCTACACGCCGACATCGACGCCGACGCATTGCTCGCCGCCATGCGCGACGAGGCCGCGGATCTGCTCCTGGAACTGCCCACCCTGCAATCCATTCGGATCGGCGACGACGAGTTCACCTCCGCGGTGCGCGAACTCGGCGGCGGCCTCCAGGAACTACAGGTGTCGGGTCCGGATGATCGTCGCCGAACGTGGTGGCAGTTCCGCACCGCCCGCGCGAGATGGCTGCTGCCGCTGCGCGAGGGCAAACCCCACGCCGCACCGCACGACGTCCTTCGCGCGCCCACGCGCTCCGACGAGGAACTGTCCCTCCCGGCCCTGCTGATCGCCGACATTCCGATGCAACCGGACCGGCGCCGCCTGCTACCCGGCGCCCGCATCACCGAACTGGCCTCCGGCTACGCCGATTTCGCACGCGCCCTCCCCGCGACCGACCGCCTCGTCCTGGTCCCCACACCAGGGTTCGCCCGCAGCGAGACCGACGGCCTGCTCCGTGAGGCCCTCATCCGCGAACTGCAAACGCACCCCTGGCTGCCGGTGGTCGGCGCACCCTCGAAGCCTATTCCCGCCGCCGAGCCGGGCCGCGTCACCGAAGCTGGCCCTGCCGCTGAGCTGAATCTCGACGCCGCGCCGAACTCCGCCGCCCGGTTGGGCGCCGTCGCGGGGTCGAGCTTCGAAGCGGCTGCCGACTCCGCCGCTGGGCCCACCCCTGCCGAGCTGGACCTCTACGCCGACCCGAACGTCGGCGCCGAGTCCAGTTCCGGTGCTGCGTCCACCGTCGCAGCGGGGACTTACTCCGGCCCGGCATCTGGTCTTGCCGTGGAGTCCGGGCCCGGCGCGCACCCTGCCGTCGGACCAGCCGCAAATGAAATCCCCGCGGCCGTACCCGCCCGCGCGAGCGTCTTCCCCGACCTCACACCGGAATTGGCCGACCTCCTCGACGACATCGTCGGCCCCTTGGTCATCCCCGAGCTCTCGGGCCGCGCCCACACCGAGGCCCTCGCGGTCCTGGACGTGCACCGCCTCGGCCTCGCCCGGCTCGCCGAACTCTCCGCCGGTGTGGAGCGCCCGCCCGCTTGGTGGCGGGATTGGTACGCGGCGCTGGAGCCGTTCGTGGTCGACCCGCTGTCCGCCGAAGAGCTCGGCGCGCTGGCTGTACCGCTGGCCGACGGCCGCCTGGTGACCGGTCCGCGCACGGTCGTCCTCGACGACATGCTCGAGGTCGCCATCCCGCTGCACTGGGCGCGCCTGGTCCATCCGGAGGCCGCGCACCCCCTGCTGTCCAGGCTCGGTGCGCGCTCGGCCACCGCGGCGGACCTGCTCGCCGATCCGGCGCTGCACGCGGACCTGGAAGACCACCCCGACGATCCCGACCTGGTCGACGCGGTGCTCCGTTTGGCCGCGTACGCCGATGCGGACGCGCTGCCGCCCTGGCTCGGCTCGATCGAATTGCCGGACACCGCAGGCGAATTGCTGCCCGCCGACGAGCTGCTGCTGCCCGAGGCGCCGCTGTACGCGCTGCTCGTCGAGGACGCGCCGCTGGGCACCGTCGCCAAGGAAATCGTGGACGAGTACGGCGCGCAGGCGCTGCGGGCCGTGGGCGTCGGCTGGGATTTCGGCGTCGTCTCCGAGTCCGACCCGACCGGGCCCGATCATCATCTGGACGACGAAGAGTCCTGGTGGGCGAGCCTGCCCGAGGAGCCCGCCGAGTTCGCGGCCGTCCGCGACCTGGACCTGATCGACGACATCGCCTGGCCGGACGCCCTGCACCAGCTGCTCGCCGAACCGAAGACCAGGCGTCTGCTCGCCGACCCGGACGGCTACACCGCGTGGTGGCTGCGCAGGCACGCCCGCCTCGACGGCATCCCGCTCGGCCACCACCTGCATCCCGACGACACCGAATTCACCGGGCTGCTCCCACGGTTCGCGGTTCCCGGCCTGAGCCACGCCGACTTGGCGGTACTGCGCTCGGTCCTCGCGGATCCGGAGCGAATCACCCCGGACCTCGCCGAGGCGCTGCTCGCCGCGCTGGCCGATCCGGCGAACAACCCTGAGCCGCAGATCGTTTCGCGCGCGCACCGCCACCTGGCCGCCGCGGCGTCCCGTCTCGACCTCACCGAGCTGGTGCTGCCGGAACGGGTGCGCGTACTGTCCGGCGACGCGGTGCAAGCCGCCGACGCGATGGTGCTCGACCTGCCGTGGTTCGGCCTAGCGCTGCCCCCGGATCGCCTGGTGCTCGGCGACCAGGAGACCGCACCGAGCCTGGCGACCCTGCTCGACCTGCCGCTCGTCTCGGAGTCGGTGACAGCCGAGGTACTCGGCGCGGGCCGACGCACCTCGTGGTCCGCCGACCCGCTGGGAGTGGTTCTGCGCGAACTGTTCTCACTCGCACCGCAGGACGGCGAGCTGGTGCTGCACGACGACCTGCGCGTGCGGCTGTCCGGCGCGGTGACCGGGACGGTGTCGGTGCCTTGGTGGCGCGTGGGGACCGAGACGCACATCCGCGTCCCGAGCCTCATCGACACGACGACGCCCGAAAGCATCATCGACGGAACGACGTTCGAGAGCCCTTAGACGCTACGAACAGCCGAGGGCCTAGGTCGCGTACCCCGCGAGCATCTCGCTCAGCAGATCGAGCTGCGCCCGCACCGCTTCGCTGTCGTTGTCGACCAGCCAGCGAAGCACGACGCCGTCGATCACATTGAGGGTGAACCGGCTCAGTGTCTGCACCGGCACCGACCACGAGGTGGCCGTGGCGTCGCGCGCGTGATCGAGGATGTCGGCGACCGTGGAGTCGTTGAAGGCGTACTGTTCGCGCGCGATCGCGAGTTTCTTCGGGGTCTGTTCCCCTTCGCGCAACGCATATGTGGTTGTTTCGTAAGTGAGCAGTTGTCGTTCCGGTGTGGCTTCGATGTTCAGCCACATCAGTTCGAGTCCGGCGCGCACCAATTTTTGAAGCGCTTCTTTTCCACTTTCGACGTCTTGCCAAACTGTTTCATTGGCGTCGACGGAATCGCGTAATTCCATCGACAACGCCTTGACCAGCTCGGTCATCAGCGCGTCCTTATTTTCGAAACAGTAATGCACCACACCGAGTGAGACACCGGCTGCTTGAGCCACATCGCGCGTGGTCACACCGGCCACGCCCTTTTTTTCGGCAAGGCCGATAGCGGCCTCGATAAGGTGGGCCCGTCGTTCTTCGACGCTCAATCGGGAGGACACCTCAGCGAGTTAAGCGCTCGCGGCGCGTGCAGTCAATTCGCGCCGCCGAAAAATCTGGACTGGACGTGCGTCCAGTTGTGTGGTTCGCTGCCAAACGGACGAAGGGAGGCTCGGATGCCGGTGTCACGCAGAACGGTTCTCGCCCGAACCGCGGCGGGGTCGGCGGCGCTCGCGGCCGCCACGACGATCGGATCGGGGCCGACCGCGGGTCCCGCCGCCGCCGCGCCGGACTCGGGCTATCAGGTGGGCGTCGGCATCTCCGACATCACCGGCCCGGCCGCCGAGTGCGGAATGATGGGTTACTCCCAGCTGGAGCAGACCACCGCGGGCATCCACCTGCGCCCGCGGGCGCGCGCGTACGTGATCGCCGCGGGCGGGCGGCGCGTCGTGTTCGTCGTCGCGGAGAACGGCATGATCTTCCAGTCGGTGCACCGCGGCGTGCTGCTCGAGCTGGCCCGTCGCTTCGGCGATCTCTACACCGAGCAGAACGTGCTGCTCACCTCCACTCACTCGCACGCGACCTGCGGCGGCTCCAGTCACGACTACGCCTACAACCTGTCCATCCTCGGCTTCCAACAGCAGGTGTACGACGCCGAGGTGAACGGGATCGTGGAGGCCGTCGCGGCCGCGCACGCCGATCTCGGGCCCGCGTCGCTCGCGCTTGGCCGCGCGGAACTGCACGATGCCAGCGTCAACCGCTCGCGCGTCGCCTTCGACCGCAACCCGGCCGCCGATCGCGCCTACTTCCCCGACGCCATCGACCCAACGGTGACCGCGCTCTCGATTGCCAAGGGCGGCAAGCGGATCGGCGCGATCACCTGGTTCGCGACGCACAACACGTCGATGACCAACGCCAACCGTTTGATCAGCGGTGACAACAAGGGTTACGCCTCCTTCGCCCACGAACACACCGACCACGGCGTCCGATACCTCGACGGCGCACCGGATTTCGTGTCGGCCTTCGCCCAGACCAACGCGGGCGACATGTCGCCGAACCTGAATCTGCGCCCCGGATCGGGGCCGACCGAGGACGAGTTCGAGAACACCCGGATCATCGGTGAACGCCAACACGACGCCGCCGAGAACGCGCTGAACGCGGCACGCTCCCTGAGCGGACCCGTCGACTCCCTGCTCTGCTACATCGACCTGGCGAACATCGCGGTAGACGGGCGATTCACCCCGGACGGTCGACCGCGGCACACCGCTCCGGCCGCCGCGGGCGTCTCGCTGATCGCGGGCAGCGTCGAGGACGGCCCCGGTCTGCCGGGCGGCCCGATCCCGGAAGGCGTGCGCAACCCGTTCCTCGGCGCGCTCGGCGATCCGAACCAGCCCGCACCGGCCTGGCTAGCGGATGCCCAGGCGCCCAAGGCGATTGCCGCGCCGCTCGGTCTGCTTCCGCCGGTGCCGTGGGTGCCGAGCGTGGTGCCGATCCAGCTGATGCGGATCGGCGAGTTGTACCTGGCCGCCGCGGGCGGTGAGTTCACCATCGTGTCCGGGCTGCGGGTGCGCAGGGCCGTGGCGGAGGCGCTGGGCGTCGACGTGGAACAGGTGCTGCTCCAGGGCTACGCCAATGCCTACCACGAATACGTCACCACCCCAGAGGAATACGACGCCCAGCAGTACGAGGGCGCCTCGACGCTGTACGGCCGCTACACGTTGCCCGCCTACCAGCAGGAATTCCACCGTCTGGCAACGGCTTTGGCGGCCGGGGCGACGGTCGCGCGCGGACCCGCGCCGCGTGACGTTTCGAACCTCCAGCCGAACTTCGTGCCCGCGCCGGGTCCCGACGCCACCCCGCCGGGCCGTGGCTTCGGCGACGTGCTGACCCAGCCCGCCTCCTGCGCACGCGGCGAACGCGTTGTCGCCGAGTTCGTTTCGGCCCACCCGAAGCACAACCCGCGACGCAACGGCACCTTCCTCGAGGTGCAGCGCAGCACCGGAACCGGCTGGGTGCGCGTTGCCAACGAGGGGGAGTGGGCGGTGCGGTATCACTGGAGCAAGCGCGGGTCCGCCGAATCGGTGGCCCGGTTCACCTGGGACGTTCCCGCCGACGCGGAGCCGGGGCAGTACCGTTTCGTGCACTTCGCCGACAGCCTCGGCGCCGACGGCGTACTGCGCCCCTTCACCGGGGTGAGCGCGGAATTCCAGGTGAGCTGATCACTCCAGACCGGTCTGCGCGCCCTTGTCGCCGCGCCGGGCGCCGCGGCGCTGGATCAAAAAGATGGTCGAGCCGATGAGGCCGACCACCAGACCCATCAGGCAGACGGGAAGCGCCGGCTCCCAGCTCTCGGGTCCGGCCCACACGACGATGGTGGCGACCACCCACAGCGCGCTGCCGACGACGAGCACCGGCCGCGGATCGGTCAGCCGCGGCGGGATCTCCGGCACTTTCTGGGTCACGGGCTCAGCGTAGCTGCGGGAACCGGCATGCCGCACCCAGCGGGTCCCGTATCGTTTGCCACTGTGACAACGTCATCGGATGTCAGAGCCCTCGCCGGTGAACTCTCGCTGGCGGTGGTTCGGCTGACGCGACATCTGCGGGGGCGACGCGCCGACTCACAGATCTCGCTGACCCAGCTCTCCGCCCTCGCCACCTTGGCGCGCGAGGGCGCGATGACGCCCGGCGCGCTGGCTGCCAAGGAGCGGGTGCAGCCGCCGTCGATGACCAGGGTCATCGCGTCGCTGACCGATCTGAAGTTGGTGGAGCGCAAGCCGCACCCGACAGACGGCCGCCAAATCATCGTCTCTCTCTCGGAATCCGGCCGGGCGCTGATCGCCGACGAGGCCAGCGCCCGCGAAGCCTGGATGACCGAACAGCTCTCCACCCTCACCGGCGACCAGCTCGAGATCCTCACCCGAGCCGTCGCCATCATGAAGCAGATCGTCTCCGAATCGGAGTAGTCCGCTTCGCGCGGGATCGCGAGTGGTGCTTCCCTACCTGGCGGCGAACGGCTGGTCGCTGTCGACGATCTCGCGTCCGAGCGGGAACAACGAGAGCGGAATGAACTTCAGGTTCGCCCAGCCGAACGGGATGCCGATGATCGACAGGAACAGCGGGATGCTGGTCAGCAGGTGGCCGAGCGCGAGCCACCAGCCCGCCACGATGAACCAGATGATGTTGCCGATCAGCGAGCCCGCCCCCGCGCCGGGCTTCTCCACCGTCGTGCGGCCGAACGGCCACAGCACGTAGGCCGCGATGCGGAACGAGGCGATGCCGAACGGGATCGTGATGATCAGGATGCAGCAGATGATCCCGGCCAGGATGTAGCCGAGCGCCATCCAGAACCCGGCGAAGATGAGCCAGATGATGTTGAGGACCAGCTGAAGCGGCTTCATATCTCCAGGATGCCAGCCAGCGCCCGGCCGCGGGGAAGTTACCGGCCGGGCGCGTCGGCCGGGAGAACCGGCCCCTTCGTCAGAAGAACCAACCCAGCACCGCGTCGCGATCGGCGCCGAACGCCTCCTCCAGCGTGCGCAGCTTGGCGGAATCCTTGGCCTGCAACCGATTCGCCGCCGCGAACGCGCGCGCCGGGTACGCGCCGAGGTACATGCTGCCGAGCACGTCGATGCCCAGTTCGATGTCGGCGGCCCGGTCGGTGCGCACGCACTCGGCGCGTCCGTCGCGCACGGTGAGCGCGAAAACGCCGCCCGCGTCGCGGAAGGGATCGGTGACGGAGAGGACGACATCGAGATCGGTCCGGTAGTCGCGGGCCGCGAGCGCCGCGGGGACGTCCATGAGACGCAGCCAGAGGCCGTCGTAGCGGGCGGTCGTGCGAACCAGCCGCGGGTTCTTCAGCAGGTAGGGGAGCGGGTCGTTGTCGCTGAGCTCCGCCTTGATCCGGGTGACCAGGTCCAGACCGAACAGCGCGCGCCAGAGCGCCGCGTGCGCGTCGGCGGTGACCGCCCGCATCTCGTCGATCTCGACGGTCATCTCCCTGGCTTCGTGGTGGTAGCGATACAGCGCGTAGCCGTCCGGATGCAGCAGCGTGAAAAGGTCGGAGCCGCCGCGGCGGAACCGCTCCGGATCGGCGAACAGGTTGCCCCACGACGCGTCCGGCCGCACCTGCGCGCCCGGCGTCAGCCTGCGCCAGCGGTCGTAGATCTCGCGAACCCGGTCGGTGACACTCGCGAGCATCACGAGCTCGACGCCACCCGGATCCGGTGTGGTCGGCAGGAATTCGGCGAACCTGCGGTCGATGGTGACCGCGTTCTGGCGCACCGCGGGGCCGTAGCCGAACCGACCGTAGATGCCGCCCTCGCTGGCCGTGAAAATGGTCAGCGGCAGGCCCTGCGCCTCGGTGCGCCGGTGCTGTTCGACGTACATCGCCCGCAGAATGCCGCGCCTGCGGTGCGTCGGCGCCACACCGACCCCCGCGATGCCGCGGGCCGAGACCGTTCGCTCACCCGGCACGGTCAGGATCATCTCTCGCGAGCGAACGTGCCCGACTACTCGATCACCGTCCACCGCCACGATCGAGTCCAGCGGCGCGAACAATTGCGCCGCCCGCCCCAACCACTCCTCGTCCGATCGAGTACCGAACGAGGTCTCGACGAGCAACCGAATCCCCGGGGCATCCGCCTCGGTCGCCGATCGAATGGTGATGCCGGGTACGAGCGTCATGGGCAGATCGTCCCATGTATGAACACCGCCGCGCACCGGAATTTCGCTGCGTCACCGCGCCGGTCGGCGGCCCGGGAACGGGAGGGAACGATTCGCGGGTGGCGGTTTCTGGTCGGGGTCCGGGGGCGGGCAGGATATGGCGGTGGCCGAAGTGATCGATATCGATGATCCCAGCGATTCCCGGGTCGACGATTTTCGCGACCTGGCGTCGGCGGATCGGCGGCCCGACCTGCCGGGGCGCAAGGGGCTGGTGATCGCCGAGGGCGTGGTTGTCGTGCAACGGATGCTGGACTCGCGCTTCCGGCCCAGCGCGCTGATGGGGGTCGCGCGCAGGTACGAGCAGTTGGCCGAGGATCTGGCCGCGGTGGATGTGCCGTTCTACCGGGCTACGGCCGAGGTCATGGCCGAGATCGTGGGGTTCCATCTCAATCGCGGGGTGCTCGCGGTGGCGCGGCGGCCCGCCGAGCTGACGCTCGACGAGGTGACCGAGGGCGCGCGAACCGTCGCCGTCTTGGAGGGCGTGAACGATCACGAGAATCTAGGGTCGATGTTCCGCAATGCGGCGGGGCTGGGGGCCGAGGCGATCCTGTTCGGGGACCGGTGCGCCGATCCGCTGTACCGGCGCGCGGTCCGGGTGTCGATGGGGCATGTCCTGCGGGTGCCGTTCGCGTCGGTGCCGGACTGGCCGAACGGCCTGGAACTACTGCGGCGCAAAGGCTTTCAGATCATCGCGCTCACCCCGAACCCCACGGCGCCGAATCTGGCCGCCGCGATGACGGGCAAGCGGGTCGCGCTGTTGCTCGGCGCGGAGGGGCCCGGACTCACCGAGGAAGCGATGCGGGCGACCGACATCCGCGCGCGCATCCCGATGTCGCCGGGCACCGATTCGCTGAATGTGGCCACGGCCGCGGCCATGGCGTTCTATGAACGAGTGAGAACGTCGTGAGGGACGAGGACATGGTGGATCACCCGACGAACGGCGCGTACCGCGGCTATCCGCCCGCGCAGGACCCGACGCCGTGGGCCGCGGGTATCACCGTGGTGGTGATGGTGGCGCTGCTGGCAGCGGTGGCCGTCTACGCGTTCGGGATCGCCCTCGCCCAGGTGCATCCGCTGCTGGCCGTCGCGGTGAACCTGGTCGCCGCCGGTGGCGCGGCGCCGACCGCGTGGCGCTCGCGGTTCACGCCGGTGACCAGGTGGGTGCTGCTCGGCTGCGGTGTCGGCGTTGTGCTCGGGTGGTTCGCGCTGATCGTCGAGGGTTTGTCGGCGCTGTGATGCCGCGGCGCTGGACGATCCGGCGCTGTGACTCCGGCGGCGAGTGATCCGGCGCCGGGACATTCGGCGGCCGAGACGATCGCCCTCAGCCGACGCGATCTCCGCCGCGCAGCCAACCGAACAGCCCACGCCTCGGCTTGATCGCGGGCTCGATCACTTCCGGGCCGATCGACTTCGAGCGATCCGGAGCCTCGCCTTTCGGGTACAGCGTGAATCCGCACACCGCGATATCGCCCGGCGCCAGCGCGCCCTGCGGCGAGGGAGCCCGGTAGTGGAAGCCGAGCCATTCGTTGTTGGCGGCGTCGGCGAAATCGGGCGGGTCGAAGGGCAGCGTCTGCGGGTCCGGCAATTCTCCGGCATGCCAGCGAACGGGATGCTCACCCGCCCAGTACGACCGCTCCCAGACCAGCGGAAGTCCCTCGTCCTCCAGGATGTTCACCCTGGTCGAACTGAACGCACGGCGGAATTCCCCGCGCTCCCAGTGCGCGAACGCGCCCCAGCCGATGAGGGTGTCGAAGGAGATCAGATAGGTGTGGTCGGAGGCGAGCGGGCGAACAAGCAGCTCCGGCAATCGTGTCGGCCTCGGTAGCGCGGCCTGTGCCGAACACACAACTGTGACACCGGGATAGCAGCCGATGTACACCTCGTCGGTGTCCGGGCCCGCGCAGCCGCCGAGCGTGCCGACCATCTTCGGCACCACGTCGTGGTCGCCGTAGAGCTGTTTGGCGAGCGCCAGCGCGGCCTCGGGCTCCGGGTCGTGATCGGCGCGCAGTACCGCCAACGGGTCGGGGGCGTCGACATACCAGAGAGACGAGGCTTTGGACAGCATTTCCGGCACCTCCCGATGGTCGCACGAAACTACTCCGCGAACTTCCAGCTACCGTCCGTGTCGGATGACGGCGCACGTCGTCTTCGACACATCGGAAAATCTACTCGCCTCGGACGACCCGCGACGCAGCTTCGGCAACGGAACACGCCAGCGCGAAGAGAATTTCGGGGCGCAATCGAGTTTTCGGGGTGGAACTGTGATCCAGCAACCTCGACTAGCGATTCAGCAAACTTCCGGGTGCGCCGAAAACCGCGGCGCGGCCGGTCAGTGACCCGAGCTGCGCACGCCGAGCAGCACGTCCTCCCAGGACGGCATGGGCGCCTTGCCGCGCTTGGTGCGGTTCGGCTTGGCGGGCGCGGACTTTGCGTTGCCGGGCTTGGTGTTCTCCTCGGCGGGCGCGGCGTTCGCGGCCGGAGCCGAGGTGTTCGCGGCGGCGGCCGGTGCGCTGGTGGTGGGAGCGCTCGCCGCCGGGGTGGCGGTCGTGCTCGTCGCGGGAGTGGTCTTGGCGCTCGCCGCGGGAGTGGTCTTGGCGCTCGGCGCGGGCGCCGTGTTGGTGCTCGCCGCCGGTGTCGCGGTGCTGGTGCTCGCGGCCGGGATCGTCGCCGCGCTACCGCCCGCGGCCACTGCCCGCTGCTCGAAGTACTCGTCCAGGGTCGGCTGCGGCTGCCGGGCCGTCGCGGGACGCGCGGTGGGCGCCGCGGGAGTTTCCTTGCGCGGCTCGACGACGGGTTCGGTCGGCGCGGGCGCCTCCAGCTCGGCTTGCGGCGGCAGGACGGTCGCCAGACCGCGCAGCGCACGGCCGAAATCGGGATCGATCAGATCCGCGGCGGGATCGTCGAGCGGCGAGACCGAACCGCCGTGCGCGTCGGGCTGGTAGCGCCAGTGCGCGGCGATCTCGGAACGCCCGTTCTGCCACTGCAACTGGGCGACCCAGAAGCCCTTCTCGTCCTTCCACGCATCCCACTCGGCGTTCTCGAGCGTGTGCCCGCGCTCGGTGAACGCGGCGGTGACGATATCGATCAGGGTTTCCACGGCGGGGCCGTCGGGGCGGACCGGGTGCGCCTTCTGGGCGAGCTCGGCGGCGCGGGCGCGCTCCAACAGCACGGGATACGCGAAACGCTCGACCCGGCTGGCGGGCATGCCGGATTCTTCGGTGACCTGTTCGACGGAGGCTCCGGCGCGGATACGAGCCTGGATATCGCGAGGACGCATAGAAGCTTCCATTTCGATCTCGATCTGGCCGAATCGGGCAAGGTCTCCGCGCGCGGCGGCTCGTAGCTTGTCGTCTGCGGGCAGCCGGAACTTCTGGCCGGACTCGGTGTCGATGCACACGATGTGCGTGGAGTCGGGCGTCACCCCGATCACTCGAAGTTCACGCACCGTTACCTCCTTATCGCGTCGGCTCGCGACACCGCCCACTTTCCGAAACAGTAGTGCACACTCGATGATCTCGAGGCAAGACACGCTGCACCAAAATCTGCCGCCCCCAGACGGAAAACGCTAATGTGTCCTCTTTGTGCGCGGGTGCGCGACCTGTCGTGTCGCGTTTTCGAGCGGTCGAGACTCGCGCCCGTCGCGCATGCGCCTGGACCGCTCGATAATCTGATCGTTCACGAATCCAGGCTGGTAGCGCGGGTGTTCAGTGGTCTTTACGAGGGTGCGGCTCTCGGTGGGTGATCAGAGCACGATGCCCGTGGTCTCGGTGAAACCACGGGCATCGAAAGAATTCGCTCAGGACAGCTTTTCGACGACCCAGTCGATGCTGCGGGTGAGCTGACTCACGTCGTCCGGATCGATCGCCGGGAACATGCCGACGCGCAGCTGGTTACGGCCCAGCTTGCGGTAGGGCTCGGTGTCGACGATTCCGTTGGCCCGCAGCACCTTCGCGACCTGCGCCGCGTCCACCGAGTCGGCGAAGTCGATGGTGCCGACGACCTGCGAGCGGTGCGCCGGATCGGTGACGTACGGGGTGGCGTATTCGCTCGACTCGGCCCACGAGTACAGCCGCGAGGAGGAATCCAGCGTCCGCTTGACCGCCCAGTCCAGGCCGCCGTTGCCGTTCAGCCACTCGATCTGGTTGGCGAACAACAGCAGGGTGCCCAGCGCCGGGGTGTTGTAGGTCTGGTCCTTGGTGCTGTTGTCGATCGCGACCGGCAGCGAGAGGAACTCGGGGGTCCAGCGGCCGCTGTTCTTGATCTCCTCGACCCGGGCCAGCGCCGCGGGGCTCATCAGCGCGACCCACAGGCCGCCGTCGGCGGCGAAGCACTTCTGCGGAGCGAAGTAGTAGACGTCGGCGTCGGTGATGTTCACCGGGAGGCCGCCCGCGCCGGAGGTGGCGTCGATGGCGATCAGCGCGTGCTCCGAACCGGCCGGACGCTGCACCGGAATGGCCACGCCCGTGGAGGTCTCGTTGTGCGCCCAGCCGATGAGGTCGGCCGACGGGTCGGCCACCGGCTCAGGGGCGCTGCCCGGCTCGGACGAGACGACGATCGGGTCGCCGATGAACGGGTTGCCCTTGGCGACGGCGGCGAACTTGCTGGAGAACTCGCCGTTGGTCAGGTGCAGCGAACGCTCGCGGATCAGGCCGAACGCGGCGGCGTCCCAGAACGCGGTGGTGCCGCCGTTGCCGAGGACGACCTCGTAACCATCCGGCAGGCCGAAGAGCTCGCGCAGGCCGTTGCGCACGCGCGCGACCACGTCCTTGACCGGCTTCTGCCGGTGCGAGGTTCCGAACACCGAGGCCCCCACCTTTACCAGGGACTCCAGCTGTTCCGGGCGCACCTTGGAGGGGCCGCAGCCGAACCGTCCGTCGGCGGGCTTGAGGTCGTCGGGAATGGTCGGGAACGCAGTGGTCATGGCCAATAGGGTAAAGCGTGTCCGACCTGCTCGGTTCGTGCGGGTGGGTGCCGCAGGGCCGTCACGTCCTGCAAATCGGCGAAGGTGTGATCAATTACTCATAGGGAAGCCGTATTGCTGTGGCGTACGACACAGTGCGGCTACCCTTTTCGGCCATGGGCATGGCGTCGGCTAACTCGGGGTGGCGGTTGCGGGCACGGCGATCACGGAATTTCGGCCTGCGGGCGGGCGCGCTGTCGGGCGCGGCGCGGCGTGAACTGCTGATCCACGGCACGGCGGGATCGGCGACCATCCTCGGGCGCAAGATCTCGTCGCCGTCGTTCGCCAGGACGTTCGGTGGCCCAGGACCGCAGCCGCGGCGGGAGCCCGGCCACGTCTTCTGGGTTCGGGTGCAGATCGACGGTGCGGTCCCGTACGAGACCCGGGTTCGGCAGCGCACGCGCGAGGAAGACCTGGAGTGGATGCAACCCGGCGACGTCGTTGCCTGCCGCGTCGATCCGGGAGACCGGGACCGGCTGGTGCTCTACATCCCCGACGCGGACGAGGCGACGAGGGTGAGCATCGCCAAGATTCTCGCCGACGGCCGCAGGGCCGACGCCACCGTGCTCGCCGCCGCTCCGGTGGCGGCCGATTACGCGGGCCACGACGATCCGGTGCTTCGCCTCGATCTCGAGCTGCGGGCCTGGGACGAACCGCGGCCGTGGCGGGTCCGCCTGATCCAGCCGCTGCCGCTGGCCGCGATCGGCCTCATCGATCTCGGTCAGCATCTCGAGGTGGCGTTCTTCGCCGTCGATCACGGCGAGTCCGTGGCGGTGGACTGGGCCGCCTCGCTCGGCGAGGAGTAGCCCGCCGCAGGGGGGATTCCGGCGTGCGCTGGCTGAGACGCCTTGGTTGCAATGGCCCGCACTAGGGTCGCCGGTGTGAGTGCGGCGCGGTCCAGACACAGTTACTCCGGGCAGTCGGTCGCGGAGCGGCAGGTGGAGCGCAGGGCGCTGTTCTTCGAGGCGGCGCTCACCGTCTTCGCGGAGAAGACGTACGCGCAGAGCTCGATCACCGATCTGTGCGCCGCCGCGGGTCTGTCGCGGCGGCAGTTCTACGAGCAGTACTCCGGGCGGGAGGAACTGCTCGTCGAGGTCTACGACCGGATCCACGCGCAGGCGCGCGCGGCCGTCGCCGAGGCGCTCGCCGCGGCCGGGACCACCGACACGCGCACGCTGCTCGACGCGGGCATTCGGGCCTATGTCGGAGCGGTCGTCGGCGACATCCGCAAGGCGAAAGTGGCCTTCGTAGAGATCGTCGGCGTCAGCGAGGCGGTCGAGCTGCATCGCGCGCGGGTCAGGGACGAATGGGGCGCGGTGGTCGAGGTGGCCGCGGCGGCGCTGCCGGATGTGCGCACCCCGCCGGGCGGCTGGCGCGTCGCGATGGCCGCGTTCATCGGCGCGGTCAACGGCGTGGTGCACCAGTGGAGCCTGGACGAGCCGCGTCCGCCGGTGGACGTCCTCGTCGACGTGCTGACCACCCTGCTCAGAGCACTCGCGTTGCCAGAGGGCGCGGCCAACTGATTGCGATCGACACCACATTCGTGCCATAGTGTGGCCCACATTGAGACGCGGGAGTCTCAATCGCGAAGTCGAAGGATGTGGGTCGATGAGGACCGTCACCGGATCGCGCTGGACGCGCCGGTTCCACACTGTGTTGATGAACGCCGGGGCGGTGTCGATGCGCGCCGGGGCGGTGTTGACGATGGCCGCGGCGGTCGCGGGGGTCGGGGCGCAGGCAGGCGCCGAGCCCGGCGCGCCCGAGGCTCCGCCCATCGAGGCCGCGCGGGTGCTGCCGCTGCCGCCCGAGCTGGATCCGGGCTTCTATCGCCAACCACCGGAGGTGCTCGCCGCCACCGCACCGGGCGAGGTGATCGCGGTACGCCAGGTCAACGTCGCCAATTTCGGTTTGATCCCGCTCAACGTCGACGCCTGGCAGGTGTCCTACCGCTCCAACGACAGTCGCGACCAACCGATTTCGGCGGTCGCCACGCTCATCAAGCCGCGCGGCGTCGCGCCGGAACCGCGCAAGCTGCTTTCGGTGCAGATCGCCGAGGACTCGACGGCGGGCTACTGCACCCCGTCGTACGCGTTGCAGCATCTATCGATCGCGCCGCTGGTCGGCCAGATCGTCGCGCCCGGCGAGTTCGTCTTCGCGCAGGCCGCGTTGCAGCAGGGCTGGGCGGTCGTCATCCCCGATCACCAGGGCCCGAACTCGGCGTACGCCGCGGGGCCGCTCGGCGGCCGGATCACCCTGGACGGCATCCGCGCCGCGACGGCCTTCGAGCCGCTCGGCGTCGGACCGGACGCGCCGGTGGGAATGTACGGCTACTCCGGCGGGTCGATGCCGACCGGACACGCCGCCGAGCTGCACAAGACCTACGCGCCCGAATTGAACATCGTCGCCGCGGCGCAGGGCGGCGTCGGCGCCGATCTCGGCGCGACGCTGAACATGGCGAACAACCAGGCGACGTCCGGACTGGTCTTCGCGGCGGTGATGGGCCTCGCGCGGGAGTACCCCGACTTCGCGGCGTTCCTGGACCGCAACATCGACCCCCTGGGTCGTGCGCTGATGGCCTTGAAGGCGCCGCTGTGCGTGCAATACCAGTCGGCGCTGTTCCCGTTCCTGAACATGAAGGGCCTGCTGCGGACGCAGGGGGACCCGTTGCACGACCCCGTGGTCCAAGCCATGCTCGAGGACACCAAGCTCGGCAAGACCGTGCCGGACATGCCGATGTTCCTCTGGCATTCGGCGTGGGACGAGATCCTGCCGCTCGGCTCGACCGACCAGTTGGTGAACACCTACTGCCAGAACCCGGACGCGCGGGTCCAGTACACCCGCGACCACGCCAGCGAACACATCCTCGCCGAGGTCGCCGGTGGACCGGCGGCGCTGCTGTGGCTGCGGGACCGGCTGAACGGCGTGCCCGCGGCGTCCGGTTGCGCCACCACCGACATGCCGACCATGCTCGCGACTCCGGGGGAGCTGCCCTTCCTGGCCTCGGTCTTCGGTGAGACCGTCGCGTCGTTCTTCGGCAAGCCGATCGGCGCGCGCTAGACCGCGTCACAACAGCCGTTCTCCAGCGTCGCCGGATACGACACGAGCCGGAAGCCTTGACGGGCAAGTCAACCCGTCGAGGCGTCCGGCTCGCGAACGTGTTCGATGCTCAGAGGTGGGCGATGGCGGACCAGCCCGCGACCTCTTCCGGCTTGCGCGCGGCGGGGCCGGTGTAGATGGCAGCCGGACGCACCAGCTTGCCGAGCTGCTTCTGCTCCAGGATGTGCGCGCACCAACCCGCGGTCCGGCCACAGGTGAACATGGCGGGCATCATGTGCGCGGGGACCTCGGCGAAATCGAGGATGACCGCGGCCCAGAACTCCACGTTGGTCTCGATGGCGCGGTCGGGACGACGCTCACGCAGCTCGGCGAGCGCGGCCTGCTCCAGCGCCGCCGCCACCTCGTAGCGCGGGGCGCCCAGACGCTTGGCGGTGGCGCGCAGCACGCGGGCGCGCGGGTCCTCGGCCCGGTACACCCGGTGGCCGAAGCCCATCAGCTTCTCCTTGCGGTCGAGGATGCCCTTGACCAGCGCGCGGGCGTCGCCCGTCTTCTCGACCTCTTCGATCATCGGCAGCACGCGGGCCGGTGCGCCGCCGTGCAGCGGGCCGGACATCGCGCCGATCGCGCCGGAGAGCGAGGCCGCCACGTCCGCGCCGGTCGACGCGATGACGCGGGCGGTGAAGGTGGAGGCGTTCATGCCGTGCTCGGCGGCGGAGACCCAGTAGGCGTCGATGGCCTCGGTGTGCCGCGGGTCCGGGTCGCCCTTCCAGCGGGTCATGAAGCGCTCGGTGACCGTGGTGCACTCGTCGATCTTCTTCTGCGGCACCGCGGGCTGGTAGATGCCGCGCGCCGACTGCGCGACGTAGGACAGCGCCATCACCGAGGCGCGGGCCAGGTTCTCGCGGGCTTCCTGGTCGTCGATGTCGAGCAACGGCTGGTAGCCCCAGATCGGCGCGAGCATGGCCAGACCGGCCTGCACGTCGACGCGCACGTCGCCGGTGTGCACCGGCAGCGGGAACGGCTCGGCCGGCGGCAGACCGTGGCCGAACTCCCCGTCGACCAGCAGCGCCCACACGTCACCGAAGGTCACCCGGCCGCCGACCAGGTCCTCGATGTCGACGCCGCGGTAGCGCAGCGCGCCGCCGTCCTTGTCCGGTTCGGCGATATCGGTGGTGAAGGCCACCACGCCCTCGAGGCCGCTGACGAAATCGCTCGGTACGGTGGCCTGGCCACCGGGAACAGCGGGGCTGGTAGTCATGTTGTGACTCTCCTTGCACTTCGGGTCGCACGAGTTCTCGCCGCTTGCGACTGCTTGCAGGCCGCTCGAAGCAACGCCGCTAGCGACTGCTTGCAGGTCGCTGGAAACAACAGCCGAGGGTGTCGCTCCGCCGAGCACATGCCGATCACCAAAACCTTAGCTCCCTGCTACCGCGGAGTAACGTCTGGCCCATGCGTGACCTGGACAATTCAGCGTCGAATCCCGCCCTGTTCCCGCCGGACGCGAACGGGGACGCGATGGAGCTCCCGGTGAGCTCCGATCTGTCCGCGATGCGAGTGGAATACGGCGGCGCGCCGTTCGGCTCCGGCGAGGACATCGACCTGGACGAAACCTGGCTGGCAGGGGGCTGGGAGCCGCTGCTCCGGCACTGGATCGAGCAGGCCACCGCGGTCGGCATCGCCGAACCCAACGCGATGGTTCTCGCCACGGTGTCGCTCGTCGACGGCACGCCGCGACCGGTCGCCAGAACGGTGCTGTGTAAAGGACTCTCGCCGGAGGGTGTGACTTTTTACACGAATTACGACTCCGCCAAGGGCGCGCAACTGGCCGCGGTCCCGTTCGCCGCGGCGACGTTCCTATGGCCCGCGCTCGGCAGGCAGGTGCACCTGCGCGGACCGGTCGAGAAGTCCTCCGTCGAGCAGACCGAGGTGTACTGGCGCTCGCGTCCGCGCGACTCGCAGCTCGGCGCCTGGGCCTCGCAGCAGTCCCGCCCGATCGGCTCGCGGGCCGAGCTGGACCGCGCGCTGGCCGAGACCACCGCGCGCTTCGCCGACGTCGACGTGATCCCGGTGCCCCCGCACTGGGGCGGCTATCTGCTGCGTCCCGACGAGGTGGAGTTCTGGCAGGGCCGAAGGGGTCGGCTGCACAACCGGATCCGGGTGCGGGTCGCCGAGGGACGCATGCGCGTCGACCGGCTGCAACCGTGACAACAGATGAATCATGTGATGAATCTCGCGTCGTCTCGCCGACCGGGAACTCGCTAACCTCCGGCCGGTGAAGCTGCTCGCCGACACCACCCCGCTGCGCAACCCCGACTACCGCAGGCTGTGGACGACCAACATCGTCACCGTCATCGGGGCGCAGCTCTCGGTGGTCGCGGTGCCGCAGCAGATCTTCCAGATCACCGGCAGCTCCGGATATGTCGGCCTCGCCGGACTTTTCGGCCTGGTGCCGCTGATCGTGTTCGGGCTGTGGGGCGGCGCGCTCGCCGACGTCATGGACCGGCGCAAGCTGATGGTGATCACCACCGCGGGCACCGGCGTGACCGCCGTGCTGTTCTGGGCGCAGGCCGCGGCCGGGCTCGACAACGTCTGGGTGGTGCTGATCCTGTTCGCGCTGCAACAGGCGTTCTTCGCGGTGAACCAGCCGACCCGCAGCGCGGCCATCTCCCGCATCCTGCCGCCCGAGCAACTCGCCGCCGCGAGCTCGCTGAGCATGACCGTGCAGCAGGTCGGCGCCATCGCGGGGCCGGTGCTCGCCGGTGCGCTCATCCCGCTGATCGGGCTGTCCACTTTGTATCTCGTCGACGCCATCGCACTGCTCGTCACGCTGTGGGCGGTCTGGCGGCTGCCCGCGTTCCCGCCGACCGGCGACGCGCGCCGGGCCGGATTCCGCACGGTCCTGGACGGTTTCACCTACCTGGCCACCCAGCGCATTCTGCTCGCCTCGTTCCTCGTCGACGTCATCGCGATGGTGTTCGGCATGCCGCGGGCGCTGTTCCCGCAGATCGCGCACGAGACCTTCGGCGACCCGGCCACCGGCGGTGTCGCGCTCGGCCTGCTGTTCGCGGCCATGTCGGCGGGCGCGGTGCTCGGCGGCGTGTTCTCCGGCTGGATTCCGCGCCTCCGCCGCCAAGGGCTCGCCGTCGTCGTCTGCATCGCGCTGTGGGGCGTCGCGATGGTCGGCTTCGGGCTCGCGGTCGGCTTGGCCGGTCACCTGTTCGGTCTCGGCGTCTGGCTGTGGATCGCGGTGGCGTTCCTCGCCTTCGGCGGCGCGGTCGACATGGTCTCCGCCGCGCTGCGCACCACGATGTTGCTGACCGTCGCCACCGACGAGATGCGCGGCAGGCTGCAAGGCGTGTTCATCGTGGTGGTCGCGGGCGGCCCGCGGATCGGTGATGTTGCCCACGGTTTTGCCGCGGCGAGCCTGGGTACCGCGGTGGCCGCGGCGGGCGGCGGAGTTCTCGTGGTGATCGGGGTCCTGCTGGCCGCCTTGGCCTTCCCGGCTTTCGTTCGCTACCGGGTCGCCCGCGCGCACACCGAATCGCTGCCCGCCTGACCGACGAAACCTCACGTGACGACACGGCGTTTGTGAGGTCGTCAGGTGGGCACCCTCGTGGTCGGGCCGCGTGGACAGCGACTAGCGTCTAGGTAATCGCACCGCCGTGCCGACCGCACTCCGATGCCGACGGTCCTAGCCTGAGAGGGATCCTTCCGTGCCCGAGAACGACATCAACGACGCCAAACCGGTGCTGAGCTACCCGGGTGGCGAATACGCCATGACGATCACCGAAGCCTCCGAAGGCAACGACGGTGTCGACCTCGGCAAATTGCTGGCCAGCACCGGGTACGTCACATACGACCCCGGCTTCATGAACACCGCCCCGACCAAGTCGGCGATCACCTACATCGATGGCGAAGCGGGCATCCTGCGCTACCGCGGCTACCCGATCGACCAGCTGGCCGGTTCCTCGACCTTCATCGAGGTCAGCTACCTGCTCATCTACGGCGAGCTGCCGACCCAGGCCCAGCTCGACGAGTTCACCGACCGGATCCGCCGCCACACGCTGCTGCACGAGGATCTGAAGCGGTTCTTCGACGGCTTCCCGCGCAACGCGCACCCGATGCCGGTGCTCTCCTCCGCGGTCAACGCGCTGTCGGCCTACTACCAGGACTCGCTGGACCCGCGCGACCCCGAGCAGGTCGAGCTGTCCACCATCCGGCTGCTCGCCAAGCTGCCGACCATCGCGGCCTACTCGTACAAGAAGTCGGTCGGCCAGCCGTTCCTCTACCCGGACAACTCGCTGAGCCTGGTGGAGAATTTCCTGCGGATGACCTTCGGCTTCCCGGCCGAGCCCTACGAGGTCGACCCCGAAGTGGCCGCCGCGCTGGACATGTTGCTGATCCTGCACGCCGACCACGAGCAGAACTGTTCCACCTCGACGGTGCGTCTGGTCGGCTCCTCGGACGCCAACCTGTTCACCTCGGTGTCCGGCGGCATCAACGCGCTGTGGGGCCCGCTGCACGGCGGCGCCAACCAGGCCGTCCTGGAAATGCTCGACGACATCAAGGCTCAGGGCGGCAACGTCAAGGAGTTCATCCGCAAGGTCAAGGCCAAGGAAGACGGCGTGAAGCTCATGGGCTTCGGGCACCGCGTCTACCGCAACTACGACCCGCGCGCCTCCATCGCCAAGAAGCACGCCGACGCGATCCTGCGCAAGCTCGGCGGGGACGACGAACTCTTCGACATCGCGCAGGCGCTCGAAGAGGCCGCGCTGACCGACGACTACTTCATCTCGCGTCAGCTCTACCCGAACGTCGACTTCTACACCGGCGTCATCTATAAGGCCATGGGCTTCCCGACCCGCATGTTCACCGTGCTGTTCGCGATGGGCCGGCTGCCCGGCTGGATCGCGCACTGGCGCGAAATGCACAGCGAGCCGCTGAAGATCGGTCGTCCGCGCCAGATCTACACCGGTTACGGCGCGCGCGACTACCGCGAGATCACCAACCGCTGACAATCCAACCCACCTATCGAAGGGGATAGCCGAATGACCAAGCCGGTTGTCGAATTCCAAGCGGGCCCCGCGCCCACCGAGCTCGTGATCAAGGACCTCACCGTGGGCGAGGGCAAGGAAGCCGTGCCCGGTGGCACCGTCGAGGTGCACTACGTCGGAGTCGAATTCGACAGCGGCGAGGAATTCGACTCGTCGTGGAAGCGTGGCGAATCCATCAGCTTCCCGCTGCGCGGCCTGATCCAGGGCTGGCAGGACGGCATCCCCGGCATGAAGGTCGGCGGCCGCCGCCAGCTCACCATCCCGCCGGAGCTCGCCTACGGCCCGGCCGGCGCGGGTCACCATCTTTCCGGCAAGACCCTGGTCTTCGTGATCGACCTGATCGACGTCTTGTCGTAAGCGACGAAATCGTGGCCCGTACTCCCCCGGAGTGCGGGCCACAGTCGTATCCGGCTCGAGTCGGTGGAACCAGAACGGGTTTCGATGCGTCGAAGAGGGTGTGGGCATTGTTCGGCGCCGTCGCTTCTCGGACGAGGGCGGCCGCCGCCTGCGCTCCGAGCCGCCGTCATCGGACCGGCTCGCGGTGTGGGCGTTGGTTATAGTCGCCGGAAGACCTACGCGCGGAGGGGAAGCAGGGTGAGCATGCGAGCGATGGACAAGGCCGTGCTGATGGTGGGGGTGCTCGCCGCGGGGGTCGGGTTGGCGGGGTGTGGGGGGTCGACCGAGGGGGAGGCGCGGCCGAGTTCCGCGGCTACCAGCGCGACGACGGCGTCGGGGTTGGCGGTGGATGTGCCGCAGAGTTACAACCCGTGTACGGATGTGCCGGAGAGTGTTTTGAAGTCGGAGCGGTTGGTGAAAGCCGTCGCGGATAACAAGGCGAATGCCGACGGGCCCGATGGGGTCAAGTGGCGGGGATGTCGATGGGTGCAATCGAACGGATACGCCGTAAGCATCCAGGTGACCAACATGACTGTTCCGTACGTTCGCGAGAACTACTTCAACGACGTCCGCGAGCTTGCGATCGCGAGTCGCCCAGCGATCACTGCTCGGCGAAGTGACACACGCAGCAGTGAAGTGTGCAGCATCAATGTGGAGATGCGAGGCGGCACGTTGGAGTTTCATCTCGACAATCCGCCGTCGCGTCGAGAAACAGGCCATATCGATACGTGTCAGCTGGGACTCGCCCTTGCCGAGAAGGTCGTCCCTACGCTGCCTGCCGGTGCATAACGACGAATACCAATGGGGAGACCACATCGGGGAGGGAAGAGAACGACATGACAGACAGTACGCCGCGGCCCATCGCGAACCTCATCACAGAAGCTCGCGAGGGTCGGTTGACGCTGCGAATCGAGCCAGAAGAGTTCGTCTACATCGATCGCGACTGCGAGCGGTTCAAACTCTTGATCCAGTCGATGCAACATGAGGCGCAAGCGATTTCGGAAATCGAACAAAAGCAGTGGGGTATCGGCGCAGACAACGCGATTCTTACCTCAGCGCAAACCCTGGTCGACCGGTTCCGCACCAAGGGAAAAGGTTCCGACAACAGCATCCACGCGATCCTCGAGGACCACTTCCGAATCGTCGAGGACATCCAAACTCTCCACCGGGAGATCCGCCAGCGCTACGTGGATGCCGACGCCACCTTCGCGGCGCGCGTGAACAACCTCTTGGCCCAGCTCCCCGAGCAGCCGACCCCCATCGATCCCGCGCAGAGTCAGCCCGGTGTCGGTCAGCCCGAAGTACTTTCGCCACAGGGGACTCCGTCGTGAACGAGAACGAACCGGCCCGCATCACCGGTGGTGGCGAACTACCGAAGAAGTACAAGCACGTCGAAATCAGCGGCGCGTTCAACCCGCTCCAGCCGACCCTGGCGCACGGCATCGCGGACCGCTACAAAACCCTTGCCACGCAGTGGGAAGCGGGCGTCGAAGTCTTCTACTCGAGCATCAAGAAATCGATCGATGGCGCTTGGGATGGCAATGCCGCCGACAAGGCCCTGGACGCGATCAAGCGCTACACCAAGTCCGCGCAAGATCTGACCACTCCGCTCACCAACCTCGGCACCCGAGTCGGCGAAGCCGCCCAAGCCATCGCCGACACCAACAGCCGCCTCCCCGAACCTGTCGAGGAAAAGGCTTGGTGGCACAAGGATTCCTGGCCCTGGGTCGGCACCAATCGCGACGGTGTGATCGAGGACCGCCAAGAGGAAGCCCAGGCGGTGATGAAGGACTACTACGTCACGCCATTCGTCGGTCTCGACGGCAAGATCCCGGTCCTTCCGCAGCCGATCGATCCGACCAACCCGCTCGATATCTCGGCGCCCACCAAGAACGGCGACGGCAACGGCGATGGGAACGGCAACGGCAACGGCAATGGGAACGGGACGAACACGGGCGTGAACCCAGGGGACGACCCGACGACCACCGAGGACACCACGGACGACCCGGGCGCCGAGGACGAGCCGACCGACGAGTCGACCACCGACGACACCTCCACCGACCCGAGTTCCACGGACACCACGCCGAGTTCGACGACCCCGGCCGGTACCGACCCGACCAAGCCCGGCGCCAATCAGCCCACCGTGCCTGCGGGCACCAACCCCGCCGGAACACCGGGCGGCCCGGGCCCCGGCATCCCCGGCCCCGGACCCGGTACCGGGACGCCATCTCCTGGTCGCGGTATCCCCGGCGCCCCGGGCGCTCCCGGAACGAATCCGGCCGGAGCAGCGGCGGCGGCCACCACCCCCGGCCGCGGTATGGCCGGTATGCCCGGAATGGGTGGACTCGGCGCGCGCCCCGGCGGCAAGTCCGAGGACGACGGCGACCACAAGATCCCGGAGTACTTGATCACCATGGAGAACACCGAGGAGTTGCTCGGCGAGCTGCCGAAGACGTTGCCGGGCGGCGTGATCGGGGAGCATCCGCCCGAGTAGTGACCCGCGTGGCCAACCGTCGCCGGGCGCACAGCCCCTGCGTGTGCGGCCAACCTTCGCGGCGCACGACCCTCCGCGCCCGAACCTCGCGCACGATCGGCCCGCCACCCTCGTCCCCGACCCCATGGTCGACCCGCCACGCTTCCGATCACTCGCACGAACGAACGGACCCGACAATGCCCGAATGGAACTGGGACCCAGAGGATTTCGCGGCGCTCTGGTACAGCGAAGCCAACGACCGGTTCCCCCGCCCGCTCAAGTACCTCAGCCGTTTCGCCGTGCAGAACGATTTCGACCAGCACCGCCTTCGGGTGCGCGCGAGCTACTCCGGCGACGAGCTCGAGGAGATCGAACTCGCCATGCACACGCTGTCCACCTCGGATATGCGCATCGAGATCCTGGGTGGCTCGCGTAAGCACAAGAACAGCACGGGTGACGTCAAGCAGTACCGAATCGTCGGCGCCCGCAACCATTCTCACGCGGTGGTCGCGTTCCAGACCGTCCGCGCCGAGGAGAACGGTCCGATCCGGCTGCGCACCTGCGGTCCGGAATCGCTGGCCGTCCAGATCGTGAAATCACTTCCACCCTGCCCGCCGGGCAAGCGGCCGCCCGCCACCTTCCACCCTGACGACTTGCGTCCGAACCGGGATACCTACCTGCGGGACAACGCCCGCAACACCCCGCGCGAGCAGTACCAGCGGCTGCTCGGACGGCCCGCCGACGGCGGCGGTTCGGCCGGGCTGCGCGTCGGCCCGCTGCACACCCGCCCGGAAGCGGAGGACACGGTGCAGTGGTACGACATCGCCGAGGACGGCCGCTACACGGAGATCCGCGCCCAGCACGTCAGCGTGCGACCGACCACGCCCGCCGACCTCGCGACCACGTTCGCGACCTGGCTCGACCGCGCCGCGCAACGACTGCGGGACGCCGAGGACGAGCAACTCGGCGCACCACGCCGGAACGGCTGGTAGGCATCCGGAGCGGCTGACAAGCAAAGCGCGCCAGCCTCATTCGCGGACGATTTCCACCGGGTCGGTCAGAGCCAGCGCGATCGCGGACTGCTGGGTGGTGCTGCGGACGGGGAGCGCGTCCATGGCCTTGTTGGTCTGGGTGTTCAGGTTGGTCACGATCTGCTGGAGCTGGGTGACACCGCCGGTGAGCTGGCCGATCGCGTCGACCAGCTGCGCGCCGCCCTGCTCGGCGAGCTGGGGGAGGCCTTCGGCGAGCTTGGCGCCTTCGTTGAGCTGGGCGCTCGCGGATTGCAGACGACCGACAACGGTGCGCAGCAGGGCGCCGAGATCGGTGTTGGGGTCGACGGCGCCGCCGACCAGCAGGTCGAGGCCGTCCAGCTGGGACCCCGCCTGACCCGAAACGGCCCGCAGCGCTTCGAGTTTGCCGATGATGTCGGCCAGCGCCGGATCGTTGGCGAAGGGCAGCGCACGCAGCAGCGGCAGGATCTGGTCCAGGCCGGAGCTGACGGTGCCTGCCGTCTGCTGCACCTGCGCGATCGTGATGCCGGTCGAATCCAGCGCGTCGGCAAGCTGATTCGCCTGCACGGCCGCGCCGTCGACGGTGTCGTTGAGCATGGCGATGGCCGAAGTCAGCTGGGCGGAGCCCTCTTTCGCGAAATCCAGGAAGCCGAGCAGCTGGTCGGCGCCCGCGCTGAACTGGTCCGCGCCCGAGGCCGCGGCGTTCACGCCCGCGCCGAGCAGCTGGGCGGTGAACTGGACCCCGGTGAGCTGGCTGCGGGCTTGGGCGACGGCAGCGAGCGCCGCGTCCACCCCGGTCGCGCCGATGCGGTGCGTCACCGCCTGGATCGCCCCGTTCACCAGGTCGCCGTCGGCGTCGTCGTTGGCGGCGACGGTGACGATGGCGCGCTGCGGCACCGGACCGGCCAGCGTGCCCATGGACTCGGTGAGGTCGGCGGGCAGCGTGATGACGGCCGCGTAGTCGTCGGTGTTCGCCTCGCCCGGTTTCACCATCGTCCACTCGTAGCCCGCGCCGTCTTGCTCGAGCGCCTGCACGATCCGCGCGCCCGTCGGTCCGGTGTCGGCGTTGACCAGGGCGATCCCCGACGGCGCTGATTCCGAGCCCGCGCAGGCGGTGACACCACCCCCGATCGCTCCCGCGGTGACGATGCCAATGGCGAGCAAGCCCCAGCGGGCGCGATGTCCGATCACGATCACCGACCCTAAGGACCGCCGCTAACGGCCCCATTGGCGTTTCTCTGAGAGTTCGGTAAGGGCACGAGGACTTCCGTTGCGCGGGGCGCGTCCCTCGCGATGCGTGTCGCTCCAGGCACGAATACGCGCGGCCCGCGGCTCCGGCGGTATGCCGGGATCCGGCAGCGAATTCAGCGGGCGCGGGACCCGGTCGAGGGAGACTGATCCATACGGTGCCGCTCCGGCAAATCCAGGACCAACCGGGCGCCGCCCAGCGGGCTGTCTTGGAAATACGCCCGCCCGCCGTGCAATTGGGCCTGCTGAGCGACCAACGCGAGCCCTAGTCCGGAGCCGCCTTTGCTCGCTTGGCTACCCCGGTAGAACCGCTCGAAGACCGCGGCCCGCTCCTCGACCGGGATGCCGTGCCCGTTGTCGTCGACGGCGATCACGATGTGCCCGTGCGGCGTCCGGTGCGCCGAGACCAGCGCCTCGGTGGCACGGCCGTGCTTCACCGAGTTGGCCAGCGCGTTGTCCACCGCGAGGCGCAGACCCGCGGGCAGGCCGCGGGTCACCAATTCCGCGTCGGTCTCGATGCGCACGGTGAGGCCAGGGAAGTGGCGCATGGCGTCGTGCGCGGCTTGGTCGCACAGGTCGCCGACGTCGGTGTCCACGTGGTCGCGTTCGTTGGTGAGATCGCCGGTGGCGAGCCGCTCCAGCGCGGCGAGCGTGGTCTCCACCCGGCCTTGGCTGCGTTGCAGGTCGGCGAGGATCTCGGCGCGCTGCGCCTCGTCCAGGTCGAGGGTGCGCAACACCTCGAGGTCGGTGCGCATGGCCGTGAGCGGGGTGCGCAGTTCGTGCGCGGACACGGCGGCGAAATCGCGCGCGGTCTCCAGCGCGGCCGCGGTCTCCTCCTGCGCCTGGTCGACCCGCTGCAGCATGCGGTTCACCGCGTCGGCGAGTTTCTCGGCCTCGCGCATGCCTTTTCCGTCGACCGGGGGTTGCGGATTGTCGGGGTCGGGGAAGGCGCTGCGCGTGCCGACCTGATGGGTGAGGTCGACGATGGGGCGCACCGCGCGGCCCGCGAGCAACCAGCCGAGCGCGCCCGCCGCGGCCACCGCGAGCAGCGCGCCGCCCATCACCCAGCGCTGCTGCTCGGCGGTGGCACGGGCCGCTTCGTCGGCCGGAATACCAAGGGAGACAGTGCGATCCGGCGGCTGGTTCTCCGTCGTGGTGAGCACCCGGTACGGGACGCCGCCCACCGTGACGGTGCGCGATCCGGTGGCCAGGTCCGGCAGCTGGACCGGGCTGCTCGCCACCACGGACCCGCTGTCGCGCACCGTGATCGCCATGTCGTCGTTGAGCCCGGTCAACCCGAGCACACCCACCGCGATCACCGGGTCGAGCAGGACGAGGCGGGACGCCACCGAGAGTTGCTGATCGCTCTGTTGCAGGTTGGTGCGCTCGATCGCCTGCACGGTGATGGCGCTCAGCGCGGTCACGATGATGACGGCGCCGGCCGCTGCCGCACCCGCCACCCGGGTGCGCAGCGAAAAGGTCCTGCGCCCTTGTGTTTTCATGGCAGCTTCGGATTCATTTCGGCGCTCGCAGCACGAATCCGACGCCGCGGATGGTGTGCAGCAGCCGCGGAGTGTCGCCGATCTCCAGCTTGCGGCGCAGGTAGCCGACGAAGACGTCGACCACGTTGGTGTCGGCGGCGAAGTCGTAGCCCCACACCAGCTCCAGCAGACGTTCCCGGCTCAGCACCACGCCCGCGTTGCGGGCCAGCGTGGAAAGCAGCTCGAATTCCCGCTTGGTGAGCTCGATCTCGGTGCCGTGCAGCAGCGCGCGATAACCGGCGACGTCGACCTCGAGCGGTCCGACGGTGATCGCACCGGGTGTTGCCGGGGCGGGCGCGTCGGTGCGGCGGCGCAGCAGCGCGCGGATGCGGGCCACCAGTTCGGCGAGCACGAACGGCTTCACCAGGTAGTCGTCGGCGCCGGATTCCAGGCCGGAGATCCGGTCGTCCACCGAGGCGCGGGCGCTGAGCACGCAGATCGGCACTTCGTTGCCCATGGCGCGCAGCGCGGTCACCACACCGGCGCCGTCCAGCACCGGCATGTTCATGTCCAGCACGATGGCGTCGGGAGCGTGCTCGCCGACGCTGCGCAGCGCCGCGGCGCCGTCCCGGGCGACCAGCACCCGGAAGCCGGACAGCCGCAGCCCGCGTTCGACAGAGGCGAGCACGTCCTCGTCGTCGTCGACAACGAGGACGGTCGGCGTCGAGGGGGTCACGTCGTTCATTCTGCCGTTCGCGGGTGCGGTCGTCGGTCAGGAGTCGATCAGTAGTTGTGGCAGGTCGCCGCGACGGCCTCGATCGTCTGGCGCAGTCCGGCGGCGCGCGGATCGTTCTCCGCCTCGCGCGCGGCCTCCGGGTTCTCGGCGAGCAGGCGCTGGAACTCGGCGCGGCGCTGCTCGACCGGCTGGTCGAAACGGCGCTGCAATTCCGCCTTCTGGGTCGGGTTCGCGTCGAGCATCGCGGCCAGCTGCGGCGCCTGGTCGTGCAGGGCGGCGTCGACCTGGGCGAAGGTGCAGTCCGAGTTCAGCAGCGGACCGGCGAGTTCCGTCGGGTCTGCGGACGCGACGGCCGGGGAGAGCAGCACGGCCACCGTGGCCATGCTGCCCGCGGCCAGTGCGGCGAGACCGGTGCGGCGACGGAAAGAGTGCATCGGGAATGCCTCCAGTTCTTCGAGGGATAGAAGCGCATCCGACGCTATTGCGAAGCGCTGGCACGGGTGTGAACGATCCCTGAGAAAGCTCTGAGGGGTGTTGCGCCGGGACGACACGATGCGATGGGCGGGACGGCACAGCGCGATGTGTCGGGAGGGCCACGATGCGATGCGTCGCGGACGGGCACGACGGGATGCGTCTGGACGGCACAGCACGAAGGGGCCGGACAGCGCATAGCGATTCGTCTGGACGCACGACGCCATGGGGCCGGACAGCGCAGCGCGATTCGTCAGGACGGCGCGACGGGATCGGAGTCCGGCACGGTCGCGTCGCCGTTGTCCGCCGCCGCGTTCGCCTCCTCGTCGGCTCGCGTGGTGATGATCTGATCCTCCAGCGCCGCGAGCACGGCGGGGTCCTCGATGGTGGAGGGCATGTCGTAGGTGTCGCCCGCCGTGATCTGCCGGATGGTCTTGCGCAGGATCTTGCCCGACCGGGTCTTCGGCAGCCCCGCCACGATCACCGCGTCGTGCAGCGTGGCGATCGCGCCGATCTGCTCGCGCACCCGCTCGACCAGTTCCTCGCGCAACCGGGTCGGGTCGACCTCGACGCCTTCCTTGAGCACCACGTAGGCGATCGGGCGCTGACCCTTGAGCTCGTCGGGCAGGCCGATCACCGCGCACTCGGCCACCGCCTCGTGCCCGGAGATGGCGGCTTCGATGCTGCCCGCGGACAGCCGGTGCCCGGCCATGTTGATCACGTCGTCGCTGCGGCCGAGGACGTAGAGGTAGCCGTCCTCGTCGAAGTAGCCGGAGTCGCCGGTCAGGTAGTGACCGGGGAAGGCCGACATGTAGGACCGGATGAACCGCGGCTCGTCCTGCCACAGCCCGGTCAGCGTGCCGGGCGGCATCGGAAGCCCGATCACGATGTTGCCTTCGGTGCCGACGGGGACCGGATTGCCCTCGGCGTCCAGCACTCGCAGGCGGTAGCCGGGCACCGGAACCGAGGCCGAGCCGGGTTTGATCGGCAGTTCCTGCAAGCCGAGCAGGTTGGCGCAGATCGGCCAGCCGGTCTCGGTCTGCCACCAGTGGTCGACGACTGGGCAGTCGGGCCGGTCGGCGAGCAGCGTCTCGGTGGCCCACTCGTAGGTGGCCGGGTCGAGCCGCTCGCCCGCGCAGAACAGCGCGCGCAGCGAGGACAGGTCGTAGTTGCGTGCCAGCTTCGCCGTGGCGTCGGCCTTGCGGATGGCGCGCAGCGCAGTCGGCGCGGTGAACAGTGCGCGCACGCCGTATTCGGCGATGACACGCCAGTAGGCGCCCGCGTCGGGAGTGCCGATCGGCTTGCCCTCGTAGAGCAGGGTCGTCGCGCCGACGAGCAGCGGCGCGTAGACGATGTAGGAGTGGCCGACCACCCAGCCGACGTCGGATGCGGCCCACATCACCTGGCCGGGGCCGACGTCGTAGATGTTGCGCATCGACCAGGCCAGCGCGACCGCGTGCCCGCCGTTGTCGCGCACCACGCCCTTCGGCTTCCCGGTGGTGCCCGAGGTGTACAGGATGTAGAGCGGATCGGTGGCCGCGACCGGCACCGGGTCGGCGGGTTCCGCGTCGCGCACCGCGTCTTCCCAGTCCAGCCATTGCGCCGCGACGGTCGCCGCCGAACTCGGCAGCGTCTCGGTGGCGTCCTGCGGCGCGGCGAAGGTGATCGGGGTGAACTGATCGGGGCGCTGCTTGACGATCACGTGCCGCGGCGCGGTGGTCTCGGCGATGTCGAGCGCCTGCAGGACGATCGGCGGGTATTCGATCTTGCGGCCGGGCTCGATGCCGCCGGAGGCGGTGATGACGAGCACAGGTTGGGCGTCATCGATGCGCGCGGCGAGCTCCGGCGCGGCGAAGCCGCCGAACACCACCGAGTGCACCGCGCCGATCCGCGCGCAGGCGAGCATCGCGATCACGGCTTCCGGGATCATCGGCAGGTAGATGACCACGCGATCGCCCTTGCGGACGCCGAGTCTGGTCATCGCGCCCGCGAAGGTCGCCACCTCGGCGAGCAGTTCGGCGTAGCTGAAAACGACCTTGGCACCGGTCATAGCGGAGTCGTATATTAGGGCGGGCTGATCGGCCAGACCTCCCTCGTCCGCGGTGCCACCGCGCACATGGCGGTCGAGTGCATTGAAGGAGGTATTGAGGCTCGCATCGGGAAACCACCTGGCCACAGGGCGGGCGGTGGTGTCGACGATCTGGCCGGGGGACACCTCCCAGTCGATCGCTTCGGCCGCTTCGGCCCAGAACACGGCGGGATCGACAAGGCTGGTCTGATAGACCGGTCGGTAGTCGTGCTTCGCGTGTCCCCGGCCACCGCCCCCCACCGAATCACCCTGTGATGCTGTGCTCAAACCCGTGACTCCCTAGCTTGCCTCGATGCCCGCCTCGATAGATCTGCATGATTGTGGCAGACTTCACGCGACGCCCGGGTGGGTGCCGCGACCTCTGGTTTTGCCTGGAACGGGCAGGTCAAGGCCCGTAGCTATACTCGATGTCACCCAAGCTGTTATTGATCCGTTAGAATCTGATGTCACTTATTTGGGCCGTCGTAGACGCAATTTCTCGGCCAGCCGCAGTTCTCGGCCAGCTCCACCCGTCGAGCCAGCATGCGATTGTGGAGGTTCGCTGATGGCGCGTGGATGGGGCCAGTTTGGAAAGTGAGTGGGAGATGCGTGACGCCGCTAGGTCCGGCAAGAAGCGCTGGGCGCTCGGCAATTGGGACCTGCGCTGGAAGGTTACGGCGGTTTTGGCCGTGCCGCTGGCGGTCGCGGTGGGGCTCGGCGTGTCGAGGATTACCTCGGAGTTCACCGAGGCGAACCGCTTGGAAGGGGTCGCCTCGAACATCGAGGCGATCCCGGCCGTCACCGGCTTGAGTGCGAACTCGGCCACGGTGGCGGGTTCGCAGATGGTCTCGCTGTTGCCAGGCCAGAGCGTGGTGACCGACCAGAACCTCAGCGACCTCGACAAGGCGATCAGTGCTGCGCAGAGCGCGGTGAGCAAGCTGTCGGGTCAGCCGAAGGCCGAGTCCGCGCTGCAGAACATGATCACCGAGGCCAAGGCGATCCTGTCCAGAGGCAAGGCCGCCGCCGACCCGGCGGAGGCGCTGGGCGGGATCGACCGGATCCGTAACGACAGCGTGAGCATCGTGGAGAGCACGGTCTCGCAGGTCTCGGACCCGGCGCTGGACGCGGCGAAGCTGCGTCTGGTCGACTCGCTCAACACCCGAGCCACCCTGGTCAGCGAGCTGGCCGCGTTCAACGACGTGCTGCACAGCACCGAGTCGGGCATCCAGTCCTTCCTGATCGCGGCGAACTCCGAGCGCCAGCTGCTCAACGTGCTCGCGCACCGCTTCCCCGACGGCGACGCCTCGATCGCGGATCTGCGCGCGGGCATCGACAACCGCGTCTCGCTGCTGAACAGCCCGGAGGCGCAGGCGGGCAAGATCCCGATCGGTGAGTTGAAGAACTCCCTGACCGGCAGCGTCGACGTCTACGAGCTCGTGGTCGCCAAGGCGACCAAGGACATCGACAGCGCGATGGACTCGCTGGCCGCCACGGCCAACCGGGACGCGTGGAGCTACACCGCGATCGTCATCGCGACCATCCTCGCGGCGCTGTTGCTCGCGGTGTTCGTCGCGCGCTCGATGATCGTGCCGCTGCACCGCCTTCGCCTCGCCGCGCTGCGCGTCGCCGAGAGCGATCTGCCGCACGAGGTCGCCCAGCTGCGTAACGGCGCGAAGCCGGAGGACGTGCCGCTGGAGCCGATGCCGGTGCGAAGCACCGAGGAAATCGGCCAGCTGGCCCGCGCCGTCGACGACATCCACGGCCAGGCGCTGCGCCTCGCGAGCGACCAGGCGCAGATGCGTCGCCAGGTGAACGATATGTTCGAGACCCTGGCCAGACGCTCCAAGTCGCTGGTCGACCATCAGCTCAGCCTCATCGAGGCGATGGAGTACGACGAGAAGGACCCCCGCCTGTTGGAGAACCTCTTCCGGCTGGACCACCTCGCCGCCCGTATGCGCCGTAACGGCGACAACCTGCTGATTCTGGCGGGCACCAAGCAGCGCCGCGGCAAGTCCGCGCCCGTCGAGATCGCCGACGTCCTGCGCGCCGCGATCTCCGAGGTCGAGGACTACGAGCGAGTCAAGCTCGGCGCCACGCCGCGCGGCTCGCTCAAGGAACCGGCCGCCTCCGACCTCGCGCACCTGTTCGCCGAGCTCTTGGACAACGCGCTGCGGGCCTCGCCGCCCGAGACCGACGTGAAGTTCACCTTCGCGCAGGCGCACGACCAGGGCATGCTCATCGAGGTCGCCGACCGCGGCATCGGTATGCCGCCGTCGGAGATGGCCGAGATCAACAAGAAGCTCGAGCAGACCGCCGAGCCGGGTCCCGACACCGCGCGGCACATGGGTCTGTTCGTGGTCGGCCGCCTGGCCGAGCGCCACGGCCTGACCGTGCGACTGCGCCCGACCTTCGACACCGCGCGCGATCCCGGCGTGACCGTGACCGTGCACGTGCCGGTGGGACTGATCGTCGCAGGGCAGACGATCACGGCGCAGCCCGTGACGCCGACGCCCTCGCCCGCCGCGCCGCAGCGCCAGTCGTCGCAGTCGTCGATGCAGATGCGTTCGATCACCCGTACGCCAGGCGGCAACATGATGGTCACCGTCGATCCCGGCGTGAGCGGACCGATCCCGGCCGCGACGCCCGCCGACCCGAGCGGCGACGCGGGACTTCCGCAGCGGCAGCCGGGCAACTCGATGGCGACCGGATTGCGCCAGGACTCGGCGCAGTCGAGTCCGACCCTGCGCCCACAGCCCGGCCAGGCACCGAGCGGCCCGCAGCGCGGCAAGCTCGCCGCGGCGAGCCTGCCCAAGCGCAGCCTAGGCCCGGGCGGCCCGCAGCGGCCGCCCACGCCGCCGACCGGCACGAACGCGAACACCGGCAGCGGGTCGCTGCCGCAGCGCGAGACGCCGAACTCCGGCGATCTCCCGCAGCGTCAGGCCGGCGCCAACGGTGCGCCGAAGCCGAGCGCGACGGGTCTGCCGCAGCGCCAGCCGGGCACGAACGGTGCGCCCGCACGGGATGCTTCGTCGAGCCTGGCGCCGCGTGATTCCGGTGCCGTCAAACCGCCGCAGCGGGATGCCGCGCCCGGTGGCTTGCCGCAGCGTGAGTCCGCCTCGGGCGGTCTGCCGCCGCGCGATCAGGCCGCGGGTGGCCTGCCGCAGCGTCAGCCCGGCGCCAACGGGATGCCGCCGCGTCAGTCCCCGGGTCTACCGCAGCGCGAGAGCGCCTCGAACGGTCTGTCCCAGCGCGACGCGGCACCGAACGGCTTGCCGCAGCGGGAGCCCGGTACGAACGGTGCGCCGTCGCGCGATTCGGCAACGGGTCGGCCGCAACGCGATCCGTTCGCCGGTCTGTCGCAGCGTGAGTCCGCCTCCGGTGGTCTGCCGCAGCGTGAGTCCGCGTCGGGTGGTCTGCCGCAGCGTGATTCGGCCGCGGGCGGCTTGCCGCAGCGTGAGTCCGCCTCGGGCGGCTTGCCGCAGCGTGATTCGGCAGCGGGTGGTCTCCCGCAGCGTGAGTCCGCGTCGGGTGGTCTGCCGCAGCGTGAGTCGGCCGCCGGTGGCTTGCCGCAGCGTGATTTCGCTTCCGGTGGTCTGCCGCAGCGCGATCCCGCCGCGAACCGTCTGTCGCAGCGTCCGCAGACCGGCAACGGACTGCCCCTGCGCGAACCGGGCGCCAGTGGCGCTCCGCGCCGGGAACAGGCGCCTGGTGGTCTGTCGCAGCGGCCCGCCGCGTCGACCGGCCTGCCGCAGCGCGAGGCGCCGAGCGGTCTGCCGCAGCGTCCGTCGGCCGCGCCGTCGCCCGGCGGTCTGCCGCAGCGCGATCCCGGCGCGACGGTGATGCCGCAGCGCGAGGTGCCGCCGGGAGTCGGCCTGCCGCAACGGGAACGCACCGTGCAGCCCGCCGCGACCAGCTCGGACCAGAAAGAAGCCGAGTCGAGCACGCCGCAGGGCGGTCGCGATCCCGGCAAGCACAGCTACAAATCCAACCCGTCCAAGACGGCGTCGTTCTTCCAGACTCGCCTGCAGCCCGCGGTCGAGACCGGGTCGCCGATGGACAGCCCGATCTTCGCCGAGATGATGTCGGCGTGGCTGGCCGATCCGAACCCGGATCGGTCCCAGATCGCGGCCTCCTTCGAGTCGCCGGGCGACGAGGGTTGGCAGGCCGCACGACGGGCCAGTGAGGCGCAAGCCGAAACAAAAACGGCTGCGGGCTTGCCTCAACGCAATCCGGGCGGGAGGCTGGTCCCCGGCGCCGTCAGCGGCTCCGCGGATCGAGCGCCTAGCCGAGATCCGGAATCGATCAGGTCCAGCTTGAGCCGTCACCAGCAGGGCGTCCGGGATGGCCGTGCGATGAGAGAAATGAACCTAACCGGAGACAAAGGAGACCGATGAACCCCGATCTAGGTGGTACGAATCGTCAGCTGGATTGGCTGGTTTCGAACTTCGCCAACGAGGTTCCTGGCGTAGCTCATGCCGTACTGGTCTCGGCTGACGGCCTACTCATGGCCGCGAGTGCCCAGCTGCCCGTCGACCGCGCTGAACAGCTCTCGGCGGTCACCGCCGGCCTCGCCAGCCTTTCCGTCGGCGTCTCGAACCTGTTCGAGGGCGGTACGGTGCTGCAGTCGGTCGTCGAGATGGAACACGGATACCTACTGCTGATGGCGGTGGGCGACGGCTCCTATCTCGCGGTACTGACCAACACGTCCTGCGACATCGGACAGGTCGGATACGAGATGGCTCTGTTGGTCGAGCGTGTTGGCCAGACTGTGCAGGCCACGCCACGCGTCACGATGGGTTCCTGATGGTGGGATGGACATAGAAGATCACCGCGTGGGGAGCGCCGAGCCGAGCCTCGTTCGCCCATACTCGTTGACCGCGGGCCGTACCAGGCCCACGGTCGAGTTGGCGTTGGAGGCGCTCGTCGCATCGCATCCGGTCGCCCTGGAGCGGCAGTTCGAACTGACCAACATCGAAACGTCAATCGTGGAGTTGTGCAGAGAATCGCCGTCCGTTGCCGAAGTAGCGGCTCGACTGGGAATTCCGATAGGTGTGGCACGAGTACTCGTTGCCGACCTGATCGAGGCCGGTCATGTACGCGTTTCCGCGACTTTGAAAGACGATTCCAGCGACGATGAACGTCGCGAGCTGATCGAAAGGGTTCTCAGTGGACTCCGGCGTATTTGATTCGACGGCACAGGTCGATACCCGCACCAGCAAGCCCACGTCGGCGAAGATCGTGGTCGCTGGTGGCTTCGGTGTCGGCAAGACCACGTTGGTCGGTGCCGTCTCGGAGATCGTTCCGCTGCGTACCGAGGCATTGGTGACCAATGCCAGTACCGGAATCGATAACCTGACCGGCATTCCGATGAAGTCCACCACCACGGTGGCCATGGACTTCGGCCGGATCAGCCTCGCGGACGATCTGGTGCTCTATCTGTTCGGTACGCCGGGCCAGTACCGGTTCTGGTTCATGTGGGACGACCTGATCCGCGGCGCCATCGGCGCCGTGGTCCTCGTCGACACCCGCAGGCTGGAGGACAGCTTCGCGGCCGTCGACTACTTCGAAGCGCGCAACCTACCGTTCCTGGTGGCGCTCAACGAGTTCGACGACGCACCGCGATACCCGATCGAGGACATCCGTCAGGCACTCGCGGTGCCCGCGGATGTGCCGATCCTGTCCATCGACGCGCGTCGGCGCGAGCCCGCCAAGCAGGCGCTGGTGTCGCTCACCGAATACGCCCTGCGCAAGGTGATGCAGGGCTACTGATCGCGGGGGCGGCCGCGGCTCACCGCGGCTGTCTCTCACCGACCGTTCCGCAGCGGGCGGCTACGCCGTCCGATCGTGCCGATATGCTCGCGCGATGCGGATTTCGGCGCGTGAGTGGCTCGGGCAACTGCTCGACGCGGAGTCCTTCGTCAGCTGGGATCGGCCACCGCTCGAGGTGGCCGCGTCCCCGCGCTACCGCGAGGATCTGCGCAAGGCGACCGCCGCGGCGGGCACCGACGAGTCGGTGCTCACCGGGGAAGGACTGTTGCGCGGCCGCCGGGTGGCCGTGATCGCCTGCGAGTTCGGCTTTCTCGCGGGCTCGATCGGCGTCGCGGCGGCCGAACGCATCGTCGACGCCGTCGAACGGGCGACCGAGCTGGGGCTTCCCCTCGTCGCGTCACCGACCTCCGGCGGCACCCGCATGCAGGAGGGCACCGTCGCCTTCGTGCAGATGGTGAAGATCGCGGGCGCGGTCGCCGCGCACAAGTCCGCCGGACACCCCTACCTCGTGTACCTGCGCGACCCCACCATGGGCGGTGTGTTCGCGTCGTGGGGTTCGCTCGGCCACATGACCTTCGCCCAGCCGGGCGCGCTGATCGGGTTCCTCGGTCCGCGCGTCTACAAGGCGTTGTACGGCAGGGACTTCCCGGAGGGCGTGCAGATCGCGGAGAACCTGTACCACCGCGGCGTCATCGACGGCGTGGTGCCGGTGCACGTCTTCCGCAGGATCGCCCATCGCGCGCTGAGCGTGCTCAGCGGAGAAGTGCGGGCGGACGACGCGATCGCGACCAATCCTCGGCAAGCGGATCCGACCGTGACGATCGGGCGGCCCGACGCATTGCTGTCCTCCTCTGGGGAGAGCGCCGTCTCACGCGCGAGCTCGAGCGGACCGCCCGAATCGGCAGCGGACGGAGCCGGTTCGACCGCCGACGCCGCCTGGCAGTCGGTGCGGGCTTCCCGCCGCCCCGCCCGTCCCGGCCTCCGCGATCTACTGCGCCATGTCACGCAACGGGTTCCGCTAAGCGGCACCGGACAGGGTGAGACCGATCGCAGCGTGGTGCACGCGCTCGCCAGGTTCCGCGGACAGCCGTGCGTGGTCTTCGGGCACGATCGCGCCGGACGCCTCGGCGAGACGATGGGACCGGCCGCGTTGCGCGAGGCGCGGCGCAGCATGGCGTTGGCCGAAGAGTTGCGGATACCGCTGGTGCTGGTGATCGACACCGTCGGCGCTGCGCTGTCCAAGGAGGCCGAGGAGCGCGGACTCGCCCCGGAAATCGCCCGCTGCATCGCCGATCTGGTGACCTTGGACACCCCGACCGTCTCGGTGCTGCTCGGCCAGGGCACCGGCGGCGGCGCGCTCGCGCTGCTACCCGCCGACCGCGTGCTGGCCGCCACGCATGCCTGGCTGGCCCCGCTGCCCCCGGAAGGCGCCAGCGCGATCGTCTTCCGCGACACCGAACACGCGCCGGAACTCGCCGCCGCCCAACGCATCAGCGCCCCCACGCTGCTCGCCGACGGCATCGTCGACCGCATCGTTGCGGAACGTCCCGACGCCGCCGACGAACCTGTCGACTTCGCCCGCCGCATGGTCGCCGCCATCGGCGAAGAGCTGAGCCTCCTGCGCGGCCTGCCCCTGCACGATCTCGAACGCGCACGGCACCAGCGCTACCGCAGACTCGGCCTTCCGGCGGGCCGCTGAACCACCCCCGGACCGACGCCCAGACGACCCATTCGACCCGAACCGTCGAGCGAAATGGCTGGTGCACGCGTTTTGAACCGGGTGTCAACACGCGCATAAGCGTCGTTGACGGTTCGCCCCCGCACTTCTACGGTCGATCGGGTGAGCTTCCGAAGCGAGACCTCCGCCGTGCCGTCGATCGTGTTGAACGACGGCAACGTCATCCCGCAACTCGGATTCGGCGTGTTCCAAGTGCCGCCCGAGGATGTGTCCGATGTCGTGACCGCCGCGCTCGAGGCGGGCTACCGCAGCATCGATACCGCCGCCGCCTACAACAACGAGCAGGGGACGGGGCAGGCGATTCGCGCGTTCGGGCTGCCGCGCGACGAGGTCTACGTCACCACGAAGCTATGGAACTCGGATCAGGGCTACGACGCCACGCTGCGCGCCTTCGACGCGAGCATGGACAAGCTCGGCTTGGACTACCTGGATCTCTACCTGATCCACTGGCCGGTGGCGATCGCCGGCAAGTTCGTCGACAGCTTCCGCGCCTTCCAGGAGCTCAAGCGGCAGGGCCGGGTCCGGTCGATCGGTGTGTCCAATTTCACCGTGGCGAACCTGCGCCGGGTGATCGAGGAGACCGGCGAGATCCCGGCCGTCAACCAGATCGAGCTGCATCCGGGTCTCGCCCAGCGCGAGCTGCGTGACTTCCACGCCGAGAACGCGATCGCCACCGAGGCGTGGAGCCCGCTCGGCCAGGGCACCCTGCTGGAAGACCGGACCATCACCGCGATCGCCGCCGAGCTGGGCCGCATGCCCGCTCAGGTGATCATCCGGTGGCACTTGCAGCTCGGCAACATCGTCATTCCGAAGTCGGTCACCCCGTCGCGGATGGCCGCCAACTTCGACGTGTTCGGCTTCGAGCTCACGCCCGAGCAGATGGACGCGATCAACGAACTCGACCGCGGCGGCCGCATCGGTCCGAACCCGGACACCTTCACCGCCGGTCTCTGAAAAGAAACTCCGTCAGCTCGACGGCGGCGGCGCGACCAGCGCGGTTCGCGCCGATGGTGCTCGCCGACGGGCCGTAGCCGATCAGGTGGACGCGCGGATCGACGGCGACCTGCGTCGCGAGCCGCCCGGTCATGGTGATCCCGCCGCCCGGCCCGCGCAGCCGCAGCGGGGCCAGATGGTCCAGCGCGCTGCGGAAACCGGTGGCCCACAGGATGACATCGGCCCGCTGGAAAGTTCCGTCCGCCCAGCGCACGCCGTCGGGTTCGATGTGGTCGAACATCGGCCGCCTGCGCAGCACGCCGCGCGCGTCGGCGGCACGCAGGCGATCGTCCCAGCGCAGCCCGGTCACCGAGACCACCGAGCCGGGCGGGAGCCCGTCGCGCACGCGGTCCTCCACCATCGCCACCGCGGTTCGGCCCGCCTCGTCGGTGAACTCCGCGTCGCGGAACACCGGTTCGGTCCGCGTGACCCAGGTGGTCGCGGTGACCTTCGAGATCTCGTCGAGCAACTGCACCGCCGAGATACCGCCGCCGACGATCACGACGTGCTTCCCGGCGAACTCTTCGGCGGTCCGATAGTCGCGGGTGTGCAGCTGACGTCCCGCGAAGCTCTCTTGCCCGCGGTAGCGCGGGACGAACGGCCGCTCCCACGTTCCGGTGCCGTTGATCAGCCCGCGCACCCGGAGCGTGCCCGCGCTGTCGGTCTCCGCGTTGAGCACGGCGCCGCGCCCGTCGCAGCGCTGCCCGTCCTCGGTGCGGTCGCAGACCACGTCGACCGACACCTGCCTGCGCACCCGAAGATCGAAGCGCTTCTCATACAGCTCGTAATAGTGCGGGACGGCCGTGGCGGCGGGCGCGCTTTCCGAGCCGGGCGGCAAGGTCTCGGCGAATGACATGCCGGGCAGGTCGTGCACCCGGTTGACGGTGGTGAGCGTCAGCGATGGCCAGCGGAATTGCCAGGCGCCGCCGGGCCCCGGCGCGTGGTCGACGATGAGAAAGTCCCGTTCGGGGCGCAACCCGAGGCGGCGGAGGTGGTAGCCGGCCGACAGCCCCGCCTGACCAGCGCCGATCACCAGGATGTCGAAGTCGGTCGGCACAGCCGCCGATCGTATCGCCTTCGGCGTCTCCCGCGGCCGCCTGTGGCAGAGTGAGAGTAACCAAACGACACGTTCAGTTGGGGAGGATGCATGCTCGGTGTTAGCCGAGATGGTGATGTCGTCACCATCGAATTACAACGCGAGGAGCGACGCAACGCGCTCAACAGCGAACTCGTGACCCGGCTACGCGAGGCCGTCCTAGCCGCCGTCGCCGATGGCGCACGGGTGATCGTGCTGACCGGGCGCGGCCCGATCTTCAGCGCGGGCGCCGATCTGTCCGGCGTCTACTCCGACGATTTCCTCTCCGGCCTGCTCGACATGCTGCACACGATCGAGTCGGCCCCGGTGCCGATCATCTCCGCCATCAACGGCGGCGCGCTCGGCGCGGGCGTGCAAATCGCGCTCGCCTCGGACCTGCGGGTGATCTCGCCGGACGCCTACATCGCCATCCCGGCCGCCAAGCTCGGCATCACCGTGGACCGCTGGACCGTGCGGCGGCTGGTCTCGCTGATCGGCGGCGGCCCGGCGCGCACCATTCTCATTGGCGCCGAACCGATTCAGGCCGCCGACTGCTACTCGTTCGGTTTCGCCAACAAGATCGGCACCCTGGCCGACGCGCAGGCGTGGGCCAAGTCGATCGCGGATCTGGCGCCGCTCTCGCTGCGGCACCTGAAGTTGGTGTTCAACGACGATGGCACCCGCGATCCGGAGTCCGCGCAGCAGCGCGCCGCCCTGGAGGCCGCGTGGACCAGCGCCGATGCTGAGGAAGGGCGCGTGGCACGGCAGGAGAAGCGCGCGGCGAAGTTCGTGGGGCGATGATGCGGATCAAACGACTGCTCGGTTACGCGGCGGGCGCGGTCGGGCTCACCTGGGTGGTGCGTGCCGCGTGGGACATACCGTCAGCGATCGGCGCCTCCATGTCGGCCATCCAGCCCTACGCGGCCGGATCGGTGAGTTACCGCGATCGCCAATTCCACAACAGGGAGCCGAGCACCCAGATCGTCGCGGGTTCGGTTCCCTCCCTGCTGTATTCGGCGTTCACCAAGCGCAATATCGGCCGCCCGCGCGGGGTGGTTCCGCTGCAGAAGCCGCAGCCGCCCGCCGAGGCCGCCGATCTGGCGGTGACCTGGTACGGCCACGCGTCGGCGCTGATCGAGGTGGACGGATACCGAATTCTCACCGATCCCGTGTGGAGCGAACGTGTTTCGCCCTCCCCGCTGATCGGGCCCGCGCGGCTGCATCCGGTTCCGGTGCCGCTCGCGGACCTGCCGCAGGTCGACGCGGTGATCATCTCGCACGATCACTACGACCATCTCGACAAGGAGACCATCCGGGCGCTGGTGGTCGGCCAGTCCACGCCGTTCCTGGTGCCGATGGGCATCGGCGCGCACCTGCGGCACTGGGGCGTTCCCGAGCATCGCATCGTCGAATTGGACTGGGGCGGTTCGGTTTCCCTCGCCGCCCTGGGCCGGGAACGGGACGGGACCGACCTGGTGCTCACCTGCACCGAGGCCAGGCACTTCTCCGGCCGCGGACTGGTCAGGAACACCACGCTGTGGGCGTCCTGGTCCATCGTGGGTCCGACCCGGCGGGTCTACTTCGGCGGCGACACCGGCTACACCAAGGCGTTCGCCGAGGCGGGCGCGGCGCTGGGGCCGTTCGATCTGACGCTGCTGCCCATCGGCGCGTACGACGAGCGCTGGGCCGACGTGCACATGAACCCGGAGGAGGCGGTGCGCGCGCACGCCGACCTGTGCGTCGATGATCCGGGCCACGGCTTGCTCGTGCCGATCCACTGGGCGACGTTCAATCTGGCCTTCCACGGATGGTCGGAGCCGGTGCACCGGATGGTCGACGCGGCGCAGCGGGCGGGCACCTCGGTCGCGGTGCCGATGCCGGGACAGCGTTTGTTGCCGCATGCCCTCCCTCCCCGCGATTCGTGGTGGGAAAATGTAGGTTGACCTGTCGGTATCTCCGACATCCCGATTGGCGACAGGAAAGGAACGACGGCGATGAGCCTGGCGGACACTTTGAAAGGCCTGGTCGGTAAGGGAAAGGACGCGGCGGCCAAGAACGCCGACAAGATCAACCAGGCGGTCGACAAGGCCGGTGACTTCATCGACCAGAAGACGCACGGGAAGTACACGGACAAGATCGAGAAGGGCAAGGAGGCCGCCAAGAAGGTGGTGCCGCCCGAACATCCCGGCCAGCCCGGGCAGCCCGGCCAGCCGGGTCCGACACCGAAGGCCTGAGGACGCACGGCCGGGGACCGCCCACCTGTCGGTCCCCGGCCGTAGTATCGAGTCATGGTGTCCCGCCGTGCATTCGGTGGTGGTCCTGGCCGACCGAGTATCGAGGTCGAACTCAGCAACCTCGACAAGGTGCTGTATCCGGCGACCGGGACCACCAAAGGCGAGGTGATCGCCTACTACTCGGCCATCGCCCCGGCGATGCTGCCGCATATCGCCGGGCGTCCGGTGACCCGAAAGCGCTGGCCCAACGGGGTCGACGAACCCTCCTTCTTCGAGAAGAACCTCGCCGAACACGCACCGTCCTGGATCGAGCGCCGTACGCTCGCGCACTCCGATCGGCGGGTGGCTTATCCGCTGATCGACTCCGAGGCGGGCTTGGCCTGGATCGGGCAGCAGGCTTCGCTGGAAGTCCATGTGCCGCAATGGCGCTTCGACGGCGACGAGATGGGTCCGGCGACCCGGATCGTCTTCGACCTCGATCCGGGACCCGGAGCCGGTCTGCCGGAATGCGCGACGGTCGCGCTCGCCGTGCGGGAGATGGTCGAGGGGATCGGACTGCACGCGTTCCCGGTCACCAGCGGCAGCAAGGGCATTCACCTCTACGTCCCGCTGGACCGGGTGCTGAGTTCCGGTGGCGCGTCGACGGTGGCCAAACAGGTGGCCACCAATCTGGCGAAGCTGCACCCGGAACTGGTCACGGCGACGATGGCCAAATCCGTGCGGCGCGGCAAGGTCTTCCTGGACTGGAGCCAGAACAACCCGGCCAAGACCACCATCGCGCCCTATTCGCTGCGCGGCCGCGCCGAGCCCAACGCCGCGGCGCCACGCACCTGGGCCGAGATCGAGAACCGGAAGAAACTGCGGCACTTGCGTTTCGAGGAAGTGCTCGCGCGCTGGCGGGACGACGGGGATCTGCTCGCCGAGATGGACCCGCCGGATTCCCGAGGCGGCACCGACGCGCTGAGCAAGTACCGCTCGATGCGCGATCCGGCGCGCACACCGGAGCCGGTGCCGTCCGCGCCGCCCGCACCGGGCGCCGGAGACCGGTTCGTGGTGCAGGAGCATCACGCGCGCAGGCTGCACTGGGACGTCCGGCTGGAGCGCGACGGCGTGCTGGTGTCCTGGGCGGTGCCGAAGGGTCCGCCGACCTCGTCGCGGCAGAACCGGCTCGCGGTGCACACCGAGGACCACCCGCTGGAGTACCTGCACTTTCACGGCGAGATCCCGAAGGGGGAGTACGGCGCGGGGGAGATGACCATCTGGGATACCGGCACCTACGAGACCGAGAAGTGGCGCGACGACGAGGTGATCGTCCGCTTCCACGGCGAACGGCTCACCGGCCGTTACGCGCTCATCCAGACCAACGGCAACCAGTGGCTGATGCACCTCATGCGCGATCAGCAGCAGGGCGCGGAAGCCATTGCGGACCAGCCGGATTCGGCTGCCGAGTCGGCCAACGGAGCGCGCGGCGAGCCCGGCCCCGCGGACGAATCGGCTTACAAGGCACCGATCGAAACGGCCGTACCTGCGGGCGGTTCCGCGCCCTTTCCCCGCGGTCTCGCGCCGATGCTCGCGGTCTCCGGTGACGTCGCCGAGCTGGACGAGGTCGAATGGTGCTTCGAGACGAAGTGGGACGGCTTCCGGCTCATCGCCGAGATCGACTCCGGCGCGGTGCTTTTGCGCAGCCGCGCGGGCAACGTGGTGACCTCCCGTTACCCCGGCATCGGGGTGCTGGCCGAGGAGCTGGACGGTCACCGCGTCGTCCTGGACGGCGAGGCGGTGGTGTTCGACGATCACGGCGTCGCGAATCTGGGCCTGCTGCAAGCGGATGCGGCCCGGGCCGTCTTCGTCGCGTTCGACGTGCTGTATCTGGACGGCACCTCGCTGGTCCGCAAACGCTATTCGGATCGTCGGCGGGTGCTGGAGGCGCTGGCCGCGAACGCGCCGTCGCTGCGCGTGCCGCCCCGGCTGGACGGTCCGGGCGCCACCGCCCTGCGCTACAGCCAGCAGCACGGCATGGAAGGCGTCGTCGCCAAGCGCAAGGACTCGGTGTATCTGCCGGGCAAGCGCGGACATTCGTGGGTCAAGCAGCGCAACTGGCGCACCCAGCGGGTCGTGGTCGGCGGCTGGCGGCGCAGCGAGGCGCGCGAGTTCAAGTCGCTGCTCGTCGGCATTCCGTACCAGGACCGGCTGATCTACGTGGGCCGGGTCGGCACCGGTTTCGACGACGCGGGGATGCGGGACTTGGCCGCACGGCTGCGCAAGCTGGGACGCAAGACCAGTCCGTTCGACAATCCGCTGACCGCCGAGGAACGCAAGGAAGCGGTGTGGGTGTCGCCGAAGATCGCGGGCACCGTGCGCTTCATGAACTGGACCGAGACCGGACGGCTGTGGCATCCGGGCTGGGCCGGTGAATCCGAATGACGGTGTGACGCCGTTCGCTAAGGGTTTGCCAAGGCCTGGCCAGGTCGACTCGGCCCAGGATGCCGCGAAGAAGGCCGTTCGGAAAGAAGGCTGACCGATACCTGTCGGCCCGGCGCGCGCCGGGCCGACAGGGTCCGGTTCACTCCTTCTCGCCCGCCAGCAGCGGCGTGATGGTCGCGGAATCCGTCACGATCGCGTGCCCCTGGAACTCGAAATCCGCGTAGGCGCGCGCGATCGCGTCCTGATCCCGGCCGCCGCACGCGTCGCTGATCACCACCGGGACGAACCCGAGATCGGTGGAGTGGGTGATGGTCGGCGCGATGCCGATCTCCATCGCGACGCCCATGATGGCGTACGCCCCGATGCCGAGGTCGCGCAGCGTGCTCGCCAGCGGTGTGCCCTCGAAGGCCGACATCGAGGTCTTGTCGAAGACGACCTCGTCGGGCCGTGGCCGCAGCTCCGGCACCAGCTCGAAGGGCGGGGTATCGCGCTGGAGAATGGATTTCACCTCGTCGGCCGAGTCGACCCCCTGCCAGCTCATCGCCATCCGCAGCGCGAACTTGCCGCTGAGCCGGTGCGGCAGGAAGAAGTGCCGCAGGAAGATGACCGGGTAGCCGCCGCGCCGCGCCGCCTCGACCACGGGCACCACCCGCTGGATGATCTCGGGGCCGTCCGGCAGCTGCGACAGCACACCCACCTGCATGTCGTAGACGATCACCGCCATCCGGTCCGGACCGCACACATCGGCGAGCCCCTCGGGAATGTCCAGTCCGTTGCCGTACCGCATGGTCAGCTCTCCTTCTCGATGACCGCGTCGCCGGGCCGTGTTGAGCGGCGATTCGGTTGCGCTGAGGGCACTTTCGCACCACTGTAACCACGCGCGCCAAGAATGTTGCCGGGCGGCCGCCACGGCAGTACCGTCGATTGACTCGAGGCGAGGTCGGGTGCGCCTCGGTGAAACCTGGAGCTCGAAATGAGGACGAAGAACGGCCGTTCGGTCCTGGCATTCGGCGCGCTGCTGCGGGGATTCGCGGTCGCCGCGATGGTGTCGCTCAGTCTGCTCGCGCATGTCGCCCCGAGCGCGGCGATTCCACGGCCCGACGCCGACCCGTTCTACGCCGCGCCCGCCGACCTCGCCGAGTATCCCGCGGGCGCCGTCATCAGATCCCGGCCGATCGCGCCGCTCGGTCTGCCGCTGCCGATTTCGGCCTGGCAGGTGCAGTACCGAACCAACGACGCGAACGACGAGCCCATCCCCGGCATGGCCACGGTGCTGGCCCCGATTCTGCCGTGGTGGGGCCAGGGCGAGCGACCGCTGCTGTCCTATCAAGTGCCCGAGGACAGTCTCGGCAGCCACTGCGCGCCCTCCTACGCGCTGCGCGGCGGGTGGGAACTGAGCGGCGTGACCACCTATATCGACACGCCCTTCCTCGCGGACGCGCTGCGCCGCGGCTGGGCGGTGGTGGTCAGTGACTACGAGGGGCCGTGGTCCCGCTTCCTCGACGGGGTGAACTCAGGGCGTGGCGTGCTCGACGGCATCCGGGCGGCAAGGGCGTTCGGCGGGGGCGGCGTCGGGCCGACGAGTCCGATCGGCGCGTACGGGTATTCGGGCGGCGCCTACGCGACGCTGTGGGCCGCGCAGCTGCAACCGGACTACGCACCGGACGTCGCGTTCGCCGGGATCACCTCCGGCGGAGTGCCCGCCGACTGGCCCGCCATCGCCCGCGGCGTGGACGGCGGCATGCAGGCCGGGCTGGCGTTGCTGATCGTGCTCGCGATCGCCCGCGACCATCCGGGATACGGCGTGGCGGAGCTGCTCAACGAGCGCGGGCACGCGATGCTGGCCGAGGACGGCTCGGCCTGCGGGTTGGACCTGATACTGAAGTACAACGGCACGCGCGTCGACGACTTCACGATCGAGCCGGACCTCTTGGCGCATCCGGCCTTCCGCGCGGCGACGGACGCGCAGGAGCTGGGCGCGAGCCCGCCGCGGGTACCGTCCTACCTCTACCACAGCACCACCGACGACGTGATTCCCGTCGCGGGCTTCACCGCGCTGCTGGACCGCTACTGCGCGCTCGGCGCGGACATCACCTTCACGCATTCGACGCTGCCCGGCCACAATCCGACCGCGATCGTCGAGGCGATCGGGGCGATGAACTATCTCGCCGATCGGTTCGCGGGGGTACCGGTAGCGGCGGGGTGCCACCCTCGCTGACGCTGGACGAAGAGCGGCGCGCACCGACTCGAGGGGTCGTCGGTGCGCGCCGCGTTCGGGAAGGGTGGCTCAGTTGGCCGGGGATCCGGCCTGTTCCGCCCACTTGGTGGTGCCCGGCGGGGCGTTCAGGGTGTTGATCAGGTCGATGCCCGCGACGAGCAAGGTCGGTCCGCCGACCGCGATGGTGCCGATGATCGCGCCGATGGCGGCGGCGACGGGAACCGTGGCAATGCCGAGCACACCGCCTGCGAAGCCGATCAGTCCAACGGCGCCGCCGATGACCAACCCGATGAAGCTGCCGATCGCGGTCGCGATGCTGAACTGGGAGAGGAACGAGTCCATGGCGCGCTGGTTCTCGATAGGCGAAGCTACGGGCAACACCTGCGCCGGACGCGCCTGCGCGACGTTTGCGACCGCCGTCAGCTCCAGCACCCGGCCGCCGTCGCGGATCTCGTGCGGCAGCGGGAATTCCAGCCCGTCCTGCCGGACCGAGAGCGGCAGGGTGAGGACCGCGTTCCCGGCGGAGTCGTTGATGTCCACGGAGTTGCCGGTCAGTTCGAAAGAACCGTCCGTGAGGGTGGTGATGATCTTGTCGCCGACCAGCTTCGCCTCGTACCCGATGTTCGGGACGGGGGCGGCGGCCGGTTGTGCGTGCACAGTGCCCGCGCCGACGGCGACGGCGGCGACGAGCGGTACGGCTGCCGCGGTGATCTTGCGGAGAATCATTTCCAGAGTTCCAATCTGCATCAGGTTTTCATGCCCTACGAACGCCTCGCACGCCGAAAAACCTTCCCCCTCAACGCGTGCGAAGCCTTGATGTGATCCAGAGAACAGCTGCGCCGTCTGCCACACTACTGGGCGATTGCCCGTTTGGACCCTGAAATTGGGGGGTATTCCCGTTTCTTATCGCTCTCGGTTGTCGCGCCATTGCCGAAGGTGTTATGCCACTTGGCTATACGGGCACGTCAAAGCGTCATCCCTGGCCCAGTGCGCCTTTACGAACGAAGTCCGTCGAAGGCGCACGCGGCCGAAGCTGCGTGAAGGTATGTCGCACTGGAGGTTTGCTACAACCGGCGGTACGTGACTCGCCGATGCGGAGAGCTCCTATTCGACGGAACTCTTGATCTTCTCGATCGCCTTCGCGTTCAGCTCGTCCTGCTGCTGGAAGGCCGACGCGATCGCGTCGACGCCGCCGCTGAGCGCCTCGATCGACTTGCCGAGGCCCTCGATGCCTTTCATGCCGTCCTCGGCGCCCGGCGTGTACTCCTTGGCGAAGTTCTGGCCGATCTCGTCGCCGCCCCAGCACTCGCCCTCGGCCGCGACCGTGGTCTGCACGTTCTTTACCGCCTCGAGCACCTTTTCCGCGGCCGCGGCGAAGCCGGGCTTGGTGGAGCGAAGGGCATCGGGGTCGACCTGCAAGCTACTCATCTACCGCCCTCCAAATACCCGCGGTTCCGGTAGTACTCGTCCTCGGCTTCGTCGTCCAGCTCGGCGGGCTGGACCGTCGCCTCGACCGAGACCGGTTCGGGGAACAGGGAATTCACCAGATCCTTGATGCTCGGCGCACCGGGCACCAGGTCCGGCAGATCGGGAATGTCGGCGCCCACCTGCTCGAACGCGCCGAAGGTGCGCTGCGCTTCCTCGCTGGCCAAGCGGGCGGCGGCCTGGGTCGCCTCGGTCATCGCCGCGCCGAGCTTCTGCGGCGTCGAGCGTTTGAAGGCGTCCGGCTCGACGTGCACCTCGACCGGCACGCCCGCGGAATTGCTGGTGACCCGGACCAGATTGTCCGAGGACCACGCGGTCACTGTGGCCGCGGCCAGCCGCGCGCTCGCCTCGGCCAGCTCCCTGCGCTGCTGCTCGAAAACCTCCATCAAGTCGTCGATCTCGCCGCGCAGCGCCTCGTTGCGCGCCAGCTGCGCCGCGCGTTCACTGTCGGCCATCGGCCACCCCCGCTCGTTCGAGTTCCGGTCCGTCATGGATTTCGACGCGCCGCGCCGATGATCGGTTCCCCTCAGTCTGCCGTGTCGCGGTTCGCGCTGTCGTCCCAGCCTCCGAGGCCGCTCAGATCAGCACGTCGAGCAGCACCGAGCCCGCGCACACGAGCACGACGAGGCTCAGCGCGACCGCGTCGCGGCGGCCCGGCGCGCTCGGCCGGGCGGTCAGCTGCCCGGTGCCGCCGCGGGCGGTGATGGCCTCGCCGAGCTCGGTGGCGCGGCGGGTGGCGACGGCCATGGCCGCGGTGAGGATGTCGATGATCGGGTTGTCGGACGCGCGGTCCAGCAACCGGTCCTTGGGCCGCAGTTTGCGGGCCGCGCGCAGCACCCGGATCTCCTCGAGCAGCAGCGGTAGTCCGCGCAGCGTCAGCGCCACCACGACGGCCCATTCGTCCACCGGGATTTTCAGTTTGCGCAGCGGTGCGCCCAATTTGGCCAGTGCGGGGGCGATCTCGCCCATGGGCGTCGTCCACGCGATCAAGAACGAGGCGGCCACCAGGATCAGGCCGAAGATCATCACCTGGGTGTAGCGGAGCACCGCGGCGCCGCCCACCGGCAGATTGATCAGCGCGCCCGCGCCGAGCAGCGCCCAGAACCACCACGGCAGCCTGGGCAGAGTGCCGAGCGGCAGCCGGGCGAGCAGACCGATCGCGAGCAGGAAGACGACCATCGCGCCGAGCACCGGCCAGGTCGGCCAGAACATCAGCAGCAGGCTGATCAGGAACGCGGCGATCATCTTGGTGCCTGCCCAGAGGTTGTGCACCGGGCTGGACACCGGTACTTGGCGAAGCAGGACGGTACTCATGCCTGCGCCTCGCTGACGCTCGGCTCCGGCATGCGCACGACGCGCTGGCACATGATTCGCTCACTCCGTTCGCTCATTCCGCACCCCCGTGTCCGAAGCGCCACGCCGCGTCGCCCGGCCGTGGCGGTGCGGCCGACCGCGGATCGAAGCGATGCGCCGCGGGCGCGGCGTCGGAGACCGGCTGCGTCTCCAGGATGCGACCCGAACTGAGGTGCACGGTGCGATCGCACACGGCGGCCATGTCCGCCACGTCGTGTGAGATGACGATCAGCGTCAGCCCGGAATCACGCAGCCGGGCAAGTAGTTCCACGATGTCGGCGCGACCCTCCGGATCCAGACCGGCCAGCGGCTCGTCGAGCACGACGACCTGCGGGTGACTCGCCACGATGGCGGCGAGGACGACGCGCTTGGCCTGCCCGCCGCTGAGTTCCTCGATGGAGCGGGCGGCCAGCGCGCGGTCCAGGCCGACAGCGTCCAGAGCACGGCCGACCGCGCCGGACCCGGTGGCGCGCCCGCCCCAGTCGGAGATCTCCGCGCCGACCGTCTGCTTCTGCAATTGCAGCCTGGAGTGCTGGAAGGCCAGCTCCACCCGGCCGATCTGGCGCGTCACCGGGCGGCCGCCGAGATCGCATCGTCCCGAGGTCGGGTGGATCAGGCCCGCGATGATCCAAGCCAGCGTCGATTTGCCGGACCCGTTGCCGCCGACGACCAGCAGCGCCTCGCCGCGGCGCACCACCAGGTCGACACCGTGCAGGGCGGGCGCCTCCCACGGCGTGCCCCGGTTGTAGGTGTGCCGGACGTCGCGCAGTTCGAGGATCGTCTGCCCGACGGGCCTGCGGCGGGCGTCGCGCACCGGTTGCGGCCAGCGGGGCAAGTGCTCTACGGTGCGGCCGCCCGCCAGGTGCACCACGCGGTCCGCGGCCGCGGCATCGGCCTCGTGGTGGGTCACCAGCACCACGGCCATCGGATGGCGGCGCGGCAGCTCGCCGAGCAGGGCGACGAGTTCGCGGCGGCCCTCGGGATCGATCATCGAGGTGGCCTCGTCGGCGATGAGCAGCGCGGGACGGCGGGCCAGCGCCGCCGCCACGGCGAGGCGCTGCTGTTGTCCGCCGGAGAGGGTGGCGGTCTCGCGGTCGCCCATGCCCGCCAGGCCGACCTCGCCCAGCAGCGCCTCGGTGTCGACTTCGGCGGCCAGGTCCGGCGGCAGTCCCCAGACCACGTCGTCGGCGACCAGGACGCCGAGGGTCTGGCTTTCGGGTCGTTGCAGCACCAGGGCCGTCCCGCCGAGGTGGCCGAGGCCCGCGGAGCCGGGACGCTGGACCGTGCCCGAGGTGGGCGGCAGACCCGCGAGCAGCCGGGTGAGGGTGGATTTGCCGGAGCCGTTGTGGCCGACGATCGCGACGAACTCGCCGACCCGCACGCTCAGGTCGATGTCGCGCAGCGCGTCGGTGTGCGCGCCCGGATAGCGGAAACCCGCCGAGTGCAGCGTCACCGGAAGCGGCGCGATCGGTCGATCGTCCACCGGCGCGTCGAGACGGTCCCGAGTGGGCAGCCAGGCCAGTCGGTCCAGCACCGAGCCCAGCACGAACCAGGAGAACAGTGCGCTCACCACCACGCCGAGCAGGACGCCGCCGCCGACATAGACCCACCACCAGGCGAGCACGGCGTCGGTGGCATCCGCCGCGGCCCGCCCGAGCGGCTCCAGCGCGGGTTGTCTCGCGGCGATCCGCTGCACACCGTTCGCGGTGTTGCGGATGGCGTCGAAGAGCAGCTCGCGGGTCCGCCCGGCCACCAGCAGCGAGCCGACGCTGAACGCGCCCCACAGCGCGCCCGCCAGCGACGCGAGCAGGAAGACCGAGAACAGCCCGCCGCCGCGGCGCTTGACCCCGCCGATGATGCCGCCGATCGTCGCCGACGCGACCACACCGAGCGCGGGCATGACGCCCGCCGCGACGAAGGTGACCAGGGTGGCGGAGGCGGTCGCCGCGACGAGCGCGCGCGGCCGGTAGCGGTGCGCGAGCATCCCCATCGGCACGGCCGCGACGATTTGCAGGGCGGCTGCCAGCGGGACAACGGACCCGACGGTGACCAGCCCGACCGTCACGCCGCCCAGTACCGCGCCGGTGGCCAGTTCGATCGGGCGCAGCGGCCCGCGCTCTTCGAAACCGGTCCGGCCGTCGGCCGTGGGCAGATCACTCACGTGACAAGTCTGCCAGGGGTGGCGGAGGAGGGCGGGTTCGCCGGATCAGGCGGCCCTGGTGAGGGTGTAGTGCTCGCGGTTCAGCCTGCGGGTGCGGCGGCGGTAGCTGGAGACGGTGCCCGGCCAGTTGTTGGTGATGCGTCCCGAGGCGGTGCGGTACCAGCTGGTGCAGAAGTTCCACGGCGTGCGGGCCAGGCGCCGCTGGAGCGCGTCGTTGAATTCGCGCTCCTGCTCGCCGCGCACCTCGAGGCAGTGGCCGGGGTGCTCGGCGAGCAGCCGCACGGCCTGCCGGATGTAGCGGGCCTGGGATTCGATCATGTAGATGATCGAGCCCGCGGCGAGGTTGGTGTTCGGACCGTAGACCAGGAAGAGGTTCGGGAAATCGGGCACGGCGATGCCGAGGTAGGCGTGCGCGCCGTCGGCCCACGCGTCGGCGAGTTTGCGACCGCCGCGACCGTAGATCTGCATCGGCCAGAGAAATTCGGTGCCCTTGAAACCGGTGCCGTAGATGATCACGTCGGCCTCGTGCAGCCGTCCGTCCGCGGTGCGCGCGCCCTCGGGCACGATCTCGCTGATCGCGGTGGTCTCGACCGCGACATTGGGCTGGCTGAGCGCGGGGTAGTAGTCGTTGGAGAAGAGCCCGCGCTTGCAGCCGATGGGGTAGTCGGGGGTCAACTTGGCCCGCAGCTCCGGATCGGGGACCTGCATGCGCAGGTGTTTCTCGGCGATCCTGGCGACGCCGCGCGCGATCGCGGGGAACTCGACGAGCCCGAGCGAGACGAACTCCCCGGTCGACCACCAGCCGAACCGCTCCACCAGGAGCGCACCGGGCACCTTGGCGAACAGCTTGTGCTGGAGCGGGCTGTAGTCGGTGTCGAATTTGGGGATGACCCAGGCCGCGGTGCGCTGGAACAGCGTCAGGTGCTCGACCTTCGGCTGGATCTCCGGGATGTACTGGATGGCGCTCGCCCCGGTGCCGACGCAGAGGACCCGCTTGCCCTCCAGTTCCACGTCGTGGTTCCACTCGGCGGAGTGGAAGGACGCGCCCGCGAAGGTGTCGATGCCGGGAATGTCCGGCAGCGCGGGCCGGGAGAGCTGGCCGACCGCGGAGATCAGCACGTCGGCGGTCCGCGCGGCGCCGTCGGCGGTGCGGACCGTCCACCGGCCGGTTCGCTCGTCGAATTCGGCGTCGGTCACCTCGGCGCCGAAGACGATGTCCGCGAGCAGCCCGTGCCTGCGCGCGACGCCGCGCAGATAGTCGTGGATGGCTTCGCGGCCGGAGTAGCGCTGCGGCCAGTCCGGCTTCGGTTCGAAGGAGAAGGAGTAGAGCGGCGATGGCACGTCGCAGGCCGCGCCGGGGTAGGTGTTCTCCCGCCATACCCCGCCGAGATCGGCGGCCCGCTCCAGGATCGTGATGTCGCGGACCCCGTTGCGCCGCAGTTCGATCGCCATGCCGATGCCGCCGAAACCCGCGCCGATGATGAGAACCGATGGCCGGTCACCAGCTGTCATGTGACACTCCTCACCACGTCCGATGAACTCCACTCTAGAACCGGTGCCACCGGGCGCATCGAGACTTTCGGCCATAATGTGCGCTGTGGAGCGGGTACTGGCTACCGGAATCCGCGACTGGAACTTCCCGCGCGGCATCGCCAGCGTGGCCCTGATGGTGGGGTACGCGGGCGAGCGCGGGGTGCCCGCGGCGCGGATGCTGGCCGGTACCGGGCTGACCGAGCCCCTGCTGCGCGATCCCGACGCCCAGATCGACGCGCACACCGAACTCGCGGTGATCCGCAATCTGGTCCGCGAGGTCGACGCGCCCGCGCTGGGCGTCGAGCTGGGCAGGCGATACCGGATCACCACCTTCGGCATCTTCGGCTTCGCCTGTGTGAGCAGCCCGACCCTCGGCGAGGCGATCTCCTTCGCGCTGCGCTTCTTGGATCTGAGCTTCACCTTCTGCCTGCCGGTCGCGCACTGGGAGGCGGGTGAGTTCGTCGCGCGGGTGCACGACGAGTCGGTGCCCGCCGACGTGCGTCAGTTCCTCGTCGAGCGCGACGTGACGGCCATGTACCAGGTGATGAGCGATCTGCTCGGACGCCAGGTGCCGCTGCTGCGCGCCGAATTCCGTTTCGCCGAACCGGAATACGCCGATCGGATGACCGAGGTCTTCGGCGTCCGCCCCGGCTTCGGCCGCGCGCACAACGTGTTCACCATCGACCCGGAGATGCTGGAACAGCCGCTGCCACAGGCCAACGAGCACACCTGGGCCATGTGCCTCGCGCAGTGCCGTCAGCTGGTCGACCGCCGCCGCGCCCGCACCGGCATCGCGGCGGAGGTGCGCGAACTGCTGGTGCCCGGCGGCGCCGACGGTTTCGCCGCGCCACCCGGTATCGATCTGGTGGCGCGCGAATTGAACATGAGCACAAGGACTTTGCGCAGGCACCTCGACGCCGCGGGGACCAGCTATCGCGCCCTGCTGGACGAGGTGCGTCGCGCGCTCGCCGAGGAAATGCTTACCGCCACACCGCTTTCGGTGAGCGACGTGGCGATCCGACTCGGCTATGCCGAGTCCTCGACCTTCATCTACGCCTTCAAGCGCTGGACGGGGGTGACACCCGCCGCGTATCGGCGCGAACGGATTTCGCTGCGCTGAGCAATCCGGCGGAACGCCGAGTCAGTCCGGCTGAACGCCGAGATAGCCGCCCATCGGGACCGGGCGGAAATGTGTTGTCAGATTGCGGTTCTCGTCGATGATGTGCAGCGCGACGGCCGGGTCCGGCGCGTAATCCATGACGTGATGCGGCAATTCGAGCTCCCATTCGCCGCCGAGCACCGAGGCTGTGCTCGGCGCGACCAGCAGCGGGCGGCCGCCGAACGTCGTGGTCGCGGCGGAATGGGCGTGCCCGGTGAGCACGCCGAGGATGCGGTCGTCCCCGGCCACCAGCGCGGCGAGGCGCTCGGGGTCGGCGAGGGTGATGCCGTCGATGATCGGACTGTGCAGGTGCACCGGCGGATGGTGCATGGCGAGCAGGATCGGTCCGTCGGCGGGCGCGTCCGCGAGCACGCCGCCCAGCCAGTCGTAGGTCTCCTCGCTCAACGCGCCGCCCGCTTCCCCGGGAACGCTCGAATCCAGCAGGGCGACAGTCAATTCGCCGATCCGGTGGGCGTTGTTGATCGGCGTGGTCGCGGCCGGTTCGCCGAGCAGCGCGGTGCGGAAGTGGGCGCGGTCGTCGTGGTTGCCCGGCATCGGAAAGACCGGGATGTCGGCGGCCAGCGCGACGCGCGCCTCGGCGTACTGCTCGGCCTTACCGGAGTCGGTGATGTCGCCGGTCACGAGGATGGCGTCGGGCTTGCGGCGCAGGTCGGCGAGGAAGGCCATCACCCGCTCGACGCGTTCGGCGTTGCGGGTGCCGAGATCGAAGTGTGTATCGCTGACCTGAGCCACCAGGATCATCGGCGTTCGCTTTCTCTGAGGGATCGCTCCGTTGCGTCAGAGGGTGCCCGCATCGTGTGCCCGGCACTTTCTCAGGCTAGATGACCTGCGCATTGTCCGTCTCCATGAGGCTCGCCACCGCGTGGGAGGACCTAGTTCCGCAGTGGCGACGGTCACAATTGGTACGCCTGAATGGATGCTTCCGGGCCGGTCGGACCTCGGCTGCTCATGGCCAGCGCGAAGGCGAAGGTACGCCCGACCGGTGTGGGCGGGCGACAGCCGCCATCGAACTGCGCATTGCCGGAGCGCGGGCGGAGATACGCCTATGAGTCGCGCTCGGTGGTGGTATTCGACCACAGGGTGTGCAGGGCGCGGAGAAAAGCTTTGCGGTCGGCCTGGGGGAGTGCCGCCAGCAGCTCGTCCTCTTGTTCGCGGATCTCGTGTCGAGCGCGGGCGAGGGCCGCCTTGCCTTCCTCGGTGAGCGAGACGAGGTTGACGCGCCGGTCGGCGGGGTCGGGCGAGCGTTCGATCAGGCCGCGGCGTTGCAGGTCGTCGAGGACGCCGATGATCCGGGTCTTGTCCGCGCCGATGGATTTGGCAAGCGCGGCCTGGGTGTACACCGGCTCCGGTTCCAGGCCGAGCAGCACTCCGTAGGCCCACATGGTGAGGCCGTTGCGTTCCAGGACGGGTAGTTCCGCGGCGACGAGGGCGCGGCCGAGCGGAACAACCATTGCCGCGAGATCGGGTCGGTCAGGGTCTGGCATGTCTAGAAAATAGTGCTTGGCAGATGATATGTAGATGCTTACGATAAGCGCATGAGTACGATATTCGAACAAGATGCCAGCACGACCGAATCGAACGAGCGGCTCCGCCGACTGCACGCCAGTGCCGTCCGGCTGTGCGCGGAAGCCGTCTCGCAGGTGAAACCCGACCATCTCTCGGTCGAAACGCCATGCTCGGAATGGGATTTGCGCGCCCTGCTGGCGCACATGGCGACTCAGGACCGCGGATTCGCGGGGGCGGCGCGCGGTTCGGAGGACCCTGGCGCGTGGGAGGTGCGGGTCGCGGCGGATCCGGTCGCCGACTACCTCGCGGCCGCGGACGAGGTAGTCGCCGCATTCGCCGAGCCCGACGTCTTCGAGCGCACCGTGCTGCTGGCGGAACTGTCGAGCGAGCACCGCTTTCCCGCCGCAACCGTCATCGGGTTCCACTTGGTCGACAGCGTCGTGCACGCGTGGGACGTCGCGCGATCGATCGGCGAGACGATCGACCCGGACCCGGAGGTGGTGCTGATGGCGCTGGAGATCGCGGAGGCGGTTCCGGACGGTCCTTTCCGATCGGAGCCGGGCGCGGCGTTCGCGCCGGTGGTCGCGGGGGCCGACTCGGGTTCGCCCATGGATCGGGTGCTGCGACAGCTCGGCCGCTCGCCCGAGTGGACGCCGACTTCAGCGCGCGCGTAAATCCGCGAGCTTCCGTCGAGAATGCACGCGGGTCAGGTTGCATGCGCGGTGGAGGAGTTCGCTGGGATCGGTGGGGGAGACGGAGGCCAGGGGCCGCCTCGGGCGTCTGAGCCCGTGCTGGCGCGACCTTCGGTCGGCTGCGAAGGTCTGCCCAGTTTGTGCGGGGGTCAGGAATTCACGCGGAGCAATTCCGTTGCGCGGTCGAGGAGTTCGCCGGGATCGGTCGGGGACACCGGGGCCCAGAAGTCCTCGCCGGGCGGAGCGTCCAAATTCAGTTCGGGCGGGGTGCGCCAGGACGCGGCAAGTCCGAGTCGCCAGGAATGCAGATGGGCGCGCGGATAGGCGCCGGACTTGTCGAAGAGCGGATCGCCGAGGATCGGGTGGCCGATCCAGGCCAGGTGCACGCGGATCTGGTGGCGGCGGCCGGTCACCGGGCGCAGCGCGAGGACGGTGCGCCGCTCGGTGCGCAACACGGTCGCGAAGCGGGTCAGCGACGGATAGTTCTTGGTGTCGAGCAGGTCGGCGTCGTCGACGAACCAGCGGTCGTCTTCAGCTTTGATGCTTTCGCGTGGCGCGGCGATCCGCACCCGGTTCTTCCGGCCGACGCTCAACGGCAGATCGATGACACCGTGCTCGGGCAACCCGGTCGAATCGACGACCGCCAAGTACGTCTTCTCCGCCGTCTGCTTGTTGAATTGCCTGGTCAGCTGGCCGTGCGCGCCCAGCTCCTTGGCCAGCAGCACCAACCCGGAGGTCACCTTGTCGATCCGGTGCACCGGGTAAAGCGTCTCGCCGGTCGCCGCCGCCAGCTCCACGATGTCGGTGTCGTGCCGCTCCCCGGTGACCGAGATCCCCGCGGGCTTGTTCAGCGCGAGGATCGCCTCGTCCTCCGCGATCGAGCAGCGCTCCCGCAACCGCAACCAATCGGTCTCCACCCGCACGACCTTACGTCGCCCCGCCGCCCCCACCCGTCGCGCATACGTGGCATTCAGGCGTCGGCGGTGTGCCGCGATAGGGGAAGGTAGCGACGCCCAGCCGCGACACGGTGCTGAACCGCGGTGCCTCGCTCGGCGTTCGCGGGTCTCGGCCGCGGTGCCTCGCTCGGCCGCGGCAGTGCCCGATCGCCGTGCGGTGCACGACCGCCAGCTCAGCTCCGCGGTGCCGGGTAGTGCTCGGCTGCGGGGCTGTGCCCGACCGCGGGCCTGAGTTCGGCGGCGGTGCCGGGTAGTGCTTGGCTGCGGGGCTGTGTCCGACCGCAGGCCTGGGTTCGGCGGCGGTGCCGGAGTGGTGCTTGCTGTGCCGAATTGCCGCGCTGTGTCCGATTGCGGGCGGAGCCGACTGCCGCGCGGCACCCTGCCGCAGGCTGAGCGGCTGCGGCGCCAGGTGTGCTCAGCCGCATCGCAGTGCTCGGCGGCGGCGCAGTGCTCGGCCGGGTACTCGGTGCTCGGGCCGCCGCAACGCGCAGCCGCCGGGCGGTATCCGGCCGCAGGCAGTGCTCCGAGGTGGGGCTCGGCCGGGCGCGGGCTCAGGGGCGGCGTAGGGCGTGGGGGCGGAGGCGGTTGAAGCCGCGGACTCGGACGCTGCGGAGGTGGCGCACAGCGAATTCCGGGTCGTCGGCCAGTTGCGCTGCGGCCGAGTCGTCGATGAGGACGGTGCCGGGGCGGGCGACGCCGGTGAGGCGCGACGCGATGTTCACCACCGAGCCGTACAGGTCGCCGAAGCGTTGCAGCACCGGGCCGTAAGCCAGCGCGACGCGCAAATCCGGGGTGCCGCCGACCATCATGGTCGACTCCTGGATGGCCAGCGCGATGCGCGCGCCCGCCTGCGCCGTCTCCGCCGCGAACATCACTTCGTCACCGACGTGCTTGATCACCCAGCCGCCGTTCTCGCTGATGGCCTCGGTCGTCGTCGACTCGAAGGCCTCGAGCAGCGTGGACAGCTCGTCGGGGTGCAGGTGCCTGGTCAGCCTGGTGTATCCGACCATGTCGGCGAAGCCGACCGCGAGCTCCCGGGTGGAATCCTCGGCGGGGCTCTCGTTGTCGAAGGAGCGGGCCAGCGCGGCGGCCAGGTGCCTGCGCCAGGCGTAGGTCTGCAACTCCTCGAGCACCGAGACCGTCTCCTGGGTGGCGATCCTGGCGATCTCGGCCGGGTCGGTCGCGCCGTCGCGGGAGGCGTCGGCGACCTTGGCCGCGATCTCGGCCAGCACCAGGTCGGCCTGCCATTCCGCGAGCCGGGCCATGGACTGACCGAGGGTGCGCGCCGCAGCGGCCTGCTGGCGTACATCGGAGGCGGCGACCACCTTCAGCCCGCGGAAGTGCTGCACCGCGTCGACGTCGGCATCGGTGTAATCGACTGCGTTGTCGGGATTCTCGGGAAAGCCGAGCGCCGTCCACAACCGCTTGGAGATCGACGGCGACACCCCGGACCGCTCGGCCACCTCGGCGCGGTTGTACTTGCGCTCGCCGTCGAGCAGGTACGCCTCCACGACGGACTGGACGAGCTCGGAAATCTCGGTCGTCGACATGATCGCCACCTTACGGCCACGCCGCGCGCAGGTGGAGGCCATAGTCAGAGCGTTGGGGGACGTCACAGGAGCGCGCGGAGGGCATCGTGCCAACCGTGCGTGGGCACCCGATGCGGCGAATCCCTCCTGGCGCGGCGTCTCACTCGCGAACGACGCGCACTGTGTCGAGGCTGCCGTCGGCGGCGTCCGGGACGTTCATACCGGCTTCGTGACCGGACCGCAGATAGTCCATCACCGCCTCGTTGATCCGCTCGCCGGGCACCACCGCCGGAATACCGGGCGGATACGGCGTAAGCTGCTCGGCCGCGATCCGGCCCGGCGCCTTCTCGATCGGGACGACCTCGACCTCACCGAAGAACGCGTCGCGCGGCAGTTCGACGGTTTCGAGCTGCAACTCTTCGGGGGAGGGCAGCCGGATCTGCGGCGGCCGGGGGTCTTTCAACTGGTCGCGCCATGCGGTCATGCCCTCGACCAGCGCGGTGACGGTGTCCTTGTCGTCGGCCATCGACAGCGTCGCGAGCACCCGGCGATGATCGGCGAGTCCCATATCGATGTTCCGGTGTTCGCGCAGCCAGTCGGCGGCGTCGTAACCCATTGCGCCCGTGCCGGATACATCCATCAGCACCTGGAGCCGATCCAAATCGTGGGAGGCCTCCACGCCGAGCAGTTCGTCCTCCATCACCTCGATGCCCGGTATCCGGTCCAGCTCGACGCGGGCCTGGTCGGCGACGCGCAGCGCGGCGTCGAGCAATTCGCGCCCGTGCTGCACCATCTGCCTGCGCCAGCCGTCGAGCGCGGTGTAGACGAGCACGCTCGGACTGGTGGTCATCAGCAGGTCGGCACAGGCGCTGAGTCGCGCCGAGTCGACCAAGTCGCCTTGGAGGTGGAACACCGAACCCTGTTCGAAGCCCGCGCCCATCTTGTGCACGCTCACCACGCACAGATCCGCGCCGACGTCCATGGCCCAGGTGGGCAGCTCCGGATGGAACGGCAGGTGGGCACCCCACGCCTCGTCGACGATCAGCGGCTTGCCGCGTTCGTGGCAGACCGCGGCGATGCCCGCGATGTCGGCGCAGGTGCCGTACGGGCTCGGGCTGACGATCAACGCGCCCGCCGCGTCGGGATTGCGCTCCCACGCCTCGCGCACCTGCTGGGGCGACGGTGGATGCGAGAAGTGCCGCTCGGCGTCCCAGCGCGGCGTGATCCAGTGGGGCCGCACGCCCGCGAAGATCAGCCCGGCGACGATGGACTTGTGGCTGTCGCGGGCCACCAGCAAACCGCCGCCCTGGCCGCCCGCCACGGCCATCATCGCGGCCTTCACGGACAGCGAGCTGCCGCACGTGGAGAAGAAGGCGGTGTCGGCGCCCACCGCGTCGGCCATCAGTTCCTCGGCCTTGCTCAGATAGCCGCCGCGGGCCAGTCGGTCGTCCAGACCGGGCCCGACCAGCACATCGGAGCGGAACGCGTCGCCCCCGATCGCGTCGAGCACACGCTCGTCGACGCCGCGTCCCTGCCGGTGAGCCGGCGGGGTGAACCCGTACCGGCCCACGCGGTGATACGCGGCGAGTGCGTCCACCAGGGGAGCTTGTGAGTGGTCCATGATCGGGAGCTACCCGCTGCGTAGCGGGCTAATCGCTGGCTGACCTGGGGATAGACCGATATTATTAGCTTTGCTAATTAAATCCCCTCGGCGGTGTCCGCCGGGGCAGTTTCCGGCCACACCGATCGCCGACCGGCCGCCGGGGCCGCTGTGTCCAATTGGACACGGTCTCCGAAAAAGAAGTGCCTCAAATCAACGGTACTTCGCTCGAACTGTGTAAGACTCGTTCCGCCAGAGTTTCTTGCACTCCTCACACTCGGAGGACTGTCCATGACGAATTCTGTTGCGCCGTTAGAACTGCCCAAACCCCTGGTGATCACATTGGGGAATCTCAAGGGCGGTGTCGGAAAAACGACCTCGGCCTTCTTCTTGGCGTGCTATTTCGCCAGAGTGCACGAGCTGCGGGTGCTGGTCATCGACGCGGACCCGCTCAGCCAGACCGGCTATTCCTGGTATCGCAGGCTGCTCAAGGGGCGGGTCGCAGTGCCGTTCGAATTGATCGCCTTTCCGTCCCGGCACGTCGACGACTGCATTCACGACAACGCGAACAAATACGACGTCGTCATCGTCGACGCGGGCGGTGAATCGGCCGAGATATTCAAGGCGGCCATTCCGGCCAGCGACGAATTGGTATTGCTGACCAGTGTGAGTCCGTCGGAGGTGAAGCGCGTGCCCAGTACCTATCGGGCCGCCGCGGAGGCCGCCGCCGGGACCGACCGGGAGATCCGGGTGCGAGTGCTGATGACGAAGGTGCCGGTCACCATGAAGAACGGCGTCAACGTCTCCACCGAATACCGCACGCAGCGCGGCAATTTGGAAGACGCCGGGTACGACGTCTTCGCGTCCTATCTGAGCGCGTGGAAGTGGTATCGCGAGGCCGCCGACGGTGAGGTCGGCGACGGCGCCGAGAACCCGATCGCGGATCTCGGCGAGTACCGGCAGGTCGGAGACGAACTCGTCGCTCCGTACCGGGTCGCGGTGGAGGTGCCGGCCTGATGCCTCCGCAACGTAGGAAGGGTTCCATCGGCGGGTCCGCTAATCCACTGTCCGACAACGCCGAACACACACCGCCCGTCTCGCCGCTGCGCGACGCCGAATGGCGGTCCGAGCGGCTCCGGCCGGTCGCGGAAGTGCTCACGGAATCGCGCGGCACGGAAACACCGCCGGTTGTCCCGGATTCGCCGTCCCGCGGGCCGGAGGCGCAGCGGCCCGGCACGGCGCAATCGCTCCGGCAGGCCGCGCCCATACCCAACAGTCCTGCGGCGCAACCGAATGTGGTCGGGACCGCGAATTCGTCGTCGGTGCAACCGGTCGTCGCGAATCCGACGTCGACGGCGACGGAGCAGCTGGCCGACGTGCTCACCATGCCGTTACCCGCCGCGGGCGACGGTCCGCTGAACCGGCGCGAACAGGAGCAGCTCAGCGCGTGCGAGTCCTCGATCGACTCGCTGCGCATCGCGTTCTGGGCGGCGGGCCGCGCGTTGCAGATCGTGCGGGACGGGCGTCTCTACCGCGCTCGGTACTCCAGTTTCGACGATTACGTCGAGCAGCGCTGGGATATGCAGCGGTCCTACGCGCACAAGCTGATTCGCGCGTGGCCGCTGGCCGCCCGGCTGCACCCGGTCGCGCCGACGATCAACGAGGGGCAGGTTCGCGAGCTGCTCCCGGTGGCCGCGGAGCACGGCGAGGACGCGGCGGTCACCGTGTACACCACGATCGCGGGCGGCCCGGGCGGAAAGGTCACGGCGGGCAAGCTGCGCGAGGCGATCGCGTTGCTGCCGGAGCGTTTCGACGAGGCCGAGGTGGTCGAGCGATTGCAGGCCTGGCTGCGCGGCGAAGTGATCGAAACGGGCGGCGATCGGTCGGTCGATCTGTTCTCCACGATGGAATCACGGCTGGTCGCGCTGAGCAGGCGGGTCGTGAAGGGTTCCAGCGGCGATCCGGCCGCGGCCCGCGAATTCGCGGCCCGATTGCGCACGCTCGCCGAGCAAATCGAGGAGCAGATCACCGCCTGATTCCTCGCGAAACGGCGCCCCGCTACGGATTACCAATTCTGCGCGGGGCGCCGTCGTATTTCGGTGGCGAAGAAATTGTTTCTCTTGGTTATTGTTTTGTTATCATCAATTTGCGTGTTGGGGTTTACGAACACCGTTTATCTGTGAAAGATGGACGCTCGGATCCGCTGGACTGAACACCGTGATGTTTTTCGAATCGAATTCGAAGGTCTGGGTGATGTCCTGCCCCGCCGGAGCACCGGCGCCGCACGACCTGAGCCGAAGGTCTTCGATATGAGCATCGGAGGACCGCATCATGGCATCAACCGCTGAGGGTCGATATTCGCGCTTCATGCGACGCGCGATTTTCTGGAGCCTGGCTGCCGCCGCGGCGGCGATCGGCGCCCTGTTCCTGGGCGCCGGACAGGCATCGGCCAAACCGATCGAAATTCCCGGCATCGGAGCTTTCGAAGTTCCGGATGTCATTCCGGTACCACCGAATTTCTCCCAAATCGATTACCCAGATATTCAGGTAGACCCGGCCGTCGTCGTTCCGGCCGTTGTGGATCGCTCCACCGATATTCCGACGCTGATCGAGATCCCGGCCGCCGACCTCCCGGGCGCGGTGGTCATGCCGGACATCATCTACGTGGCGGAACCGCCAGCCCTGCCGGTGACACCGGCGCCCGCCCTCGTCGAACCCGCCGAGGTCGTCTACACCACGCCGATCGCGGTGATCGAATTCGCGGCCACCCCGGGGTCCCCCGCGAAACCGGCGAAACCGGAGACCGCGCCGACGACGCCCGTCGATCTGTTGCGCACCCATCTCCCGTACCTCGCCGAACTGCTCGAACCGGTGCTGCCCGCGCCGTTCGCCCCATTCGCGCCGCAGGTCGTCGATGAGCCGTCGCCCGGCGAGGTCGCCGTCGAGGCCGCGCGCAGCAAGATCGGCTCGAACTACAGCATGGGTGCGACAGGCCCCGACGCCTTCGACTGCTCCGGCCTCGTGCAGTGGTCGTATGAGCAGGCAGGCGTTGACGTGCCGCGCACCAGCTATCAACAGTTGTCCTCCGGCACGCCGGTGTCGCGAGACGAACTCGAACCGGGTGACATGGTGTCCTTCTACGGCGGCGGCCACTCGGGCCTGTACGCCGGGGACGGTCAAGTGATCCACGCGTCGACGTACGGCACGGGTGTCGTGATGTCGCCGATCTCCTCGATGCCCTACGCGGGCGCCCGCCGATACTGATGGTCGCCTGGTGGCTCGGCTTGTGGGCAGTGCGGGGCGTGGACGCCAACCCCCCAATCGGCAAGCCGTCAGTAAACTCGATTTCGGGGCCATCCGTATACGGAAGGCGGGCGAACGATGGAGTGGCTGCTGGTTCTGATAGTGGTCGTGGCCGTGGCGATCTTGCTGCTCATGCGTGGGCGCGAGGGGAAGCAACGGACGGCGACCGAGCTGGCCGACGCGCTCGCCGACGCCCGTCAGGTGAACGAGCGGCTCGGGGGTCAGATCTACCACCTGAGCGCCAGCAACGATGCGGCGAAGCAAGCTCTCGTGGACGCCTCGGAGCGATACGCCGCCGCGGGTTCGCAGCTGGACCAGGCCGCAACGCCCGCCCAGGCCAGACTCGCGAAACAGACTGCACTCGAAGGCCTCTACTACATCCGGGCCGCCCGCTCCGCGATGGGAATGGACCCGGGCCCGTCGATTCCCGAGCTCGACGGCCAGGCCGTGGCCGGGCGGGTGAGCGAGGATCGGGTCATCGCCTACGAGGGCAGAGAGATCGCCGCATCACCCAATCCGTCCTCGGCCACGCCGAACTACTATCCCGGCGGCCGCGTCGCCGGGCGGCCGGTGCCCGCGGGCTGGTACTCCGAACCCTGGTGGAAGCCCGCGCTCATCGGCGGCGCGTGGGGAATCGGCTCCGTGCTCTTGTTCACCTCGCTGTTCGCGGGAATGTCGGGCGTGGGATACGGCGCGCAGGGATTCGAGAGCGGTTACGGGGAGGGCTACCAGGATGGCGTCGCGGCGGGTGACGAGTGGGGATCGGATACCGCGCCGTACGACGGGGGCGGATACGACGCCGGGTATGAGGGTGGCGGCTACGACGGTGGCGGCTATGACGGCGGGGGCTTCGACGGAGGCGGCGGCTTCGACGGCGGATTCTGAGCGGCGCGAGCGGCGCGATGCTGTTCCCGAGCGTCCGACCCGGTAGACTGCGACCGTCCCGCCTAATCGGCCTTCGTAGCTCAGGGGATAGAGCACCGCTCTCCTAAAGCGGGTGTCGCAGGTTCGAATCCTGCCGAGGGCACCCTGGATCGTGTCGCCGTCCGCTGCGGTAGCGGCGCCGGTCGTGGCCCGCTGAACGTGTTGGGCGAAATCTGTTGCTACACAAGTGTTCTCGTGAGCAGCGCCGCCAAAGGCCGTGTTACCGGCGCATCCTCGTCGGTGGGCCGATTCGAAAACTTGATGCTCGTGGCCGAGAGTGATCGACGGCGAGCCGGAGTGTCGAGTCGCACACCGGTGCGTCTCTCGCTAACCTGCTCGAAAGCACGCCGCCGGTACGCGGTTCCATACGGCGCATGCGGTTCGCTCAGCGTGTGATGCATGTCATATCAACATCGTTTCCCCAGCGTATGTGTACCTACCGGCGACGGCCCGGACGCGCTGGTCGCGTCGTCAAGTGTCCTGGATAGGATTTGTGGGTACCCCGTGGCTTTGCGCCATTGGCGGGGGATGGGGAAATCAAGGAGTGACACCTGATGAGTACTGTTCGCCGTTCCGCGCGTGGAGCCAGGCGTCGCCGTTCCGGCACCCTGTCTTTCGGGCAATTGCTCACCGCGGCGGTGGACTCGGCGGCGGACTCGATCGCGGTCCGGTACAACCCCACGGGGGACCCGGCCGACCAACGCGAACTCTCCTACCGGGAACTCGACGAGCGGTCCTCGCAGCTGGCGCGCGAGCTGATCGAGCGGGGAGTCGGCCCGGGTGACCTGGTCGCCATGGGCATCGCGCGCTCCGTGGAATTCGTGCTCTCGGTGTGGGCCATCGCCAAGACCGGCGCGGCCTACCTGCCGGTGGATCCGAACTATCCGGCCGACCGCATCGAGCACATCCTCACCGATTCGGGCGCGACCCTCGGTCTGACCACCTCCGCGCACCGCGGCTCGCTCGGCTCCTCGATCGACTGGATCGAACTGGACGATCCAGTGCGACGGGAGAGCATCGCGGCGCGGCCCGCGCATCCCATCTCCTACGCCGACCGGGTGCGGCCGCTGCACGAGCAGCACCTCGCCTACGTCATCTACACGTCGGGCTCCACCGGTAAGCCCAAGGGCGTGGCGATCACCCATGCCGGTGTCGGCGCGCTGGCGGCGCAGCGCGAGAGCCGTCAGGTGACCGGTGAGTCGCGGCTGACGAACCTGACCACGCCGAGCTTCGATTTCTCCATCGTGGAACTGCTGTACACCTTCTCGGCGGGTGCGACGCTGGTCGTGGTGCCGCCCACCGTCTTCGGCGGTGAGGAACTCGCCGAGCTGCTGCGGCGGGAGCGGATCACGCACCTGTGCATCACCCCGGCCGCGCTCGAATCGCTCGATCCGGCCGGGCTCGACGACCTGCGGGTCGTGATGAGCGGTGGCGAGCGCGTCAGCCCCACGCTGGTGGACCGCTGGGCGGTGCACGGCCGTGCCTTCCACATCGAGTACGGCCCCTCCGAGGCCACCGTCATCGCTACCGGTACCGACGCGCTGCGGCCCGGCGAGGGCACGCACATCGGCGCCGCGCTGCCGGGAATCGGCGCGTTCGTGCTGGATTCGCATCTGCGTCCGGTGCCGACGGGCGTGGTCGGCGAGCTCTATCTGACGGGTGCGGCGCTGGGACGCGGCTACCTGAACCGTCCCGACCTGACGGCAGAACGGTTCGTGGCCAACCCCTTCGGCGCGGAGCTCGAGCAGCCGGGCTCGCGGCTGTATCGCACCGGTGACCTGGTGCGACGTACCGAGGACGGCGTCTTCGAATACCAGGGCCGCACCGACTTCCAGGTCAAGATTCGCGGTCTGCGCATCGAACTCGGTGAGATCGACTCCGCGCTGACCGCGCATCCGGATGTGGATTTCGCTGTGACACTGGGCGTTACCCTGCCCACCGGCGCCGCCGCGCTGGTGGCGTACGTGCTGCCGCGATCCGGCGGCGAGGTCGATCCGGCGGCGCTCGCCTCCTTCGTCGGAGAATCGTTGCCCGCCTACATGGTTCCGGCCTCGATCATCGTGCTCGACGAGATCCCGCTGTCCCCGGCGGGCAAGCTGGACCGTGCTCGCCTGCCGGAACCGGTGTTCGCGGCACGCGAGTTCCGTGCGCCGTCCACCCCGGCCGAGACGGTCGTCGCGGAGATCTTCGCGGCGCTGCTCACCCCGCCCGGCGCGGACCCGCTCCGGGTCGGCGCGGACGACGACTTCTTCGAACTGGGCGGCAACTCGCTGCTCGCGACCCGGGCAGTGTCCCGGATCGGGACGGCGCTGGGCGTCCAGGTGCCGGTCCATGCCCTGTTCGACGTGGCCACGGTGGCGGCGCTGGCGCGCTACGCCGAGGCGCAGGAGACCGCCTCCGGTCCGGCGCTGCGACCCATGCCGCGCCCCGAACGCATTCCGCTGTCGTTCGCGCAGCAGCGCATGTGGTTCCTCAACCGCTTCGACCCGGCCAGCGCGATCAACAACATCCCGCTGGCCGTGCGGCTTTCCGGCGCGGTCGATCTGGCGGCGCTGCGTGCCGCCGCCGCGGATCTCGTCGAGCGGCACGAGGTGCTGCGCACCCGCTACCCCGAGGTGGACGGCGAGGGGTTCCAGGAGGTCCTGGCTGCCTCGGATCCCCTTGCGGGGCCGGATATCTCGGTCATCGATTGCGCCGAGAACGAGTTGGGGGGACGGATAGCCGCCGCCGTCGTCGCGGGCTTCGACGTCACGGCCGCGCCGCCCGTCCGGCTGCGCGTCCTGCGTCTGGACGACACCGAATACGTCCTCGTGTGCGTGGTGCACCACATCGCCGGTGACGGCGCTTCACTGGTCCCGCTGACCCGCGATCTCATGACGGCGTACGCGTCGCGCACGAATGATGTTGCGCCGCAGTGGAATACGCTCGAGATCCAGTACGCGGATTTCGCGCTGTGGCAGCGCGAGGCGCTCGGGTCCGAATCCGACGAGAGCTCGCTGCTCGCCCGTCAGATCGCGTACTGGCGCGATGAGCTGGCCGGTGTCCCGGAGCAGTTGGATCTGCCGTCGGACCGGCCGAGGCCCGCGACGGCGTCCGGGCGCGGTGCGACCTTCGACTTCGAGATCGACGCCGATCTACACGCCTCGCTGTCCGCTGTGGCGCAGCAGCACAATTCGACGCTGTTCATGGTGGTGCACGCGGCGCTGTCGGTGCTGCTCGCTCGGTTGTCGGGTACCGACGACATCGCCATCGGCACCCCGGTGGCCGGTCGCGGCGAAGCCGAACTGGACGATCTCATCGGCATGTTCGTCAATACCCTCGTGCTGCGCACCAGGGTGGATCCGGCGCTCGGCTTCGACGAACTGCTGCGCGAGGTGCGCCGCGCGGACATCGCCGCTTTCGCCCATGCCGACGTGCCGTTCGAGCGACTGGTGGAACTGCTCGAGCCCGCCCGTTCGGCGGCTCGGCACCCGTTGTTCCAGGTGATGCTGAGCTTCCAGAACCTCGCACCCACCGAACTGGAACTACCCGGACTGACCGTCACGGGTGTGGACATGGACGTGCCGCTGGCGAAGTTCGATCTGGACTTCACGGTGGCGCCGCGCGAGACCGACGGCAAGCCCGAGGGCATGTCGGCGTCCATCACCTACGCGGTGGACCTGTTCGACGAAACCACCGTGGCCCTGCTGGCGCGGCGGCTGCGGGACCTGCTCGTCGCCGTGGCGGCCACGCCGGAGCGTCCGATCGGCGACCTGGAACTTCTCGCCGACTCCGAACGCGAGCGAATGCTGGTGGGCTGGAACGACACTGGTCATCCGGTCGTCCCGGAACTGCTGTTGGACGGCTACCGCAGGGCGGTGGCGGCTCATCCGGACCGTGTCGCGGTGGCCTATGAGGGCAGTGAGCTCACCTACCGGGAATTCGACGAGCGGGTCAATCGCCTGGCTCGGGTGCTCATCGCCCAAGGGGTCGGTGCGGAATCGCTGGTCGGTCTGGCCGTTCGGCGTTCGCTGGATTTGGTCGTCGGGATGTACGCGATCGTGACGGCCGGTGGTGCGTACGTACCGCTGGATCCGGATCATCCGGCCGAGCGCATCGCGCACATCCTCGATACCGCGCGGCCCGCCTGCGTCCTGACCACGACCGCCGACGCCGTCGCGATGCCGGACGAAACGCCGGTGCTCTACCTGGACACCCTCGATACGGCCGTCGTCGACGCCGCTCCGGTACGGGCGGAGGAATTGCTGCGCCCCGTCCGCCCCGAGAACCCCGCGTACGTGATCTTCACGTCGGGCTCGACCGGTCGCCCCAAGGGCGTGGCGGTATCGCATGCCGCCATCCACAATCAGACCGAATGGATGCTGGCGCAGTACCCGCTCGGTCCTTCGGATGTGTACTTCCAGAAGACCGCCACCACCTTCGACGTCTCGCTGTGGGGCTATTTCATGCCGCTGCGGGCGGGCGCGAAACTGGTCGTGGCCACCCACGACGGTCACCGCGATCCGGCCTACATCGCCGAAACGATTGCCGCGCAAGGTGTTACTGTCACCGACTTCGTGCCGTCGATGTTGACGGTCTTCGCCGCGCACGTTCCGGCGGGCAGTGTGCCGACGCTGCGCGACATCTTCGTCATCGGTGAGGCGTTGCCGCCGGAGACGGTGGCCGCGGTGCATGCCATGTCCGCGGCTCGTGTGCACAACTTGTACGGCCCCACCGAGGCCGCGGTGTCGATCACCTATTGGCTCGCCGACGGCCGCGACACCCGTACCGTGCCGATCGGCTTGCCGCAGTGGAACAGCCGGGTGTACGTGCTGGATGCGCGCTTGCGCCCGGTTCCGGCCGGTGTCCCCGGTGAGCTGTACCTGGCCGGTGACCAGCTGGCGCGCGGCTATGTGCGCCGCCCGGATCTGACCGCGGATCGCTTCGTGGCCGACCCGTTCGGCGGCGGTGCGCGCATGTACCGCACCGGCGACCTTGTGGTGTGGCGGGCGCAGAGCGGCGACCTGTCTCCGCGGCTGGAGTACATCGGCCGCACCGATTTCCAGGTGAAGTTCCGCGGCCAGCGGATCGAGCTCGGCGAGATCGAAACCGCGTTGCTGGCACAGCCTTCGGTTTCCCAGGCCGCCGCGCTCGTGGTGGCCACGCCGCTGGGCGAGCAGCTGGTGGCGTATGCGGTGCCGACGCCGGGACAGGTCATCGATCAGGCCGAGCTGAGCGCCGCTATCGCGACAGTCCTTCCCGCCTATATGGTTCCGGCCGCCATCGTGGCACTCGCCGCGTTCCCACTGAACGCGAGCGGCAAACTGGATCGCAAAGCGCTGCCCGCACCGACCTTCGCGGCCCGTGCGTTCCGTGCTCCCGCGACACCGGTCGAGGAGGCCGTCGCGGACGTCTTCGCAGAGCTGCTGGGTGTGGAGCAGGTCGGTGCCGACGACGACTTCTTCGCTCTCGGCGGCAACTCGCTGCTGGCCACCCGCGTGGTGGCGCGCATCGGTGAGGCGCTCGGCGCGCGGGTCGCCGTGCGCGAGCTGTTCGAAGCCTCCACCGTGACCGCGCTCGCGGCCCGAATCGTGCCCGGCGCGGGTGACGACGCCCGGCCGCCCCTGGTCGCGGCGCCGCGCCCCGACCGTTTGCCGCTGTCGCTGGCCCAGCAGCGCATGTGGGTGATCAACCGCATCGACCCCGAATCGCCCGCCTACAACCTGCCTTTCGCCATTCGGCTCACCGGCGCGCTCGACGCCGCCGCGATGCGCGCGGCGGTCGCCGATGTGCTGGAACGACACGAGGCGCTGCGCACCCGCTTCCCCGCGGGTGACTCGGGCTCGCCGCACCAGGAGATCCTGTCGGTTGCCGACACGCTGCCCGGCGGACTGCCGGTGCACGACGGCGTCGCGAACGTCATGGAGGCCGTGGCCGCCATGATGGCGAGCGGTTTCGACGTCACCACCGCACCGCCGCTGCGCGTCGCGCTGTTCACCGATCCGGCCGTGGGCGACCACCTGCTGGTGCTCGTGGTGCACCACATCGCCGCCGACGGGTCCTCGCTGGCTCCGCTGGCGCGGGATCTGGTCACCGCCTACATCGCTCGCACCGCGGCCACCGCTCCAGCCTGGCAGCCGCTTTCGGTGCAGTACGCCGACTTCGCGCTGTGGCAGCACGCGGTGCTCGGCTCCTACGACGACGAGAACTCCGTCGCCGCACAGCAATTGGCGTACTGGCGGGAACAGCTGTCCGGGATCCCGGAGTTGCTTCCGCTGCCGCAGGACCGGCCGCGCCCCGCCGTCGCCTCGATGCGCGGCGCCGCGGTGGAATTCACGGTGCCCGCGCCGGTGCACTCGGGACTGGCCGATATCGCCCGCGAGCACAACTCGACCCTCTTCATGGTCGTGCACACCGCGCTGGCGGTGCTGCTGGCGCGCCTCTCGGCGACTTCCGACATCACCATCGGAACCCCGATCGCGGGTCGTGGTGAGCGGGCGTTGGACGAGCTCGTCGGCATGTTCGTCAACACACTCGCCCTGCGTACCGAGGTGGACCGCGCTGCCTCCTTCGACGCACTGGTGGAGCAGGTTCGCGATATCGACCTCAACGCCTTCGCGAACGCCGACGTTCCGTTCGAGAGGGTCGTGGAGGCGGTAGCTCCCGATCGCGCAGGCGCCCAACTGCTCCAGGTGATGCTGGCCTTCCAGAACACCGAACAGGCGAGCCTGGAACTGCCGGGCCTGACCGTCGCCGCCCTCGATACGGGCGAGGTCGCGGCCAAGTTCGACCTTCAGGTGAATGTCGAGCCCCGTCTCGGCGCCAACGGTGCTACGGGCGAATTGGCTGTCGTCTTCGCCTACGCCACCGACCTTTTCGACGAATCGACGGTCGGCGCTTTCGCCCGCCGCTTCGAACGCATCCTCACGGCCGTCGTCGCCGACCCGCGAATCGCGGTGGGCGACATCGACATTCTCGACGCCCAGGAGCGCCGTCCGGCTTCGGCCGCCGTCGCACCGAGTGTCCCGGTCGAATCCGCGCCGGTACGGCTGTTGCCTGAGCTGCTCGAGGCGGCCGTAGAGGAGAACCCGGACGGCGTGGCCGTGATCCTCGCCGACGCCACCGAAACCCTGGCCGAGATCGACTATGTCGAACTCGACGAGCAGTCGACCCGTTTGGCCCGACTGCTGATCGACCGCGGTGTCGGCCCGGAGACCACGGTGGCGGTGGGAATTCCGCGCTCGATCGAATCGGTGCTCGCGGTGTGGGCGGTCGCCAAGGCCGGAGCGGCCTTCGTACCGGTGGACCCGAACTACCCGGCCGACCGCGTCGCGCACATGGTCACGGATTCCGGTGCGGTACTAGGGCTCACCGTCGGCGCGGTGCGCGCCGACTTGCCCGAGGGCATCGACTGGATCGATATCGTTGCCGCCGACACCGGCGGCTATCCGGCCACACCGGTGACCGACGCCGATCGGGTGCGCCCGCTGCGCGCCGCGCACCCGGCCTACGTCATCTACACCTCCGGTTCCACCGGTAAGCCCAAGGGCGTAGTGGTCACCCAGTCCGGTCTGAGTAGCTTCTGCGCCGAGCAGCGGGAGCGCTACCGGGTCACCACCGGTTCGCGCACATTGCATTTCGCGTCGCCGTCTTTCGACGCCTCCGTGCTGGAACTGCTGCTCGCCGTGGGCGGCGCGGCCACCATGGTCGTCGTCACGCCCACCGTCTACGGCGGCGCGGATCTGGCCGCGCTGCTGCGCAGGGAGCGGGTGACGCACGCCTTCATCACGCCCGCTGCGCTGGCTTCGGTCGACCCGGAGGGGCTGGACCGGCTGCGCGTGGTGATCGCCGGTGGCGAGGCGTGCCCGCCGGAACTGGTGCGGCGCTGGGCGATTCCCGCAGGTCGCCGTACCAGGGAGTTCTTCAACGGGTACGGGCCCACCGAGACCACCATCATGACCAACATCAGCGCGCCGCTGACGCCGGGTGAACCGGTGACCATCGGCGCGCCGATCCGCGCGATCACCGAGTACGTGCTCGACGACCGGCTGCATCCGGTGCCCGACCGGATCGCGGGTGAGCTCTACATCTCCGGCGCGCAGCTGGCGCGCGGATACCACGAGCGGCCCGGCCTGACCGCCGCGCGCTTCGTCGCCGATCCGTTCGGACCGCCCGGCTCCCGTCTGTACCGCACCGGAGATCTGGTCCGTCGGCTCGTGGGTGGGGAGATCGATTACCTGGGGCGCAACGACTTCCAGGTGAAGATCCGCGGCTTCCGTATCGAACTCGGCGAGATCGACGCGGTGCTGGCCGGACACGACAGCGTCGACTTCGCGGTGACCATCGGGCACACCCTGGAGACCGGCGCGACCATTCTGGTGTCCTACGTCCATGCCGCGCCGGGTGCGCGGGCCGATGCCGACGAGCTCACCGAGCATGCCGCTGGCCGCCTGCCCGCCCATATGGTTCCGACCGTCGTCACGGTGCTGGACGAGATCCCGTTGACCCCCGTCGGCAAGCTGGATCGCGCCGCGCTGCCCGCACCTGTGCTGCGCGCCAAGGAATTCCGCGCTCCCAGCGGGGCGATGGAGGAACGGGTCGCGGCGGTCTTCACCGAAGCGCTGGGTCGCACCGAGCCGGTCGGCGCGGACGACGACTTCTTCGAACTCGGCGGCAATTCGCTCATCGCCACCCAGGTGATGGCGCGACTCGGCGCGGAGCTCGACGCCCGGGTGCCGGTGCGCCTGCTGTTCGAGGCCGCCACGGTGGCCGAGCTCGCGGCTCGCCTCGGTGAGCTGGCCGGCGCCGGTGATCGCAAGGCCTTGGTGGCCGGGCCGCGCCCGGAGCGCATTCCGCTGTCGCTGGCGCAGCAGCGCATGTGGTTCCTGAGCCAGTTCGACACCGACACCTCGGCCGCCTACAACGTGCCCGTCGCGGTGCGCCTGACCGGTGCCCTCGATATCGGCGCGTTGCGCGGCGCGCTCGCGGATCTGATCGCCCGCCACGAGATCCTGCGGACCGTCTACCCGCAGACCGAGGACGGGCCGGTGCAGGTGATCCTGCCGGTCGGCGAGGTGGCCATCGAACTTCCGCTGCACACCGTGGCCGCGGCGGACCTGGAATCGGCTGTGCTGGAGTTGTTCTCCACCACCTTCGACGTCACCGCCGAAGTGCCGCTGCGCGTCGCGATCTTCCGAATCGAGGACGCCGCCGACGAATACGTGCTCGCCATGGTGATCCACCACATCGCGGGCGACGGCTCTTCCTCGGGGCCGATGACCCGCGACCTCATGGTCGCCTACTCCGCGCGCGCCGCCGGACAGGAACCCGCGTGGGAGCCGCTGCCCGTGCAGTACGCCGACTACAGCATCTGGCAGCGCGAGCTGCTGGGCGACGAGAGTGATCCGGAGTCGCTGTCTGCCAAGCAGATCGGCTACTGGAAGCAGGCGCTGGCCGGACTGCCGGATCAGCTCGAACTGCCCACCGACCGTCCGCGCCCGGCCGCGCAATCCTTCCACGGCGGCAGTGTCGAGGTGCGGGTACCTGCCGAAATCCACGGTGCGCTCGTGGATTTGGCGCGCAAGCACAACGCCACCATGTTCATGGTCGTGCACGCCGCGCTGTCGGTGCTGCTTGCCCGGCTCTCGGGCACCGATGACATCACCGTCGGCACCCCGATCGCCGGACGCGGCGAACGCGAAATCGACGACCTCATCGGCATGTTCGTCAACACGGTCGTCTTCCGCACCCAGGTCGACGCGGGGGCGAGTTTCACCGCTCTGCTGACGCGGGTGCGCGAACAGGACCTCGAGGCTTTCGCCAACGCCGACGTGCCGTTCGAGCGTCTGGTGGAGGTGCTCAACCCGGTGCGCTCCACCGCGCGGCATCCGCTGTTCCAGGTGGGTCTGTCCTTCCAGAACCTGGCCGAATCCCACTTGGAACTGCCGGAACTCGCGGTGTCCGGGCTCGATATCTTCCCGGAGATCTCGCAGTTCGATCTGCACTGGGTCGTCTCGGACGGCTACGACGAGTCCGGCGCGCCGCGCGGTATCGGCGGCGCCGTCACCTACGCGTCCGCGCTGTTCGACCGGGATACGGTGCAGGGCTTCGTGGATCGGTTCACGCGGCTGCTGAAGGCCATTGTCGCGGCGCCCGACGCGCCGGTGGGTGAGCTGGAACTGCTTGCTCCGGACGAGCGTGTGCGCATCCTCGACCACTGGAACGACACGGTACAGGCCGTGGACACCTCCGCGACTCTGGCGTCGCTGCTGGCGGCGAGCGCCGCGGCGACACCGCACGCGGTGGCCTTGGCGGCGGACACGTCCGAGGGGACGCTCGCGCTGAGCTACGGCGAACTCGGGAATCGCGTCAACCGCCTGGCGCGGTATCTGATTTCGGTGGGCGTGGGGCCGGAGACGCGCGTGGCGTTGGCGTTGCGGCGTTCGGTGGATCTCGTGGTGGCCATGTACGCGGTGTCGGTCGCCGGTGGTGCGTACGTGCCGGTGGATCCGGATCAGCCCGCCGAGCGGACCGGGTACATCCTCGAGACCGCCGCGCCCGTGTGCGTGGTCACCGATACCGCGTCCGGCTTCGCGACCGATCTCGCGCCGGTCGTGCGCCTGGACGAGTTGTATCTGGGATCCTTTGCCGCTGAGCCGATTACGGATTCCGACCGGATCGCGCCGTTGCTTCCGTCGAATACCGCGTATGTGATCTTCACGTCGGGTTCGACGGGGCGGCCGAAGGGTGTGGCGGTGCCGCATTCGGCGGTCGTCAACCAGTTGCTCTGGAAGACCGCGGACTTCGGTTTGAGTTCGGATGACGCGGTGTTGCTGAAGACCGCGGCGACGTTCGACTTGTCGGTGTGGGAGTTCTGGTCGGCGGCCGTATCCGGTGGTCGTCTGGTGATCGCGTCCGTCGATGGGCATCGCGATCCCGGATACCTGAACGAGTTGATGGCGCGTGAGCGGGTGACGACGTTGCACGTGGTGCCGTCGATGCTGGATGCGTTGTTGGTCGAATCCGGTGGGGCGCTGGCTGGTTCGTTGCGGCGTGTGCTGGCGATCGGTGAGGCGTTGCCGTCGTCGGTGGCGCAGCGGTTCCGTGCGGCGAACCCGGACGCTCAGCTGTTCAACCTGTACGGCCCCACCGAGGCGGCGGTATCGATCACCTCGCATCTCGTCTCGGATGCGGATCAGAGTTCGGTGTCCATCGGTGCTCCCGAATGGAACAGCCGCGTGTACGTCCTCGATGCCCGGCTGCGGCCGGTGCCGGTAGGCGTATCCGGCGAGTTGTACCTCGCGGGTGCGCAGTTGGCACGCGGCTATTTCGCCCGCCCGGACCTCAGCGCGGATCGTTTCGTCGCGAATCCCTTCGAGGGCGACGGTTCCCGTATCTACCGCACGGGTGACCTCGTGGCCTGGACCGGTGACGGTGAGCTGGAATATCGGGGCCGTACGGACTTCCAGGTGAAGATTCGTGGTTTCCGTATCGAGTTGGGTGAGATCGAGGCGGCGTTGTTGGCGTTGCCGGAGGTCGCCCAGACCGCGGTGTTGGCCAAGTCCGATCAGCGCATGGGTGATCGGTTGGTTGCCTATCTGGTGCCTGGTGTCGCGGATGTCGATGTGGCGCAGGTGAAGTCGGCGTTGTCGGCGGCGTTGCCGTCGTACATGGTGCCGTCGGCGTTGGTGGTGTTGGACGCGCTGCCGTTGAACGTCAATGGCAAGCTGGATCGTAAGGCGTTGCCGGAGCCGGAGTTCGAGTCGACGGCTTTCCGCGCACCGTCGACTCCGATCGAGGAGATCGTGGCGGGCGTGTTCGCGGACGTGCTCGGCGGCGACCGGGTCGGCGCGGACGACGATTTCTTCGGTCTCGGCGGCAACTCGCTGCTGGCCACCCAGGTGGCCGCGCGCATCGGTGCGGCGCTGGATACGCGGGTGCCGGTGCGGGCGCTGTTCGAGGCCTCCACCGTGGCCGGGCTCGCCGTGCTGGTCGGCAAGCTGGCCGGTGCGGGCGGACGTCGCGCGTTGACGTCGGTCACTCGTCCGGAGTTCATTCCGTTGTCGCCCGCGCAGCAGCGCATGTGGTTCCTGAACCGGCTCGATGGTCATTCCGCGGCCTACAACGTCCCGGTGGCGGTGCGGTTGTCGGGTGCGCTCGATGTCGACGCCCTGCGTGCCGCGGTCGCGGATCTCATCGCCCGGCACGAGATCCTGCGCACCGTGTACCCGCAGACCGACCGTGGGCCCGTGCAGTCGATTCTGTCTCCGGGGCACTCGGTCCCCGAGTTGGCGGTACGTGTGGTGCCCGCCGACCAGATCGAGCGTGCGGTGCGGGAGCTGGGCGCCACCGTCTTCGACGTCACCGCCGAGGTGCCGCTGCGGGTCGAGTTGTTCCAGATCGACGGCGCGGCGGACGAATACGTGCTGGCGATGGTGGTCCACCACATCTCCGCCGACGGTTCGTCGGTGGCTCCGCTGACCCGCGATCTGATGGTCGCGTACGCGGCGCGGTCGGCGGGTGCGCAGCCGGGATGGGCTCCGTTGCCCGTGCAGTACGCGGATTACAGCGTCTGGCATCGCGAGCTGCTCGGCGACGAGCGCGATCCGGAATCGTTGTCGGCCAAGCAGTTCGGTTACTGGAAGCAGGCTCTGGCCGGACTTCCGGACCAGCTGGAGCTGCCGTCGGATCGGCCGCGTCCCGCGGTGCAGTCCTTCGCGGGCGAGCGCGTCGAGGTGCGAGTCGACGCCGAAACACACGCCGCGCTCACGGAATTGGCGCGCGCGCACAACGCGACCATCTTCATGGTGGTGCACGCCGCGCTGTCGGTGCTGTTGGCTCGGCTGTCGGGCACCGACGACATCGCCGTCGGCACACCGATCGCCGGGCGTGGTGAGCGTGAACTCGACGATCTGATCGGCATGTTCGCCAACACGTTGGTGCTGCGCACGCGGGTCGACGCGGCCGAGAGTTTCGTCGATCTGGTGGCACGGGTGCGGGAAGGCGACCTCCAGGCGTTCACCCACGCCGATGTGTCGTTCGAGCGGTTGGTGGAGGTGCTCAACCCCGCGCGTTCGATGGCGCGGCACCCGCTGTTCCAGGTGGGATTGTCGTTCCAGAACCTCGTGCGGTCCAGCCTGGAGCTGCCCGGCCTGACCGTGTCCGGTGTGGACGCGCTGGCCGATGTGTCGCAGTTCGATCTGCACTGGATCGTGGCCGATCACTATGACGAGTCGGGCGCGCCGTGCGGCATCGATGGCTCGGTCACCTACGCGACGGCCCTGTTCGAGCGCGAGACGGTGCAGGGTTTCGTGGATCGGTTCGTGCGACTGCTCGGCGAGATCGTCGCTGCGCCGACGGCGCCGGTCGGCGACATCGAGCTGCTGGCCGCGGCCGAGCGGGCCGAGCTGCTCACGGCTCGCAATGCGACCGCGCACCGGACCGACGCCGGGGCGACGTTGGCGTCGATGTTGGCGGCGACCGTCGCGGCCGAGCCGACCGCGGTGGCGCTGGTCGGGCCCTATGGCCCGTCCTTGACCTACGACGAGCTCGGTCGGCGGGTGAATCGCCTGGCGCGGCACCTGATTTCGCTGGGTGTGGGTCCGGAGCAGCGCGTCGCGCTGGCGTTGCGGCGTTCGGTGGACCTGGTCGTGGCGATGTACGCGGTGTCCGTCGCGGGCGGTGCGTATGTGCCGGTGGATCCGGATCAGCCCGCCGAGCGTACGGCCTACATTCTCGAGACGGCCGAGCCGGTGTGTGTGCTCACCAATGCCGCAGCGGACTTCGCCACCGAGGTAGCGCCGCTGATCTCGCTCGACGAGCTGGATCTGTCCGGTGTGTACGGCGGCGCGGTCACCGACTTCGAGCGGGTCGCGCGGTTGCGTTCGTCGAATACCGCGTATGTGATCTTCACGTCGGGTTCGACGGGGCGCCCGAAGGGCGTGGCGGTGCCGCATTCGGCGATCGTCAACCAGTTGCTCTGGAAGGCAGCGGAATTCGATCTCGACGTGGACGACGCGGTGTTGCTGAAGACCGCGGCGACGTTCGATCTGTCGGTGTGGGAGTTCTGGTCGGCCGCGGTGTCGGGTGGTCGTTTGGTGATCGCTTCGGCTGAGGGTCATCGTGATCCGAGCTATCTGAACGAGTTGATGGCTCGTGAGCGGGTGACGACGTTGCACGTGGTCCCGTCGATGCTGGATGCGTTGTTGGTCGAATCCGGTGGAGTGCTCCCTGATTCGTTGCGGCGTGTGCTGGCGATCGGTGAGGCGTTGCCGTCGTCGGTGGCGCAGCGATTCCGTGCGGCGAACCCGGACGTGCAGCTGTTCAATCTGTACGGTCCGACCGAGGCGGCCGTGTCGATCACGTCCCATCTGGTGACCGAGGCCGACACCGGTTCGGTGTCCATCGGCGCGCCCGAATGGAACAGCCGGGTCTATGTTCTCGATGGTCGGTTGCGACCGGTGCCGGACGGGGTTTCGGGTGAGCTCTATCTCGCGGGTGCTCAGCTGGCGCGCGGTTATTTCGGTCGCGCGGAGCTGACCGCGGATCGGTTCGTGGCAGACCCGTTCGCGGCGGGTGAGCGGATGTATCGCACCGGCGATCTGGTGGCCTGGCGCGGCGATGGAGAGCTGGAGTATCGGGGTCGTACGGACTTCCAGGTGAAGATTCGTGGTTTCCGTATCGAGTTGGGTGAGATCGAGGCGGCGTTGTTGGCGTTGCCGGAGGTCGCCCAGACTGCGGTGTTGGCCAAGTCCGATCAGCGCATGGGTGATCGGTTGGTTGCCTATCTGGTGCCTGGTGTCGCGGATGTCGATGTGGCGCAGGTGAAGTCGGCGTTGTCGGCGGCGTTGCCGTCGTACATGGTGCCGTCGGCGTTCGTGGTGTTGGACGCGCTGCCGTTGAACGTCAACGGCAAGCTGGACCGTAAAGCGTTGCCGGAGACGGAGTTCGCCGCTCGCGAATACCGCGCCCCGAGTACGCCGGTCGAGCACGCCGTCGTGGCCGCCTTCGCGGAAGTCCTCGGCATTGCGGAGGGTCTCGGCCTGGACGACAACTTCTTCGAGTCCGGCGGCAACTCGCTGTCCGCGACGACTCTCGTCGCTCGCCTCCGTGCGGACCTGGACCGTCCGGTCACGGTGATGGACATCTTCCTCGCGCCAACCCCGGCCGCCCTGGCCGACCGGTTGCGCCCCGCCGGTGGGATCGACACCACCACGGCGTTCGACATGCTGTTGCCGCTGCGCGGCGCCGGGACGCGCGAACCGCTGTTCTGCATCCACCCGGTCGGCGGCATCTCGTGGTCGTTCGCCGGGCTCGCGGCCCACATCCACCCCGACCGCCCGATCTTCGGTTTGCAGTCGCCCGCCTTGGCGGACGAGGACATGCCGGAGTCGGTGGAGGAGTGGGCGCGCCTGTACGTGAAGGAGATGCGCTCGGTCCAACCCGAGGGGCCGTACCACCTGCTCGGCTGGTCGCTCGGCGGCGTGCTCGCCCACGCCATCGCGGTGCAACTGCGCGACGAGGGGGAGTCGGTGGCGCTGCTCGTCATGCTGGACAGCCACCTGCCCGCCGCGACAGAGGCCCAGCCGATCGGCGGCACCGAGACGACCGTCACCGAATTGCTGGGTGGACTGCTCGGCGAGCACGCGGCCGACTTCGACGCGACCCTCGATGGGGACGGGCTCGGCGAAAGGCTGGCCGAACTGGGCGAACCATTCGCCTCCTTCGGCGCGGCCCGCCTCGACCGAGTCATCGACGCCGCGGTGCGATCCCTCGAGCTGAGCAGCGCCTACCGCCCCCGTCCCTATCGCGGTGAAGTCCTGTACTTCAACGCGGCCCAGGACGACCCGACCGCCACCCGCGGCCCCGCCAGCTGGCGCGACGCGGTGGACGGCCCGGTCCACGTCGAACAGGTCCCCGTCACCCACTGGCGAATGACGGCACCGGAAGCGCTGGCCGTCATCGGCCCGCGCCTCGCCGAACTCCTGGACTGACCCGAAGGTAGTCGCGCGGCGCCACCGCGCGACTACCAAAACGGGGCCAATCCGAACCGGCGGTCATCGGGCCGCAGTCCCAACATGCGATCGCCCTGCGCGGCCTGCCCCGCCCCGCACCGTCCATGCTGTTCCTCAGCCCATCAACCGGTAGACTCCCCGCCGTCCGGGTCGGACACACGACCATCTGGTCAGCCCTCGTAGCTCAGGGGATAGAGCACCGCTCTCCTAAAGCGGGTGTCGCAGGTTCGAATCCTGCCGAGGGCACCAACATGCGACAACGATTTCCTCAGGTCATCGGCTTCTTACTTCGTGATTCCGAGGAAGTCTCATCACGAAAGCCCCGGTCAGTCGCGTTCACCCTGTGGAGTGGTAGGGCACAGCGAACATGGAAACGCATCGGTCAACGGGACATCCGTACCCGATCGTCTCCAGGACGCCCACCGCCGCCCCTTGCGGCTTCGCCAATGGCCTGGGGTGTGATGCACTGTTCGCGGTCGGGGCTAGTCAGCTAGGGAATTATGAGCTACGTATTCGACGTCGATGACCAGACAGTATGGAGCCCGGCATTGCGGGTGGGCGAACTGTTCGTACGTATACACACCGATATTTGTTCGGTTTTGAACGTGGCAACTGGCCTAACGGCGATCGCCAGCGATATGTACGAGATAGACCTCGAAGTCTTCGAGAAGACCACGCTGGTCATCTTCAACGAATACTTCTCATCCCAAAACGCTGCTTTCAAGGCAATGCTGGGCGCGACACTTGGCCCGGCTGTGAACATCCTCAACTACTGCAAACGCCCGCTGACGCCAAAAACTAATGAAGAAAGTGCCTTCATCTCATGGGCAACCAGCCTTGGGATGCCGAGGTAGCGCTGGCCCGCCCAGATCATCGACGCCCTGCGGGGCTGATCCACCACGCCAACCTTGCCCGGGCCACGAAAGCCGACCCGATCGGACCCAAGGTCGCTGAAGCGATCGCTCGTTCCCCTCATCATCGCTGGCCAACCGTCACACCGAACGGTTCATTCTGCGGGCGAACAGCGTCGATCTCACAAGGTAGTCGAGCATGTCAGCTTCAGCGCGGAACCCGGAACAGATGTGCACGCCTCTGTCGTCCGAGTCCACGACTGAGGACCCGCGGAACGGAGCCACCGCCGCCGATTCGCGCGCTGCCCGAGGCCCGGCGGAAAGTGGGGTGGGACGTCTCGCGCTCCACCGCATCGATGTTGGTGGTATCGCGGCAGCCGCCGACTGCATCAATTTCGGCCCGAGGGCTGCGCGGCCTACCGGCCGGCATGAACGACGTCGCAAACCGCCGCCGACGTGCTCCTACTGTGGCCGGGCCGCCGCACCTGCTTGGGCCAGCATCTCCTCCACCCGCGCCCCCATCGCCCGCCCGGCCGAATGCAACGGCTCCGCCGATCGCAGCGTCCGGCTGAGCACGAAGGCGCCCTCGAGCGCGCTGAGGATCGCAAGGATCAGGTCGCGGGCCGCGCCGGTGTCGACGCCGCGGCGGACGAAGTAGTTCGTCCCTTTCTCGATCCAGAATCCGATGACCTCCGCCGCGACCTCGCGCAATTCCGGCTCGCTGTCGGCGATCTCGCCCGCGACGGTGCCGACGGGGCACATGTTGATCCAGTCGGTCTGCTCGATCTGTTCGGCGGCGGCGGTGAAGGCGGCGGGCACTGCTACGCGTAGGTCGTCGTAGGGGTCCATGAGCAGGGGGAGTAGCTGGATGTAGGCGGCGCCGGAGGTGCGCAGGGCGGCGGCGGCGATTTGCGGCTTGCCCGCGGGGAAGTGGTGGTAGAGCGAGCCCATCGGCGCGGCCGCTGCCACGGTGATCTGTTTGACGCTGGTCGCGCTGTAGCCGCGCGTGCGCATCAGTTCCGCCATGGCCGTGACCAGGCGGTCGCGGGTGCCTGTTGACATCTTCTCGGTCACCGTTCCAGACTAGAGCAAATACTCTAGAGCGATCGCTCGAATGGAGGAAACCGATGCCGACGGTCGATCTTCCCGCTGGTCAACTGCACTATGTGGAGCGCGGCGACGGGCCGCCGGTGGTGCTGCTGCACGGGCTGCTGATGAATCACACGGTCTGGGACTCGGTGCTCGACCGGCTGCCCGCGGGGTTTCGGTACGTGCTGCCGGACCTGCCGCTCGGCGCGCATCCGATTCCGCTGAAGCCTGGCGTCGACCTGAGTCTGCGCGGATTGAATCAGCTCATCGCGGACTTCCTCGCCGCGCTCGACCTGCGCGATGTGACCCTCGTGCACAGCGACTGGGGCGGCGGCCTGTTCCTCACCGCCTACGGCCTGGACGAGCGGGTCGGCAGGTTGATCGTGCTGCCGTGCGAGGCGTTCGACAACTTCCCGCCCGGCCTGCCCGGCAAGATGGCCGCCCTCGCGACCGCTGTTCCCGGCGGAATAACGCTGGCGCTGCGGCAATTACGCGTACCGTGGCTTCGCGCCTCGCCGCTGCTGTTCGGCTGGATGGCGCGCACTCCACTCTCCGACGAACTGGTGCGCGGCTGGACCGAGCCCGGCCTGCGCGACAAACGAATCCGCCGGGATCTGCTCGCCTACACCAAATCCGGCTTCCCGAAGCCCGAGCTCATCGCGAACACCGAAGCGCTGCGCAACTTTTCGGGCAACGCGCTCATCCTGTGGTCCTCGGCGGGCAAGGTGATGCCGCGCGAGCACGGCAGCCGTCTGGCCGAATTGATCCCGCGCGCCCGGCTGATCGAGATCGAGGACGCCTACGTGCTGTCGATGCTCGACCAACCCGATACGGTCCGCGCGGCCATCTCCGCATTCCTGACGGGCGACAGAGCCCAGCGCTGAACCACACCGCATAGCGGCCGAGGGGACACAGCGCAGCGAAAGCGAACGGCCCGAATCCGGCGCGGGTCGCAACCCGGGATTCACGGCGGGATGGACAACACTGGGCTCGTGGCCGCCCACCCGCCCGACGCCGAGCCGGGTCCCGAGGCATCGGAGCCCGCGGGCTCCGAGGTCGCGGCGCGCGAGGAGCCGGTTTCCACGCGAGACCGTGCCCGGATGCCCGCCTGGCTGCCGAGGGCGCTGGTGCTGGCCTTCCTCTTACTAGGGGCCTTCCAGCTGCTCGACTGGGCGGCGCACCGGCTGATCGGCTTGTTCCTCGTGCTGTTCGTGGCGTTCTTCGTCTCGCTGGCGATGGAACCCGCGGTGGACAGTCTGGACGCGCGCGGCATGTCCCGTGGACTCGGCACCGCGGTGGTGTTCGTGCTGGTGTTCCTGTTCGTCGCGGGGTTCGTCTTCGCGCTCGGAATCCTGTTGGTGGAGACCGTCCACGACCTGGTGATCGAGCTGCCGCGGCTGGTGGACGACCTGGTCGACTGGGTGAACCGCACCTTCGACCAGGACTTCACCCTCGACCAGCTCCGCGAACAGCTGACCAAGGACACCGACACCCTCACCGGTTACGCCGAGCGCGCGGCCAACCATGCCTGGGGCCTGTCCGCCACGATCGTCGGCGGGCTGGCCAAACTGCTGCTGATCGCTCTGTTCAGCATCTATCTCACCGCGGGAGGGCCGAGGCTGCGGCGGTCGCTGTGCTCGCTGCTGCCGCCGACCAGGCAGGACGCGGTGCTGCGCGCCTGGGATCTCGCCATCCAGAAGACGGGCGGCTATCTCTACTCCCGCGCGCTGCTCGCGGTGATCTCCGCGATCGCGCACGGCGTCTTCCTCGCGGTGCTCGGCGTGCCCAACGCGATCGCCATGGGCGTCTGGTTCGGCGTGGTCGCCTCGTTCGTGCCGACCGTCGGCACCTATCTCGCCGGGGTGCTTCCGGTGCTGGTCGCGCTCACGATCCGGCCGCTGGACGCGGTCTGGGTGATTCTGTTCGTCATCGTCTACCAGCAGTTCCAGGACTACGTGCTGCAACCGAAGCTCACCGCGCGCACCGTCGACGTCAACCCGGCCGTCGCCCTGCTCGCCGTGCTCGCGGGTGGAGCGTTGCTTGGCGCGATCGGTGCGCTGCTCGCCATCCCGGCCACCGCCACCGTGCAGTCCTTCGTGAGTCTGTACCTGAAACGCTATGAGGTCACGGAAGATCCGCGCATCGACCGCGCCCAGGCCAAACGCGCCCGTCGAGCCGGAGCCGATCCAGCGCCCTGACAGCCTTTTGCCCGCTTTCAGCGACTTGCACAGGCTCCGGTTACGGCGGTGAAGGTCGCCCTCGGCCAGTTCGTGGGGCGCGCAGGTCGGGTGAATGAAGGTCACTCCGGTCGGTTTGGCGGGATGAAGGGGCCTTCGGTCGGCTACGCGCCCATTCTCGACGCGGCACCAGCGCAAGGCTCGACCCGGTGGCGCGCAGCGAGACCGGGGTTCCTGACCGTGCGAGGCCTGGTTGGTGGCACGCAGCGAAGCCGGAATCCGATCGCGCGCGGGGGGCGGAACCTGTCGCTGTCAGCACGAAGCCCGGTTCCTCTGGCGCACAACGGAACCGGGCTTCGCGATCAACTCAGGACAGCGTGGTGACGGTCAGATCACCATCCGCGTACTGGGCCCGCAGGCGCTTCTTGTCGAACTTGCCGACGCTGGTCTTGGGCACCTCCGCGATGAACGTCCACCGCTCGGGCAGCTGCCACTTGGCGAACTTGTCGGCGAGGAAGTCGCGCAGCTCCTCGGCCTTGGCCTCGGTGCCTTCCTTCAGCACGATCGCGACCAGCGGCCGCTCGTCCCACTTCTCGTCCGGCACGCCGATGACGGCGGCCTCGGCGACGGACGGGTGGCCCATGACGGCGTTCTCCAAGTCCACCGAGGAGATCCACTCACCGCCGGACTTGATCACGTCCTTGGAGCGGTCCACCAGCGTGAGGTAGCCGTTCGGGCTGATCTTGCCGACGTCGCCGGTGCGCAGCCAGCCGTCGTCGAACTTGTCCGGGTCTATCACCCCGCCGTCGGGGGAGTAGTAGGAGGCGGTGATCCACGGACCGCGAACCTCCAACTCGCCCAGCGATTCTCCGTCGTTGGGCACCACGCTGCCGTCGTCGCCGACCAGCCGGGCCTGCACGCTGGCGGGGAAACGGCCCTGCGTGTAACGGAATTCCCACTCCTGCTCGCCGGTGACGCCCGCGGGCGGGTGCGCGACGCTACCCAGCGGCGAGGTCTCGGTCATGCCCCAGGCGTGCAGGATGCGCATGCCGTGCTGCTCCTGGAAGGCGCGCATCATCGACGGCGGCACCGCCGAACCGCCGACCACCGCGGTGCGCAGGTGCGAGATGTCCTGCGGCTTGGCGGCCAGACCCGCCAGCACGCCGCCCCAGATGGTCGGGACGGCCGCGGCGAAGGTCGGCTGCTGGTCGGCCATCATCTCCAGCAGCGGTCCCGGCTGCAGGAAACGGTCCGGCATCAGCACGTTCGCGCCCGACATCAGCGCCGCGTAGGGCAGGCCCCAGGCATTGGCGTGGAACAGCGGCACGATGGCGAGCACGTAGTCGGCTCCGGTGAAGCCCATGCCCATCGGGGAGCAGACCTGCATGGCGTGCAGCCAGTTGGAGCGGTGCGAGTACACGACGCCCTTCGGATCACCGGTGGTGCCCGAGGTGTAACACATTGCGGCGGCGGACTTCTCGTCGATCACCGGGAAGTCGAAGGTGTCGGGCTGGGCGGCGAGCAGCTCGGCGTAGGAGTGCACCTGCACGCCTTCGGGAGCCTGCAACGCGGACGCGTCGCCGTTGGCGACGATGACGTGGCGCACCGTCTTCAGGTTCGGCAGAAGCTGGGCGAACATCGGCACCAGGGTGCCGTCCACGATGACGACCTGGTCCTCGGCATGATTGGCCACGTAGACCACCTGCTCGGGGAACAGCCGGATGTTGAGCGCGTGCAGCACCGCGCCCATGGCGGGCACGGCGATGTAGGCGACCATGTGCTCGTTGTTGTTCCACATGAAGGTGCCGACCCGATCACCGACGCCGATGCCGAACCCGCGCAGCGCGTTCGCCAGCCGAGCCGCCTCGGCGCCCATCTCGCGGTAGGTCATCGTGCGCACGCCCGTGCCGGTCCAGGTGGACACGGTGCTGTCGCCTTGGAAGGTAGCGGCGTACTTCAGCAGCGTCGCGAGCGAGAGCGGCTCGTCCTGCATGGTGCTCAACATCGGGTACTCCTTATCCTCGTGGCCGGCATGAGCCACGTCACATCGGCGATGCTACCGAACCGTCGTCACACCGCGACCGGCCGTGACCGAAATCAAAAGCCGGGGCATATGCCCTCAGTTTTCCCAGGTCAGCGCGGCCGTCGAAAAGCGTGAGCTGTCAATGGATATGGGCCGGATACGCGTGTACCAAGGCGGTGTCGAGCTTCGGCACGGCGTGCGTGAGGGTGTGCTCGGCCTCGTGCGCGAGACGGTGCGCGTCGGCCAGGGTGATGGTCGGCTCGATGTCCAGTTCGACATCCGCGTGCAGCCGGTGCCCGATCCAGCGCATGCGCAGGCTGCGGATGCCCTCGACGCCGGGCTCGGCCGCGAGCGCCCGCTCCGCGCTCGCCACCAGGCTCGGTTCGACCCCGTCCATGAGCCGGTGGAAGACGTCGCGCGCCGCGGTGCGCAGCACGGCCAGGATGGCCAGCGTGATCAGCAGGCCGACGATCGGATCGGCGAGCGGGAAGCCCAGTGCCACACCGCCCGCGCCGAGTAGCACCGCCAGCGAGGTGAAACCGTCTGTGCGCGCGTGCAATCCGTCCGCGACGAGGGCCGCCGACCCGATGCGCCGCCCGACCCGGATGCGGTAGAGCGCCACGGTCTCGTTGCCGAGGAACCCGATCAGCCCGGCCAGCGCGACCCAGCCGAGGTGGTCGATCGGCACCGGATTGATCAGCCTGCGCACCGCCTCGTACCCGGCGATCAGCGCCGAGAGCGCGATCATCGCGACGACGAAGAGCCCGGCGAGGTCCTCGGCCCGGCCGAAGCCGTAGGTGTAGCGGCGGGTGGCCGCGCGCCTGCCGAGTGCGAACGCGATCCACAGCGGCACCGCGGTGAGCGCGTCGGAGAAGTTGTGAATGGTGTCGGCGGCCAGCGCCACCGACCCCGAGGCCGCGACGACGACCGCCTGGAGTGCGGCGGTGAGTCCGAGGACCACGAGGCTGAGCTTGACCGCGCGGATGCCGACCGCGCTGGCCTCGAGCGCGTCGTCGATGCTGTCGGCGGCGTCGTGGCTGTGCGGGACGAAGATCTCCCGGAGCGCGCCCCGAAGGCCGCCTACATGCCCATGGCCGTCCTCGTGCGTGTGGCCGTGCGCGTGCGTGTGGCCGCGCCGATGCCCGTGGCCTTGCTTGTGCCCGTGCTCGTCACCGTGGTCGTAACCGTTCTCGTTGCCGTGCTCGTGCTCGTGCTCGTGCTCGTGCTCGTGCTCGTGCTCGTGCTCGCGGTCGTGCTCGTGCTCGCGCCGGTGCTCGGGGCCGCCGTCGTGCTCGTGCTCATGGCCGTGCCCAGGCCCGTGCTCGTGCCCGTGGCGCTCGGCCTCACGGTTCTCGCCGGTGGCCGCCGACGAGATCTGTCCCGCTTGCCGTTTCGTATGAGTCACCGCGCCGCTCGATTCCGATTCGGCAGTTCGACCACCGCGCCGTCGCCGCGGTGGTGCGGCGGGATGCCGGGTCCGGCGTGCTCGGCGTTGTACACAGCGTCCACCACCAGCTGGCGGACGTGCTCGTTCTCCAAGCTGTAGAAGATCGTGGTGCCCGCCCGCCTCGGCCGCACCAGCCGGGCCATCCGCAGCTTCGCCAGGTGCTGCGAGACCGACGGCGCGGGCTTGCCGACCGCGCCCGCCAGGTCGTTCACCGACAGCTCGCGATCGACCAGCGCCCACAGTAGCTGCACGCGGGTCGGCTCGGCCAGCATCCGGAACACCTCGACGACCAGCCCAACCTGGTCCTCTGCGAGCGGCAACCGCGGTTGGTCGCTATCTGCATTCATACGCAGATAATAGAACAGCATGTCCCCAGCGGCCATGGACAACGTGGCCGAAAATGTCGATTAGGTGACCGCTGATGCCTCGGTGGCGGACGTCGCCCGCTTTACCCTCGAAGCATGTCAACGCCGTCCATCATCATCATCGGGGCCGGGTTCGCGGGGCTCGGCATGGCGCTCGAGCTGCGGCGCGCCGGGCTGGAGAACTTCACCATCCTGGAACGGGCCGCCGATCTCGGTGGGGTCTGGCGGGAGAACACCTATCCGGGCGCCGCCTGCGATGTGCCCTCACCGCTGTATTCGTGGTCCTCCGAGCCCAAATCCGATTGGCCGCGGCGCTTTTCCGAACAGCGCGACATCCACGACTACATGCGCGGCGTCGCGCGCAAGCACGACCTGGCCCGCTACATCCGTTTCGGCACCGAGGTCACCGACGCCGAATTCGACGAGGGCACCGCCCGTTGGCGGGTCACCACCGCGGACGGCGCGGAGCTGAGTGCCGACGTCCTGATTCCCGCGGTCGGCCAGCTGTCCCGGCCCGCGCTGCCGAACCTGCCCGGCATCGACACCTTCACCGGCGTGGCCTTCCACTCCGCCGAGTGGAACCACGAGGTCGACCTGACCGGCAAGCGGGTGGCTTGCATCGGCACCGGAGCCAGTGCGATTCAATACATTCCGCGCATCCAGCCGAAGGTCGAGCACCTCACGCTCTTTCAGCGATCCGCGGCCTGGGTGCTGCCCAAGCCGGATGTCGAGTACAACGGGCTGCACCACGCGCTGTTCAAGTACTTTCCGCCGAGCCGGTGGGCCGAGCGGTTCGCGATCTGGTCGTTCTTCGAGGTGCTCGCACTCGCGCTGACCGACATCCCGGCCATCAAGTCCCCGGTGATCGCGCTGGCCGACCGGCACCGCGAAAAGCAGGTCCCCGACCCGGAATTGCGCGCGAAGCTGACCCCCGATTACGCGGCGGGCTGCAAGCGCGGCCTGTTCTCCAACGAGTACTTTCCCGCGCTCGCCCAGCCGAATGTCACGGTGGAGACTACGGCGATCGAGGCCGTCACGCCGACCGGCATCCGCACCGCCGACGGCGTCGAGCACCTGGTCGACGTGATCGTCTACGGCACCGGTTTCAAGGGCACCGAGTTCCTTGCCCCCATGAACATCTACGGCCTCGGCGGCCGCAAGCTCGCCGATGTCTGGGGTGACGCGGGAGCCCGTGCGTACCTGGGCCTTTCGGTCCCGAACTTCCCGAACATGTTCATGATGTACGGGCCGAACACCAATGTCGGCTCCGGCTCGATCATCTACATGCTGGAGTCGCAGGCCCGCTACATCCGGCAGGTCGTGGAATATCTGGCCGAGCATCCCGGCCGCTTCCTCGCCGCCAGCGCGCAGGTCGAACAGCGGTGGGACGACTGGCTGCAGCGGCGGCTGAAGGACACCCCGTGGAACTTCTGCTCCAGCTGGTACCGCAACGCGGCGGGGCGCATCACCAACAACTGGCCCGGGGCGACGGTCCTGTATCGCTGGAAGACAAGGACTTTCGAGCCGTCCGACTACGACGAGGCTCGGGTCGGCGTCTGAACGCGAAACGCCCCCGTTCGGTCGTCCTCCTGCACCGACCGAGCGGGGGCGAATCCCCTTGTCCGACGGGCGCTGTCGGCCCCAACCGCCGACAGCGCCACGTCTCCAGGCGTTCCTCCGATCCCGCCGTGCGCGCGTCACGGAGGACTGCCCCGAGCAACACCTCAGCAGTTGCGCAGCTCCGGGCTCTGGTTGAGTAGCTGCGCCCTGGTGCCGATGAAGGTGCGGTAGGTCTCGCCGCCCACCGCCGCGATCGGGAAGGCCGCCACCCGGTGGCAGTTCTGGAAGGCGAGTTTCACGCCGAAGTGCCGCTCCAGGCCGCCGCGGATGGCGTCCGAGGCCAGGGCGCGCAGCAGCTGACCCCGGGCCACCTCGTCCGGCGGCGGGACCACGTTGTCGGCGAATTCGGCCGTGCCCGACTTCAATTCACCGGCCACCCGGCTCACGACTTCCCAGGCGTAGGGCAGCGAGTTCCGGACACATTCGACGAATTCGGCGTCGTCGACTTCGCCACGCTCGGCGCGTTCGAGCAGTGCGGCGGGAACATCGAGGGACATAGCGCTCTCCTCCTTGGGAAGGGGTGGATGGCGGTGCGATGCCCCTGAAGTCTAATCGAAAGTGGTTGTCAACAATCCTGGATTCGCCGCGAAAGTGCCGAGTTCAGTGCGGTTTTCGTCGCGGCGGCCAGCTCGGCGATCAGTTCGCGGGCGGGTAGCTCCGGCGTCAGCGCTTGGGTTTGGCCAGCCCACAGGTTCACTTCCTCGGGGTTGCCCGCGGCGCGAGCGGCGGCCCGCAACGGCCCTGTCGCGTAGTGGATTTCCGGATACGCGGCGGGCGCCGTCGCGCTGTGCGAGTCCATGAACTCGTTGCGCAGGCCGCGGGCGCGCCGTCCGGTGAACGCGCGGGTCAGCATGGTCGCGGCGGTGCTCGGCAGTGCGGCGCGATGCACCGGGTTGGTGCCCGCCTCGGGGCAGCGCAGGAAGACGGTGCCGAGCTGCGCGGCCGACGCGCCCGCGGTGAGCGCGGCGGCGATGCCCGCGCCGGTCGCGATGCCGCCCGCGGCGACGATCGGCAGGTCCACCGCGGCGGTGAGCAGTTGTAGCAGGGCGAGCAGGCCGAGCGGATCGGCGGCGTCGTCGGCGACCCGGTCGACGAAGGTGGCGCGGTGTCCGCCCGCCTCGGCGCCCTGGGCGATCAGCACGTCGGCGCCCGCGGCCACCGCGGTCTCGGCCTCGGCGACCGAGGTGACGGTCACCCAGACCTCCGAGCCCACCGCGTGCAGCCGGTTCACCTCGGCGGCGGTGGGGCAGCCGAAGGTGCAGGTGACGGCCGCGACCGGCGACTCGACGAGCAGGTCCAGCTTGGCGTCCCAGTCGTCGGTGTCGTGCTTCGCCGCGCCGAGCTCGTGGCCGGCGCCGAGTTCGGCGAGGTAGTCCGCGTACTCGGCGGGCGGGGTCGGCGGTCCCGGCGCGAAAAGGTTCACGCCGAGCGGCGCGTCGGTCAGGGTGCGAGTCGCGGCGATCCGGGCAGCGGTGTCGGCCGCGCTCAGGTAACCGGCGGCCAGCACGCCGAGTCCGCCCGCTTCCGCGACCGCGGCGGTCAGCTCGGGGGTGGACGGGCCGCCCGCCATCGGGGCGAGCACTATCGGGACGCGCAATTCGTCGATGATCACGGTCCAAGTCTCGCCCATCGAGACCTGTGATCCAGCCCTCACCTGCGACTTCGCGATCGAAGGTTGCGGAATGGTCACGACAGGGTAGAGTTCCCGTCACAACGGATGCCGAAACGTTACAAACTTCGGTCACCGGGAAATCTGAGCCCTCGGGCCTAACGACTTCACCGGTATCTCGTTCGCGACGCGGCGGCCTTCGTTCCGAAATGTAGTCGGACGCTAGGACGAAGCATTGTCGCAGCACCGGGTAGGCCCCAGTTCCATTACGGTCGAGAGCCTCATCGGCGATGGCGTGACGGGTCGGCCGACGCGGCACCGCGCCGAGTCGTCGCAGGTCGAGCGGGTTCGTGCGGCCGCGGGTGCGGCCGTCGCCGCCGGTGCGCTGATCGGCGGTGTCGCCCAGGTCGCCCCGGCCATCGCCAACGCCTCCCCGCTGGCGCCTTCGCGTGACGCCGACCAGGCCGCGGACGAGATCACCTTCAAGGGCACCGCCGACATCCAGAACGTCGCGGCGGCCAAGCAGGTCGCGGCGCCGGTCGCCGATATCGCTGCCCCCGCGCCGGAGGCGACCCAGGTGGCCGCGCCCGTCGCCGCCCCGTTCGGCTTCAACAACCTGCCGCCCGAGATCGCTGGCCCGCTGGCCCAGGTCGAGGACATCCTCAAGGGCGTGCACCAGCAGGTCGCTCCCGCGCCCGCGGTGCGCCCGGTCGCCGGCGCGATCAGCTCCGGCTACGGCACCCGCTGGGGCCAGTTCCACTACGGCATCGACTTCGCCGACCAGCTCGGCGCGCCGATCCACTCGGTCAGCAACGGCACCGTCATCGAGGCGGGTCCCGCCTCCGGCTTCGGCCTGTGGGTGCGGGTGCTGCAAGACGACGGCACCACCGCCGTCTACGGCCACGTCAACGACATGTATGTCGCCGAGGGCCAGCGGGTCCGCGCTGGCGACGTGATCGCCTCCGTCGGCAACCGCGGCCAGTCCACCGGCCCGCACCTGCACCTGGAGATCTGGGACCAGAGCGGCGCGAAGATCGACCCGCTGCCGTACCTCGCTTCCAAGGGCGTCCCGATGCACTGGGGCCCCTCCGCCCACTGATTCCGCTGTCCACCAGTGCGATTCAGGCGTAGCTCCGCCTCCGCCGCGGCCATCCGCGGTCTGATCCCGCCGTCGGCAGCGCCGGTCGGGCGTACTTCCTCCTTCGCTGCGGCCAGGTTGACGACGGATTGGCGTTCGGCAGTACCGATTCGGCGTATCTCCGCCTTCGCTCTGGCCGTGCGCCGGTTGACGTCGGACTGGCGTCCGACAGCGCCCGTTAGGCTCGCTTCGTGACCGATCTGGGCGATATCTTCGAGCCGGGATCACCGCACGGGCGCGCCTACGCCGTGCTGGTGCACCACCCCCGATCCGGCCTCGCCGATATCGCGCGCTACCTCGACGTGACGCCGGAAGAGGCCGCCGCCACCCTCGAACTTCTCTGTGCGTTGCAGGCCGCGGTCCGGCTCGAAGATGCCGAAGGTGAACCGGTTTGGGACGCGCACGCCCCGGAATCGTTGTCCGAGACCGAGGCTCGGCGCCGCCAGCACGAGATCAACCAGATGCACGCCGCGGCAGCGCGTCTCAGCGAGACCTTCCGCTCGGTGCGACGTTCGCCGCGCGGCAACGGATCCGTGGTCCCGGTCTTCGAACGCCTGGAGATGCTGGCCGACTTCGAGGAGATGCAGACCTCGGCGCGCACCTCGGTCAAGATCATCGAACGCGGCCCCTACCTCAGCGACATCGAGCGCGAGAACCAGCAATACCTGCTGAAGCGGGCCAGGCTCGGCGAGGGCATCCGCTATCAGACCCTCTACCAGGACACGATCTACCAGGACGCGGAACGGCTACGGCATGCGCTGTCCACCAACGCAAGCGGCGCTCAAGCGCGCACGCTGCCCGAACCGCCGTTCAAACTGATCATCGTCGACGACGAGCGGGCGAACCTGGTGCTGCACGCCGACGAACGCCGTCCCGACCCGATGGGTCTGCGCTTCACCGGATCCCCGGCGCTGCGCCTGCTGGTGCGCACCTTCGACGTGCTGTGGTCACTGGCCGCGCCGATCTCGGTGAACCCGAGCGCCGACGAACTCGACGACCGCGACAAAGCGATCCTCACCCTTATGGGCCTCGGCGCCACCGACGACACGATCGCCCGCAGGCTCGGCATGTCCCGCCGCACGGTGGTCCGCCGCACCGCCCGCCTGTTGGAACGCCTCGGTGCGAGTACTCGCTTCCAGGCCGGTGTACAAGCCACCCGCCGAGGGTGGCTGTGAGCTGCCACAAAAGGGTGAAGGTAGCCTCGACCAGGGTGTAACGCGGCGCAAGCGTCAACGATTGGTCTGGTAACCGAGTAGATCAGACCGGTCGGCCTGTTGCGGCCGCCCGCCTACACTGATGTGATTGCTCGGACCGCGCCGACCCACGGCAGTTCAGGATGGGCGGGGACTGATCTGCTTTCGGTCGTGCGGTGATAGCTCGACGCGAGAGGTGAATACGCTCGAATGGAAACTGCCCGTCGCTCTACGCGTGGTAGTCGTCGCCGCAGGCCAGGTAGTCTCCTGTTCGGGCAGTTGCTCACTGCCGCGGTGGAGTCCGCGGCCGATGAGGTGGCGGTGCGTTTCGACCCCGCCAACAACCCCGAGACCGCAGTCGAGTTGACCTACCGCCAGCTGGACGAGGACTCGTCTCGGCTGGCCAGGGAACTGATCGAGCGGGGCATCGGCCCCGGCGACGTGGTGGCCATCGGTATCGCGCGGTCCGTCGCGTCGGTGCTCTCGGTCTGGGCCATCGCCAAGACCGGCGCGGCCTACGTTCCGGTGGATCCGAGCTTCCCGCCGGACCGCATCGCGCACATCGTCTCCGACTCCGGGGCCGCGCTCGGCCTGACCACCTCGGCGCACCGACGGGCGCTAGGCACCGGCGTCTACTGGATCGAGCTGGACGACCCGGTGGTGGCCGAGCGCATCCTGCACCGGGAAGAGCGGCCCATCACCTACGCCGACCGGGTTCGCGCGCTGGACGAGCGCCACCCGGCCTACATCATCTATACCTCCGGATCGACCGGTAAGCCGAAGGGCGTCGTCGTCACCCACACCGGTCTCGCGGGTCTGGTGGCCGCCGAACGCGACCACTTCGGGTTCGACGGCGACTCGCGGATGCTGCACGTCGCGTCGCCGAACTTCGACGCGTCCGTGTTCGAAATGCTGCTGACCTTCGCGGCGGGCGCGACCCTGGTGATCGCGCCGCCGAAGGTGTACGGCGGCGACGAACTCACGGATCTGCTGCGCCGCGAGGGTGTCACGCACATGCTGATGACCCCCGGTGCGTTGCAGTCGGTGGACCCCACCGGACTCGACGACCTGCGCGTCGTGATCGCCGGCGGCGAGAAGATCGGCCCGGAACTGGTCGCCCGCTGGGCCGACGGCACGCGCGAGGTCTACAACGCCTACGGCCCGACCGAGGCCACCATCGTCGCCACCAGCACCGCGCCGCTGCACGCCGACGCGCCGATCACCATCGGCTCGGCCATCTCCGGGATGGGCGCGTTCGTGTTGGACAGCGGGATGCGTTTGGTGCCCGCCGGTGTCGTCGGCGAGCTGTACCTTTCCGGCCCCGCGCTGGCGCAGGGCTACCTGAACCGTCCCGGCCTCACCGCGGAACGCTTCGTGGCCAGCCCGTTCGGCGGGGAGTCCGATCCGGTGGGCTCGCGGTTGTATCGCACCGGTGACCTGGTGCGCCGCAGTGAGATCGACGGCACCATCGAGTATCTGGGCCGCTCGGACTTCCAGGTGAAGATCCGCGGCCTGCGCATCGAGCTCGGCGAGATCGACAACGCGCTGACCGCCCACCCGGACATCGACTTCGCCGCGACGCTCGGCCGGTCGCTGCCCTCGGGCGCGACCGCGCTGGTGTCGTACGTGCTGGCGCGGCCCGGCGCGAGCGTGGACACCGACGCGCTCACGGAGTTCGTCGGCCGGTCGCTGCCCGGCTACATGGTGCCCGCGGTGATCATGGTGCTCGACGAGATCCCGCTCACGCCGGTCGGCAAGCTGGATCGGAACGCGTTGCCCGAGCCCGTCTTCGCGGTCAAGGAGTACCGCGCGCCCGCGACCCCGACCGAAGAGATCGTCGCCGAGGTGTTCGCGGCCCTGCTGCTGACGGACGACCCGGACGCCCGCGTCGGCGCGGACGACGACTTCTTCGACCTGGGCGGTAACTCGTTGCTCGCCGTCCAGGCCATCGCGCGGATCGGCACGGCCCTCGGGACGCGGGTGCCGATGCAGCTGCTCTTCGACGCCTCCACGGTGGCCGGGCTTGCCGCGCTGCTGGAGCAGCATGCCGGGTCGGCGCTCGGCCGCGCGCTGGAGCCGCAGCCGCGTCCGGAGCGGATCCCGCTGTCGTACGCCCAGCAGCGCATGTGGTTCCTGAACCGCTTCGATCCGGCCAGCGGGGTCAACAACATCCCGGTCGCCGTGCGGCTTTCGGGTGCGCTCGATGTGACCGCGCTCGGCGCGGCGGTGCGTGACCTCGTGCAGCGGCACGAGGTGCTGCGGACCGTCTACCCCGAATTCGACGGCGCCGGTTACCAGCTCGTGCTGCCCGCCGACGACCCGCGCGCGCTGCCCGAGCTGGTCGCCGAGACCGCCACGGAGGCCGAGGTGTTCGACCTGGTGGCGGCGGCCGTGACCGAGGGCTTCGACGTGACCGCGGCGGCGCCGATCCGGCTGCGCCTGCTCGCGTTGAGCGAGACCGAGCACGTGCTGGTCTGCGTGGTGCACCACATCGCGGGCGACGGTTTCTCGATGGGCCCGCTGACCCGCGACTTGATGGCCGCCTACGCGGACCGCGTCGCCGGGCGCGCGCCCCAGCTCGCGCCGCTCGCGGTGCAGTACGCCGACTTCACGCTGTGGCAGCGCGAGGTGCTCGGCGCGGAGGACGACCCGGAATCGGTGCTCGCCGAGCAGGTCGCGTTCTGGCGCGCGGAATTGGCCGGGCTGCCCGAGCAATTGGAGCTGCCCGCGGACCGTCCGCGTCCGTCGGTCGCCTCCTACCGCGGCGATGTGCTGCGCTTCGAGATCGACGCCGAACTGCACACCGCGCTCGCCGGGGTGGCCCAACGCCATCACGCGACGCTGTTCATGGTGGTGCACAGCGCGTTGGCGGTGCTGCTGGCTCGGCTGTCGGGCACCAGGGACATCGCCATCGGCACGCCGGTCGCCGGCCGCGGTGACGCCGCGCTCGACGATCTGATCGGCATGTTCGTCAACACGCTCGTGCTGCGCAACGATGTCGACCCGGCCGCGACGGTCGATCAGCTGCTCGCTGCGGTCCGGCAGGGCGATCTCGCCGCCTTCGGGCACGCCGACCTGCCGTTCGAGCGGCTCGTCGAGCTGCTCGACCCGGTGCGCTCGGCGGCGCGGCACCCGCTGTTCCAGGTGATGCTGACCTTCCAGAATCTGGCACGCACCGAACTGGAATTGCCCGGACTGACCGTGTCCGGCGTGGACATGACGGTGCCGTTGGCCAAGTTCGATCTGCAACTCTCGATGGCCGAGCGGGTCGATTCCAGTGGTGCCCCCGCAGGCATCTCGGCCGAGATCACCTACGCCACAGACCTTTTCGATCCCGCGACGGTGCGCGGGTTCGCCGACCGCTTCGCGCTGGTCCTCGCGGCGATCGCGGGCGATCCCACCGCCGTGATCGGCGACATCGACCTGCTCGCGCCGGAGGAGCGCGCCGCGGTGCTCACCGGCTGGAACGACACCGCGTACCCGGTGCCCGCCGCCACCCTGGTCTCGCTGTTCGAGCGCCGCCGGGCCGCGACGTCGTACGCGACCGCGCTGGTGTTCGAGGACGAGCGGCTTACCTACGCGGAGTTCGGCGCCCGGGTGCACCGCATGGCCCGGCTGCTGCTCGCCGCCGGTGTCGGTCCCGGTTCGCTTGTGGCGCTGGCTATTCGACGCTCGACCGAGCTGGTCGTCGCGATGTACGCGGTGCTGGAGGCGGGCGCGGGCTACGTTCCGCTCGACCCGGACCAGCCCGCCGAGCGCGTGGACTACGTCCTGGAGACGGCCCGTCCGGCCCTGGTCCTCACCACCCAGCGGGACGGTTTCGACACCTCCGCCGCGCCCGTCCTCGCGGTGGACGCGCTCGAACTCGACGGCTACGAATCCGCGCCGATCTCGGATTTCGAACGGGCGCGCCCGATTCGGCCGGGCGACACCGCGTACGTCATCTTCACCTCGGGTTCCACCGGCCGCCCGAAGGGCGTGGCCGTCACCCACGCCGCGATCGTGAACCGCCTGCTGTGGATGCAGTACGAGTACCCGCTCGGCGCGGACGACGTGGTGTTGCAGAAGACTCCGGCCACCTTCGACGTGTCGGTGTGGGAGTTCTTCTGGCCCTTGCAGGTCGGTGCGCGGTTGGTCGTGGCGAAGCCGGACGGTCACCGCGACCCGCTGTACCTGGCCACGGTGATGCTCGAACAGAACGTCACCACGGCGCATTTCGTGCCCTCCATGCTTTCGGTGTTCGTCTCGACGCTGGCCGACGGTGCGCCGGTGCCGCCGCTGCGTCAGGTGTTCGCCTCGGGTGAAGCCCTGCCCGCGCCGACCGCACAGCGCCTGCGTGAGCTGACCGGTGCGCGCCTGCACAACCTGTACGGCCCGACAGAGGCCGCGGTCGACGTCACCTACCACGAGGTGATCGACGCCGACGAGACCTCGGTGCCGATCGGCCGTCCGGTGTGGAACACCCAGCTGTACGTGCTGGATTCGCGTTTGCACCCCGTCGCCCCGGGTGTCGCGGGTGAGCTGTATCTGGCGGGCGATCAGCTGGCGCTGGGCTACCTGAGCCGCAGCGACCTGACCTCGGATCGCTTCGTCGCCAATCCTTACGGCGCCGCTGGTTCGCGCATGTACCGCACCGGTGACCTGGTGACCTGGAACGCGAACGGTGAGCTGGAGTACTTGGGCCGCACCGACTTCCAGGTGAAGCTGCGTGGTCTGCGTATCGAGCTGGGCGAGATCGAGGCGGCGCTGCTGGCGCAGCCGGGTGTCGCGCAGTCGGTGGTGGTGCTGCGCACCGATCCGCACGCCGGTGATCAGCTGGTGGGTTACGTTGTCGCCGAGCCGGATTCGTCGCTCGAAGCCGAGGCCGTGCGCAAGGAGCTCGCGGCAGTGCTGCCCGGCTACATGGTGCCCGCGGCGCTGGTCGTGCTGGACGCCTTCCCGCTGAACCCCTCCGGCAAGCTGGACCGCAAGGCACTGCCCGCGCCCGTGTTCGGCGGCGGCTCGGAGTTCCGCGCGCCCAGCACGCCCATCGAGCAGACCGTCGCCGAGGTGTTCGCGGCGCTGCTCGGCGCGAACGAGATCGGCCTCGACGACGACTTCTTCGCGCTCGGCGGCAACTCGCTGCTCGCCACCAGGGTGGTGGCCAGGCTGAACGCGGCACTGGACGCGAACATCGAGGTCCGCGAACTGTTCGAGGCTCCCACGGTGGCCGCGCTCGCCGCGCGCGTCGTGCCTGGCGAGCCCGGCGACGCCCGGCCGCCGCTCGTGGCCGCTGTCCGTCCGGACCTGGTGCCGCTCTCGCTCGCCCAGCAGCGCATGTGGGTGATCAACCAGATCGACCCGGATTCGGCGGCCTACAACATCCCGTTCGCCATCCAGCTCGCGGGCAGGCTCGACGTGGCCGCGCTGCAACAGGCCGTGCTCGACGTGCTGGAGCGGCACGAGGCGCTGCGCACCAGCTACCCCGTGTCCGCCGCGGGCGAGCTTCCGCACCAAGAGATCTCGACCGTCGCCGACACGCTGCCCGGCGGGCTCGCGGTGGAGCAGCCGACCGACATCATGGGCCGCGTCGTCGAACTCATGTCGGGCGGCTTCGACGTCACCGAGCGGCCGCCGGTGCGGATCGCGCTGCTCAACGGCGGCGTTCCGGACAAGCACCTGCTCGTCCTCGTCACGCACCACATCGCCGCCGACGGCGCCTCGCTCGCGCCGCTCGCCCGCGACCTCATGACCGCTTACATCGCCCGCACCGAGGGCGAGGCGCCTGGCTGGGCGCCGCTGACCGTGCAGTACGCCGACTACGCGCTGTGGCAGCGCGACGTCGTCGGCGTGGTGGAGGACGAGAACTCCGTCGCCGCACGGCAATTGGCGTACTGGTCGGAACAGCTCGCCGGTCTCACCGGCGCCGCGGCGCTGCCGCAGGACCGCCCGCACCCGCCGGTGCCGTCGATGCGCGGCGCCTCGGTCGGCTTCCGGCTGCCCGCGGACGTGCACGGCGAACTCGCCCGCCTCGCGCGGGAGCAGAACTCGTCGCTGTTCATGGTGCTGCACGCCGTGCTCGCCGTGCTGCTCGCGCGCCTCACCGGCGACTCGGACGTCGCCATCGGCACTCCGATCGCCGGCCGCGGCGACCGCGCGCTCGACGACCTGGTCGGCATGTTCGTCAACACCCTGACGCTGCGCACCGCCGTCGATCCCGACGCCACTTTCGCCGAACTGGTCCAGGCGGCGCGGGAGACGGATCTGACGGCGTTCGCCAACGCCGACATCCCGTTCGAGCGCGTCGTCGAGACCGTCGCACCCGGTCGCGCGGGCACGAACAATCCGCTGTTCCAAGCGGTTCTGGCATTCCAGAACCTGGAGCGGCCGACCCTGGAGCTGCCCGGCCTGACCGTTGGCGTGCTGGACTCGGAGTCGATCGCGGCGAAGTTCGACCTGCTGCTGAACGTCGAGCCGCGCCACCGCGAGGACGGTTCGCCCGCCGAGCTCGCCGCCGTCTTCACCTACGCCATCGACATCTTCGACGAGGCGACCGTGCGTTCGTTCGCGCGCCGCCTCGCCATGGTGGCCAGCGCGGTCGCCGCCGACCCGCACCAGCGCGTCGGCGCGATCGACCTGCTCGAGCCGGTCGAGCGGGACCGGTTGCGCCCCAACCGTATTCCGGTGTCGCGCGACATCACGCTGCCGCAGCTGCTGCGCACCGCGGTGCAGACCAACCCGGACGGCATCGCCGTCGTGGTCGCCGACGCCGCCGAGCATTACGCCCAACTCCGTTACGCCGACCTGGATCTGCGCTCGACGCTCCTGGCCCGGTTGCTCATCGATCGCGGCATCGGCCCGGACGACGTGGTGGCCGTTGGCATTCCGCGTTCGGTCGAGTCGGTGCTCGCGGTCTGGGCGGTGGCCAAGACCGGCGCCGCCTTCGTGCCGGTGGACACCAACTACCCGGCCGAGCGCATCGGCCACATGGTCAAGGATTCGGGCGCGGTGCTCGGTCTGACGGTCTCCGACGCCCAGCGGGCGCTGCCGGGGCTCGTCGAATGGCTGCTGCTCGACGACATCGAATTCGTCAGCGGGCTCGCGGTGTACTCGGCCAAGCCGATCGCCGACGCCGACCGGGTGCGTCCGCTGCGGCCCCAGCACCCGGCCTACGTCATCTACACCTCCGGCTCGACCGGCACGCCCAAGGGTGTCGTCGTCACACACGCCGGTCTCTCGGGCTTCTGCGACGAACAGCGCGAGCGCTACCGGGTGACGCCCGGTTCGCGGACGCTGCACTTCGCGTCCCCGTCCTTCGACGCCTCGGTGCTCGAGCTGCTGCTCGCGGTGGGCGGCGCCGCGACGATGGTGGTCGCCGCGCCGGAGGTCTACGGCGGCGCCGGTCTCGCGGAGCTGTTGCGCCGCGAGCGGGTGACGCACGCGTTCGTCACGCCCGCGGCGCTGGCGTCCATGGACCCGGCCGGTCTGGACGAACTGCGCGTGCTGATCACCGGCGGCGAGGCGTGTCCGCCGGAACTGGTGCGGCGCTGGGTGATTCCGGTCGCGCACGGCATGCGGCAGTTCTTCAACGCCTACGGTCCGACCGAGGCGACGGTCATGACCAACGTGACGTCGTCGATGATGCCGGACTTGCCGGTGACGATCGGCGCGCCGATCCGCGGCATCGCCGCGTACGTGCTCGACGAGCGGCTGCGCCCGGTGCCGACCGGCGTGGCGGGTGAGCTGTACGTCTCGGGCGCGCAGCTGGCGCGCGGCTATGGCGGCCAGTCCGGCCTGACGGCGAGCCGCTTCGTCGCGGATCCGTTCGCCGCGGGCGGCTCGCGCATGTACCGCACCGGCGACCTGGTCCGCTGGACCCCGCGTGGCGATCTGGAGTACCTGGGTCGCAACGACTTCCAGGTCAAGGTCCGCGGCTTCCGCATCGAGCTCGGTGAGATCGACGCGGTGCTCGCGGCGCACGACAGCGTGGACTTCGTGGTCACCGTCGGACACGAACTCGACAGCGGCAGCACGATTCTCGCCTCCTACGTGCACGCGGCGCCCGGCGCGCTGGTGGACGTCGCGACGCTGACCGCGTTCGCGGAGGAGACGCTGCCGCGCCACATGGTGCCCACCGCCATCACCGTCCTCGACGAGATCCCGCTGACACCGGCGGGCAAGCTGGACCGTCGCGCGTTGCCCGCACCGCAGTTGCAGATCAAGGAGTTCCGCGCCCCCAGCGGGCCGCTGGAGCAGCTCATCGCCGAATTGTTCGGCGAGGCTCTTGGTTCCGAGGAGCCGATCGGCGCGGACGACGACTTCTTCGCGCTCGGTGGAAACTCGCTCATCGCGACCCAGGTGATGGCCCGCCTCGGCAGCGCGCTCGGCGGTCGCCTCGAGGTGCGCGAACTGTTCAACGCCTCGACCGTGGCCGGTCTGGCCGCGCGGCTGGCGCAGAGCCCAGGAGCCGCACCCGCTCGACCGGCGCTGGTCGCCGGTCCGCGCCCGGAGCGGATTCCGCTCTCGCCCGCGCAGCGGCGCTACTGGTTCCTCAACCAGTTCGACACCGCCGCGTCGGCCGTCGACAACATCCCGCTCGCGGTCCGGCTGACCGGTGCGCTCAACGTCGACGCGCTCGGCCAGGCGATCGCCGACGTGGTGGCGCGGCACGAGGTGCTGCGCACCACCTACCCCGGCTCGGACGAGGCGCCGCACCAGCTCGTCCATCCCGCGTCGGAGCAGCCCGCCGAATTGGTCCCGATCGACATCACCGAGGGCGATCTGCAGTCCGCGGTGGTCGATTTCGCGTTGACCACCTTCGACGTGACGGCCGAGGTGCCGTTCGCCGTGACGCTGTTCCGGCTGGCCCCCACCGAGCACGTCCTCGCGATCGTGGTGCACCACGTCGCGGCCGACGGCGCCTCGATGAACCCGCTGGCCCGCGACGTCATGACGGCCTACGCGGCCCGAGCGGCGGGCGCGGCGCCGAGCTTCGCGCCGCTGCCCCTGCAATACGCCGACTACGCGCTGTGGCACGACGCGGTGCTCGGTTCCGAGAGCGATCCGGAATCCATTGCCGCCCAGCAGATCTCCTACTGGCGCACGGCGCTGGCCGGGCTGCCCGATCAGCTGGAGCTGCCCGCCGACCGTCCGCGGCCGCCGGTGCAGTCCTTCCGCGGCGCCACGCTGCGCACGGTGATCCCGGCGGACCGGCACGCCGCGCTGCACGAGCTGGCGCGTGCCAACCACGCCTCGCTGTTCATGGTGGTGCACGCGGCGCTGGCGGTGCTGCTGGCGCGGCTCTCGGGCACCGACGACATCGCCGTCGGCACCCCGCTCGCGGGTCGCGGCGAGCGCGAACTCGACGACCTGATCGGCATGTTCGTCAACACCGTGGTGTTCCGCACCAAGGTGCGCCCCGGCGAGCGGTTCGCCGACCTGCTCACCGAGGTCCGCGAACGCGACCTGGAGGCGTTCGCCAACGCGGACGTGCCGTTCGAGCGTCTCGTCGAGGTGCTCAACCCGGCGCGGTCGACGGCGCGCAATCCGCTGTTCCAGATCGGTCTTTCGTTCCAGAACCTCGCCGAGTCCACCTTCGAGCTGCCCGGAATGACGGTCGGCGCGGTGGATTTCGACGCCAGGCTGGCCAAGACCGATCTGCAGCTGACGGTGACCGACCGCTACGCCGTGGACGGCGCGCCCGCGGAGCTGGTCGCCGATTTCAGCTACGCCACCGACCTGTTCGACGAGGCCACCGTGCGCGGCTTCGCGGAGCGGTTCGAGCGCGTGCTGGATGCCGTGATCGCCGACGCCGCGGTGTCGGTGGGCGAGATCGATCTGCTCTCCGCGGAGGAGAGCGAGCGAATCCTGCGGTCCTGGAACGACACCGGGCACCCGGTGGATTCCGCGGCGACCCTGGTGTCGCTGCTCGACGCGACCGTGGCCGGTTCGCCGCATGCCCCCGCGCTCGTCGCCGACACCGGCGCGGGCCTGCTCGAGCTGACCTACGCCGAGCTGGACGCTCGGGTGAACCGGTTGGCGCGGTATCTGATCGGTCGTGGTGTGGGTCCGGAGGATCGGGTGGCGTTGGCCATTCGCCGGTCGGCGGATCTGGTGATCGCGATGTACGCGGTGGCCAAGGCCGGTGCGGCGTACGTGCCGATCGATCCGGGTCAGCCCGCCGAGCGTGTCGACTACATCCTGGACACCGCGGCCCCGCGCTGCGTGCTGACCACCGCGGCCGACGGCTTCGCCAGCACCGCCGCGGCGACCGTGTCGCTGGAGACGCTGGACCTGACGGCCTTCTCACCCGCGCCGATCGCGGCGAACGAGCGCAATGGTGTTCTGGTTGCGGCGAATACGGCGTATGTGATCTTCACGTCGGGTTCGACGGGTCAGCCCAAGGGTGTGGCGGTGCCGCACGCGGCGATCGTGAACCAGTTGTTGTGGAAGTCGGACGAATTCGGTCTCGACAGCGAGAATGTGGTGCTGCTGAAGACGGCGGCGACGTTCGACTTGTCGGTGTGGGAGTTCTGGTCCGCGGCGGTCAGCGGTGGTCGCCTCGTCGTCGCCTCCGCCGATGGCCATCGGGATCCGTCGTATTTGAACGCGTTGATGCGTTCGACGGGTGTGACCACGTTGCATGTGGTTCCGTCGATGCTCGACGCGCTGCTCACCGACTCCGAAGGGCGGCTGCCCGAGTCGCTGCGGCGGGTGCTGGCGATCGGTGAGGCGCTGCCCGCCGCGCTGGCCCAGCGGGTCCGCGCGGGCGGCACCGAGCTGTTCAACCTGTACGGTCCGACCGAGGCGGCGGTGTCCATCACCAACCACCCGGTCACCGATGCCGATGCGGGCTCCGTCCCGATCGGCGTGCCGGAGTGGAACAGCCGCGTCTACGTGCTCGACGCCATGCTGCGACCCGTCCCCGCGGGCGTGCCCGGCGAGTTGTACTTGGCCGGTGCGCAATTGGCGCGCGGCTACTTCGCGCGTCCCGGTCTCACCGCCGACCGCTTCGTCGCCGATCCGATCGCCGCGGCGGTCTCCGGCGACGCGGGCGCGCGGATGTACCGCACCGGCGACCTGGTGGTCTGGAACGCCGACGGCGAGCTGGAGTACCGGGGCCGCACCGACTTCCAGGTGAAGGTCCGCGGTTTCCGCATCGAGCTCGGCGAGATCGACGCCGCGCTCACCGCGCAGCCCGGCGTCGACTTCGCGATCACCGTCGGCCGCGAAACCGGCGGGCGCGCGACGACGACTCTCGTCTCCTACGTGGTGCCGCTCCAGGGCGCGCGGCTCGACCCCGACGCGCTCGTCGCGCAGCTGGGCCACCAGCTGCCGGATTACATGGTGCCCGCGGCGGTCGTGGTGCTCGACGAGCTGCCGCTCACCTCGGTCGGCAAGGTGGACCGGTCGGCGCTGCCCGAGCCGGTGCTGCCGACCCGCGAGTACCGCGCGCCGCGCACGGCGGAGGAAGAGGTCATCGCGTCGGTCATCGGCGAGGTGCTCGGCATCGAGCGCGTCGGCGTCGACGACGACTTCTTCGCCCTCGGCGGCGACAGCGTCGTCTCCATCCAGGTGGTGGCGCGGGCGCGGGCCAAGGGCGTGCTGTTCACCCCACGCCACGTCTTCGAGGCGCGCACCGTCGCGGCGCTCGCCACGGTCGCCACCTCGGCCGCAGCCGCCGTCGCCGAGCAGACCGGCGAGCTGCCGCTGACCCCGGAGGCCGCCCGCCTGCTCGCGGCGCGTCCGGACGGTGTCGAGGTGCGGGCGATCGTGCTCGATGTGCCCGCCGACCGCCCGGTGCCGATGGTGCGGGCCGCGATCGACGCGGTGCTGCAGCAGAATCCGATGCTCTGGGTGCGGCTGCGCCCGGCGGCCGACGGCGTTCCCGCGGCCTTCGACCTGCCCGCCGCGCCGACGCCGGACGACCAGCCGTTCTACCTGCTGGAGGACACCGCGGCCGCCGCCGTCCCGCTGGACGACGTGGTGCAGGCCGCCGCCGCGGCGCTCGACCCGACGCAGGGGCGCAACATCCGGTTCGTCCGCATGGGTCCGGACACGGCCGCCCAACTGGTCGTCGTCGCCAACGGGCTCGTGCTGGACGACCACTCGTGGCGCACCGTCATCGATCAGCTCACCGCGGGCTGGTCGCGGCACCGCCACGCCGCGCCCGAGGCGACCGAATCCGGTCTCGGCACGGTGCTGCGCGCCCTCGCCGCGAAGGCCGAGGACCCGGCGACGCTCGCCGAATTGCCCTGGTGGCAGCAGACCTTGGCGGATGTGACGGCGGAACCGCCTGCGGGAGCCGATCTCTCGATTCGCTCGCGCGTCTCGCTCACCATCACCTCCGAGGGTGCGGCCGCGGTGACGACGATGGCGCAGGCCTACCACGCCACCGTCGACGAGGTGCTGCTCACCGCGCTGGCCATCGCCATGCGCACGGCAGGGAAGGAAACCCTCGTGCGCGCCGCGGGTCCGGTGGTCCGGCTCACCGCCGACGCACGCGACCGGGCGCACTCGGACCTGGTCGGCGGCTTCACCACCGACTACCCGCTGCCGCTGGTGCTGTCCGGCGTCGACATCGCCGACGCACTGGTCGGCGGTCCGGCCGCGGGCGTCGCGCTCGGGCAGATCAAGGAGCTGCGCCGCTCGGTGCCTTCGGGCGGTGTCGGCTACGGCCTGCTGCGCTACCTCAACGGCGCGGCCGAACTGCCCGCCGCGGGCCTGATTCGGTTGCGCTACCGGGACGTGCGCCCGGCGAAGATGCACACCGACGCCGCGGCCGAGGATCTGCTGCTCGACATCGTCGTGGAGGCCACCCGCGAGGGCCTGCGCGCCAGGTTCGACTTCGCCGCAGCCGTTTTCGCCGGTGACGACGTGAAAACCTTTGCCGAGCACTGGGTCAGGGCCCTCGGCGGTCTCGCCGAGCACGCCCTGCGCCCCGGCGCGGGCGGCTACACGCCGTCGGACTTCCCGCTGGTGCGGCTCACCCAGTCCGATCTGGACCGGTTCGGCGGCGCGTACCCCGAACTGGGCGACGTCTGGCCGATGACGCCGTTGCAGTCGGGCATGCTGTTCCACGCGCAGCTCGCCGACGCCTCCATCGACGCGTACATGCTGCAGTTCGTGCTCGACCTCGACGGCAGGGTGGACGCGGCGCGGTTGCACGCCGCGGCCCAGGCGCTGCTCGATCGGCACGCCAACCTGCGGGTCGCCTTCGCCGACACCGGCGACGGCCGCGCGGTGCAGGTGGTGCCGGATTCGGTCCAGGCGCCGTGGCGTCAGATCGCGCTCGACCACCTCGATCCGGCCGTCGCCGCGAGCGAGGCGGAGCGGATCAAGGCCGCCGACATGGCGCAGCACTTCGAGATGCGAACCGCGCCGCTACTGCGCTTCACGCTGCTGCGCACGGCCACCGAGCGGTTCCACCTGATCGTGACCAGCCACCACATCCTGCTCGACGGCTGGTCGGTGCCGCTGCTGATGCGTGAGCTGCTGACCGTCTACGCGCTCGGCGTCCGCTCTCGTCATCTGCCGAAGATCCGGCCCTACCGCGACTACCTGGAGTGGCTGGTCGCGCAGGATCCGGACGCGGCGCGCCAGGCGTGGCGCTCGGCGCTGGCGGGCGTCACCGAGCCGACCCCGCTGGTCGGCGCGGCGAACCGCGAGATCGCCGCGGGCATCGGCGAAGTCGACTTCGTCTTCTCGCCCGAGCAGACCGCGGCACTGACCGGCGCGGCCGCGCGCGCGGGCGTCACGGTGAACACCGTGGTGCAGGCCGCGTGGGCGCTGCTCATCGGCCGTGTCACCGACCGTGACGACGTGGTCTTCGGCGCGACCGTCTCCGGCAGACCCGCCGAGCTGGACGGCGTGGAGACCATGGTCGGCCTGTTCCTCAACGCCATTCCGGTGCGGGTGCGCCTCGACGCGACGCAGACGCTCGCCGAGCTGCTTCGCACGCTGCAGGACGAGCAGGCGGCCCTGCTCGACTACCACTACCTTGGCCTGAGCGAGATCCAGAACACCATCGGTGTGGACGGCCTCTTCGATTCGCTCGTGGTGTTCGAGTCCTACCCGGTGGACAGGGAGGGATTGCGCCGCGCCAGTGCGATCGACGGCATGAGCGTCAGCGGCGTGCACGTCGCCGACGGGACGCACTACCCGGTGTCGGTGATCGTCGCGCTCGGCGAGCAGCTGCACGTCGGGATCAAGTACCTGCGCGACCTGTTCGACGAGGCCGCCGCGCGGACCCTCGCCGACCGGCTCGCCGCGCTGATCGGCGCGTTCGTCGCCGAGCCGCGCGCGCGGGTCGCCGAGGTCGACGCGCTGCTCGGTCAGGAACGAGCCGCGCTGACCGCCCGCAATGCCACCGAAGTGCCCGAGCTGCTGGACGATTCGACGCTGCTCTCGCTGTTCGACGCCCAGCTGGCCAAGACACCGAACGCGACAGCGCTGATCTTCGGCAACACCAAGGTCAGCTACGCCGAACTCGACGCCAGGTCGCGGCGGCTCGCGCGGGAGCTTTCCGCGCGCGGCGTCGGCCCGGAATCGCTGGTGGCCGTGGCCATGCGGCGCAGCGTCGATCTGGTCGTCGCCATCTACGCCGTGCTGCGCGCGGGCGGCGCGTACGTGCCGGTCGACCCGGACCATCCGGTGGAGCGCAGCGAGTACGTGCTGGCGGGCGCGTCGCCGGTGTGCGTACTGACCACGGCGCGTACCGGTTTCGGCACGGCCACCGGTGTGCCGGTGGTCGCGGTGGACGCGCTCGAGTACGCCCCGAGCATTGTCGCGACCGCCGATGCGCCGGTGCGGGCCGACAACGTCGCCTACGTCATCTACACCTCCGGTTCGACCGGCCGCCCGAAGGGCGTGGCGATCACGCACCGGCAGATGGCCAACCAGTTCCGCTGGGCCCAGCGCGCGTACCCGCACGACGGCTCCGACGTGGTGCTGCACAAGACGCCGATCACCTTCGACATCTCGACGTGGGAGTTGTTCTGGCCGTTGCAGACCGGCGCCGCAGTGCTGATCGCCGAGCCCGACGGGCACCGCGATCCGGCCTACCTGGCACGGGTCATCGCCGAACATCGCGTCAGCACGGTGCATTTCGTGCCCTCGATGCTCGACGCGTTCTTGGACGGTGCGGACGAGGACGCCCATCTCCCCGCGCTGCGCCGGGTCTTCGCGGCCGGTGAGGCGCTCTCGGCGGAGACGGCCGAGGCCTTCGCCGCCGCGCTGCCCGACGCCGAGCTGGTGAACTGGTACGGCCCCGCCGAGGCGACGGTCGTCACCGCGCACCCCGGCCACGCGGACGGTGGTTCGGCCGTGCCGATCGGTATGCCGGTGGCCAACACCCAGGTGCACGTGCTCGACCGCCAGCTGCGCCCGGTGCCGCTCGGCGCGGCGGGCGAACTGTACGTCGCGGGTGTGCAATTGGCCCGCGGCTACCACGGCGCGCCCGCACTCACCGCGGAACGCTTCGTCGCGCACGAGGACGGCGAGCGGCTCTACCGCACCGGCGACGTGGTGCGCTGGCGTCCGGTCGGCGACGGCGCGGCGCTGGAATACCTGGGCCGCAGCGACTTCCAGGTCAAGCTGCGCGGTCAGCGTGTCGAGCTCGGCGAGATCGAGGCCGTGCTCGCCGATCACGACGAGGTGCGCCACGTCGCGGTCTCGCTGGTCCGGCTCGCCACCGGCGATCGGCTGGTCGCCTACGTCGTTCCGGTGCCCGGCTCGGCCGTGGACATCGACGACCTCCTCGCGTACGCACGTGCCGCGCTGCCTGCGTACATGGTCCCCTCGGCGATCGTGCCGCTCACGGCGATGCCGCTGAACGCGAGCGGCAAACTGGATCGCCGGGCGCTGCCCGAGCCGCAGCTGGCGTCCCGCGACTACCGCGCACCGGCGACGCCGATGGAGCAGGCCGTCGCCGCGGTCTTCGCCGAGGTGCTCGGCGTGGACCGGGTCGGCGCCGACGACGACTTCTTCGATCTCGGCGGCAACTCGCTGGTCGCGACCCGCGTGGTCGGCAGGCTGCGCGGGCTGACCGGCGCCGAGGTGCGGGTGCAGTGGTTCTTCACCGACTCCACGGTCGCCGCGCTCGCCGCCAAGATCAGCACCGCGCAGGAGAACGGCGTCGACTACTCGGCCGATTCGGCCGCCGCCCTCGGCCCGCTGCTGCCGATCCGCGGCACCGGTTCGGCGGAGCCGCTGTTCTGCTTCTATCCGATGGCCGGACTCTCGTGGAGCTACGCGGGCCTGGTGCCGTACGTGGATCGGTCGCGTCCGATCATCGGTCTCCAGTCGCCCGCGCTCTCCGAGGACGACTACCTGCCCGAGTCGCTCGACGCGATGGCGGCGCGCTGCCTGGCCGAGATCCGCTCGGTCCAGCCGCAGGGCCCGTACCACCTGCTCGGCTGGTCGCTCGGCGGCATCCTGGCGCACGCGGTCGCGGTGCGGTTGCAGGCGGCGGGGGAGCGGGTCGCGCTGCTCGCCATGCTGGACAGCCACCACGACATCGGCGCCGGTGATTTCCGCGACGCGCTGCGTGGTGCGCTCGCCGAGATCGGCATCGGCGCCGACGACCTGCTCGGCGGCGGTGACGTGCACGATCTCAGCGATGCCTCGCTCGCCGCGCTGCACGCCACCATCCCGCCGGAGCTGGCCGTGCTGACGCCGGAACGGCTGCGCCGCATCTACCGCAGCGCGGTCCGTTCGGCGGAGCTGATCGCCGAGCATCGGCCCGGCGTGTTCCGGGGCAGGCTGGAGTACTTCAGCGCCCGGATCCTCGGGGCGAACCTGGTGCACGGCATCGACCCGGAGACCTCGGCGAACAAGTGGCAACCGTTCGTCGACGGCGTCGTCGCCGATCACCCGATTCAGACGACGCACGACGAGATGACCTCGCAGATGGCGCTAGCCGAGATCGGACCGAGACTGTCGTCATTGATTCCCGGGGCCGGAGAAGATCACAATCCGGCTGGTCAGGCATGATGGGGCAACGGGTAGGTAACAATGCCCCCTGTTCTGACGACTACATAGGCCGTATGGTCTGGGCGTGGCGCCAACGCGTGGACGTCCGGCGGCCAGGGGAAGCCCATCCGTGATCCCGATACGAAGTGAAGGTGCGAAATTGATACGTCGACAGACCCGGCGCCGTGGCACGCGTGCCGCGGCGATGATCGCGACTACTGCGGTGTTCGCGGGACTCATGTCCGGATTCGGCGCATCCTCGGCCACTGCTGACCCGATCGTCGAGTCGAAGGCGCTGCTGGCCAACCCGGTCTCCTCCGACGGCTCGAAGATCGTCAAGGCGGAAATCAAGGACTCCCGCAACATCCGGCTGCACGTGTACTCGGCCGCGATGGACGAGAACGTCATCATCGACGTGCAGCGTCCGGCCGACGCCTCGGAGCCGCGGCCGACCCTGTACCTGCTCAACGGCGCGGGCGGCGGCGAGGACGACGCGTCCTGGGTGGCCCGTTCCGAAGCGCTGGACTTCTTGAAGGACAAGAACGTCAATGTGATCCAGCCGATCGGTGGCAAGTGGAGCTACTACACCGACTGGATCAAGGACGACCCGACGCTGGGCCGCAACAAGTGGACGACCTTCTTCACCGAGGAGCTGCCGCCGCTGGTCGACGGCGCGCTCGGCACCAACGGCGTGAACGCCATCGCGGGCCTGTCCACCTCGGGCACCACCGTGCTGGCGCTGCCGATCGCCAAGCCCGGCCTGTACAAGGCGGCCGCCGCCTACAGCGGTTGCGCCCAGACCAGTGACCCGGTCGGCTCGGAGTTCGTGAAGCTCACCGTCGAGACCTGGGGCGGCGGCGACACCGAGAACATGTGGGGTCCGCAGGGCTCGGAGGGATGGGTCAAGAACGATCCGTACGTGAACGCCGAGGGCCTGCGCGGTCTCGAGCTCTACATCTCCACCGGCACCGGTATTCCCGGCGAGCACGACGTGCTGAACGGTGAGTACGCCCTGCCCGGCGCCTACGGTCTGGCCAACCAGGTCCTGATCGGCGGCGTGATCGAGGCGGGCACCAACTACTGCACGCACAACCTCCAGACCAAGCTGAACGAGCTGGGTATCCCGGCGACCTTCAACTTCCGTCCGACCGGCACCCACTCGTGGGGCTACTGGAACGACGAGTTCCCCCGCTCCTGGCCGGTGCTGGCCAAGGGCCTCGGTCTCTGAGACCACCCGCTTCGCATCGACCGCCCTGGTCACACCCCTCGTGTGACCAGGGCGGTCGTGTTTACGGCTACACCCAGTTCTCGATCCAGTACTTCCAGATCAGCGGGGCGTACGCGGCGAGCGGCGGCACCTTGATGTCGGTGCCCGCCAGCGTGTCGGTGGCGCGCTTGGCGTCGAACCAGCAGGTGAACTCGCTGTGCTCGAGCACGTCGAGCGGGACGCCGACGCGCGGCAACATCCAGTTGGCGCCCGGCACCCGCAGCAGCATGTTCATCGCGCGCTTGGGCATCACCTCGACCAGATGCGGCGCCCCCGCCTCGTCGGCGAACAGGTTCAGCGCCTCGACCGCGCTCATCCGGCGCGGGTCGACCAGATGGTAGGTGCTCGACGCCGGGCCCGGCTGGTGCGCGATGTGGTCGAGGGCCCGCGCCACGAAATCGACCGGGACCATGTTGGTTTCGCCGAGTTTGGGCACCAGCACCGGGAGAATGCGCGGCAGCTGCGCCGCCATCCGCAGCAGACGGAAGAAGTAGTAGGGACCGTCGATGCGGTCGATCTCGCCGGTCCTGGAGTGGCCGATGACGATCGAGGGCCGGTAGATCCGCCAGGCGAGATTCGAGTCCCGCACGATGCGTTCCGCCTCGAACTTGGCCTGCTGCAACGGAGTTGTCAGCGCCTGTCCCTTGTCGAACATCTCCTCGGTGAACAGGCCCTCGTACGAGCCCGCCACCTCGACGGTCGAAACATGGTGCAGCAGACCGGCTCCCAGTTCCTCGGCGGCGTCGACCACATTGCGGGTGCCCGCTCCGCGTTCGGTCAGGTCGTAGCCCGCCGCCAGGTGGAAGACGTGGTCGATGGCGCCGCGGTGTTGTGCCAGCCAGTTGCTGTCGATGCCCAGGCTCGGCGCGCCGAGGTCGCCCCGGACCGGACGCACCCGATCGCCCGCGTCCCATTCCCTGGCGCAGCAGGCGTACCGGTCGGCCGATTGCTGACCGGGCCGGACCAGCACGTGGATGTCCGTATCGCGCTCGAGCAGCTGGGGGATCAGAAAACGACCGATGAACCCAGTTGCTCCGGTAACCAGGTAAGTCATAGCGGATCAACATAGTGGGGGCAGGTGTGCCTGCTCATGGCGGGGTTCTCCGTGTGAGCACCTGCCAACGGATATGACCGGGTTGTTCGTGGGCCGTCTACTCACATGGGGACCTGCCGGGGGAGGGTGGTGTTCGCGGGCCCGAGCTACCGGTTTGCCACCCGCGAACGACCGTTCCCGCGCACCCAGCTGTGTCCGGGATTTCCGTCGGCGCCGCGGGATCGCCGCGGCGCCGAGAGGCATTTTCAGTCGGCGAAGACCGGCTTGCGCTTGGTCAGCATGGCGGTGGCTCCCTCGCGGAAATCGGGGGAGGCGAGCAGCTCGCTCTGGCCGGTCTTCTCGGCCGCGAGCGCCGCGTCCAGTGCGGTCAGCGTGGCCTGGTTGAGCGCCTTCTTGGTGAGTTCCAGCGCGCGGCGCGGGCCCGCGGCGAGCTTGGCGACCGCGGCCTCCACCGCCGCGTCGAGCTCGTCGTCGGGCAGCACGGCGGTGAACAGTCCGGCTTGCTTCCCGGCGGGCGCGGGCAGGCGCTCGCCGAGCAGTGCCATCTCCGCGGCCAGCGGGCGTCCCGCGGCCGCCGCCACCAGCGCGGCCGCGCCGCCATCGGGCATCAGGCCGATGTTGATGAACGCCAGCAGCAGGTAGGAGTCCTCGCTCGCGTAGACCAGGTCGGCGGCCAGCGCGATGCCGACGCCGACACCGGCCGCCGCGCCCTTGATCCGCGCGACTACCGGAACCGGCGCGTCCACGATCGCCCGCACCAACCGGTTGGCGGCGTCCATCACCATGTCGGAGGTGATGCCGCGCTGCGCCTCGCCGGGGCCCGCGGCCAAGTCCGCGCCGGTGCAGAAGTCGTCGCCCGCGCCGGTCAGCACGATCGCGCGCACCGAGCGGTTCTCGGCCGCGGCCAGGAAGGTGTCGCCGAGCGCGACCATCGTGTCGTAATCGATGGCGTTCTTGCGCTTGGGCTTGGTGAGGGTGATACGCAGTACCTTGCCGTCCTGCACCGCCGTGAAGCCGGCGGGAGCCGTCGCGGCGGATGCGGAATCGGTATTGCTCATTTTTCGCTCCTGGTCAGCGATTCGGCGGACGCCGGGCTGTGAATGGTGGTTAACTTTGCGAATTGTGGTTAACTTATGTGGACTTGTCCGGCGCTGTCAACCAGGCGGCGCCGTCCCAGAACGGAGAGGTGCATGGTCGCGGAACACGGCGAGGTAGACCTCGCGCCCGCGCGGCCCGAACCAAACGGGGGAAGGGCCGGAGCGGAGAACGCCGGTGTTCGCCGCCGCCCCAAGGACCGCAAGGCGCAGATCATCCGGGCCGCCGCGCGCGCCTTCAGCGAGCGCGGGTACTACCCGGTCGGCGTCGACGAGATCGCCGCCGACGTCGGCATTTCCGGCCCCGCCCTGTACCGGCATTTCGCGAACAAGTACGCGCTGCTCGTCGCCGCCGCCGAGGAGGGCGCACGACACCTGCTCACCGTCGCGCGCAATGCCGACGATCCCGAGCTGGACCCAGAACCGCGGCTCGACGGACTGATCAAGGCGATCGCCGAACACACCATCGACATCCGGCGCGAGGCGGGCCTGTACCGGTGGGAGCGCCGCTACCTGGAGCGTGAAGATCGGATCCGGATCCGCAAGATCTACGACGATCTGAACGACACCATCGCCGCGCCCATCGCCGAACTCCGGCCGGACGCTCCCGAGGCCGACCTGCGGATGCTCGCCGCCTCGGTGCTCAGCGTGGTGGCCAGCATCTCCGCGCACCGCTCGGCGCTGTCCGGTGCGCGGCTGCTTCCGCTGTTGCGCGACATGTGCTGGTCGGTCCTGCGCGCCGAGCTGCCGCCCGCGCCGACGCAACCGGACCAGGGGCCCGTCGCGCGCGGCCTGCCGGTCACCTCCAAGCGCGAACAGCTGCTCGCCGAGGCCATCCGGATCTTCGGTCGCCAGGGCTATCACGAGGCGAGCATTGAGGAGATCGGCGCCGCGGTCGGTATCAACGCGTCCAGCGTCTACCGGTACTTCAGCAGCAAGTCCGATCTGCTCGCCGCCGCGTTCCATCGGACCGGCGACCGTGTCTCGGTCGCCATGACCGAAGCGCTGGCCGAGGCGACCAGCAGGCCCGAAGCCGTGCGCCTGATCGCCGCGCGCTACGCCAAGCTGACCTTCTCCACCCCGGAGATCATGCCGGTCTACTACGCGGAGTTCAGCAACCTGCCGCAGGCCGAGCAACACAAGCTGCGCGCCATCCAGCGCCAGAACGTCCTGGAGTGGGCCAACCTGCTCGACGGCGACGCGGTCGAGGCCCGCTTCCGCGTGCACGCCGCCATCGGCCAGGTCATCGACATCGGCAGGCTCATCCGCTTCGACGCCCGCCCGGCCCAGCTGGCCAGGGTGACGGCGCTGATGGACGCGGTTCTCCTCGGCTGAGGTCGCCGCCGTCCGCGCAGACGCCGCGGATGGACCGGCGGGCGAGGCTCTTCCACACCGCCTCATCCCTGTCCGTGGCCTGTCTGCGCGAACTCGAGGCGCGAATCTCGCTCAGCCGGGGCGTCCGTGGCGTAGTCGGAACAGCGCCTTGGCCATCCGCAGATGGCGCGGGTGCCGGTCGAAGGTGGCCAGGTTCATCGGCGCGCGATAGCGCTTGCGGGCGACGGCCAGCGTTCTGCTGAACTCGCGCAGCCCGTGGTCGCCGTGGCTGTGGCCCTGGCCGTATTCGCCGACGCCGCCGATGGGCAGCGCGGGAATGCCGAGGTGAGCGGTGGTCGAATTGATCGTCACCACGCCGACGCGCAGCGTCTCCGCGAAGGACTCCACGCTGTGCACGTCCCTGGTGAACACCGAGACCGCCACACCGTTGCCGGTGGCGTTGATGCGCTTGGCGGCCTCCTCGATATTCGGCACCCGGTTCACGATCAGCACGGGTCCGATCGCCTCGCCGGTGACCGCGATGCTCTCCTCCGGCACCTCGGCCAGCACGATCGGCTCGACGTACGGCTCGCGAATCGATTCCAGCCCACCGACCACCGCGCGACCACCCCTGGCGAGCGCATCGCGCACTTGCTTGCGCACTACGTCGACCTGGGTTTCCAGAATCATCGGACCGTAGGACGCGCGCTTGTCCGCGCCGGGACGCAGCCGCTCGGCGTGCTCGACGACCAGCCCGAGGAAGTTGTCGTACACCGAATCCGCCACGTAGGCCCGCTGCAAGCCGGAGGGATTCTGACCCGCGTTGGCCATCGCCCCGAACACCGCGGCCTCGGCGGCCTCGTCGAGCTTGGCGTCGACGTGCACCACCATCGCGCCCTTGCCACCGCGCTCGACGACGACCGGCGTCATGGTCTGCGCGCACAGCGAGATCACTTCCCGCGCACCCGCTTCCGAGCCCGCGTAGGCGATCTTGTCCAGCTTGGCCCGGCACAGCGCGGTCCGCGTGCCGCCGTCGCCGGTCACCACCTGGAGCACCGGTTGGTTCGGGGCCAGGTCGGCCCAGCTCTCGGCAAGCCACACCCCGACGCCGGTGGTCAGCTCGTGCGGCTTGAACACCACCGCGTTGCCCGCCGCCATGGCGTAGGCGATCGAGCTCATCGGCGTGAAGACCGGGTTGTTCCACGGCCCTAGCACCCCGACCACGCCGAGCGGCAGATAACCCACCGAACCCTGTTGATTGCGGCTGAGCCAGCTCGAACCGATCCTGCGCCGCCGCAGCGCGCGAGAAGCGTTGCGCGCGGCCCAATCCAGATTCTCGATCGCGAGCATCACCTCGATCGCGGCGTCTGCCGCGGGTTTTCCGGTCTCCTCGGAGACCAGCTCCACCAATTCGCTTGCCCGCCTTGCGATGCTGCGTTTCCAGTCCAGCAGCCAGCGTTTGCGGCCGCTGAAACCCAAATCGGCCCACCATTTTTCGGCGGCGCGTGCGGCGCGGACGGTGCGATTGAGCTCGCCGCCGCCCATCACGGCGTAATTCCCGACTACCTCCCCGGTGCGCGGATCATGGGATATCAGCACGTTCGATCGGCCCGTTCCTCCCGGATGCGCTGCCAAACGTGGCTGCGCGGACTCGGCCATGGTCACCTCTTCGCAGTCTCGACCCGCGTTGCTCCCACCCGAATCGAGCCGACCCCTGACGGACCGGCTCCCAGCGCGGTCCCGCCACAGACGAGTGAGTGCGTGTATGCCCCCGTTCAGCAGACTATGGTCGGTCGCCCCCGGCCGACAAGACTGCGTCACCGCCCTTGCACTGCCCTTGTCACGCCTCGACCAGCGCCGATCGGGCGTGGCGTGCGCACGAGGCTCGGAATGTGATGAAGCACACACTTATCCGGGTTCGCTAGTGGGTACTGAGCAGTCGTCGTTCCGGGACGCGCGATGCCGGTAACATCACGCCAGGCGGCAGGGATCACCACCCCGACGCATTCGTGTGCGTTCGGCGATCGGATCGCCGCCCCCGGCCGATAGTGGAGAGTTGATGCCGAGCTTGAACCAAGCAGAATCGCCGGCACGTCAATCGAAAGCGACGGAGCACGAGCCTGCCGTCCGCGTCGAGGACGTCCGCAAGTCGTTCGGCGACGTGCACGCACTGCAAGGGATCAGCTTCACCGCCGAGAAGGCGAGTGTGCTCGGCATCCTCGGCCCCAACGGCGCGGGCAAGACCACCACGGTCAAGATCCTTTCCACGCTGCTGCGCCCCGACTCGGGCACCGCCGTCGTCGCGGGCCACGATGTGCGCGAGGATCCGGCGGGCGTGCGGCGCTCGATCATGATGACCGGGCAGTACGCCGCGCTGGACGAGAACCTCTCCGGCCGCGAGAACCTCGAACTGTTCGGCAGGCTGATGGGTCTGGGCAGGTCCGCCGCCCGCAAGCGCGCCGACACCCTGCTCGAGGAGTTCGACCTGGTGAGCGCGGGCAAGCGCGCGGTGCGCCAGTACTCCGGCGGCATGCGGCGCAGGGTGGACATCGCCTGCGGTCTGGTCGTGCGTCCCGAGGTGGTGTTCCTCGACGAGCCGACCACCGGTCTGGATCCGCGCAGCCGCCAAGGCGTCTGGGATCTGGTGAACGTGCTCAAGGAGCAGGGCATCACGGTGCTGCTGACCACGCAGTACCTCGAGGAAGCCGACGTGCTCAGCGACAACATCATCGTCATCGACAAGGGCACGGTGATCGCCGAGGGCACCGCCGAGGAACTCAAGGAGAAGACCGGCGGCAGCTACTGCGAGGTGGTCCCGCTCGATCCGAAGCAGGTGCTCACCGCCGGGTACGCGCTCGGCGACCTGGTGCCCGCCGCCGTCATGGCCGAACTCGACGGCAGCGACCGGCTCTCGTTCCCCGCCCCGCACGGCGCGACCACCCTGTCCGAGGCGCTGCGCAGGCTCGACAGCGCGGGAGTCACGCTGGCCGACATCGCGTTGCGCAGGCCCTCGCTCGACGACGTCTTCCTCTCCCTCACCGGCCATTCGGGCGGCCACTCGTGACCGCGAGCGCCACCGAACCGGACACCCGGGCCGCACTCTTCGCCGAGCTACCCGTGGCCCGGCCGTCCTCCTTCGCGCAGTGGCAGGCGCTGACCGGTCGCGTGGTGAAGACCATGGCCACCAAGGGCGAGCTGATCGTCGCCTTCGTGACGCCGCTGGTGTTCACCCTTGGCTTCTATCTGCCGCTGCGCTTCGTGATGAAGCTTCAGGGCATCGACTACGCGCAGTTCGTCATGCCGATCATCGTGCTGCAGACCATGGCGTTCACCATGCTGTCCAACGCGCAGCTCGCCGCGTTCGAGGCGATGACCGGCCTGAGCAGCCGCCTGCAGACCATGCCGATCGGCACGCTGGTGCCGTTCACCTCACGGATCTGCGCGGGTCTGGTCCGCTCGGTGACCTCGCTGACCGGCGCCGTGCTGTTCGGGTACCTGATCGGCTTCGAATTCAGCGCCGGATTCGGCCAAGCCGTGCTGTTCTGCGCGTTCTCCCTGGCCATCGGCACCGTGCTCGCCATCGGCGCGGACGGTCTCGGCAGCCTCACCAAGAGTCCGGAGCAACTCAGTCAGGCGCTGACCCTGCCGACGCTGATCTTCGGCATGCTGTCCTGCGGCTTCGTGCCGGAGAAGAGCTTCCCCGAGTGGATCCAGCCGTTCGTGCGCAACCAGCCCATCTCGCAGTTCTCCTTCGCGCTGCGCGACATGGCGGGCGACGGGGTGAGCTGGGGCGTGCTGTGGGTGCCGCTGCTGTGGCTGATCGGGTTGACGGTGGTGTTCACGCCGTTCGCGGTGTGGGCGAGTGTGAGGCGGTCATGACTGTGACGACGGAGTCCGAGGAGAAGGGCACGGAGTTCGCGCCGCTGCCGACGGTGACGCCGCGCTCGGAGCAGGCGATCGGCACCTGGGCGCAGCACAGCCTGTTGCAGTGCAAGCGACTGCTGATGGGGTGGATGCGCGATCCCGCGACCACCATCCAGACGCTGGTCTATCCGGCGCTGACCCTGCTGATGTTCGACGTCGTGCTCGGCGGGACCATCACCAGGAACACCGGTATGGACGCCATCTACGGTCAGGTGCCGCTGATCACCTTGGTGGCGGCCATGTCCGGCGCGGTGGTGAGCGCGCTCGGTTTCAAGGTGGAGAAGGCCACCGGCCTGCTGAGCCGGTTCTGGACCATGCCGATGAACCGGGCGGCGAGCCTGACGGGACGGCTGCTCGCCGAGGCGGTGCGGGTGCTGATCACCACGCTGTTCGTCATCGCGGTGGGCATGGCGCTCGGCTTCCGGTTCGGCCAGGGGCCGCTCGCGGCGGCGGCGCTGATCTGCATCCCGGTGCTGTTCGGCATCGGCTTCGCGGTGCTGTGCACGGCGCTCGCGACGCTCACCGAGGGCGTGCTGCTGGTCAGCCTGATCACGATCGTCAACACGCTGCTGATGTTCTTCAACACCGGTTTCGTTCCGGTGTTCGCCTACCCGACTTGGTTGCAGGACGTGGTCGGCAATCAGCCGATGAGCACGGCCATCGATGCCATGCGCGGTCTGTCCTACGGCGGGCCGGTCGCGGAACCGCTGCTGAAGACGATCGCGTGGACCGTCGGGATGGTCGCCGTGTTCGCGTACCCGGCGATCCGCGGCTACCGCCGCGCCGCCGAAACCGGGGCGTGAGGCGGGCTTCGATCCGCGATTCCGGTCGCCCTGGTCCGTATGCTGTGTGACAGGAGCAGAGGAGGTGTCATCAGTGACCGCAGCAGCCGCGCACGAGCCGCCGAGGGACCCTGCGGATGTGCTGCTCGAGGGCTTCCAAGCGCTGGAGCTTCCTGAAGGATTCCGAGCCGAGCTGATCGAGGGGGAGATCGTCGTGTCACCGCCGCCCGAGGGGAATCATGAGGGCAATATCTCCGCGATCGTTCGTCAGATAATCCGAAAATCAGCGGAGGATTTGGACTTCTCGGGTAACAAGGGGCTACTGCTGGATCGTGGCGGACTCTGCCCGAAGAACCGTCTGATCCCGGATGTCGTCGTCGCCTATGCGGACTCGTTTTGGGATGAGCCGTCGTGGATGGCGGTGGACAAGGTCGTGATGGTGGTGGAGGTCACCAGTTCGAAGCCGGACCGCGATCGCAAGGCCAAGAGGTATTGCTACGCGCGCGGCGGGGTGCCCTTCTACCTGTTGATCGATCGAGTAGAGAAAACCGTCACGCTTTTCGCCGAGCCTGGTGGCGCCGCCGACCTGATCGACTACCGGCAGGACGTCCGCGTGCCGTTCGGAAAGCCGATTGATCTCCCTGGCCCTTTCTCGTTCACGCTCGAGACCGGCGACCTGCGATGAATCAATGGGCGCGATGTTGCTCGCGATCGGCGGTCGCAGCAAATCCGTAACTTACCCAGCGGTTTCGGTTCGTCCAGCCCACCAGGTCGTAGCGCCAGCGGAACGGCCAGGTGTGCGCCACGGTGTTGAACAGCACCGCGCCGAGTGCGGCGTAGTCGTCGTGCGCGGTGAGCAGCGCGCGCTGGCCGCGTTCGGATTCGGTGAAGAACGCCTCGAACATGGCGATCGATTGCTCGGTGGTCAGCCTGCCAAGGCCCCACAGCCCGCGCATGCGCATCCAGTAGACCAGCCGGGCCCGCCACGGCCACAGCGCCTCGATCGGGTCGCGACCGTCTCGCAACGCCGTGACCGCGGTGTCGACCAGGGCGAGCGAATCGGCGACGCTGTAGCCGGTGCAGGGGTGCATCATGCCGCCGCGCGCTCCGAACGGAACCGCCCGCGCGACGCCCTTCTTCGGCGGCGGTTGGTCGAGCGGATAGTGCGCGGCCTCGGTCGGTTCCGCGCCGGTGAGCCGAATGCCGTGCGCGGCGAGCCGGTTCAGCGTCCGCGCGCGCAGCTCGTGCTGCGGCATGCCGCCGCGCAGGCCGAGGCTGGTCTCCTCGAAGATCACCGTGCCGTCGCCGATCGGCACCGCGTAGAGGAACGACGGTGGCGCGTCCTGGCCCGCGCCGTTCTCCGGACGCCAGTCCAGCAGCAGCCCTTCGCCCTCGGCGACCATCGGCGCGGCCGTCTCCGCGTCGACGAAGATGCCGTGCGCGCTGGCCGCCCTGCGCTGTCCGAGCGCGGGCAGGCCGCGGGTGTCGAAGACAGTGTCGGCCCGCAGCACCGTGCCGTCGGCCAGTTCCACCTCGTGCGCGTCGACGCGGGTGGCGCGTCCGGCGATCACCTCGGCGTCGTCCAGCGGCAGCGCGTCGTACAGACCCTGCTTGGACAGCACGCAGTACGGCCGCGGAATGCGGTGCTCGGTCTTCGTCCACACCGTCGGTGTTTCGATGCGGGACCCAATGGCGCTGGGCGGCAACCACTTCGGCAGTTCATCGATCCAGCAGGAATAGGTGGGCGGCCACAGCCGCTCCGGTCGCGGGTCGATCGCGATGACCCGCAGCCCGGCCCGCATCGCCCGGTGGGCGAGCGCCCGCCCGGTCGGACCGAGCCCGACGACGCACAGATCGGCCGCCTGGACCGCACCGCCACTCATATCCGCATTCAATCCGCTGCCCTGACCCCGGTGCAACCAATCAGGGGTTCGCCAGTGTCCAACTCCACCGTGCTAGCCCTGCGGGCATCGAAGGTCGAACCGCCCCGCGCTCCCAGCCACCCCGAGGCGAGTCTTACGAACACGCGCGCGCCAACTAACAGGGCGTGACCCAAGTCGTGATATCCGCGTGCACGACCTCGAGTCCCTGCTTGTCGTAGATCGACACCGGCACCACCAGGTCGCGCCCCTCGGTGATCTTCGTGAAGTCCGGAACCTCCGGCAGCTTCGCCACCGCGCGCAGACCCGTCTCGGCCTTGGCCAGGTACTGCACGTTCATCGCCTTGGGAATCCAGCGGTGCGTGGTCGGCACCGTGGCCTCGCTCAGCATGCCCATGGCCACCTCGGCCAGGTTGCACGCCGCGATGGCGTGGAAGGTGCCCAGGTGATTGTGGATGCCGAACCACTTCGGCGAGGTCACCTCGCACAGTCCCGGCTCCAGCCGCACGACGTTGGGCAGCACCGTGCCGAAGTACGGCACCCTTGCCACCATTCCCAGCGAGAACAGCGCGTGCCCCAGCCGGTTGTCCGGCAGCTTCTTCCACCCGCGCAGAGTCGCGGTCTCTTTGCTCATGCCGCTATATTACTCAAAAGTAAGTTCTGTGCTGCTCGGGATTCTCGCAGAGTTTTCGGGACGCCTGGCAGGGCCGGTAACCTCTGCGCGGCGTACGGGCGACCTGCGAAGTCGCGGCCCGCGCCGGGGTGACGCGGACGACAGCGGGGGCGATTTGAAGTGGCTCGGGGGTCTCGGGCATACTGTTCGGGTTGCCTTGCACGGGGTCGTGCCTGTTTCGGATGAAACGGGGCGTGACCGGCGAGGCGAGCAGTACCCAATCGAGTGCTTCACCGGTTCCCGGTGTGAGTACGTCCGGGACGTTGTTCCGAGCCTGAGATGAAGTTCTAGATCCGGGCCGAGGAATAAGCGGGAAGGCGACACGCCCGACCGCGTGGACCGGAGAACCATGACAGATGAACAGCGGCGAGGATCGGGCGTGCCCGGTCGTGGTCTCCAACTGAGACGTCTTCGTGTGTTCGGGCTGTGCAAATTGAGGGTGGTGCGGAAGCCCGGCTTCCGGATCACGAAGGAAAGCGGAGAAAAGGACACTTAGCGTGGCGGGACAAAAGATCCGCATCAGGCTCAAGGCCTATGACCACGAGGCGATCGATGCGTCTGCGCGCAAGATCGTGGAGACGGTGACCCGCACTGGGGCCCGCGTGGTCGGGCCGGTGCCGTTGCCGACCGAGAAGAACGTGTACTGCGTCATCCGTTCGCCGCACAAGTACAAGGACTCGCGCGAACACTTCGAGATGCGTACGCACAAGCGCCTCATCGACATCCTCGACCCGACGCCGAAGACGGTCGACGCGCTCATGCGCATCGACCTGCCGGCCAGCGTCGACGTCAACATTCAGTGACGGGGACTCGAGACATGACTGACAACAAGAACCGGCCCGCGGCCGGCATCCTGGGCACCAAGCTCGGCATGACCCAGGTCTTCGACGAGAAGAACCGCGTCGTCCCGGTCACCGTCGTCAAGGCGGGCCCGAACGTGGTCACCCAGATTCGCACCGTGGAGCGCGACGGCTACAGCGCCGTCCAGGTCGCCTTCGGCGCCATCGACCCGCGCAAGGTGAACAAGCCGACCTCCGGCCAGTTCGCCAAGGCCGGCGTCACCCCGCGCCGCCACGTCGCCGAGATCCGCGTCGCGGACGCCTCCACCTTCGAGGTCGGCCAGGAGATCAGCGCCGACGTGTTCGAAGAGGGCGCCTACGTCGACGTCACCGGCACCAGCAAGGGCAAGGGCTTCGCCGGCACCATGAAGCGTCACGGCTTCGCCGGTCAGGGCGCCTCGCACGGTGCGCAGGCCGTGCACCGTCGCCCGGGTTCCATCGGTGGCTGCGCCACCCCCGGCCGCGTGTTCAAGGGCATGCGCATGTCGGGTCGGATGGGTAACGACCGCGTCACCACTCAGAACCTGTCGGTTCACAAGGTGGACGCCGAGAACGGCCTGCTCCTGATCAAGGGTGCGATCCCGGGTCGCAAGGGCGGCGTCGTGATCGTCAAGAGCGCCGTGAAGGGTGGTGCGCACGCATGACCAGCCTCGAGAAGAAGGCCAACCTGACGCTGCCGGTCAAGGAGATCGGTGGCAAGACCAACGGCACCGTCGACCTCCCCGCGGAGATCTTCGACGTGACCGCCAACATCGCGCTGATGCACCAGGTCGTCGTCGCGCAGCTGGCCGCGGCCCGTCAGGGCACCCACGCGACCAAGACTCGCGGCGAGGTCTCCGGCGGTGGCAAGAAGCCGTACCGCCAGAAGGGCACCGGTCGCGCCCGCCAGGGTTCGACCCGCGCGCCGCAGTTCGCCGGCGGTGGCACCGTGCACGGCCCGCAGCCGCGCGACTACAGCCAGCGCACCCCGAAGAAGATGAAGGCCGCCGCCCTGCGTGGCGCCCTCTCGGACCGGGCCCGCAACGAGCGCATCCACGTGGTCACCGAACTGGTCGCGGGTCAGACCCCGTCGACCAAGACCGCCAAGACCTTCCTGGCCGAGCTGTCGGACCGCAAGAAGTTCCTGGTCGTCGTCGGCCGCGAGGACATCGCCGCGTGGAAGAGCGTGGCGAACCTGCAGAACGTGCAGCCGATCGCCCCGGATCAGCTCAACACCTACGACGTCCTCAACAGCGACGACGTGGTGTTCAGCGTCGAGGCCCTGAACGCCTTCGTTCACGGTCCCGCCGAGGCGGCACAGGAGGAGAGCAAGTGACCACCATCGCCGACCCCCGCGACATCCTGCTGGCGCCGGTCATCTCGGAGAAGTCCTACGGACTGATCGAGGAAGGCACCTACACCTTCCTGGTGCACCCGGACTCCAACAAGACGCAGATCAAGATCGCCGTCGAGAAGGTCTTCGGTGTGAAGGTCACCAGCGTCAACACCGCCAACCGTCAGGGCAAGCGCAAGCGGACCCGCTTCGGTTACGGCAAGCGCAAGGACACCAAGCGTGCGCTCGTGACCATCTCGGCCGACAGCAAGCCCATCGAGATCTTCGGAGGCCCGGTCGCGTAAGCGAGCGGGAATCCAGAAAGCAGAGAAGAACTCATGGCAATTCGCAAGTACAAGCCGACAACGCCGGGCCGCCGTGGCTCCAGCGTCTCGGACTTCGCCGAGATCACCCGGTCCACCCCGGAGAAGTCGCTGCTTCGTCCGCTGACCAAGACCGGTGGTCGTAACGCGCACGGCCGCATCACGACTCGCCACCGCGGTGGCGGTCACAAGCGTGCCTACCGTCTGATCGACTTCCGTCGTCTGGACAAGGACGGCATCCCCGCCAAGGTCGCGCACATCGAGTACGACCCGAACCGGACCGCCAACATCGCGCTGCTCCACTACGTGGACGGCGAGAAGCGCTACATCATCGCGCCGAAGGGTATCCAGCAGGGCACCCCGATCGAGTCCGGTCCGACGGCCGACATCAAGCCGGGCAACAACCTGCCGCTGCGCAACATCCCGACCGGTACCACCATCCACGCGGTGGAGCTGCGTCCGGGCGGCGGCGCCAAGCTGGCCCGTTCCGCGGGCATGAGCATCCAGCTGCTCGGTAAGGAAGGCCCCTACGCCACGCTGCGTATGCCCTCCGGTGAGATCCGTCGCGTCGACGTGCGCTGCCGCGCCACCGTCGGCGAGGTCGGCAACGCCGAGCAGTCGAACATCAACTGGGGCAAGGCCGGCCGCATGCGCTGGAAGGGTCGTCGTCCCACGGTCCGTGGTGTCGTCATGAACCCCGTCGACCACCCGCACGGTGGTGGTGAGGGCAAGACCTCCGGTGGTCGCCACCCGGTCTCGCCGTGGGGTCAGCCGGAAGGCCGCACCCGTAAGCCCAACCGTCCGAGCGACAAGCTCATCGTCCGCCGTCGCAAGACCGGCAAGAAGCGCTGAAGGAGGAGGTAAGAAATGCCACGCAGCCTCAAGAAGGGCCCGTTCGTCGACGACCACCTCCTCGCGAAGGTGGACGTGCAGAACGAGAAGGGCACGAAGCAGGTCATCAAGACCTGGTCGCGTCGTTCGACCATCATCCCGGATTTCATCGGACACACCTTCGCGGTGCACGACGGCCGCAAGCACGTCCCGGTGTTCGTCTCGGAGTCCATGGTCGGACACAAGCTCGGTGAGTTCGCGCCGACCAGGACGTTCAAGAGCCACGTCAAGGAAGACCGGAAGAGCAAGCGGCGATGACGACGACTGAGACTCAGAACCCCACTGCCCGGGCGACCGCCAAGCACGTGCGCGTCACCCCGATGAAGGCTCGCCGCGTCGTGGACCTGGTCCGCGGCAAGCGAGTCGAGGACGCTCTCGCGATCCTGAAGTTCGCGCCGCAGGCCGCGAGCGAGCCGGTCGCGAAGGTCGTCGCCAGCGCCGCGGCGAACGCCGAGAACAACCTCGGTCTGAACCCGGCCACGCTGGTGATCTCGACGGCCTACGTCGACGAGGGCGCCACCATGAAGCGTTTCCAGCCGCGTGCCCAGGGCCGCGCGTTCCGGATCCGCAAGCGCACCAGCCACATCACCATCGAGGTCGAGAGCGTGCCCACCGCCGGTGCTGCTCGCAGCCGCCGGAAGGGAGGGGCAAAGTAAATGGGACAGAAGATCAACCCCCATGGCTTCCGCCTCGGTATCACCACCGACTGGAAGTCGCGTTGGTACGCGGACAAGCAGTACGCGGACTACGTGAAGGAAGACGTCGCCATCCGTCGGCTGCTGGCCAACGGCATGGAGCGGGCGGGCATCTCGAAGGTCGAGATCGAGCGCACCCGTGACCGCGTGCGGGTGGACATCCACACCGCGCGTCCGGGCATCGTGATCGGCCGCCGCGGCGCGGAAGCCGATCGCATCCGCGCCGAGCTGGAGAAGCTCACCAAGAAGCAGGTTCAGCTGAACATCCTCGAGGTCAAGAACCCCGAGTCGGATGCGCAGCTGGTTGCCCAGGGTGTGGCCGAGCAGCTGTCCAACCGTGTGGCGTTCCGTCGCGCGATGCGCAAGGCCATCCAGTCGGCCATGCGTTCGCCGAACGTCAAGGGCATCCGTGTGCAGTGCTCGGGCCGCCTCGGCGGCGCCGAAATGTCGCGCTCGGAGTTCTACCGTGAGGGTCGGGTGCCGCTGCACACGCTGCGCGCCGACATCGATTACGGCCTCTACGAGGCCAAGACCACCTTCGGTCGCATCGGCGTGAAGGTCTGGATCTACAAGGGCGACATCGTCGGTGGCAAGCGTGAGCTGACTGCCGCGAGCGCTCCGGCCGGCGATCGCGATCGCCCGCGCCGGGAGCGGCCGAGCCGCCCGCGTCGTTCCGGTTCCGCCGGCACCACCGCGACCGGTGTCGAGGCCGGGCGCTCCGCCGCTACCGCGGTGGCGGACGCTCCGGCAGAGAATCAGGAGGGCTGACGCATGCTGATGCCTCGCAAGGTCAAGCACCGCAAGCAGCACCACCCGAGCCGTTCGGGCATGGCCAAGGGCGGCACGTCGGTGGCCTTCGGTGACTTCGGTATCCAGGCGCTCGAGCCTGCCTACGTCACCAACCGGCAGATCGAGTCGGCGCGTATCGCGATGACTCGCCACATCCGCCGTGGCGGCAAGATCTGGATCAACATCTACCCGGATCGCCCGCTGACCAAGAAGCCCGCCGAGACCCGCATGGGTTCCGGTAAGGGTTCGCCGGAGTGGTGGGTCGCGAACGTCAAGCCCGGCCGCGTGATGTTCGAAATGTCTTACCCGAACGAGGAGATCGCTCGCGAGGCGCTGCGCCGCGCGATGCACAAGCTCCCGATGAAGTGCAGGATCGTGACCAGGGAGGAGCAGTTCTGATGGCTACCGGTACACCGGCCGCAGAGCTCCGCGAGCTCACCGAAGAGGAACTCGTCTCCCGCCTGCGTGAGTCGAAGGAAGAGCTGTTCAACCTGCGCTTCCAGATGGCGACGGGTCAGCTGGACAACAACCGTCGTCTGCGCGTCGTCCGTCACGAGATCGCGCGCATCTACACGGTCATGCGTGAGCGCGAGCTCGGTCTGGCCACCGGACCCGCTGGCAAGGGAGATGCGGCATGAGCGAGAACGTTGAGGTGCGCGGCCGCCGCAAGGTGCGGATCGGCTACGTCGTCTCGGACAAGATGAACAAGACCATCGTGGTGGAGCTGGAGGACCGGGTGAAGCACCCGCTCTACGGCAAGATCATCCGCACCACCTCGAAGGTCAAGGCCCACGACGAGAACGAGATCGCCGGCATCGGCGACCGCGTTCAGCTGATGGAGACCCGCCCGCTGTCGGCCACCAAGCGCTGGCGTCTGGTCGAGGTCCTGGAGAAGGCGAAGTAAGCCTGCTCCACGGCTGAGAGTCGAAGCACAACGGCCCGCTTCCCGTTTGGGAAGCGGGCCGTCGTCGTTTTCGGGGCTTGTCGCACACAAACGCGGGAGTCACCTGCTCGATAACGAAAGGGCTGTCGTTACGATCGCTGAAAGCAACGGCAGGCAGCGGTCTCTCGTTGGCGGAATCACCCAGTAGGAACCTTCTCGGGTCCATCGCCCGAAACTCGTCGGCACCATAAGCGCACTGCCGACGACCGGTACGCAGATGTTCTCTCGCGTAAGCAGGTCCAACATCTGGCGACCTGGCAAACAGTCGATGGCCGTGACGAAACTCCACCGAATATGCCGGGCGAGTACAGGTACGAAGGTCTGCTGGTCGCGAAGAGCAGCGAGGACTCTTTCCGCGTGTGGCTGGGGGAGATGAACGAAGCCCACTTCGTTCGTGACCGGCAGCATGACGTACCCGCCGCGCTCCTCAGCGGGAAGATAGAAACGTTGCCGGTAGTACGCCGCCCACCCCACCGCCGATTCGACCGATTCGATGTTCACGAGTTACCTGCCCCTTCTATTCCGTTCGCAATCGCCCTGATGGCTAGTAGCCTCGGCCCGGATCGGTTTCACACCCCGGAATTTCCTTCCGGTCTGCCCTGCCAGCCGAGATGGAAGATGAAGTCGTGCGCGGAATGACGCAAGAACTCACCGTCGGTGAGCGGGTCGCCTGGTACCGACGCCGACGCGGCATGTCCCAGGAAGCCTTGGCGGGCCTCGTCGGACGCTCCGAAGACTGGATGAGCAAGATCGAGAACAATCGGATATCCCTGGATCGACTTTCGGTGATCCGGTTGTTGGCTGACGCGCTAGACATCTCACTCGGTGATTTGATCGGCGAACCGACACTGTTGGAATGGACCGCTGATAGCGGCACCTCGACCGTCCCGGCCCTGCGCGCCGCGCTTATGGACTACGGGCATCTTGTACCCTCTTTGACTTCCCGGGGGAGTGACGTTGAGCTACTGGGCATTACAGCGCTCGAACGCGATCTCAGCGATGTGTTCGACGCTTATCAGGCGTCGAAGTTCGGCTTCGCCGCTGGTCGTTTGCCGGCGCTCTTGGCCGCGGCGCTGGCGCGTGCAAGGACGGATGCCGATGAACGATCGCACAGAGTGTTGGCCCTGAGCTATCAAGCGGCAGCATCCGTGCTGACGAAGCTCGGCGAAGCGGACCTTGCTTGGAACGCCGCCGAGCGTGGGTTGGTAGCCGCGAACCACGCGGGCGATCCGGCGATCCTTGGTTCACTGATGCGATCGACGGCCTTCACCATAATGTCGACAGGCCGACTTCAGCCTGCGATCGAGCTGGTGCAGACCGGCGCAAGCTATTTGGAAAGGCATCTCGCTGGTTGTCGCAGCGATTTGCTGTCGGTGTACGGGACTCTGCTACTCGTCGGCTCGATGGCCGCAGCACGAAGTGGCCGTCGAGATGTCGTGCGGAACTTCTTGACCGAAGCTGATCGAACAGCTGGGAGGTTGGGCGGAGACTGCAACCACCTCTGGACAGCCTTCGGGCCGACGAACGTTGATATTCATCGAGTCAACACCGCAATGGAACTGGGTGACGTACAAATTGCGCTCGACCTGGGACCGATGCTGGATACTTCCGCTCTCCCCACAGAACGCCAGGTGCGCCATCGCCTCGACATTGCACGCGCATTCAACTTCGCTGGTAGACAGGATGATTCGATTTGCGCCGTACTCGAAGCCGAACGGATGGCGCCCGAACAAGTCAGGCACCACTACCTCAGTAGGCAACTCGTGCTGGTCTGGATGCGAAACAGCCGCGGTCGTCCAACCCATGCGCTGGAATCTCTTGCACACAGAATGCGGATCGTAAGGTAGACCATGACAGAAATCGGCAGTGAGTTCGCGAGCGCAAGGCTTGCCGCTGGAGCTCTATTCGTGCGAGGAGACGCGGTTCTCCTGGTGCACAAGACGTACGGCAATGGGTGGGATCTCCCCGGCGGCTACGTCGAACCGGGCGAAGCGCCGGCTGCTGCCTGTGCGCGTGAGGTGCGTGAGGAACTCGGAATCGACCGCACCCCAATATGGTTGATGGTCCACGACTGGGCGCCGACGCCCAAAGAGGGCGACAAGGTCCTCTACCTATTCGATTGCGGTCCGCTCGGAGAGGACGAGAGCAAGATTCAGTTGCAAGAATCGGAAATCGACCGCTGGGAATGGGTCCATATCGACCAGCTGGACGAGTATGTCATCCCGCGACTGTCTCGACGGATACGGCAAGCTCACGTCGCGTACGAGAAGGGGCGCACGATCTACCTGGAACATGGCGATCCGATCATGAGGGCGTAGAAACTCTTTCCGATACGATCGTGAGTGCCGGAGGTTGTCTGATCAGACTATGGAAACGACTGCAATAGCGCCGTGAACGCGCACGGTGCGCGGCCGCCGCAACGTGCGGATCGGCAACCAGGGCTTAGACGCCGATCCGATTGTGAATCGGCCACTCTCGCGGCTGAGATTCGGGAACCTCGAGGCCCGCTTGATATTCGGGAGCGCGGGATGTAGAGCACGGCGAGCCGCTCCGGTGCGGACTCGGACATCCGTAGTGGGTCCGGCGGAACGATGGCCCGCTGCGATCCTGTTACATTTGGTAAGTGCCTGTGCTCCAGCATAATTCGTGATACTTGTGGCAGGTGGACCAGTGGGCCGATGTGGAGGGGGAGGCATGGGAGTCTCCCGAGAAATGGGGCAGCTATCAATTGAACCGGTGGGGGCTCGAACGGCGAGATCCGGCGAACTACCGCCCGGTGAACGACCCGGTGCGACCGAACGACCTGGTGTGGGCGATCGCCTGGCCGCACGAGTCCAGGCCTGCTCTCTTCCACTCTGACGAGGCCTGCCCGGTCCTCGAGCAGGATCGGCTGCTCGCGGTGCGCTGTGGAGACGACAAAGCCATCAACAAGTGGCGCCTGCGGCGATTACCGCTGAACAGGATGGCATGCCCGGAATGTTGGCGTGACTTGGGAGCTGCGGCATTTCCGGATTGCCTTGTGATGACAGCGAAAGGTCCGCGCCACGGCAGTGTTCTGGGATGGCGTGCTACCCCGAAACCTCAGCGATGGTTCGCGATCGTGCGGTATCGGGACTCGGCGGGCGATCTGATCATCGAGGTTCGGCCGCGAGCGGAGGTGGAACCGGACCCGAATTGAAGAAAGCGCATCTCGCTCACCGCGATGGCGGCGGGTGTCAGTGTGGCGCGGGCTTGGTCGCGTGGGCCAGGAGCATGTTCAGTGCGGCGTCGGGAACGAGTTGGCGCGGCATCGCGTAGCGCAGACCAGGCCGAAGTAGAGCACGATGGCGTCGCTGAAGACGATGACTTTCTTGATTCGGGTGGAGGGTACAGTGCTGTGTTTCGACCGGGGCCCACAGCTCGAGGAACTCGTCGTGGTAGTGGGCGACGAGGTAGCGCCGGGGTAGCTGTAGCGCTTTTCCAGTGGGGACGGGATGGTGGTGCGCAGACCGAGGGTGCAGGCTGCCACGATCAGGTTGGGCACGGTGCAGGCGAGGAAGACGCCGAGCCAGCCGATCGGGTAGGTGCCGGGATCGGACCAGGAGGTGTCGACGTACCTGCCGACGAGGTAGGTACCGATCGACAGGCCGGAGATCAGGACGATCCAGAGCTTGGTGTGCGCCACACCGTCAGTGTGTTGGCGCGGCCGAGTCGTTGCGCGGTCGCCACGTCCGCGACGTAATCGGCGGCGACCAGGTACGGACTGCCGGTCGGGGTCGCGTCCGGATGTCTGTCGAAATCATCTGGGCCTCCGTATGTCTCACCGTCGCGATATCCATCGGCCATCACGATCGACCGGCGGGCTTGGCGAACGGTTGAGACCCGCTTTCGAGCCCGTAAGAACGGGTTCGTGGTGCTCTTGGCGATCGTGGTCTGTCCAGCATCGGAGTCTCCGGACTGGCCCCGGATCTGCCCTGATCGCACACCTCTTGCGCTATACGTATACATCTACTTATAGTGTGTCGGTACCGAGTGTCGGGGAACGCGCACGACGTCATCCACAACCGCACAGCAGCCGACTACGACGGACCGAATGGGGGTTCGCCGCTAGTTGAACATGCCTGTATGCGCATTCACGAATGAAAACGGGGACAAAATGACCAACGATCAGCAGGCTGACGACGTAGTCGCCGAGCCTGCCCTCATCGAGGCCGCGCCCATCGACATGGAGAAATCCGACGATCTGGAGGAGATCGTGCTGAAGGCCGGGTCGGGCGGCGGGCGCCTCCAGTGCTTCCACGGTCGGCGGCTCGCCGAGGCTCGGCAGATCACCAAGGACGGCGCCGAGGTGGTGCGGGTCTACCGCACCGTCGCCGACATCGCCCAGCACGGCCGTCACCAAGACCTCGACATCTGAGCCGCTCCCGGTTCAACGAAAGGAACTCGCATGTTCGGCCGTCTCGGACGTCTCGTCGTCCATCACCCGTGGAAGGTGATCGGCTTGTGGCTGATCGCCGCCATAGCGGTGGTGGCTTCCGCCCCCGAATTCACCTCGACCACCGATCAATCCAGCTTCCTGCCTTCGCATTACGAGTCCATCAAGGCGATGGAGTTGCAGGAGAAGGCGTTTCCGCAGAACTCGGCGCCGGCGGCGCTGATCGTCTTCGCCCGCGCGGACGGCGCGCCGCTCACCGAGCAGAACGCGGCGGCGGTGGCGGCCGCGGCGACGGAGCTCAGCGGTGCGAACATCAAGGGCGTCACCGGGATTCAGGCGACGCCGCCCTCGGACAATCGCCTGATCCAGGTCATCGCCGTGCAGATGACCAAGGTCACCAACGCCTCCGACAAGACCCAGGGCGACGCGGTGAAGAGCCTGCGCGACAGCCTGAAAGAGCAGGTGCGCGACACCGATCTGAAGGCCGGCATCACGGGAGCCGCGGCGCAGACCCTGGACCAGACCGAGTCCGGCGAAAAGGGCATGGCCATCATCGGCGTGGCGACCATCCTGCTGATTCTGGTGTTGCTGCTGATCATCTTCCGCAGTCCGGTGATCGCGCTGCTTCCGGTGATCGTGATCGGCGGTATCTCCAGCATGGTCGGCAGCCTGATCGCCATGGTGAGCAAGGCATTCGACTTGGAGATGGATACCTCGGTCAACTCGATGCTGGTGGTCGTGCTGTTCGGCGTCGGCACCGATTACATCCTGTTCCTGATGTTCCGGTACCGGGAGCGGCTGCGCGCTGGCGAGGATCCCAAGACCGCGATGGTCAGCGCGGTCGCCAGGGTCGGCGAAGCCATCACCTCGGCGGCGGGCGCGGTGATCATCGCCTTCATGGCGCTGACCCTCTCCACCCTCGGCCTGTTCCGTTCGCTCGGCCCCGCGCTGGCGATCGCGGTCGCTGTGGCGCTGGTGGCGGGACTCACCCTGGTGCCCGCGATCGTGTCGCTGCTCGGGACGAAGGTGTTCTGGCCGTCGAAGGCGTGGCAGGTGGAGCCGAAGGGCGCGCGGTTCACCGCGATCGGTGCGGCCATGGGGCGCCGGCCCGGGGTGTTCGCCGTCGTCTCCGGCGGTGTGCTGGTGGCGCTGAGCGTCTTCGCCATCGGGTTCAATCCGACCTTCGACCTCGGCTCGGGCTCGACCTCGGACGCATCCGAATCCGTCGTCTACAACAAGGAATTGCTGAAGGGCATGCCCGCGGGCGCTACCCAGCCCTCGGACGTGCTGCTGCACGCGCCGGACGGGCAGCTGCGCCAGGATCAGCTGCGGGGATACCGCGCGGCGCTGGCCGAGGTACCCGGCGTGAGCATGGTCGGCGAGCCGCTGCTGTCGGCCGACGGAGCCATCGCGAACTTCCAGGTGACTCTCGCCGACGCGCCGGAATCCGATGCCGCGCTGGACACCGTCCGCGGACCGCTGCGCACGGCGGCGCACGACGCGGCGCCCGCGGGCACGACGGCGGCGGTCGGCGGAATCACCGCGGTGTTCGTGGACTTCCAGGACGCGATGAACCGCGACTACGCCATCGTGTTCCCGGTGGCGGCGATCCTGATCATGATCGTGCTGGCACTGCTGCTGCGCAGCCTGGTCGCCCCGTGGTATCTGATGGCCTCGGTCTTCCTCGGTTTCGCCGCGACGCTCGGCGCCACGGTGCTGGTCTTCCAGAACATCCAGGGCGATTCCGGGTTGATCTTCACGCTGCCGGTGATCATGTATCTGTTCGTCGTCGCGCTCGGCACCGACTACAACATCCTGATGATCGCCCGGCTCCGCGAGGAGACCCGCGAGGGTCGCGACCCGCGCGAGGCGGCGGCGCTCAGCCTGCGGCACACGGGTCCGACGGTCGCCGCGGCGGGCGTCATCCTGGCGGGCACCTTCGCCGCGATGATGTTGGCGGGCAACAGCATGCTCTCCCAGATGGGCTTCGCGATCTCGGTCGGCATCGCCATCGCCGCCTTCGTGATGGCGATGTTCTTCACGCCCGCGATCACCGCGCTGCTCGGCCACCGCGCCTGGTGGCCGGGACACGGTGACCGCGGCGGGAAGTCGGGCGGGTCGGAGAGCGCCGATCACGGATCCGGGTCGTACTACACGACCTCCGCCGATGCCACGCGGGTGGAAGCGGTCTTCGATCGGTAGCGAGCTGTGGACCGAAGGGCTGTTCGTCGAAAGTATTCGGCGAACAGCCCTTTCGGCTTGGGTGGTGGGGCGTGGCGGACGTCTTCGCGGGCCGATCTGCCGGGGGACAGGCCTCAGCCGTTGGTCGCGTAGGGGCGGCGGACCTTGTGGGCGGAGTCGATGACGCGGGCGACCGCGGAGCTGGAAACGCCCACTTCCTTGGCGATGCCGGTGCCGGACCAGGATTGGTCGGCGAGGGTGAGGATGTCGGCGATCTGCTCGACCGGCAGCTTGGACAGGCCCTGCTCGGCGATGCTCCTGGCGACCATGCGGACCTCGTCCTCGGCGCTGTCCGGTTCCTGGTCGAAGTCGTCCTCGGCGTCCTCCTCGGCGATGGCGCGCTGGGTGGCGAGGATGATCTCGGTGCTGCGTGGGCGGTGGGGTTCCGGCTCGGGCTCCAAGGTGAGTTGCTCGGCGAGATCGACGGCATCCGCGGTGCTCAGGGCATCCGTTGCTTCGGGAGCGTCCGGTTGGGGATACGCGATGGTGTTCAGGGCGTGGGATCCGGCCCACATCGACGTGGTGTGGCCGCTGCCGTTGGTGCGACCGGTGCCGTTGATCGGTCGAAGTCGCGGTTGGGACAGGGGGACCGCTTGGGCGGCAGCGTGATTGGCGCGTCCGTTGCTGGAACCGTTGCGGCGGTGGGAAGGTGGTGTGACGTCGTCCTCTTCGGTGAGTCCGCCGGTCAGCAGGGAGAGCGGGACGGCGTACGAGATGCTTCGTCCAGGAGCGTGGGTGTCGGAATCCTCGCTCGCGTTGGGGCTCTCGTCGGCTTCCAACTCGGCATCGGCTGCCGAGGGTTGGGGAGCATGGTCAGTGGCAGGCTCGCCGCCAGCGCGGTCGCTCGCGGACATCGGGCCGGTTTCGCTTCCTGCGGTCGGCGAGAAGACTCTCCGGTTCGCATCCGGCAAGTCGTCGTCGGCCGAAGTGCTTATGGTGCTTTCGGCAGGCTGATCGGTTCGGCCGATCGACAGATCGGGGTGGCTGTCCGCCGAAGCCGGTATGGGCGCGTCGCTTTCGGCGGGTCGACCGGTTGGGCGGCTCGACGGGCCGTTGCCGTCCGCCGAGGTCGGTACGGTCGCGTCGTTCTCGGAAGGACGGTCGGCTCGACCAAGTGTGGATGCCGGTTCACTGCCCGAAGACGGCGCGGTAGCGCTACTCGAGGATGTCAGCCGGGTCTCGCCGCGCACACCGAGCGGATCGTTTCCGCCTTTCGCCGCGGCCGTTTCGGCGCCGACAGCACTTTCCGACTCGAGGGAGTGGCCCACCTGGAACAGGTCACCCGCACCGAATCCATTGGAGCCGAGCGCAAATCCCTCCCGCTCCGCGACAGCCCTCCGGTACTCCTCGGCCTGATAAGACCCGCGCAATTTCGGCACCGCGGTGTCGTCGACGATCGGCACGCTATCGATGAGCTGCGCGTATCGGGCCGCGACCCACGCGTGCAACCAGATCACCACGCCGACCATCGCGGGCGCGATCGCGTACTCGGCGGCCCTGCCGAGATCGCCCGCGGCCAAGTGCGGCCCGGTGTTGAGTGCGATGGTGGTGCCGAGCAGTGCCGCCTCGAAGACGATCACCTTGCCGCGCGGCAGTTCCCGTCCCCAGCGGGCGGCGGTCGTCGCGACCACCATGATGGTGATGATCGGAATGGAGATCATCGCCTCGATGCCGTAGCTGAGCCAGTACAGCGGATCCGACATGTCGCCGCTGGGCACGAGGTTGTGCTGCACGTTGACGCCCGCCCACACCATGCCGAGGATGACGACGCCGATCAACGCTCGCGAGGACCATTCAGCGCGGCGGTACAGCTGGGCAAGTCGCGCATCCTGATTGGCGACGCGGCGGCGAGCCGCCAGGGCGCGGCGGTGCCAGCGCGCGTCGTCCTCGTCGGCGCGACGGATGGCGGCCGAGGTGCGCCGATCGCGCTTTTCGGCGGCGAGCTCGTCCTCGACGGCGCGGCGTCGCTGGCCGCGCCGCTGGGCCCGGATCCACTCGGCGAGTTCACGTTCCGCGGCGATCTCGGCATCGGAGAGCACCTCGACCAAGGCGGTGTCGTGCTGCAGCGGCAGTTTCCCGCGCGCCGTCGCGACCCGTTGTGCCAGTGCCGCTATCTCGGAATTGCCGGTCGACGGTTCGTCGGGCATCGCGAGCCTTCCCTGGAGCCGATATCGGGCCGATCACTCGGCGTCGACAAGTGTGCTCGAACATATGTGTGAACGCGATGAGACTAAACCGACGGCCGTCCGCGGTCAACGCGAAGCGTCATGCGCCGAGGTCGAACGGCCGAGCGAATGTCAGTTGCCCTTGCCCGATGCTCACTCGGCGGTGGCGAGCGCGTTTGCTTCCTCGAAGAGTTCCGCCGGCGAATCGACTCCGGAATTGATTCGCGCAAACCAATCCATCGCCTGCTGGTTGCCGTGAATCGCGCCGAGAAGGCGTTCCAGATCCGGCGGCGGGGGCTCGAGGGTTGCCAGCTGCGTAGTGAACTCGTACATCGGTACCGCCTCGCTGTCGCGGGCGGCCTGGTAAACCGCCATCGCGTCGTCGAACGAGCGAGTGCCGGAGAACGATTCGTCCAGGGCCGCGCTGCATAGTTCGGCGTCGCGAAACGCGTCCTGGATGCCCTGGGCGGTGATGAAGTCCTTGTTGTAGCCGGCGTCGCCGACCAATGCCCAGCCCGGTCCGTACGGTTTGCGGAAGTAGTTCGGCACGGCGGCGCCGAAGATTCGCTCCGCTCTTGTGGCCGCACGAATCCGCTCCGCGAAGGGTGGCGCCAAGTCGAACATGGCTAGGAAGTTGGCTTCCAGATCTCGTTTGTTTGTCTCGAATTCCGCGAACGGCCAACCGCCGACCACGAGGGTCAGATCGTCATTCGTGGGCCAGGCCGCGAATGCCCGCTCCGGTCGGACGTAGGTCTCGAAGCTCCCGCCCATCGGGAGTCCGCTCCAGTAGGAGTAGTACCCGCACAACAGCCGGGGCTTGTCTAGGTATTGGTCGGGCCGCACAGTACGCGCTACCAGCGAGTGCAGACCGTCGGCGCCGACGACCACCGGCGCCCGCTCGGTCACCGTCTCTCCCTCGCGGGTGTGGCCACAAATGCCTGCTACGCGTTCGCCCTCGAAGACCAGCTCGGTGACTGTGAATGCTTCCCGGATCTCCGCGCCGGACTCGGCGGCGGCTTCGACCAGGAGCCCGTCGAGCACGGTCCGTCGCGGCGCATACGAGACCGGGGAGTCGGCCGTCCCCGGCGCCCCCGTGATGGTCAAGACGCCGAAATCGAAGGCGTATTTGTCGATCGGCGGACACCCGGCCCCGATCAGCCGATCGAGCAGGCCCCAGTTCCGCAGTGCCGCAACGCCGGGCGGATGCACCAGGTGCGTCGAAATCGTATCGCTGGGAAATTTCGCCCGATCGACGAGCAACACCCGATATCCCTTGCGGGCCAGCAGCATTGCGGTCGGAGAACCGGCGCACCTGGCGCCGACGATGATCACGTCATAGCGATGGTGAGGCATGTTCGATCTCGCAAATCGCGTTGATATTCGCGAAGCTCGCCAGTATCTCGTCGGTCAGGGCCTCGGTCGCTGTCATCCCGTGGTCGCCTCACTTTCGTGCTGTGGCGCTCGTTGCTGATCCGCTGCGTCGATACTGTGCGCTCGCCGAAAGCGCCGATACCCACCCAAGGGTTAGGAAACCCCACTCCTCGTCAGCGCATGCTTGTACTCGGTCACGCCAGGGTTGTGTGCCAGACGAGGGCGGCGGCGAGGGCGCCCGCGCCGTTGACGGACCAGTGCAGGGCGATGGGGGCGAGGAGGCTGCCGCTGCGGCGGCGCAGCCAGGTGAAGACGACGCCCGCGGCGGCGGTGACGATGACGGCGAGCAGGATGCCGACGATCTGGCCTAGGAGACCGCCGCCGAGGAATCCGGTGAGTCCGCGGTTGCTGGTGGTGAGGCCGAAGGACGAGGCGATGTGCCAGAGGCCGAAGAGCAGTGAACCGGCCGCGAACACTCCGCGCGCGCCGTAGACGCGGTCGAGGGTGCCGTGCAGCACGCCGCGGAAGGCGAGTTCCTCGGGGATGACGGTCTGTAGCGGGATGACGATCATCGACGCGATGAGCGCGCCGGAGATGGTGGCGTACCGGTCGGCGAGGAAGAACGGGCGCGTCACCGGCAGTAGCGCGCCGATGGCCACGGCCGTGAGGACGATGCCGACGGCGGCCAGCGCGTACAGCGACCCGCGCCGCCAATGCCTGGGGGAGAGTCCGAGTTCGGCCCAGCCGAGCCCGCGCCTGCGGACCAGGACGAGCAGCACGATCGCGGCGATCGGAACGGTGACGATGTTGGCCCACGCGGTGGTGAAGTGCGCGATCAGGTTGGTGCCCGCCAGGACGACGATCACGACCGCTACATCGATATAGGCATGCAGTTTGCCGCGGGCCTGGGCCGCTTCCTCGAGGTCCGTTCGAAACACCCGGCCCAGTGTAGGGGCGGGTCATGCGGCTCGCCGCCGGTTGAGCGCCTGATCACAGCCGCCGAATACCCGGCGAAGATCGACTCGGCGGCGCTGTTCTGCATCTGAATGAAACATGTTTCAGTTTTTTCCGGAAACCGGCCCGTAGGGAACTGGACGGTCGATACAGTCCGCTCATTCGCACCGATGTGCGTTTCGAAGAGGAGTTATCCGAATGAGTAGATCCCAGAACCGGGCCGGTCGTCGCCTGGGCGTCGGCCTCACGACGCTGGCCGCGGCGGCCTGTGCGGCGGTGCTGACCGCGCCCTACGCGTCCGCGACGGTCGACAACCTCACCGTCTCGTCCAACAACCTCCAGGCGGGATGCACCTACCAGATCACCGCGAAGGTGAACCACTGGTTCGAGGTCTGGTTCTACGACAACGCGCTCGTCATCGCGGGCAGCCCGGTCAAGCCGGTGAACGGCGAGGCCACCATCCAGTGGAAGCCGAAGAAGTCCGGGACCCACACCCTGGCCGCGCTGCAGGGCCTCGCCTACGAGATCAAGGTGAACGTGGCCGAACCGACCCTCACCGGCAGCGCCACCTGCGGCGCCGGACCCCTGGCCTGGATGGGTTCCTGAGAGCCGCGCTCGCGGTGCCGTAGCCACCACCGCGGGCGCTCGGGCCGGTCGACATCCCCTGTTCCGTCGACCGGCCCCCTTTCTTTTGTCAGCCCGACCACGCGGCGTGGTCGGTCCACGCCTGCAGACTGCGGGTCGTCTCGAACCGTCGCGGTTCCCCGGTGACCGGATCGGTGAACTCGAGCGACGCGGCGAGCAGTTGCAGCGGGCGGGTGAAATCGTGCACCGGCTTGTCGGTGAGGACCGGATAGAAATCGTCGCCGAGAATCGGCACGCCGAGGCCGTTCATGTGCAGGCGCAGCTGGTGGGTCCGCCCGGTCAGCGGCCGCAGTCGGTAGCGGCCGAGTCCGTCGCGGTGCTCGACCAGGTCGACAACGGTCTCCGCGTTGGGCTCGCCCTCGACCTCCTGGGCCGCGAGCACCTGCTTCTCCTTGACGATGCGGCTGCGCACCGTGCGCGGCAGTTCGAGGTCGGGCCGGTAGGGGGCGATCGCCTCGTACTCCTTGCGTACCGCGCGGCGGTGGAACATGGTCTGGTACGCCCCGCGGCGAGCCGGGTTGACGATGAACAGCAGCAGCCCGGCCGTCACCCGATCGAGCCGGTGCGCGGGCACCAGATCGGGCAGGCCCAACTCCTCGCGCAGCCGGACCAGCGCCGTCTGCCGGATGTGCTGTCCGCGCGGAATGGTGGCGAGGAAGTGCGGCTTGTCCACCACGAGCAGGTTCTCGTCGCGGTGTACGACGGTGATGTCGAACGGGACGTCGGTCTCGTTCGGCAGGTCGCGGTGGAACCACACCGCGCCGCCGGGGGCATAAGGCGCGTCCGGCGCGATGGGCCCTTCGAGATCGACGATGTCGCCCGCGTGCAGGAGTTCATCGATGCGTTCCGGCGCGACACGGGGAAGTCGCTCGACCAGGTGGTCGCGAATCGTCGCCCACTCGCCCGTCTCCGGCAGTCGCAGCCGGGCCGGATCCAAGCCGTACCGCTTGGGCAGCGGCGGCTGCTGCCTTCGTCTCATCGGCGACAACTCTAATCGCCGCTGCTCACCGGGCCCGCGTCGCCCCAGATCTCCGAGCCGCCGGATCCGACGGTAGTCAGATGGCCGCCTTGCGATGCGACCATATGACTCCGTCGATTCCCTGCCCCGGCCAGCCGAGGTCGCCGGGCTCGTGTAACCCGGCCCGGCGCGACGGACGGCGGGTGGTCTCCTTTAGAAGCCGCGCAACCGGTCCGGCGTGATCCGCACGGGCACCGAGTATTCGGCGTAGAACTCCTCGGCCGTCATCCCGATTTCGACGTACCCCCCGGCGTACTTCTCGTTGTACGCGGCGATCTCGTCGTCGGACGGCCACTCCTCGACGATCCGCGCGGTACCGGTGAACACCATGACGTCGCCGCCGGACTCGGTGCTGTTGAGATTCAGCGAGACGCGCGGGTTGCGGGCGATGTTGCGCACTTTCGCCTTGTCCCGCTGGCTGAACAGCAGGAATTCGCCGTCGCGCCACTGGAACCACACGGGGTTGGGCTGCGGCGTGCCGGACGGGCCGACTGTGGTGAGCCAGATGACGGATTCGCGGCCGAGCCGTTCGGCGACTTTGGCGCCGAATTCGGTGCCGGTGTCGAGGACGGGTGCGGTGGGACGATCGGATGCTGTTGTGGTCATGTCCGGCACAACACCGCCACAGGCGCCGCGATTCCGGTCGGCTGGAAACCGGTCGGGAGATCAGGGCTCGGCGCGTTCGCCGAGCGCCATGCAACTCGGGAGACGGGTAGATGACGAGCAAACCTAGTTTCCGCGTTGGTGTTTCGGAGTCGAGACGAAGCGGTGTGCACGCAAGCTTCCACGCCGCGTCGAACAGCGGAAGGCCAGGTCTCGTGCCGCCACCGGCGGTCGACCGCCGTTCGCCTGGCGTCCGTTCGTCCTAGGGTCGGGGAAAGTTAGCCTTACCTATTTTCCTGTGTGATGATGGGGCGGATTTCCGGCGAGATGCGCCAGGGATGTCGAAAGGCGAGGACATATGACGGTGGAGGTCACGCCGCACGCAGCGGCGGAGACGGGGAACCGGCCGCCGCGGGCGGTGGCGAAACAGCGCAAGCAACAGCAGGCCACGGCGCGCAAGGAGATTCTCGCGCCAGTGCGGGGAGCGCTGACGCTCGCCAGCGTCGTGATGGCGATCGCCTCGGTCTGCACCGTCGTGCCGTTCGTGCTGATCGTCGAGGCATGTCGCGAACTGCTCGACGATCCGGTGGACACCGATCGGGTGTGGCGGCTGTTCGGCCTGGCGATGCTGGTGCTTCTGGTGCGCGCGCTGTTGCAGGCGGCAGCCTTGACCTGGACGCACCTGGTGGACGGCGGCTACCAGCTCGCCGTGCGCCGCGCGCTCGCGGCCAAGCTCACCAGGGTGCCGCTCGGCTGGTTCGGTGAGCACGGCTCCGGCGAGGTGAAGAAGTACCTCCAGGACGACGTCGAGGCGCTGCACTACCTGGTGGCGCACGCGCGGCTCGAGTTCGTCGGGGCGCTGCTGGTGCCGCTGGTCTCGCTCGGCTATCTGTTCACCGTGGACTGGCGGCTGACGCTGGTCCTGCTGCTGCCGTTGATCGCTTACGCCTTGGCTTTCCGCAAGATGATGGACCGCGAGAACATGGACCGCCTCGCGGTCTACACCCGCTGGGAGCGCCGGGTGCAGCAGGCGACTATCGAGTTCGTCGACGGCATCCAGGTGGTGCGGGCATTCGGTCAGGCGGGCAAGGCGCACCGCGAGTTCCAGGACGCGGTGGACGGCCAAGCCGACAGTTTCGGCCGCTGGAAGACACCGATGATCCGGCTCCAGGCGGTCGCCGACATCGTGATCTCGCCGGTCTGCGTCATGCTGGTGATCGTGGCCGCCGGTTTGGCCGGCGTCGGCTGGGGCTGGCTGGCTCCGCTCGACATGCTGCCCTTCCTGCTGGTCGGCCTCGGTCTGGGCAGCGCGCTGATGGGTCTGGGCTACGGGGGACAGGCCCTGCGCGCGGCAGGAGCGGCTGCCGAGCGCTTGTACGAGTTGCAGCAGAGCCCCGAACTCGCCTCCGGCGCACCGGAACCCGGCGAGCCGAGTGCGGGTGCCGAACCGGGCCTGGTCCGCTTCGAGTCCGTCGGGTTCGGCTACCGCGAGGGCCACGACGTGCTGCGCGACATCGACCTGGAGCTGCGGCCCGGCACCATCACGGCGCTGGTCGGACCGAGCGGCTCGGGCAAGTCGACGCTGGCCAAGCTGCTGCCCCGCTTCTACGACGTCGGCTCGGGTCGAATCACCATCGGTGGCCGTGATATTCGCGACTACCCGAGCGACGAGCTCTACCGCACCGTCGGTTTCGTCTTCCAGGACGTCCGGCTGATCCGCGGCAGCATCCGCGAGAATCTGCGGCTGGCCGCCCCGGACGCGGACGACGCCGCGCTGGAGCGGGCCGCCCGCGCCGCGCAGATCCACGACCGCATTCACACGCTGCCGCGCGGCTACGATTCCGAGATCGGCGTCGACGCGACACTGTCCGGTGGTGAGGCGCAACGTCTTTCGGTGGCGCGTGCGTTGCTCGCCGACACACCTGTTCTGGTGCTCGACGAGGCGACGGCCTTCGCCGACCCGGAGTCCGAGGCGGCGGTGCAGGACGCCCTGGCCGCGCTGGTGGCCGGACGCACCGTGCTGGTCATCGCGCACCGGTTGCACACCATCACCGGCGTGGACCGGATTCTGGTGCTGGAGAACGGAACCCTGGTCGAGCAGGGCGACCACCGCAGCCTGCACACGGCGGGCGGCACCTACCAGCGACTCTGGGGGATCAACGAGGCGGCCCTCGGCGCGGTCTCGCTCGTGGAAAGTGAGGCGGCCCGATGATTCGCAAACTGCTGGGCTTGGTGCCCACCGAATTCGCCCCGCTGACACCGCGGTTGCTCGCCGCCATCCTCGGCCAGGCGATCAGCCAGGCGGTCGCTTATCTGCTGTTGGTTCCGGTGCTCGAGGCGCTGTTCGACGACGACCTCGGACGCGCCTGGTTCTGGGCGCTGCTGATGCTCGTGGCCGTCGGTGGTGTCGCGGTGTTCGGTTACCTCCAGGTCGCGCTCGGGCTGCGTATCGCGATCGGCATGCAGCGCGGTCTGCAAACCCGGCTCGGCGACCATCTGAACGCGTTGCCGCTGGGCTGGTTCGAAACCCGGAGCGCCGGGCCGCTCTCGCGGATCACGGTGGAGAACGTGCGCGAGATCCAGGGCGCCGTCGCCTATCTGGTCGCCAAGGTGGTCACCGGCATCGTGGTCCCGCTCGGTGTGGCGGTCGGCATGCTGTTCATCGACTGGCGGATCGCGCTGGCCATGCTGCTCGCGGCTCCGGTGCTCTTCCTCGTCAACGGTCTGGCCCACCGCGCGTACCAGCGGGCCGACCATGGCCTGCACGCCGCCGCGGCCGAAGCCGATTCGCGCGTGGTGGAATTCGCGCAGGCGCAGCCGGTGCTGCGCGCGTTCGGCGCCGTCGGCGCGGGCAACAAGGCGCTGGACGGCGCCCTGCGGCAGCAGCGTTCGGCGAACACCAGGATGGTCTTCACGTCGGTGCCGAGCCTGATCGTCTTCGCGCTGTTCGTGCAGGCGGTGTTCCTGGTCCTGGTCTACGTGGTGATCGCGAGGGTGACCGACGGCGCCGTCTCGACGGCCGTCGCGATCGCGCTGATCGCCGTGAGCTCGCGGTTCATCGAGCCGCTGAACCAGGCCGCGCAACTGGGCAACGGTCTGCGTTCCGCGGCCGCCGCCGTCGACCGCGTCACGGGTCTGCTCGCGGAAAAGTCACTGCCCGAGTCCGATTCGCCGGTGACGCCGGGTGTGCCGACCGTGGTCTTCGACAACGTGAGCTTCGGCTACCGGCCCGGCGAGCCGGTGCTCTCCGACATCACCTTCAGCGTCCCGGCCGGGACGACCACCGCGATCGTCGGACCGAGCGGCGCGGGCAAGACGACGCTGCTGCGATTGGCCGCGCGGTTCTACGACGTGGACGCCGGGCGGGTGGCCGTCGGCGAACGCGATGTGCGGGAACAGCCGTCGGAAACGCTGCTGAACCAGCTGTCGCTGGTCTTCCAGAACGTCTACCTGTTCGACCGGTCGGTGTCGGACAACATCCGGATCGGCCGCCTCGACGCCACCGACGCCGAGGTGCTGCGCGCCGCCGAGGCCGCGCGGGTGGACGAGATCGCCCAGCGCCTGCCCGACGGTTACGACACCGCGGTCGGCGAGGGCGGCGCCGCGCTGTCCGGCGGTGAGCGGCAACGGGTCTCGATCGCCCGCGCCCTGCTCAAAGACGCGCCGATCGTGCTGCTCGATGAGGCGACGAGCGCGCTCGACCCGCACAGCGAGGCCGTGGTGGTGCGCGGCGTGCACGAGCTCACCAGGGGCAAGACGGTGATCGTGGTGGCGCACCGCCTAGCCACCATCGCCCACGCGGACCAGATCCTGTTCGTCGACGGCGGTCGCATCGTCGAACGCGGCACGCACGCCGAGCTGCTCGCGCGGGGCGGTCGCTACGCCGACTTCTGGAACGAGCGCAGTCGCGCGTCGGGATGGCGGTTGGAACCGGCCGCCGTCTGATCCGGCGACAACGAGAACGGGCCGCCGCGGAGGATGTTCCGCGGCGGCCCGTTCGGATACGCCTTACTTCCAGTAGGCCTGGTACTTAAGCTGGGTTTTCGGCAGGTTGTGGGTCTGCTTGAGGGTTTTGACGATCGATCGGGTGGTGTGGCCGTCGCAGGCGACCCAGGCGAAAGCGTCTGCCGCGCAGGAGATTTCCTGTGATTGTTCGCGCAGTAGGCGGCCGTCGTCCACACGCTGCAACCAGGTGACCTGGTGATGTGGCTTGTTGCGCACGGGCAGGGTCTGGTCGGATTCGTATTGCCATTCCAGCCAGACGCGGGCGGGTGCGTCGCCGATCGCGTCGAGCAGGGAGTTGATGGCGGGCAGCGAGGCGGTGTCACCGAACAGGAGGTATTCGCTCGGCGCCGTCTGCGGCAGCTCGAACTTCGACCCGAGCACCGACGCCTCGATCTCGTCGCCCACCTTCGCCCGCTGCGCCCACGCGCTGGCCGGGCCGCTGTGCACGGCGAACTCGATGTAGAAGTGGTCGCCCTCGGGATCCTGGTCGACGATCGTGTAGCCGCGGTGGTGCAGCTTGTCGGTCTCCGCGTCCGGGATCCACAGCCGGATGAACTGCGTCGGGTGCACCGGGTGGTCGGCGAGCAACCCGCCCGCGGTGAATCCGATCCGCTGGTATTTGTCGGTGATCGCCTCGGTCGACGTCACGCGCAGTCGGTAGTCATCGGCACGCCACACCTTCAGGATGACGCCGTTCGCCCCTCTTCCCATGAGATATGAGGTTAGCCTAACGAAACTCGGTTGTCGCCCGCTGGGTGCCGAATGGGCGCATCCCGGCCGAACTCCCGCTCAGCGCCCGACAGGCCCGCCGCGAACATCGCGGTGTTTCCCGGCCGCCGCCACGACGTCCGCGTCTGATCCACCGAGCGGCCCGCTCAGAAACGCGACCAAGATGTCCACGGTCACCCGCTGTGTCGCCACGGGGCCGCGCGATCCGCCGATCATCTGCGCCAGCGCGAACCGCCCAGGTGCGGCGAGGAACAGCGGAACATCCGTGAAGCTGTAGTGATTGGCGTCGCCGATTTCGAAACGGAAGCCGCCCGAACGCAGCCCGCCGAGCAGCGCGGCATTGCGATCGAAGAACTGCGGGGAGTGTCCCGTCTCGGCGTACTCGCTCTGCACCAGCAGGAACGGTTGGCGCAGTGGGCGTCCGGGCAGGTCGCCGTACAGGGTGCCGTCGATGTTCACGGCGGCGCGGACGCGCTCGTCGTCGGCGGCCGCGGCGGCAGCGGCGGCGCCACCGAACGAATGCCCGATGGCCGCGAGGTGTTCGGTGTCGAGACGACCGGAGAGCCGTGGGCCGAGCGCGTCGGGCCGGTCGAGTTGATCGATGACGAACCGCAGGTCGGCTGCCCGCACCGCCTGCTGCTTGATCATGTATTGCTCACCCTCGGCCTCGTCGGCCGGAAAGTCCTGTACCGGCGTCGCGATCCGTCCGTCGGCGAGCTCGGTCACGTCCGCCTCGTAGGGATGATCGACAGCGAGCACCACGAACCCGCGGCTGGCCAGGTCGGTGACCAGTCCGGTGTAGAACGCCCGCGGCGCACCGTAGCCCGGCGAGAACAGCACCACCGGCCAGCGTTCGCGGTCCCGCCCGAGCGACGCGCGGTGATCGCCGTGCGTGTCGATGCGGTCGTAGCCGCGCATGAGGAAGCTGGGAATTTGGGCGACTCGACTCGGCAGCCTGCCGTGCCCGTCGAGATAACGCGAGCCGTTCCCGGTCGGCTCGGCCGCCGGATACCAGGCCTGCGCGATGACGTTGCGGCGATCGGCCGGGTCGTCCGTCGCGGTTTCCGGCCGGTCCGGATCGATCCAGCGAAACGTCTCGGTGCCAACGGGATACGGCCCGCTCGGCGCGGGCAGCGTCGGTACCGGCACCGGAACCCACGCGAATGCCGCCGCGGCGACGAGCAAACCGATCCCAGCGCGCGCCGCGATCCGGCCGACCCGCCCGCTCGGCCGCGCCGCCACGAACCACGCGGTCGCGCCCACCAGCAGGTAGGTCGGAACGAACTGCCAGTAGAACCCTTCGAGCAGCAACTGAATCGCCGCCCCGAGCGCAAGCGCGCCCAGCACGGCGAACGCGGGCGCGCGCCCGATCCGGCCGGTGCACAGTACGAGCACCGCGCACCCGATCGTGGCCATCGGGATCAACGCGTCGATGAGCGACATACCTGCCTCGCTTCCGCTCGGACAACGGATTCGAGGTCGAGCCTGACGCGTGATCGAGTCATCGCGCGTCGGCAGCAGGTCGCGACGTGATCATCCGAACGAATGACCGCGAGTACGCAATCTCACGCGCCGGGCGGAGTCGCGCATGGCAGGAGCGGAGGCGGAGGCGGAGGTACGCCCTTACTTCCAGTAGGCCTGGTACTTCAGCTGGGTTTTCGGCAGGTTGTGGGTCTGCTTGAGGGTTTTGACGATCGAGCGGGTGGTGTGGCCGTCGCAGGCGACCCAGGCGAAAGCGTCTGCTGCGCAGGAGATTTCCTGTGACTGTTCGCGCAGTAGGCGGCCGTCGTCGATGCGCTGGAGCCAGGTGACCTGGTGGTGTGGCTTGTTGCGCACGGGCAGGGTCTGGTCGGATTCGTATTGCCATTCCAGCCAGACGCGGGCGGGTGCGTCGCCGATCGCGTCGAGCAGGGAGTTGATCGCGGGCAGCGAGGCGGTGTCACCGAACATCAGGTATTCGCTCGGCGCGGTTTCGGGGAGTTCGAAACTGGACCCGAGCACCGTCGCGTCCAGCACATCGCCGACCGTCGCGTCGACGGCCCACTGCGCGGCGGGGCCGTCGTGTACGGCGAACTCGATGGCGAACTTGTCGCCCTCGGGGTCGGGGTCCACCAGCGTGTAGCCACGGTGGTGCAGCTTCTCGGTCTCGAGGTCGGGAATCCAGAGGCGGATCCACTGGGTGGGGTGCACCGGATGGTCGGCGAGCAGCCCGCCCGCGTCGAAGCCGAGCCGAATGTATTTGTCGGTGACGTATTCGGTCGCGGTGACGGTGAGCCGGTAGTCCTGACCGCCCCACGCCTTGACGATGACGCCGTTGAAACCTCTGCCCATAAAAGTGAGGTTAGCCTAAGCTGAGTCGAATGTCACGACCGCGGCGAAACGACAGCGGCCCCCGCCGAAGCGGGGGCCGAATCGCGCGGGACCGCTCAGCAGCCCTGGCCGACGAAGTTGCCGATGGTGCAGACGGATTCGCGGCTCAGCTTCCAGGTGCCGTCGATCTGCTTCCAGGTCAGGTCGAAGGTCCACGGCTCGTAACCGTCGGTGGCGGTGTACAGCACGGCCGAAAGGGTGTCGCCGTTGACGGTCACCGGGCCGGTGACGTCCCAGCGCCAGCTCGGCGGGGCGATGGCGATCAGCGTGGCCGCGGTGTCGAAGACGCCGAGGCCCGCCGCGCCGGTCTCCAGCTCGGCGGCGCGCGCGGCGCGCGGTGCGCCCGCGTTGAACAGCAGCGCCATCTTGGCACGCAGCTCACCGGTGCTCGGCGCGTTGGCGCGCAGCGGGGCGGTGATCGGCGCGGCCTCGGCGATCGCGGCGGTGGTGACGGTGCCGAACGCGCCGACCAGGGTGGCGGCGGCAAAGGCGACCGCGCCCAGCTTCTTTCGGGTGCTGATCATGAAAGTACTTCCTATCGTTCTCGTGCCGGAGTGCTTCCCCGCTGTGGGGATCGACACTGCGGTTCACTGTAAGGTAAGCCTATGCAAACATGAAGGCGGGGGCTCGTCGATGTGGGCGCGAACACGGATACGCGCGATGTGAGAGTGGGAGAACCGGTGGAAACACTTGTGGTGATCGGCGCGGGTCCGAAGGCGATGGCCGTCGCCGCCAAGGCGCACGTACTGCGCGGACTGGGGCTGCCCGCGCCACGGGTCGTCGTGGTGGAAGCGCAGACGGTGGGCGGCAATTGGCTGCCCAGCGGCGGCTGGACCGACGGCCAGCACCGGCTCGGCACCAGCCCGGAGAAGGACGTGGGCTTCCCGTACCACTCCACCTGGGCGCGTGGCCACAACCGCGCGATCAACGAGGCCATGACGGCGTTCAGCTGGACCTCCTTCCTGGTGGACCAGGGCACCTACGCCGAGTGGATCGACCGTGGGCGTCCGAGTCCGCAGCATCACGTCTGGGCCAAGTACCTCCAGTGGGTCGCCGCGCGAACCGATTTCGAGCTCGTCCTCGGCACCGTGCGCACCATCGCCGCAGCGGCCGACGGCTGGCTGATCACCGCGGTCGACGCCGACGGCATTCCGACCGAAATCGACGCCGACGCACTGATGATCACCGGTCCCGGCCGCAGCGAGAAGGCGCTCGCCAAGCACCCCAAGGTGCTCAGCGTCGCGGAATTCTGGGACCTCGCGGGCAAGCGCAAGCTGCCCGTCTCCTCGCGCGCTGCCGTCATCGGCGGCGGCGAGACGGCCGGTTCGGCGCTGGACGAACTGGTCCGCCACGGCATGCTGTCCATCTCGGTGATCTCCCCGATGGCCACCATCTACACCCGCGGCGAAAGCTATTTCGAGAACTCGCTGTTCAGCGATCCGATCAAGTGGGGATCGCTGAGCACCGACGAGCGCAGGGACGTCATCAGGCGCACCGACCGCGGTGTGTTCTCGGTGCGCGTGCAGGAGAGCCTGCTCGCCGACAACCGGGTGCACCACATGCAGGGCCGGGTCGTGCGGGTCGCCGACCTCGGCGACGGCGTCGCGCTGACGCTGCGCAACGAGATGCGCCCCGATCAGATTCACAACTTCGACCTGGTGATCGACGCGACCGGCGGACAGCCGCTGTGGTTCCTGGAGATGTTCGACGCCAACGCCGCCGATCTGCTGGAACTAGCGGTCGGGGGACAGCTGACCCAAGCCAGGATCGAGGCGTCGATCGGCTACGACCTCGCGGTCTCGGGCTTGGACGCGAAGCTGTATCTGCCGAACCTGGCCGCGCTGGCGCAGGGACCGGGTTTCCCGAATCTCAGCTGCCTCGGCGAACTCTCGGACCGCGTGCTGCGCACCGAATCGGCGAAGGCCCGGTCCGCGGCGACGAGAAACCGGGACCGGGCCTTCGGCTGAGGTTCAGAGCCGGATCGCGGGCATGTCCGCCGCCGTGCGCGGCAGGATGTGCAGCGCGATCCGGCGGTCCGGCCGCACGTCGAACTCGCCGAGTTCGACCCAGCCGTTCTTCGACAGCGCCTTGCGCATCGGGGCGTTGCGGTAGTCGGGATCGCAGATCAAGCGCCTGCACTCCGGCTCGGCGGCGAACAGCGCGGCGGCCAGCTGGTCCATCCAGCCCGACATGATGCCGCGTCCGATCAGATTCAGATCCGCGGTGGCGACGTGGAATCCCATGTCCAGCGGGTCCGCGTCGTACAGGCGGCCGTTCTCGTCCTTGGCCGCGCGGTAGATCTCCACGTACGCGATGTCACGACGGCCGAGGTCGGGGCGATCGATCGCGGCGAAGTCGTAGCTGAGAATGCAGGGCCGCGAATAGGTTCCGGCCAGTTGGGCGAGGAAGTCGAGCTTGCGGCGGTCCGCGGGCCAGTCCTGTTCCCAGGTCTCCAGCAGGTGCGGCAGCGCCATCCACTCGGCGAGCATCTGCGGATCGTCGCCCTCGGGATCGGCGAGCCGTAGCTCGAAGGGCTCGTCGAAGCCGGGAACAACCGGGGCCGGTGCGCTGCGGACCTCCTCTGCGACATCGGTCAATTCGCGCTTGAGGACGTACGGCGTCCCGGTCTGGTTCATCGTGCTAGGGCTCCCGTTCGCTCGGCTTTTCGGCGCAGTGCGTCGTAAGGTTACCCTAGGCTTACATCGGTAAGGTTACCCTATGCTAACGTCGCTGGGTTAGCGTTGCCCGGCCCGTCGCCAGTTGGCGGACGGAGTCGAGCGGCTAGCGCAGCGATACCGTGATGCAGGAGCCGTAATGCCGAAAACCCTTGGTTGGATTCGCAAATTCCACAAGCCGAGCTCGGACTCGAGCCCGACGTTGCTGATGTTCCCGCACGCGGGCAGCGGCGCCTCCGCCTACCGCACCTTTTCCAAGGCGCTCAGCGAGAATTTCGACGTCATCGTCTTCCAGTACCCGGGCCGTCAGGACCGGGCCGCCGAGCCGATGCCGACGACCCTGCCCGAGGTGGCGGCGGGCGCGCTGAGCGCGTTCCTGGAGTCGGAATACCACCGCGGCGAACCGGTCACGGTCTTCGGACACAGCATGGGCTCGATGGTCGGTTTCGAATTCGTCCGCCAGGCCGAGGCCGCGGGTGTCGAGGTGAACCTGTTCGGCGCATCGGGCGCGGTCGCGCCGTACCGCGTCGTCGACATGCCCCAGCATCCCACCGAGGACGAGGCGCTGCTCGATCATCTCGCCGGGCTCAACGGCACCGGCGCGGACGTGCTCGGCAGCCGCGAGATCATGCGCATGACGCTGCCCGCCCTCAAGGCCGACTACGCCGCGTTCGACCGCTACGTGTGCGGGCCCGAGGTCAAGTTGCGCGCCAGGCTGCACGTCATGGGCGGCTCCGACGACGAGCACGTCACCGCGCGCCACCTGCAGGAGTGGGCGACGCACAGCGAGCAGGACATCACCGTCACCCTTTTCGACGGCGGACATTTCTACCTGAACGACCACGTGGACGGCATCGCTGAATTGCTGACGTCCGAAGTTCTTTCCGCGAGATAGTTCGCGAATTCGCACGTTAGGTTTGGCATGGCACGCGCTGTTTCGGGGGAAGAAGATCACATTGTCATCGCCGGTATGGCGGTGGAGGCGCCGGGGGGCGTCGACAATCTGGACGATTTCTGGTCGGCACTCGCCGAATCGCGAGAATTGATCGGTCCTTTTCCCCGTGACCGGGAATGGCCGCTGCGGGAAGTCTTCTCCCTGCACCGCGACGAAGGCTGGGGTTCGGTGCCCGACGCCGGTGGATTCCTCACCGGGGCAACGGAATTCGATCCGCAATTCTTCGGGATCACGCCGCGCGAGGCGGTCGCCATGGATCCGCAGCAGCGGGTCGCGCTGCGGGTGGCCTGGCGCGCGCTCGAGCACGCGGGGATCAACCCCGGCGCACTCGCCGGTGACGAGGTGGGCTGTTTCATGGGCGCCTCGTTCATCGAATACGGCCCGCGCGCCGGCGAAGTCAACGAGTACAACGGCTATCGCGCCGTCGGCACCGCGCTGGGCGCGGTGGCCGGGCGCATCTCGCACGGTCTCGGTCTGGTCGGTCCGTCGATCACCGTGGACACCGCGTGCGCGTCGTCGCTGACCGCTGTGCACCAGGCCGCCGCCGCGATCCGCAACGGCGAGTGCGACTGGGCGCTCGCGGGCGGCGTGAGCGTGATGGGTTCGCCCGCCGCGTTCTACGAGTTCGCCAAGAACAACGCGCTGGCCGTGGACGGTCACCTGCGCGCCTACTCCGCGAGCGCGACCGGAACCCTGTGGGGCGAGGGCGCGGGAGTCGTCGTGCTGGAACGCGAGTCGCGGGCCCGCGAACTCGGCCACCGCGTGTACGCCAGGGTGCTGGCCACCAGGGTCAACCACAACGGCAAGGGCGCGCCGATCGCGGTGCCCAGCGCGCAGGCGCAGGAAGCGCTGGTGCGCAAAACGATCGACGCGGCGGGCATCGACCCGAGCCTGGTCGGCCTGGTCGAGGGGCACGGCACCGGAACTCCGGTGGGCGACCCGCTGGAGCTCACCGCGCTGTGCAAGACCTACGGCGCCGACCCGGAGCGCGGTCCCCGGCTGGGCTCGGTGAAGACCAATGTCGGCCACGCGCAGGCCGCCGCGGGCATGCTCGGGCTGATCAAGGTGCTGCTGTGCGGCGCCAACGGCCACATCGCGCCGACACTGCACGCGGACGACCCCGCCGCCGCGGTGGACTGGAACGCGACCGGGCTGCGTCTGGCCACGGAGTTCGAGCCGTGGGAACCGCACGAGGGCGTCCGCTACGCCGCGGTCTCGTCGTTCGGCGTCGCGGGCACGAACGCGCACGCCATCCTGGCCATGCCGGTTCTGGAGGATATCGATGCCTGATTACCGTCTCCCGGACGGCGCCGTTCCGGTGCTGCTGTCCTCCGACACCGCCGACGGGCTGCGCGCCGAAGCCGCCGCCGTGCTCTCCTACCTGGAGCGCCACGAGCGCGTGACGCCGGATGCCGTGGCGGACATGCTCTTCCGCACCAGGATCGCGCGCCGCCGCCGCGCGCTCGCGATGGCGCGCACCCGCGACGACCTGCTCGACGCGCTGCGTGCCGTCGTCGCGGACGCCCCGCACCCCGCGGTGGTGAGCACCGTCGGACTCGCTTCGCCGCGCCGCGTCGGCTTCGTCTTCCCCGGTCAGGGCAGTCAGCGGCCGGGCATGGGCCGCTCCTACTACGAGAACTCACCGGAGTACCGCGCCGAGGTCGACGCCTGCGTCGAGATCCACGAGCAGCGCTATGGCCACATCGCGCCGTTCCACTATTTGCTCGGCAACGAGGGCGAATACCAGGACACCGTCTGGGAAGTGCAGCCCGCCTTGATGTTCCACATGTCCGGCTTGGCCGCCATGTGGCAGGCGTACGGGGTGCGCCCGGTCGCGACCGTCGGCCACAGCCAGGGCGAACTGGCCGCGGGCTGGGTGTCGGGCGTCATGACCCGGCGCGACGCGGTGCTGGCCGTGACCCACCGTGCGCGGTTCGTGGACGAGATCGTCTACCCCGAGCAGTACTCGATGGCCGTGCTCGGCATGGACCGCGAGGCGTGCGAGGCGATGCTGGCCAGGCATTCCGGCTGGGCCGAGCTCGCCGTCGTGAACGCGCCGCACATTCTCGCGATCTCCGGCGACCAGGACACCGTCGCCGACATGGTGGCGATGGCCAACGCCGAGGGGAAGTTCGCCAAGGAGATCAAGGTCGCCTACCCGGCGCACACCACGTTCCTGATCAAAATCCGCAAGGAGATGGAGGGAGTGCTCGGCGACGAGATGAGCGCGCCGACCTTCTCGCCCACCGAGATCACCTGCTACGGCGGCACTCTCGGCGGACCGATCACACCGGACATCACGCACCGGCAGTACTGGTACTGGAACCTGCGCAACCGGGTCCGCTTCGACCGCGCCGTCGTGGCCGCCACCGCCGAGGTCGACACCTTCATCGAGGTGGCCGAACACCCCACGCTGCAACTGGCGCTACAGGAGAACCTGGCCACCGTGCCGGACGACCCGGCAACCGGACCGCGCGACTTCCAGGTGCTCGGCACCTCGCGGCGCACCGCGGTGGGGCTGGAGGATTTCACGCGCAACCTCGCGACCCTCGCCGTGCACGACCTGAACTACGACTGGCAGAGCCTGCGCGTGGCGGGCTCCGCCGTCCGGCTCCCGCTGCCGAACTTCCCGCACACCCAGATGTCGCCGAAGCGGCTGTGGGCGCCGTACCGGTCCGTTGAGACGACGGGTCCGGCCGAGGTCGCGCCGGTTCGTCTGGTGGAGAACTGGACTCGGCTCTCCCGGCGCACGCTGACGCCGCCGCGCACAGTCGCCCTCGTCGACCGCGACGGTCGCTGCGCCGAGCTGGCCGCCGCGCTGCGCGAGCGCGCCGAACGGCACGGTGCGACGGTGACGATGTTCGACGGTTCGCCCGTCGAGCAGGCCGACACGGTCGTGGTGCTGCTGCCCCCGAGCAGCGCGCAGGACGAGGCGGCCGCGGTCGCCGAGTTCGCCGACTTCGCCACCGATCAGGGCTGGCTCGCGGCGCTCGGCCCGCGCGTCACCGAGTGCTGGCTGGTGACGGCGGGCGCGGAAGCGGTGGGCGAGAACGAGATTCCCGCGCTCGCCGCCGCGGCGGCCGGTGCGGCCTTCCGCTGCGTCGCGCTGGAGCGTATCGGCGTCACCTTCCGCCGTATCGACCTGCCCGCGGACTACCCGGCGCTGGAGCAGAAGCTGCCCGCCGACAAGATTTTGGAAGCCGTGCAACTGGCGGGTGAGCCCGACCTCGCGATGCGCGACGCCAAGCTGCACGCCAAGCGACTCGCCGTGGCCGAGCGGGCTACGGCCGCCGCACCCGACTTGAACGAGGTGCTGATCCTCGGCGGCACCGGGCACGTCGGCCTGGAGTTCTGCGCGCAGTTCGTCCGCGACGGCGCGCGCCGGATCACCCTGGTGAACCGCGGCGGCGAGACGGCCGCGCTGACCGAACGGCTGCGCCCCGTCCGCGCGCTGGCCGACACCGAGATCGACGTGTTCGCTTGCGATATCAGCGATCCCGCGGCGGTCGTCGAGCTGGCCGCCCGGTACGCGGACCGCCCGGTGAGCCTGCTGGCGCACGCGGCCGTGGACTACGTGTACTCCGCCGCGTCCGACGCCGACGCCGCGGCCGTCGCCCAGGCGGGCGCGGCCAAGGTGGTCGGCTTCGGCGAGGTGCTGCGCACCCTGCCGACGACGCCCACGGCCACCGTGCTGCTGTGCTCGTCCTTCGCCGCCACCCTCGGCGGCTGGGGCCAGGCGCTCTACGCGGGCACCAACCGCATGCTCGACGCCATGGCCTGGCGGCTGCGCGCCGAAGGCCGCGCGTGCACGTCGGTGCAGTGGGGGCTGTGGGTGCTGCCCGCCGAGGCCGACGCGGCGGTCGAGGCCAGGATCGAGGGCTCGGGTCTGCTGCCGATGGCGGCTGCCGACGCGGTGGCGGCCGGGCTGGCCGACGCCTCCGCCAACAGCCTGGTCCTCGCGGCGGACTGGTCGAAGCTGCGCGGCGTCACCGAAACAGTCGGGCTCGAACCGGTTTTCGCACCCGCGCTCGACGCGCTCGCGAAACTGGCTCCGGCTCCCGAGCCGACGACCGCACCGGCCGCCGAGCCGATGCGCGCCGAGACGGTATCGGCCCCAGTGATTTCCGCGCCGTCTGTTCCGGAAGCGGGTTTCGCCGAACGCATCCGCAAGGAGCTGGACCGCGTCATGCTCTCCGACGGCGGCGAGGCCATCGACGGCTCGGTCCCGCTCGTCTCGCTGGGCATGGACTCGTTGCAGGCGCTCGATCTGCGCAAACGGCTCAAGGCCGAACTGAACCGCGACCTTCCGGTTGCCGCCATTCTCGGCGGCGCGTCCCTGGATGACGTCGTGTCGCTGATGTCCGAGAACAAAGGCTGAGGAGTCCGCTGGAATGTCGGAGACCACGCAGGCGACCGAGCGCAAGGCGGCGCCGCCGCAGATCGAGGACGTGCTCGCCCTCAGCCCGTTGCAGGAGGGCCTGTTCTCGCTCGCCAAGCTGGCCGGTGACGACGACCTGTACAACATGCAGTTCGTGATCGAGGTCGCGGGCCCGGTCGACGTGGCGCTGCTGCGCCGCAGCGTCGAGGCGATCCTGCGCAGGCACGCCAACCTGCGCGCCGCGTTCTGGGACCGCGACGTGCCCAAGCCGGTGCAAATCGTGCCCACCTCGGTCGAGCTGCCGTGGTTCGAAAGGACCGCCGACGAACGGGAACTCGAAGCGATCGTGGCCTCCGAGGCCCGTCACGGCTTCGACCTGTCCCGCGGTCCGGCGCTGCGCGTCGCGATCGTCGCCCTGCCCGACGGGTCGCACCGAATGATCGTGACCGCCCACCACATCCTGATGGACGGCTGGTCGCTCGGTGTGTTCTTCCGCGAACTCTTCGCGGTCTACGAGGCGGGCGGCTCGGCGGCCGCACTGCCCGCGCCGCGCCCCTACCGCGATTACATCGGCTGGCTGGGCGCCCGCGACAGCGAGGCCACCCTGCGCGGCTGGGCCGACTACCTGGCCGAGGTGGACCCGCTGATTCTCGCCGACCGCGCCGACGCGGCGGTGAACACGATCGTGCCGACCATCCACAAGGTGGTCCTCGACGGCGCCGACACCGACCGGGTGCAGCGCTGGGCCCGCGCGAACGGGCTGACCATGAACACGGTCGTCCAGTTCGCGTGGGCGATCGTGCTCGGCAGGCTGACCGACCGCACCGACGTCGTCTTCGGCACCACCGTCTCCGGCAGGCCGGACGAGCTGGCCGGTGTCGAGACCATGATCGGCCTGTTCATCAACACCATTCCGGTGCGCATCCGGCTCGACGAACTGGAAGCGGCGGGCGGGGTGGCGCAAGGCTGCGCCCAGTTGCAGCGCGCGTCGGCGACCATGCGCGACAACGGATATCTGAGCCTGTCCGCCATTCAGCGGGCCACCGGGCGCGGCGCCCTGTTCGACACGCTCTTCGTCTACGAGAACGCGCCGGTCGCCGACGTGCTCCAGGCGATCACCACCGCGGACGGCACCACCTTCCGGCCGACCGCGTCGGAGAGCCTGACCCACTACCCGCTCGCGGTCGTCTCCTACCTGCTCAACGGCGAGCTGGCCGTGGTGGTGGAGGCCGTCGAGGCGGTGCTCGGCGAGATCTCGCCCGCCGACCTGGGCGCTCGCCTGGTGGAGGTACTGCGCCAGCTGCCCGATATCGGTGACGCGGGCCAGGATTCGCTCGACGTGCTGCTGCCGGGAGAGCGGCCGCGACCGCCCGTGTCGCCCGCCGCCGACGTCCTGGGCGTGACGGTGCCGGAGCTGTTCGCCCGCCAGGTGGCCGCGACGCCGGACGCCTTGGCGCTGAGCACCGAAGACGAGCGCTACACCTATCGGGAGCTCTCCGAAGCCGCACTGCGCCTGGCCGGTGGTCTGGCCGCGCGCGGCATCGGTTCGGAAGACGTTGTCGCCCTCGCTATGCCGCGTTCGGCCGAGTCCATCGTGGCCATCCTCGGTGTGCTCGCCGCTGGCGCGGCCTACGTGCCGGTCGACATCACGCTGCCCGCCGCGCGGATCGAATCGATTGTGCGTCAGTCGAACCCACGACTGATCGTGGTGGACGGCGCGGGTGTGCCCGCGCTCGACGAGATCGAGTCGCTGCCTCCCGTCGAGTCGTTCGGCGCGGTGGTGACCGACTCCGCGGCGCTCACGGCCCCGGTGTCCGGGCACCCGGAACAGTGCGCGTATCTCATCTTCACCTCCGGCTCGACCGGAGAACCCAAGGGCGTCATGGGCACCCACGCGGCGTTGGCCTCCTACTTCGCCGACCACCGCGACCGGGTGTACCGGCCCGCGACGGCTCGGCTCGGCAGGCCGCTGCGGATCGCGCACGCCTGGTCGCTGAGCTTCGACGCGTCCTGGCAGCCGATGATCGGCTTGCTGGACGGTCAGTCGATCCACCTGTTCGACGCGGAGGAGATGCGCGACGCGCAGCGCCTGGTGGACGGTATCGGCAGGGACGGCATCGACATGATCGACACCACGCCGTCGATGTTCGCCCAGCTGGCCGCCGCGGGCCTGGTGCACGACGGCGGCTCCGACCTCGCGGTGCTCGCCCTCGGCGGCGAGGCCATCGGCGTGCCGCTGTGGAAACAGCTGTGCGCCTTGCCGAACACCGCCGTGCACAACTGCTACGGCCCCACCGAGACCACGGTCGAAGCGGTGGTCGCCTCCGTCGCCGACCCGAAGGCGACGCCGACCATCGGCTCGCCCACCACCGGAATGACGGGCTACGTCTTCGATTCGCGGTTGCGTCCGACGCCGCACGGGGTCATCGGCGAGCTCTACCTCTCCGGCGCGCAGCTGGCGCGCGGCTACGCGGGCAAGCCGGGCATCACCGCCGAGCGTTTCGTCGCGGACCCGTTCCGGCCGGGCCAGCGCATGTACCGCACCGGAGACCTGGTGCGCCGCTTGCCCTCCGGCGATTTCGCCTACCTCGGCCGCGCCGACGACCAGGTGAAGATCCGCGGCTACCGCATCGAGATCGGCGACATCGAAGCCGCGCTGCACGCGTTGCCCGGCGTCCGTGAGGCCGCGGTACTGGTGCTGCGCCGCCCGAGCGGGCCGGTGCTCGTCGGCTTCGCGGTGGGCGCGGAACTCGAATCCGCCCGGCTGCGCGCCGAACTCGCCGAACGGCTGCCCAGCTACATGGTTCCGCACCGCATCCTCGCGGTCGGCGGACTGCCGGTCACCGGCAACGGCAAGCTCGACGCGCGGCAGCTCGAGGCGCTGGCGACCGCGGCGCTGGACAGCGCGGCGGCGAGCACCGCGCCGACCTCCGACACCGAACGCACGCTGTGCGCGACCGTCGCAGAACTCACCGGCGGCGCCGAACCCGGTATCGACGAGCACCTGGTCGAATTGGGACTGGACAGCATCGTCGCCATCTCGCTGGTTAACGCCTTGCGCCGCAAGGGAATCGCGACGAGCCCCCGCGCGGTGCTGACCGCGGGGTCGATCCGGGAACTCGCGGCGGCCATCGACGCGGGCGCGGGTACCGAAAAGAGCGGCGCCGTCGCCGAATACGGCGCGGTCGGCCAGGTGCCGATTCTGTCCTGGATGCACGAGCACGGCAACTACCGCAGGCTCGCGCTGAACACCCTGCTGGAACTGCCCGCCGAGGTGGACGGCCCGCGCCTGGAAGCGGTGCTGCAAGCTCTGCTCGACGGTCACGACATGCTGCGCGCCCGTTTCGTCGAGACGGCGGCCGGATACGACGTCGTCACCCGCGAGCCGGGTGTGGTGCGCGCCGCGGACATCCTGACCAGAATCGAAGCGGGACCGAACTTCCCGACGGAACTCGGTGCGCACGCGCTGGCCGTGGCCGACGAGATCGACCCGCTCACCGGCGATCTGGTGCGCGCGGTCTGGTTCACCCGCGCCGACGGCCCCGGCCTGCTGCTGCTCAACATCCACCACCTCGCGGTGGACCCGGTCTCCTGGCACATCATCTGCGCGGACCTGGCCGCGGCGTGGGAGGAGCTGTCGGCGGGTGCGTCGGAACTCGCTCCGCCGGTCGAGTACACGTCCTACCGCACTTGGGCCGAGCTGACTCGTGCTCGCGCGGGCAGCGCGGAGGTCGCCGCGCAGCGCGACTACTGGATCGCGCAGACGACCGCGCCGGACCCGGTGCTGGCCGCCCGGCGGCCGGATCCGAGCACCGACACCTGGTCCTCCTACCGGGTGCAGCCGCTGTTCACCGCGCCGGAGACGACCGCGGCGGTGCTCGACGGACTCACCGGCGAGCTCGGCGCGCGCGAGTTCCTGCTCGCCGCGCTGACCGCGACGCTGGCCACCTGGCGCCGGGAACGCGGCCAGGACGCCAGCGGCGGGGCGTATCTCGCGATGGAAGGCCACGGTCGCGAGGATCAGGTGCTCGGGGCCGACGTCGACACCGCCCAGACGGTCGGCTGGTTCACCAGTGTCTTCCCCGCGCGCTTCGGCGCGGGCGCGGACGCGGTGGATGTGGCCGCCGCGGAACAGGACCCGGCCGCGGCGCGGGCACTGCTCGCCTCGGTCGCCGCGTCGCTGGCCGCGGTGCCGAACAACGGCGTCGACTACGGCGTGCTGCGCTATCTCCAGGCCGACGCCGAACTCGCCGCGGCTCCCGAGCCGCAGGTGCTGTTCGACTACCTGGGCCGGATGGACCTGGCCGTCACCCGTAAGCCGTGGTCGCCGGTCCACGAGGTCGAGCTGTTCACCCAGTTGCCGACCGCGCCCGAACCCGATTTCCCCCTCCGGTACGCCATGGACGTCATCGCGGGCGTGCAGCCCACCGACGCCGGACCGCAGCTGGTCACCCTCCTGCGGTGGAGCGACGTCCTGTTCACCGCCGCCGAAGTGGCGCGGCTCGCCGAGATCTGGCACGCCGCCATCGCGGCGCTGGCGCGCGCGATCGCGCCCGTCGCCGTCGGTGGACCGCCCGCGACGCCCGCGTGAACCCGGAACCCCAAGACCGTCAGCCGAATCGAAGGACCACCATGTCAGAGGACATTCTCGAGCGTCGTAAGCAGTTGCTGCAGCGCCGATTGCGCGAAAACGCCGTCAAGGCCGACGCGCCCGCCCCGGTGCGTACCCGCGTCAGCGGCGAGCCGAGCCCGCTGTCGGACGCCCAGCGGCGCATGTGGTTCGTGCAGCGCCTCGATCCGGCCGACACCACGCTGAACGTCTGCGTCGCCTACCGGCTGACCGGAGCGCTGGACGCCGAGCGGTTGCGCGCGGCCTGCGCCACCGTCCTGGCCCGCCACGAGGTGCTGCGCACCACCTACGGCGTCGACGCGGACGGTGAGCCGTTCCAGGTGTCCCGCGATGACGTCGAATTGCCCTGGCAGGAACACGATCTCAGCGCGCTGCCGGAGGCGAGCCGGAACCTGCGGGTCGAGGTGCTGGCGCGCCGCGAGTTCGCGCGCCCCTTCGACCTGACCACCGACCTGCCGCTGCGCGCGACCCTGGCGCGCACCGCGGCCGACGAGCACGTGCTGATCCTCGTCGTGCACCACGTCGGCTGGGACGACGACTCGTGGCCGGTGTTCTTCGCCGAGGTCAACGCCGCCTACCGCGGCGCGGATTTGCCCGAACCGCGCGCCCAGTACATCGATGTCGAGGTCGGCGCGGACGGTGGCTCGGATGCCGATCTGGCCTGGTGGCGCGAGACGTTGACGCCGTTGCCCGAGCGCCTCGAACTGCCGAGCAAAGCGGCGGTGGCCACCCCGTCCAAGAACGCCGACAAGCGCACGAGGCCCCTCGCGCCGGAACTGATGGCGCGAGTCGTCGAGCTCGCGCGCGAGCACTCGGCCACGCCGTTCACGGTGCTGCTCGCCGCGTTCGAGGCGCTGGTCCACCGGTACACCGCCGCGACCGATTTCCTCGTCTCGGTGCCCGTCGTCAACCGGCGCGCGGGCGCGGAAAGCCTCATCGGCTACTTCGGCAACGCCGTGCTGGTCCGCGCGGACCTGGACAGCTCCGCCGATTTCGCCACTCTGCTGGAGCAGACCCGCGCCGCGTGCGTCGGCGCGTTCGGCCACCAGGGCGTGGGCATCGACCGCGTGGTCCGCGAGGTCGGCCCGGAGCGCGTCGCGGGTCGCGACGCCATGGCGCAGCTGGTGCAGCTCAGCTTCAGCGTCCGCGGCGAGGCCAACGGCTTCGACCTGGCTGGTGTCGAATCCGCCGAACTGCCGCTGGGCAGCGGCGTGGCCCAGGAGGAACTGGGCCTGATGGTGGTGCTCGACAGCGCGGGCGCGCGGGTCGAGGCGACCTATCTGGTCGACGTGCTGGACGAGCACCTGGTCGCCCAATTCCTCGACCACTACGTGCAATTGCTCGACAGCGCGCTGCGGGATCCCCGGCTTCGCCTGCGCGACATCGACATTCTCGGCGACGCCGACCGCGCCGAGCTGCTGGCCGCCTCGCACGGCCCGCTCGTCGAGACGCCCGTGACCACCCTGGTCGCCGTGCTCGAAGAGCGCGTCGCCGCGGCGCCACACCATGTCGCGGTGGTCTCCGACGACGTCGAGCTGACCTTCGACGCGCTGAACCGGCGCGCGAACCGGTTGGCGCACTGGATGATCGGCTTCGGTGTCGGCCCGGAGGACATCGTCGCGCTGCGCATGGCGACCTCCGTCGAGTTCATCGTCGCGTCCATCGCGGTGCTCAAGGCGGGTGCGGCGTACCTGCCGATCGACCCTGCCTACCCGGCCGACCGCATCGAGTACCTGCTCTCGGACGCCGAGCCCGAGCTCGTGCTCGACGCCGACGCACTCGCCGACGCCGAAGGCAAGGCCGCCGACCGTTCCGAGGCCGACCCGTCCGACAGCGATCGCCGATCGCCGCTGCGCCCGTCGAACACCGCCTACGTCATCTACACCTCGGGCTCCACCGGCAAGCCCAAGGGCGTTCCGGTGCCGCACGACGCCATCGCCGAGCACCTAGCCTGCTTCAACGCCGAATGGGACCTGACGCCGCAGGACCGGGTGTTGCAGTCCACCTCGGTGAGCTTCGACGCCTCGCTGATGGACATCTTCGTCACGCTCGCGGCGGGCGCGCGGGTCGTGGTGCCCAAGCCGAACGCCTACCGCGACATTCCGTACGTCGCGGATCTGGTTACCCGCCACGGCATCTCGGTGCTGCACATGGTGCCCTCGATGCTGGCCACCTTCCTGGTGCTGCCGGAGGTCAACGACTGGCGCACGCTGCGCCACGTGCCCGTCGGCGGCGAGGCGCTGCCGGGCGAGGTCGCCGACCGGTTCGCCACCCAGTTCGACGCGGAACTGCGCAACCACTACGGCCCCACCGAGGCCGTGGTCTGCTCGACCCACATGCCGGTCGACGGACCGCAGGGCACCGGCATCGTGCCGATCGGCGTACCGAACCAGAACGTCTACCTCTACCTGCTGGACGAGGCGCTGCAGCTGGTGCCCGACGGCGTCGTCGGCGAGATCTACCTCGGCGGCCGCCAGCTGGCCCGCGGCTACCTGCATCGGCCCGGCCTGAGCGCCGAGCGTTTCGTCGCCGACCCGTTCCTGCCCGGCGAAAGGCTCTACCGCACCGGTGATCTCGCGCGACGCAACACGCACGGCGAGATCGAGTTCGTCGGCCGCGCGGACGAGCAGGTCAAGGTGCGCGGGCATCGCATCGAGCTCGGCGAGGTCGAAGCCACCGTCACCGATCACCCCGGTGTCGCGCACTGCGTCGTGATCGTCACCGAGCACGAGTCGCTCGGCCCGATCCTGGCCGGATACGTGGTGCCCCAGCCGGGCGTCGAACTCGACCTGGACGTCGTGCGGGCGTTCGTCGGCGCGCGCCTGCCGGAGTACATGGTGCCCGCGGCGCTCACCGTCATCGACGAGGTGCCGCTGACCGCGCACGGCAAGCTGGACAAGCGCGCCCTGCCGACCCCCGAGCTCGCGGTGGCGCGTAGCTACCGGGAACCGAAGACGCCCACCGAGATTCGCGTCGCCGCGTTGTACGCCACCCTGTTCGACCAGGACCGCATCGGCGCCGACGACTCGTTCTTCGAACTCGGCGGCCATTCGCTGCTGGCCGCCCGCCTGATCACCATGATCCGCGCCGAGTTCGGCATCGAGATCGACATGCGCGTGCCGTTCGACAAGCCGACCGTCGCGGGGCTCGCGGCTCACCTGGTCGCCTCGTTCCTCGACGAATTCGGTATCGACCTGGACGAACTCGGCGAGACCGAGGCATCGGACGCCGATCAGGCCGTCGCCGAGGCGCGCGGTTCGCGGCCCGAACTGGCGCGCAGGGAGCGGCCCGAGCACATCCCGCTGTCGTACTCGCAGCGCGCGTACTGGTTGCAGCGGCGCATGGAGGGCTCGATCGACGGCGAGAACGTCACCTACCCGATCCGGTTCGACGGACCGATCGATCGCGCCGCGCTGTTCGCCGCGATCGATGACGTGGTGGCCAGGCACGAATCGCTGCGCACCACGTTCCCCGAGCACGAGGGCACGCCGTACCAGCTCGTGCATCCCATCGCGCACGTCGAGGTCCCGGTCCTCGACCTGAACGGTGACGAGGCGAAGCTCGACGAGGAACTCACGACCGACGCCGATTACGTGTTCGACCTGCAGGCCGAGCCGCTGCTGCGCCTGCGGCTGCTCGTGCTGGACGAGCGGACCACCGTGCTGTCGATCCTGATGCACCACATCATCGCCGACCGCAGGTCCTGCCAGATCTTCGTCGACGATCTCACCGCCGCCTACCGCGCTCGCGTGCGCGGAGCCGCCCCTGAGTGGTCCGAATTGCCCATCCAGTTCGCCGATTTCGCCATGTGGCAGCGCGAGATGTTCGATCGCGGTGCGGATCGCGAGGTCAGCGCCGCGGGTCAGGCACAGCTGGACTACTGGCGCGAGGCGTTGGCCGGGCTGCCGGACGAGATCGCCGTCGGACACGACCGCCCGCGTCCGCAAGTGCTGGGCCGCAATGGCATCGGCACCGCGCGCACGGTGCCCGCCGCGATCTGGGAGAAGGCCAGGGCCAGGGCCGAGGAGGCCGGGGCCACCGAGTTCATGCTGTGCCAGGCCGTCAGCGCGGTGGTGCTGAACGCGCTCGGCGCGGGCGACGATCTGGCCATCGGCGCCGCGGTCGCCAACCGCATCGGCGAGGCGACCGACGACCTGATCGGCCTGTTCGCCAATGTCGTCGTGCTGCGCAACGACGTCTCGGGCGATCCGACCCCGCGGGTCGTGCTGGACCGGGTGCGCGATTCGGCGCTGGACGCGATCAGCAAGCAGGGTGTGCCCTTCGAGCGGCTGGTGGAGACCATCAACCCGGCGCGCTCGCTGGCCCGCAACCCGCTGTTCCAGGTGATGATGCACTTCCGGCACCGGCAGGCGCCCGTCGCGTTCAGCGAGGACGGGGCGACGACGCTGGAGGGCATCGCCAAGTTCTACGACGTGTCGTTCATGGACTTCCATTTCGACTACACCGTGGACATCACCGGCGACCTGATCGCGCGCGTCGTGGTCAACCCCGACCTGTACGAGGCCGCGACCGGCGAGGTCTTCGCCGACGTGCTTGCCAAGGTGTTCGAGGCCTTCGCCGAACAGCCGGACCGGGCGCTCACCGAACTGGACGTGCTGCCCGCCGAATGGGACACGGCCCGTTCGGTGGTGCACATGACGCCCGCGTCCGCGCGGTCCACCGGCGGCGAAAGCGAAGCGCCGCAGACCGATACCGAGCGCACCCTGATCGCCATCCTGGAGGAACTGCTGGAGATCACCGACGTCGGACGCGACGACGGCTTCTTCGGGCTCGGTGGTGACAGCGTCATCGCCATCCAGTGGGCGGCCCGGGCGGGCGAGGCGGGTCTGCCGCTGACTCCGCAGCTGGTGTTCGAGTACTTCACCATCGCCGAACTGGCCGCCGCCGTGGACGAGGTCGCCGCCAACCCGCCCGCCGAGACCGAGGACGAGCACCGGCACGAGGCGATGTCGGTGTCGGGCCTCGATCAGAACGCCCTCGCGGCGCTCCAGAGCTCCTGGGCGGCGCAGAACTGACGCGCACCGGTCGGCCGGTTTCCCATCGGCCGACCGGATGCCCGCTGTGGCCGGTTGGCGCGCCTCCGACCAGGCGGTACGGTCGGTGGCGATGACCTCGACCTCCACCTCGATCCTCGTTCCGATTCTCGTGGTCACGACCGCGATCATCGGCGCACGGTGGATTCTGCTCCGCGACAACATGATCGACCGGTTGCTCAACCGTGCGCTGGCCTGGAGCGTCAGCGGGGTGTTCGCGTACGGCGGTGCGGTATGGCTGGGATTCGCCGAACTCGCGCCACTGGCGTTCATCACCAGCGGATTGCTCGCCATGGCCAACGTCTACGCGCTGGCTCGGCTGCTCGACAGCGGCGACACCGAAAAAGCGCCGCGCAGACTGCGGACCTACCATGCGGTCGCCGTAGCGGCATCGGGCGTCGCGATCGTCGCGGAGTCGCCGATCGGCAGCGCGCTCTCCATCGATCGGATAGTCGATTGGTCCGCGGTGCTCTGGGTGGGCTCCGACGTCATGATCGCGGTGTCGGTGGTGTTGATCGCCAGGGCGTGTGTGCGCGAGCTGCGGGGCTTCGTCGGCACCGTGCGGGAAAGACTGACCTACACAAGTCTGCTGCTGCTCGCTTGCACCTCCGGGGTGCTGACCGTCGTCGCGGTGGTCGACATCGTGGCGGGCAGACCGCCCGCCGAACCGCGCGCGGCGGGTGGCGTCGCCGCGTTCGTCAGTCTGCTGCTCTATGCCGTGCTCCTAGCCGTCCCGCTGGTCAACGTGGTCCTCGAGCGACTGGGATTGGACAGGGCCGGTCGCGACTGCCGTCGGTTGCGTCCGATGTGGCTCGACCTCACGACCGCGGTACCGGGAGTGGTTCTGGATCAGGCACTGCCGCAGGCGGACTCGCTCGCGCGGCGTTACCGCATGATGGTCGAGATCTCGGACGCGCTGCTGCACCTCAGAAAACTGGATACGGAATCGTCCCGCGTCCTGGACGGGGCGCTCGCCCGAAACACGCCCGCGATGGCGCGGACAGCCTTGCCCGACATCGGCGACGGACCCGGCGAAGGGCAGCGTGCCGTGGAACTCCAGATGCTGCTCGAGCTGGCCCGCGCATGGCCCGCCCTTCGCACGGACGTCGTCCGGCCGTCAGCGTGGTGAGCGGGCATCGGATCGACAGAGGCGCGTTCACGGTGCCGGGTAGGTGTTCGGCGTGAGCGGCGCGGCGCCGATGTGGTTGATGGTGCCGGTGTTCCTGATGCAGGCATCCGTCACCCTCGGCCGCTGGCTGCTGGTGAACGACACGCGCGCCGACCGGCTCATCAACCGGGCGTTGACTTTCAGCGCGGTGTGCGTGCTCTCGGCGCTCGTGGACACCGATCTCGGCGCCGACGGTTGGTCGAGCAAGGTCTTCCTCGTCTGCGGTGCGCTGGCGTTGGCCAGCGTGTACGGGCTGGCCGAGCTGTTCGACGGCGCCGACCCGGCGCTGGTCCGTCGCAGGCAGTGGGCCTACGACGTGCTCGTGGTGAGCGGTGCGGTATCACTGCTGCTCGGTGACGGTCTGGCCGCGCCCGCGACGTGGTGGCGCACCGCCCTCTGGGTCGCGATCTTCCAACTGCCGATGGCCGCGGCCGGGGTGCGCACCGTGCGCGCGTGTCTGCGCGAAATGCCGCGCACCCGTTCGCGGCTGGAGCGGATCGCGTACTCGGCGCTGCTGGCTACCGCCGCCTATTGGTGCGCCGCAGCGCTTTTCGCCGCCGCGACGTCGGTACTCGACGGCGTCGCCTATCCGACGCAGTGGACCGTGGCCTCGTGCCTGGTCTACCTGTTCGTCGCCATCCTCTCGGCCATTCCGCTGGCCCGAGCATTCGGCGCGCGCAGCGGACTCGATCGCACCGGGCGGGAGCTACGCACCTTGCAGCCGCTCTGGCGGGATCTCACGGCCGCTGTTCCGGAAGTCGTGCTGCGTCCCGCGGCGGGACGGATCACTGAACCGGACTCGCGGCTCTACCGCATGGTGGTCGAGACCAGGGATGCGCTACAGCACCTGCGGATGTACATGCCGCGGGACGGCTCTGGTGAGCCTGGTATCGCGGCCTACGCGCGCCGGATCTCGCAAGCCGTCGACGCCAAGGCGGCCGGAGCCGCGCCGTCCGTGGAAGGGGCGGCGCGGGAGATTCCTTACGCGGGAAAGGATTTGGACGCCGAACTCGGCTACCTGCTCGAGCTGGCCAGGGCCTGGCCGGGTGTGATCAGCGGGCCTTCGCGGGCGAACCGACGATGACGCTGCCGACGTTGCACTCCTCCAGCTCGTTCACGCCCGCGGCGGAGACGAACGCGGCTGTGTCGCTGAAGCCCTGCGCGCACGCGCCGAGACCCATCGCGGTGGCCGCGAGGTACACCGTCTGCATGAGCACGCCGACGTGCTTGAGGATGCTCGCGTAGGCGACCTGCTCGTAGGTCCACATGACCCGCCCGGAGCGCGCGGCCATCGCCAGCACCAGCTGCGGTTCGCCGCCGTCGACCAGGGTGGCCGAGGTGGAGCGGATCAGCTTCTGCACGGCGGGCGAGTCGACGGGAGCGACGGGACGCAGCACGTGGTCGAACGAATCGTAGTGGTACATCCCGGGTTCCAGGCCCGCGACGTTGCGCACGATCGGGTACAGCTCCAGCTCGTAGACACTGCCGCCCGACGGATACGGGCGCGAGGTGAGCTCCTCGCCCTCGGCGACCTGCCGGACCGAACGGGTGCGCGCGGTGCGGTAGAGCAGCTCGGCGAGCTGGTCGATCGTCATCGGCGCGGCGTCGTCGAAATCGCGGCAGGAGACCCGGTCTTCGAGCACGTCGGTGAGACTGGGGTCGGCGATGCGCAGCTTGTCCAGGTCCGGCTTCGCCAGCGGGACCGGGGTGCCCGGGTAGTTCGGCTTGCGCGCGGGCGGCTGCGGGAAGGACGGCTTGCCCCACTTGGTCGGGCCGAAGTGCTCCCAGGTGATGGTGCGCGGGCCGAGCGTGCTGCGGCGGTGGAACCACAGGTCCGGCGCGCTCCAGCTGCGGGTGGTGAACTCGCGCTCCTCGGCCGCCGGATCGGCCACCAGGAAACCGCACCAGTGCAGGTCGTCGGCGAGCTGGGACTTGATCGCGATGGGCAGTGTGGAATCGGCCGCGCCGGGCCCGTCCAGCAGGGCGAGCAGGCGCGGGTCGTGGATGCGCAGATCGCACCAGGCCAGCGGATGCTCCAGCACGAAGCCCTGCGAGTCGCGGTGCAGCACAGCGAATTTCGACAGCGTCGCCGACCAGGGCAGCGCCGCCTTCGGCCGAGCGGGCGGGTTGGCGAACGGCCGGATCGTGTAGAGATCCCGGCCGCCGTCGCGCACGGTGACCGACAGCCAGCCGCCGTCGGTCAGCCGCTCGACAAGCTCGCCGACGTCGGCCCCGCCGCCGGTGCCCGCCATCTCACCGAGTGTCGACGGGCCCTGGTTCAGCGTCTTCAGTGCCTGCACCTGGGCCGCGCCGAGGTTGGTGAGCTTCTGGTTGTTGGGCGGGTTCAGCAGCACCGCACCCGTCGGCACGGTCACGCAGGTGACGCCGTCGCGCAGGGCGAACCGGGTCTGGTCGGGATAGATGACGGCGGACACCGGGAAACTCCTCTTACTTCTCGCGTCTTCGCTTACTTCGCGGCGTTGGCCAGCGCGGGCGACAGCTTGTCCAGGATGAACGGGATGGACAGCACGGTCGGTTGGTTCACCGCGGTGATCTCCTGCGTGGTGAGGAAGACGACGGAGTCCTTCTTCACCGCGGGCAGCTCCGCGTAACCGGGCAGCTGGCGCCACTTCTCGTCCATACCGGCCGAGTAGCCCGCGAGCAGCAGGTCGGCGGTGAGCTCGTTGATGCGCTCCGGAGACAGCGCGACGCGGCCCTGGTTGGCGGGCAGGTCGGCGAGGTTCTTCGGGACGCCGAGGCCGAGCTGGGCGAACACCTTGGCCGAACCGTCGTTCGGGTCGTTGAGCACCATCAGCTGGGTCATGCTGGCCAGCCAGGTGCTCGCGAAGGTCTTGCCCTTCAGGCCCGGGTTGGCGGTGGTGATGCCCGCGATCTTGTCGTCGACGCCCGCGATGAGCTTGGTGGCTTCGTCCTGCTTGTGCAGCACCTTGCCGAGCGTGGTCACCAGATCCTGCCAGGGCGTGATGATTTCCTTGCTCAGGCCGGGCAGGGTCGGGGCGACCTTGGAGAACTCGTCGTAGTTCTTCTGATCGGCGATGAAGGAGTCGGCCAGGATCAGGTCCGGTTCCAGCGCGGCGACCTGTTCGGCCAGGTTGCCGGTGGTGCTCAGCGGCTTCGCGGACTCGCCCATCTTCGGCTGCCACGGCGGCGCGCCCTTGCCGAGCACGGCGACGTTGTCGATGTAGGCGGCGGGCGTCACGCCGAGCGCGATACTGGTGTCGAGCCACTGGTTGCCGAGCACGACGATCTTCTCCGGGACCCCGGTGATGGTGGTCTCGCCCCTGACGTGGCTGACGGTGATCGACTCGCCGTCGCCACCCGCCGCGTCGCCCGACGATCCACACGCGGTGACGCCGAGGGCCATGGCGCCGGCCAACACGGCCACCGCCGCCCGCGCCCAGCCACGGGACGCCCGAACAGACCTCATCGTTGAACCCTCCTTCACCGAGGAACTCCTCGACCGGCCCTCCCGAGCCACCAGAACAAGTCAGCCAAGCCTAACCTATCCATATCTCGCCTACGCCCCAGGTCGGATAGCGATATGCCGACGCTTCGGCTCGGTACGCTGCTGCCATGACCATGGAGCTGCCGGAGCGGCTGCCGCACGAGATGACCGAAGAGCAGTACCGTCGGCTGCCGGAGAACATCGCCCGCGCTGTATCTGGTGGTTTTACTCGACACCGAGTACGAGATCGAAGAGGTACGCGAATTCCGTCTCGACGCGCACGCCGGGGAGTACCGGTTGCACCGGCTGCACCGGGAAGGATTCCTCGAGCTGGAGCACGTCGTCGTCGGTGAAATCGGCTTCGCCGACCTGGTTCGCTAGGAGACAGACCGGCCGGGTCGCTCCATGCTGCTGGCGGCGTAGGGTGCTGGCGTGAGTACTGTGCCGCTCGCGGTCGTGGTGGCGGTGTCCGTGTTCCTCGCCGCGATCGTCGGGGGGCGTTGGTTCCTGGTGAACGAGTTGCTGATCGATCGGCTGATCAACGCGACGTTGAGCTGGGATCTGGCGGCGATCGTGCTGTACGAGATCGCGAGCGTGCTCGGCATGCGCGATCTGGGGGAGCGGTTGTTCCTCGGAATCGGCGCCATGACGCTGGCCTACGCGTACGGGTTCGCCAGGCTGCTCGACGGTATGGACTCCGCGACGCTGCGATACCGGCAGCGGCAGTACAACAGGGTCGGTGTCTCGACGGGAGCGGTCATCCTGTTGGGTCCGGCACTGGTCGATCTGCTCGGCTGGCCGCTGGGCAGCCCTGCCGCCCAGAACCGGGTGATCTGGACGGCGGGCAGTTTCGTCGCCATCAGTTGCGGAGCGCTGATCGCCAGGGCGTGCGTACGGGAACTGCGCACACCCGATCCGACCGCGCGGGAGCGTTGGGCGTACTTCGCTCTGCTCGCCTTCGGGCTGTACTGCTGCTTCGCCTCGGGCGTCGGGGCGCTCCGCATCATCGCGGGCATGCGGACCATCGAACCCGGCTTGCCGTGGGCGGTAGCCACTTTCGTGATGCTTGCGGTGGTGACGGCGTTGATCGCGATCCCACTGCTCAGCGCCGTGCTGGTGCGCAGCGGGCTCGATCGCGACGGCCGCGCGTGCAGGCGGTTGCGTCCGCTGTGGTGCGATCTCACCGCGGCCGTCCCGGAAATCGTGTTGCTGCCGGACGATTCGCATCGCGGCGAGCCGATGTCGCGGCTGTATCGGATGACGGTCGAGATCCAGGACGCGCTGATGCACCTGCGCCCGTACGAGCCCGCGCCGTCGGACGAGCCGGGCACGGACGCCTACGCCAGGCGAATCGCGCACGCCGTTCGGGCGAGGACTTCCGGCGTGCCGCCGCGCGCACGCGACGGCACGCACACCGGCACCGCCCAAGCACTCGGGACCGACTACCGCGCAACGGGCCTGCCCGAACTGCTCCGGCTCGCGAAGGCGTGGCCGAAAGAGGGAGTTCGGGTCACGGGGTGACCTGTTCCTGGCGAGTTTCGGCGCGCAGGCCGATGGACACGATGTCCGACGGTTGGTCGAGTTCGATACGGTGCCAACGGTTTCGGGGAACGACGAAGGCGGTGCCCGCGGAGAGCGGGATCATGGTTTCGGGATCGCCGGGGCGCTCGGGGCGCAGGTAGAGGCGGAATCCGCCGGAGAGGCAGCAGACGGCCTCCGCGCTGGACGGGTGGATTTCCCAGTGGTCGGCGTGGACGTCGGCGTCGGTCTCCACGTGGAAGGCCGCCAGCTGCCAGCCGCCGGAGTCGTCGGCCATGCGGCGAGGGCCCGCGCCGACGCTGCCATCGGGGCGGAATTGGAGGGCGCGGGTGAACAGGTCGATCGTTGTCACAGAGATTCCCTTCATCGGTTCGCCTCGGAAAGCTCTTCCGAGAGTGCGGTTTCCAGTGGATTCGCAGATCGGCGGGCCGCGGGTAGCGCGAAGGCCGCGACGACCGCCGCCGCGACGAAGAGCAGGGCGGCCACGGCCAGCCCGAGCGCGTACCCGTCGTTGAGGCCGACCGGGTCCATCCGTTCGCCGGTCCGGGTGGCGGCGAGGGTGGCCAGCGCGGCGACACCGATGCTGCCGCCGAGCTGCCGCGCGCTGTTGAACACGCCGGACGCCATCCCCGCCTCGGCCCGCGCGACGCCCATCGTCGCGGCCGCGGCCACCGGCGCCAGGCACAACCCGAGCCCGAACCCGCCGATCAGCGACGGACCGAGCACATCGGCGAGGAAGCCGCCGTCCGGACTGATCAGCGCGAACCACCCGATGCCGACCGCCGCGATCGCGCCGCCCGCGATCAGCGCGCCGCGCGGTGACCGACGCGCACCGAGCTTGGTGGCCACCACCGTGCCCGCGACGACCGCGAGCGAGAACGGCACGAACGCCGCGCCCGCCGCGCCCGCGCTCATCCCGAGCACCTGCTGGAGGTACAGCGACGTGAGGTAGAAGGCCGCGAATTGCCCTGCGCTGGCGAGGAATACGAATAGATTGGCACCGCTGACCCAGCGGTTGGCGAACAACCCGATGCGCAGCAGCGGGTCCGCCGCTCGCGTTTCCCGGCCGACGAACGCGGCTAGCGCCACCGCCGCGGCCGCCAGTGTCACGCCGGTGGTCGCCGAGAGCCAGCCGTGGCGTTCGGTACCGATCACGCCGAGCACCAGCAGACCGACACCGCCGGTGGCCAGCACCGCACCGACCATGTCCAGCCGCTTCGCCGCACCGCCGGCCGCGTCGGCCGCGACGCCCGCCAGCACCGCGCCCACGGCGATGACCACGATCGGCACGTTGATCAACATCACCCAGCGCCAGCTCAGGTATTCGGTGAGCAGCCCGCCGACCAGCACGCCCATCGCGCCGCCCGCCGCGTTCACCGCGCCCCACACGCCGAGCGCCCGAACCCTGGCGGGCCCTTCGGCGAAGGTGGTGGTGAGAGTCGCGAGTGCGGCGGGTGCGACGGCGGCGGCCGCGACGCCCTGAATCGCCCGGGCCGCGACCAATTCCCACGGAGCCTGCGCGAAACCACCTGCCAGCGAGGCGATCCCGAAGACGACGAGCCCGCCGAGAAAGAGCCTGCGCCGCCCGAACACATCGGCGGCCTTGCCGCCCAGCAGCAGGAAACCGCCGAAGGTCAGCGCGTAGACGTGCACCACCCACGCCAGATCGAGCGGCGCGAACCCGAGGTCGGCCCGGATCGCGGGCAGCGCCACATTCACCACCGCCATGTCCAACGCGACCATGAACTGCGCGACGGCGACCGCCGTCAACGCCATGTTCGGTCGCTGATTCGAGTTTTTATACACGTATAAAAACTAACCGCGCGGCGGATCTCTGTCCATACCTTCGTGAACGGCGCACCGCGCCGACGCCTTCGGCGCACGGCTTACCCCGGGCCCGTGTTCTGCCGCCGTGGGCGAAGATGGACGCATGCCCCCTTCGTCTTCGCAGCGCGAACCGTCCGGAGCGCGCGCCGCGGCACGACGCAAGCCGTCCGGTGCGCGTGCGCAGGCTGCCGGAGTCGAGCGGTTGGGCGAACCTGCCCAGGCGGACGCCATCGAGTCCTCCGGTGAGCGCGCGCAGGCGACCGGCGGCGAGCGGTCGGGCAAGCGGGTGGAAGCAACCGCCATCGAGCCGTCGGGCGAGCGTGCGCAGGCGGCCGCCGCCGAGGACTTGGGTGAGCGTGCGCGGTCGACCGGCAACGAGCGGTCGGGCACGCGGACGCGGTCTGGTGAGCGGACATCCTCGGACCGCCGCACCGGCCGACCCGCGCGCATCTCCCGCGCGGAGATCGTCGCCGCCGCGCACAAGGTGCTCGACGCGGAGGGCGTCGAGAAGCTGACGATGCGCAGGCTCGCCACCGAACTCGGCTGCACGCCGATGGCGCTCTACCACCACGTGCGCGACAAGGACGACCTGCTGCGCATGCTGCTGAACGACTACGCCGACCAGGTCACCTGGCCGGACCTACCCGACGATCCGAAACAGCGAATCCTGCTCGCCGCCACCGCGATGCACGACGTGCTCGCCGCGCGGCCGTGGATCGTCGAGGTGCTCACCGGCGGCGATCTGTTCGGTCTGTCGGCGCTGTGGGTCAGCGAGAACATCATCGACGCCGCCGTCGACGCGGGCCTGTCCCTCGACCGCGCGGCGCACGCCTACCGCGCCATCTGGCACTACACCGCGGGCGAAATCCTCATCCGTGGCAACGCCGTTCGGCGCGCGGCCGACGAGCGGCCCACCTTCCGCGACCAGGTCTTCGCCGACCTCGACCCCGAAACACTGCCGCGCTTGGCCGAACTCGGCCCACGGTGGGCCGCCCTCAGCGCCACCGACACCTACGCCGACGGCCTGCGCGCCCTCGTCGACGGCTTACTCGCGCCACGATCGGACCCGCGCTGAAGCCGTCGACGGCAAACCTCCGGCCGAATGCCGTTGCGTCCTAGAGGCTGACCCGCTGGTCCGGCGGCAGGAACAGCTCGTCGCCTTCCTTCACCTCGAAGGTGGTGTAGAACTCCGCGATGTTGCGCACCACCTGGTTGCAGCGGAATTCGTTGGGGGCGTGCGTGTCCTGAAGACGGGAGATGGCGGCCTCCTCGGTCTGCTTCTCCCGCCAGGTGCGCGCGTGCGAGAAGAACATCTCGCGGTAGTCGGGCGCGACGCCCTCGCGTTCCGCGGCGATCCGGTAGGCGGCCAGTGCGATCTGCAGGCCGCGCAGGTCGGCCAGGTTCTCGCCGACCGTCAGCTTGCCGTCCACCTTGTATTTGGGGTCCATACCCTCGGGCACCAGACCGTCGTACTGCGCGATGGCCTGATCGGTCTTGGTCTTGAACGCGGCCAGATCCTCCGGGGTCCACCAGTCGCGGCGGTTGCCGTCGCCGTCGTACTTGGCGCCCTGATCGTCGAATCCGTGCCCGATCTCGTGGCCGATGGTGGCGCCGACCGCGCCGTAGTTCACCGCGGCGGTCGCATCCTTGTCGAAGTTCGGCGGCTGCAAATACGCGGCGGGAAAGGCGATCTCGTTGTTGGTGGGGGAGTAGTAGGCGTTCACCGTCTGCGGCGACATCGCCCACTCGGCCTTGTCGACCGGGGTGCCGAGGCGCTCGAAGGCACGCTTCGACTCGAAGACGTTGACCGCGCGCAGCGATTCGATCAGCTTGCCCCTGGTGATCTTCAGCTCCGAATAGTCGACCCACTTGTCCGGATAGCCGATCTTGACCGTGATCTTGGCGAGCTTGGCCAGCGCGGCCTCCCGGGTGGGCTGCGACATCCAGGCCGAATTGGTGAAGTCGTTCCGGTAGGCGGCCATCAGGTCGTCGACCATCTCCTGCGCGCGCCGCTTCGCCTCCGGCGGGAAGTGCTCGTCCACGTACAGCTTGCCGAGCTGCTCGCCGAGATAGTCGTCGACCACGCCCACCGCCGACTTCCACAACTCCGGCCGCTCCTCCAGCCCGCCGAGCACCTTCCCGACGAAGTCGAACCGCGCGTCGGCGATGGCCTTGGGCAGGAAGCGCGCGTAGGCGTGGGTGACGTGCACGCGCAGGTACTCCCGCCACTGCGCGATATCCACCTCGGCCCACAGCTGCCCGGCCGCGGTGACGAACGACGGTTGGCCGACAACGATCTTCTCGAACAGCGATCGAGGCCGGTCGGTGTTGCCCGTCATCCACTGGTCCCAGTCGAATTGCGGTGCTAGAGCGGTCATTTCGTTCCAGCTCAGCAGGTTGTAGGTGGCGTCGGTGTCGCGCGCGCGCACGCGGTCCCAGTGGGCCGCCGCGATCCTGGTCTCCAGGTCGAGCACCCGCTGGGCCAGCCCCGCCGGATCAGGGAACCCAGCGCCCTCGGCCATCTTCTCCAGGTAGAGCTTGTAGCCCGCGATCCTGGCGGCGAACTCGGGCTTGCGGTATTCCTGTTCGCCGAGCGTCAGGCCGGACTGCCATATGGTGGCGATGTAGGCGTTGGAATCCTTGCGATCGGTGCCGATGTTGATACCGATCAGGCCGCCGATCGGCAGCTCGGCCATCACCTTGGCCAGCTCGGATTTGGTCGCCGCGCCGTCGATCTTCGCGAAGAGGTCCGCCAGCGGGCTCATGCCGAGCCGCTCGATCTGCTCCAGGTCGAGCCGGGCGTCGTACAGATCCCGGATCTGCTGCGCCTCGGAACCGGGCTCCGGGTTCTCGATGCGCTCGATGATGGCGCGCAGCTGTTCGGTGGTGCGGTCGACCGCCTCGCTGATCGCACCGACCTCGGACTTGTCCGGCGGTAGCTGGTAGTCGCGCAGCCACGCGCCGTTGACGTGCCGGTACAGGTCGTCCTGCGGCCGGATCAGCGGGTCGGCGCCGCCCATGTCGACACCGGTCAGCTGTACGGTGTTCGCGTTGCCGTCGTTCGAACAGGACGCCAGCAGCGCCGCGGCGGGAGCGGCGACGCCGAGCGCGACCAGGAAGGCGCGACGGTCCAGCTGGACCCGACGACCGGTTGATGTCACGTGAATCCTCTCCCCGATGCGGTCCACGCCCGCACGTTGTGATCGATGGCGACGTTCGTTCGGCCGAGGCTACCGGCGCGGCGGGTCGCGGGCACGGATTCCTCGCCGAGCGGCCCCGATTTGGGAACGACCTGGGGATTCCCCTACACTAGACCGGTTGCCTGCGGGAGCTGTGCCCGCATCCTGGCCGCGAACCCCCAGTGGTGGCTCCGAGTTCTTGCTCAGACCGTACGAAACCGCTGGCAGGCGCGCGTTCGGGTGGTGACACGACCATGCCCGTCGGGTCGGCAATCCGGCGTGCGTATACGTCCAGGTCAAGGAGGCTGAAGTGATTCAGCAGGAGTCGCGACTGCGCGTCGCCGACAACACGGGTGCGAAGGAAATCCTCTGCATCCGCGTTCTCGGTGGTTCGTCGCGTCGCTATGCCGGTATCGGCGACATCATCGTCGCCACCGTGAAGGACGCCATCCCCGGCGGCAACGTCAAGCGTGGTGACGTGGTGAAGGCCGTCGTCGTGCGCACCGTCAAGGAGCGTCGTCGTCCGGACGGTTCCTACATCAAGTTCGACGAGAACGCCGCCGTGCTCATCAAGGCGGACAACGATCCGCGCGGCACCCGCATCTTCGGCCCGGTCGGCCGCGAGCTGCGCGACAAGAAGTTCATGAAGATCGTCTCGCTGGCTCCGGAGGTGCTCTGACATGAAGGTGCACAAGGGCGACACCGTGCTCGTCGTCTCGGGTAAGGACAAGGGCGCCAAGGGCAAGGTCATCCAGGCCTACCCGGCGACCAACAAGGTCCTCGTCGAGGGCGTGAACCGGATCAAGAAGCACGTCGCGAACTCTGCCACCCAGCGCGGCGCCTCCTCGGGCGGCATCGTGACCCAGGAAGCTCCCATCCACGTGTCGAACGTGATGGTCGTCGACTCCGACGGCAAGCCGACCCGCATCGGCTACCGGACCGACGAGAACGGCAAGCGGGTCCGGATCTCCCGTAAGAACGGGAAGGACATCTGACATGACCACCTCTGAGAAGACCCAGCCGCGTCTGAAGCAGCGCTACCGCGCCGAGATCAAGGACGCGCTGAACAGCGAGTTCAACTACGCCAACGTGATGCAGATCCCGGGCGTGGTCAAGGTCGTCGTGAACATGGGTGTCGGCGACGCCGCCCGCGACGCCAAGCTGATCAACGGCGCCGTCGAGGACCTGGCCCTGATCACCGGTCAGAAGCCGCAGATCCGCAAGGCGACCAAGTCCATCGCGCAGTTCAAGCTGCGTGAGGGCATGCCGATCGGCGCGAAGGTCACCCTGCGCGGCGACCGCATGTGGGAGTTCCTGGACCGCCTGGTCTCCATCGCGCTGCCCCGTATCCGCGACTTCCGCGGCCTGTCGCCGAAGCAGTTCGACGGCAACGGCAACTACACGTTCGGTCTGAGCGAGCAGTCGATGTTCCACGAGATCGACGTGGACAAGATCGACCGCCCGCGCGGTATGGACATCACCGTGGTCACCACGGCGACCAACAACGAAGAAGGCCGTGCCCTGCTGAAGCACCTCGGCTTCCCGTTCAAGGAGAACTGAGCCATGGCTAAGAAAGCACTGGTCAACAAGGCCAACGCCAAGCCGAAGTTCGCGGTGCGCGCCTACACCCGCTGCCAGCGTTGCGGCCGCCCGCACGCCGTCTACCGCAAGTTCGGCCTGTGCCGCGTGTGCCTGCGCGAAATGGCGCACCGCGGCGAGCTGCCGGGCGTGCACAAGAGCTCCTGGTGAGCCCGCGCTCCTCGTGAGCGCGCACGCACAACCGAATACCCCACCAGGGCACGGACTCGGTCGAGTCCGTGCCCTCGTGCGTCCGGAGGGCGCGACCGCACTCCTTGTCAAAGCGATAGCCACCGCGCTCTTTATTAAAGCTTGACTGCTAACCTTTAATAAGGAGGAGTCATGGCAAAGCTTGTGCAGCGGCAGTGGGCCGGAAACCTGGACGGCGGCGGTCTGTCACGGAGAGACCGCGGCTCCGGCACGTACCAGGCGTACCTGCCCGACCCGCTTGCCGGTCGTTCCATCGTCCTGACCAGCGAGACCGTCGCCGACGTCGTCGATGCCGAGGTCGCCATCGCCCGACTCGACACCGAGGCGAAAGCGCTAGCCGAGACCGAAGCACTGTCTCGGTTGCTGCTGCGTGCCGAAGCTGTCGCATCGTCGCGGATCGAGGGGCTGGAAATCGGTGCGCGGCGGCTCTTGCGCGCGGAGGCAGCGCGACAGTTGGAGGGCGAGTCCTCGGATGTGACTGCCATCGAGGTGCTTGCGAATATCGACGCGATGGCGGTGGCGACCAGTGCAGTCGGTCGCGGCGAGTCGATCAGCGAGGACATTTTGCTCGAGGTCCATCGTCGCCTCCTGGCAGGCACCAAACTGGCACAGCACGGTGGATGCCTGCGTGAAGTGCAGAACTGGATCGGCGGCAGCTCCTTCAACCCCTTCTCGGCGGCTTTCGTCCCTCCACCGCCGGAATACGTGCCCGAGCTGATGAATGACCTGATCGACTTCTGCAACAGCGATGACCTGCCTGCCGTCGCACAAGCCGCGATCGCGCACGCCCAGTTCGAGACGATCCACCCGTTCATCGACGGCAACGGCCGCACCGGGCGAGCGCTGATCCATCTCGTACTGCGCCGTCGCGGCGTCGCCGAACGCGTCGTCGCGCCGGTGTCGCTGGTGCTTGCCACCTGGAGCGACAGTTATATCGAGGGCCTGAATCGCTTCCGGTACATAGGTTCTGCGGACTCAGCGCAAGCCACCGACGATCTGAACACCTGGGTGGGGCGCTTCGCCGCGGCATGCACTCGCGCGGCCGAGGACGCGACGGCGTTCGAAGTCACAGCCGCCGATCTCGAGCGCTCATGGCGGGAACGAGTGGCGCCAGTGCGGGCGAACTCCGCACTCGACCTGCTCCTCGGCAAGCTCATCGGCGCCCCGATCCTCACCGTCTCCACCGCGGCCACCCTCATCGGACGCAGCTTCCCCGCCGCGAACGCCGCCGTCGAGCGCTTGACGGAAGCCGGAATCCTCCGCCAGCTCAGCATCGGCCGCCGCAACCGAGCCTTCGAGTCACCAGAAGCGATCACCGCTTTCACGGCTCTCGAACGACGCCTCGCCAGCCCGGACGGTGACACGCGGACATCGGATCCGAATCGCCCGGTGCCCCGCCGTCCCTCCCGCTGACCTTCCGCCTCATGGTGATGTCGGGAGCCCGGTGGTGAACTCGCGGTCTGGGGCTTCGTTACCCGGGCAATGTTAAGAACAGCTTCGGATCGGGGCGCTATCTCGATTTGTAGTAACGAACGTTTCTGATTGCCGATCTTCCGTGTGGACCATCACATGGAGGATGAAATGAACCATCTCGCAACAAAATTCGTTGTCGCCGCCGCGTCCGTGGCCATTCTTGGCGCGGGTGCCGCGCCCGCGATGGCGGCCCCGGCTCCGTTGGCGCCGCAGGCCGCACCGGTCGCCGATTCCGGTTCCTCGGGCACCGGCTCCGCGGCCCTCGACCTCCCGCTGGGTCTGCTCGAGCTGCTGATGTGTGGTCCGTGGGGCAGCACGCAGCAGCACCCGAACCCTGCTTGCCGCTGAGCGTCGGCCACGTGAGGCGAAAGCGCGGACTCCCGGAGTCCGCGCTTCGCGCGTTCGATGCCATGGCGGTGGCTCAGAATTCGAGTTCGGACCAGGGGATGTGGATGGGGAACTGTGGCCGATTCGGCCGATTGGTTTGCATCGTCGTCTCTCGCTAGCGCAGTTCGCTACTCGCCCGCTGGATTACGATGGCGCTTATGCCGAGTCCGCAGATCGAGCGTCCGGACCTGCCCGAGTACATGACGTGGGAGGAGCTCGAGCAGCTACCCGACGAGATCGCCGGGCAGATCGAGCTGTGGGAAGGGCGGGTTGTGTGGCTGCGGCGGGGGCCAGCCGAGCATCAGGCGTTCACCTTCGCCATGACGAGCGCTCTCAAACGATGCACGCGCGAAGTCAGGACACAGCGGCCGCAGGACTGCTGGCGCGCCGATTTCGAAACCAACGTGTTCTTCGGAAATACCGGAAAATCCGACTTCGTCACCCCCGACTTCCTGGTGTACCGGTGCCCCGAGGTTCCGTATCAGGACATTCGCGCGGCGGATGTGCTCATCGTCGGCGAAATCCTCTCACCATCGAATACGCAGACCGACATCGAGGACAAGAAGGCGCGCTATGCCAAGGCGGGGATTCCCTGGTACTGGGAAGTTGCGCTGGAACGTGAGCGCAGCGCGATCCGCTATGTCCATGCCTATGCGCTGGAGACCACCCATGGACAACTTCCGCCGGGCGTACGGCCCCTGCACCCAGCCAATTACCTCCTGATCGACAAATGGATGGCTGGGAAGTCGCACGGAATCGATCTCGACGCACCATTCCCTATCCATATCCCCTGGGATGAGCTCGAATTCTGAACGCTGCCTCGCCAGTCCGGACAACGACACGCGACCCTCGGATTTCCGCCGCCCGGTGCCCCGCCGCCCGACTCGACAGGAGGCGGTCGCTGCGGCGAGCCGGGGGTCGGACTCTGAACTCTCGCCCACGGCGAGGGCGCGGGTTCAGCTGGCGCGAGGCGATAGGCGCAGCTCGAATCCCGAAGGCTCGAGGGTGATCTGCTCCTTGATGTCGAGCTTGTAGCCGGGATCGTGCTCGAAATCGAATTCGTGCAGGAGGTGGGCCAGGGCGAGCATCACTTCGTGATAGGCGAACTGGCGGCCGATGCAGGCGCGGAGTCCGGTGCCGAAGGGTTTGTAGGCGCGCTGGTCGCGCTGACGGCCGGGTAGCCAGCGGTCCGGGTCGAATTCCTCGGCGTCCTCGCCCCACACCGCCTTGTCTCGGTGGGCTTGGAGCGTGAGGACTAGAACCCAGTCGCCGGCCTTGAAGTGGTAGCGGCCGTCGCCGATGACCACATCGTGGCGGGCTTCCCGGAAATATCCCGGTGCGACCGGCCACAGCCGCAGCGTCTCATCGACGATGCGCCGGATGTACCGCAGTTTCGCGACGTCGTCGAACGCGATGGTCAGGTGACTCTGGCCGGGGAATCGCTCGGCCAACTCCGCGCGTGCCTTCGCGGCGATCCCGGGGTTGCGGGCGATCTCGTAGAGCGCGAAGGCGAGCACGCCCGCGCTGGTCTCGTGGCCTGCCACGAGGAAGGTCAGGATCTGGTTGCGGATGTTGAGGTCGTCGAGGTTCTCGCCGCTCTCGGGATCCGGGACCGTGAGCATGCGGTCGAGCAGGTCACCGTGCTCGCCGACGGTGCCGCTGGACTTGCGCGTGGCGATGATCTCGTCGACGACCTTGTGGACGTAGGCGATGTCGCGTTCGTGCTGTGCGGTGGCGCTACGGCCGATGGTCTTCTGGATGATCGGGGGGAGGTTGGCGTTGCTATTGATGTACCGCAGCCCCCGCAGCATGGTCGCGACGAACGGGTGGGTCTTCTCGCGGGTGAACGAGTCGAAGGTGAAGTCGAACCCGCACTTGCTGATGACCTCGAGGGTGAAGCGGTTCATGTCCTCTGCGACGTCGACCCACCGACCTCGGCGCGAACCCCAGTAGGCGATCAGATCTGCGGCCACCGTGTTCATCGTGTCGTGGTAGCCGATCATGGCCTCCTTGGTGAAGGAGGGGGCGAGGATGTTGTGGGCCTTCTGCCAGTTCGGCTCACTGTTGTACGCGGTGAACAGGCCGTCGCGGGCGACGGGCCGGATCTTCTTGAACAGCACCCCGACGTGCTTGGTCCAGTTCTTCTCGTCGTTGATCTCGGCGATCAGGTCAGCCCCGGACACAACGATCATGGGCCAGTCCATGATCCGGCGCTCGAAGATGGGCCCGAGCGCCTGCGCGTCACGCATCGACATCTGGGTGGGCTTGATCGGGTCGGTGGTGAGCAGGTCGCCGATCACCGGCAACCGCCACCGCGGATGCGGAAGCGGAAGTCTGGACTCGGTGGTCGAGGGCGTGCGAATCGCCATTGGGAAGCTCCTATCGGGCCTGCGACGTGTCGCGCCGTTGGCCGTGGGTGGTGATCAGGCCGCGTACCTGCGGCCAGGCGTGGGCGAGCGCGAGCAGTTCGTGAAGCTCGGCATTGAGGTCCCGGACTCCGGGTTGCGCTTGGTTCTTGGGTTTCGCGGTGCTGTCTACGGGTGGTCGTCCGGCCGTCTTCGCGGCGATGGCCTCGGCGATGCGGCTGGTATAGACCTGCGGATCCTGGTAGTCGGCAGCATCGAGGCTGACATAGCGGCGCAGGTGCAGCAGGCTGTCGCGGATCTCCATTGTCATGCGATGGAGCCGGACTGCGGGGCTCACGTTCGAACGCCGACCGCTGCTCGCAGCGCTGACCTCATCGTCAAATGCGGCGCCTCGAAGCTGGCGGCGGTGCAATCAGTCCTCGGTACCTGGAGTGTCGCGGTCCACGGGCGCGCGAAGTGGTTCGTCGAGAACGATCTTCGGCCTGTGGTACGCGACGCCCTGAGTGCCGTTGAGCGCCAATGCATCTGGGACTGTCGTGAGTGTACCGACTTCGCGATCGAGGTACGTGTCGACGGCTGCTGGATCGTGGAAGAGGCTGCGGCATCCGCGGGATTGGGCAACTCGTATCGGTCGCCGTTCGGGCTGTCGGCCGTGCGCCGCACGTCGCCGGCCTCGGTGGTGCGGCGGTTGCCGGACTGCGGTGAGCCGGGATGGCCCGCGCGGGCGCCGCCGCGGGGGCTGTCGAGTTCGACGGGGTCCGCACGGCCGGTGCCGTGACGGGTCTCCGACCCCGATTTTGTCCTGGTCAGCCCATTGCCTACACTAGAGCGGTTGCCTGGGCACCCCCATGTCCGCATGTGTACCGATCCGGGCGATACGTACCCCGCCGGTCGGCAGTTGCCGACCGGACCAGCCGAATTGTTGTAGGCCCACCATCGGCGCGCTCTCGAGTGCGCGGGTGCTGTATGGGAACCGCAGCGAGAAAGGTGTCGAGGTCGAACTATGACCATGACTGATCCGATCGCAGACTTCCTGACCCGTCTGCGCAACGCCAACTCGGCGTACCACGATCAGGTGAAGGCTCCGCACTCGAAGCTCAAGGCGAACATCGCCGAGATCCTCAAGCGCGAGGGTTACATCGCCGACTACCGGACCGAGGACGCGCAGGTGGGCAAGACGCTCATCGTCGACCTCAAGTACGGCCCGAGCCGTGAGCGCAGCCTCGCCGGCGTGCGCCGCGTCTCCAAGCCCGGTCTGCGTGTGTACGCGAAATCCACCAACCTGCCCAAGGTCCTGGGCGGCCTCGGCGTGGCGATCATCTCCACGTCGCAGGGTCTGCTGACCGACAAGCAGGCGGCACAGAGCGGCGTGGGCGGCGAAGTCCTCGCTTACGTCTGGTAAGGGAGGTCAGGACAATGTCGCGCATTGGTAAGAAGCCCATCGCAATCCCGTCCGGTGTCGAGGTGAACATCGACGGCCAGAACGTGTCGGTGAAGGGTCCCAAGGGCACCCTGTCGCACGTGGTCGCCGAGCCGATCACCGTCGCCCGCGGCGAAGACGGCCAGCTCGAGGTCGTCCGCCCGAACGACGAGCGCCGCAACCGCTCGCTGCACGGCCTGACCCGTACGCTGATCTCGAACATGATCGAGGGCGTGACCAAGGGCTACGAGAAGAAGATGGAAATCTTCGGCGTCGGTTACCGCGTGCAGGCCAAGGGCTCGAACCTCGAGTTCGCGCTCGGCTACAGCCACCCGGTGCCCGTCGAGGCTCCCGAGGGCATCACCTTCGCGGTGGAATCGCCCACCAAGTTCTCCGTGTCCGGAATCGACAAGCAGAAGGTCGGCCAGATTTCGGCGGTCATCCACGGCCTGCGCAAGCCCGACCCGTACAAGGGCAAGGGCATCCGCTACGCAGGCGAGGTCGTTCGCCGCAAGGTCGGAAAGACGGGTAAGTGATCATGGCGCAAACCGAAAACCAGAAGGCCAAGCGCATCCCGCTGGGCAAGGACTCCTCGACCCAGCGTCGTCTGTCGAAGACGCGTCGTCATTTCCGCCTGCGCAAGAAGGTCGCCGGTACCACCGAGCGTCCGCGCCTGGTGGTCAACCGCTCCTCGCGCCACCTGCACGCGCAGCTCATCGACGACTCGCTCGGCAAGACCATCGCCGCCGCGTCCTCGATCGAGGCCGACGTGCGCGCGGTGGAAGGCGACAAGACCGCCAAGGGCAAGAAGGTCGGCGAGCTGATCGCCGCCCGTGCCAAGGCTGCCGGTGTCGAGGCCGTCGTGTTCGACCGTGGCGGCCACGACTACCACGGCCGCATCGCCGCTCTGGCCGATGCCGCTCGCGAAGGCGGGTTGAAGTTCTGATGATGAAGATTGCGAACGGAAGGAACGTCTGATGCCGGGACGTCAGCGGCGTGACGGCGGAAACGGACCCGCCGGACAGAATGGCAGCAACCCCGAGGGCGGCCGCGGCGATCGTCGCGGTGGCGATCGTCGCGGTGGCGGCGACCGTCGGGACAACGCGGCCGAGAAGAACCAGCTCGAGCGCGTCGTCGCGATCAATCGCGTCTCCAAGGTCGTGAAGGGTGGTCGTCGCTTCAGCTTCACCGCCCTCGTGATCGTGGGTGACGGCAACGGTCTGGTCGGCGTCGGCTACGGCAAGGCCAAGGAAGTTCCCGCGGCCATCCAGAAGGGTGTCGAGGAGGCTCGCAAGGGCTTCTTCCGCGTCCCGATGATCGGCTCGACCATCACCCACCCGGTTCAGGGTGAGGCGGCGGCCGGCGTGGTCATGCTGCGCCCGGCTTCCCCCGGTACCGGTGTGATCGCCGGTGGCGCGGCTCGTGCCGTGCTGGAATGCGCTGGCATTCACGACATTCTGGCCAAGTCGCTCGGTAGCGACAACGCGATCAACGTCGTGCACGCGACGGTTGCCGCGCTCAAGCAGCTGCAGCGTCCGGAAGAGGTCGCGGCCCGTCGTGGCCTGCCCCTCGAGGACGTCGCTCCGGCGGGCATGCTGCGTGCGCGTGCGGGACAGGGAGCCTGACAATGGCAGATCTCAAGGTGACCCAGATCAAGAGTTCGATCGGCGCCAAGCAGAATCAGCGCGACAGCCTGCGGACCCTCGGTCTGCGTGGCATTCGCAAGTCCGTCGTGCGTGAGGACAACGCCCAGAACCGCGGGCTGATCAACGTCGTGCGCCACCTCGTGACAGTTGAGGAGGTCTGACATGACCATCAAGTTGCACCACCTGCGTCCGGCTCCCGGCGCCAAGACCGAGAAGACCCGTGTGGGTCGCGGTGAGGGCTCCAAGGGCAAGACCGCGGGCCGTGGTACCAAGGGCACCAAGGCTCGCAAGAACGTCCCCGCCGCCTTCGAGGGTGGGCAGATGCCGCTGCACATGCGGCTGCCCAAGCTCAAGGGCTTCACGAACCGGTTCCGTACCGAGTACCAGGTCGTGAACGTCGGCAAGATCGCCGAGCTGTTCCCGCAGGGCGGGGAGATCGGCAAGGCCGAGCTGGTCGCCGCGGGCGCTGTCCGCAAGAACCAGCTGGTCAAGGTTCTCGGCGATGGCGAGATCGGCGTCGCGGTCCAGGTGACCGTCGACAAGGTGACCGGCGCCGCCAAGGAGAAGATCACCGCCGCCGGTGGCACTGTCACCGAGCTGGGCTGACGGTACTCTGACAAGCAGTGGCACCGGACGAGTGACGAGCTCGTCCGGTGCCACTGTTAGAGTTCAATTGTTGTCTGCCAAGCCACGTCATGGTTTTCGGCGTCCCCCTGTCCGCCAGGGAATCGGGCAAAGCTGAAACAGCCATGTCATGACCATGTCGTTCGCGCCAGGAGGATCTGTGCTTTCCGCCTTCGTATCGGCCTTCCGGACTCCGGACTTACGGCGGAAGATTCTCTTCACGCTGGGGTTGGTCGCGCTGTACCGTGCCGGTGCCGCGTTGCCGTCGCCCGGCGTGGACTACAAGGCCGTCCAGGAATGTGTCGACCTGGTCTCCGGCGGTGAGAACGCAGGCATCTACCAGCTCATCAATCTCTTCTCCGGTGGTGCGCTGCTGCAGTTGTCGGTCTTCGCGATCGGCATCATGCCGTACATCACCGCCAGCATCATCATCCAGCTGCTCACCGTCGTCATCCCGCGGTTCGAAGAACTGCGCAAGGAAGGCCAAGCCGGCCAGACGAAGATGACGCAGTACACGCGGTACCTGTCGATCGCGTTGGCCATCCTGCAGGCGACCGGTCTGGTCGCGCTCGCGGCGCGTGGTCAGCTGCTCCAGGGCTGCCAGCAGGACATCCTCGCCGACACCAGCATCTTCGGCATGATCATCATCGTGCTCGTGATGACCGCCGGTGCGGCGCTCGTCATGTGGTTCGGTGAGCAGATCACCGAGCGCGGCGTCGGCAACGGTATGTCCCTGCTGATCTTCGCGGGCATCGCCGCGCGCATCCCCACCGAGGGCAAGGCCATCCTGGACAGCCGTGGCGGTCTGGTCTTCGGCCTGGTGTGCGCCGCCGCCTTCGCCATCATCGTCGCGGTGATCTTCGTCGAGCAGGGCCAGCGCCGCATTCCGGTGCAGTACGCCAAGCGCGTGGTCGGCCGCAAGATGTACGGCGGCTCCTCGACCTACCTGCCGCTGAAGGTCAACCAGGCCGGTGTCATCCCGGTGATCTTCGCGTCGTCGCTGCTGTATCTGCCCAACCTGATCGCGCAGCTGACCTCGTCGCAGAACAACCCTGACCCCAGTTGGTGGCAGGAGATCATTCAGAAGTACCTGGTGAACCCGAGCAATCCGGTGTACATCGCCATCTACTTCGGCCTGATCGTGTTCTTCACCTACTTCTATGTCGCGATCACCTTCAACCCGGAGGAACGCGCCGACGAGATGAAGAAGTTCGGTGGCTTCATCCCGGGGTATCGTCCCGGTAAGCCGACGGCCGACTATCTGAACTTCGTCCTGAGCCGCATCACCCTGCCCGGCTCCATCTACCTCGGTCTGGTGGCAGTCCTGCCGAACCTCTTCCTCGATATCGGCAACACCGGTGGCGTCCAGAACCTCCCGTTCGGCGGTACCGCGGTGCTGATCATGGTGAGCGTCGGCCTGGACACCGTGAAGCAGATCGAAAGCCAGCTGATGAATCGAAATTACGAAGGGTTCCTCAAGTGAGAGTTGTACTGCTCGGTCCGCCGGGTGCCGGCAAAGGCACTCAGGCCGTCCTGCTGTCGGAGAAGCTGGGCGTCCCGCACATCTCCACCGGGGATCTCTTCCGCGCGAACATCGGCCAGCAGACCCCGCTGGGTCGCGAGGCACAGAAGTACATGGACGCGGGCGATCTGGTGCCCAGCGACGTGACCAACCGCATGGTCGAGCAGCGGGTCAACGAACCCGACGCCGCGAACGGCTTCGTGCTCGACGGCTACCCGCGGACCATCGATCAGGCCGAGGCCCTGGAGAAGATCCTCGGCGACATGGACAAGAAGCTGGACGCCGTCCTGTGCTTCGTCGTGGCCGAGGACACCGTGGTCGAGCGGATGCTCGCGCGTGGTCGTGCCGACGACAACGAGGACGTGATCCGCAACCGGCTCCGGGTGTACCGCGAGGAGACCGAGCCGCTGTTGCAGCACTACGACGGTCTGGTCGTCACGGTCGACGGCGTCGGCGAGGTGGACGAGGTCAACGCCCGCGCGCTGCGCGCACTGGGACACTGATGTCCCTGTCTCGGGAGCGCTGAGCCGTCATGGTCTTCGGCCGCAAGAAGAGCAAGAAGGTGGTGCCGTTCCGCACCGCCGGTGAGCTGGACGCCATGGCGGCGGCGGGCGCGGTGGTCGGCCGCACCCTCGTCGCCGTGCGTGCGGCCGCCAAGCCCGGGGTCTCCACCCTGGAACTGGACGAGGTCGCCGAGCAGACCATCCGCGACGCGGGCGCCGTGCCGTCCTTCAAGGGCTACCACGGCTTTCCCGCCTCGATCTGCGCGTCGGTGAACGACCGCGTGGTGCACGGGATTCCCACCGCGGAGGAGATCCTGGTCGAGGGCGATCTGATCTCGATCGACTGCGGCGCCATCCTGGACGGCTGGCACGGCGACTCCGCGTGGACCTTCGGCGTCGGCGAGATCATCGAGGCCGATCGACTGTTGAGCGAGGCGACCCGCCTGTCCATGGAGGCGGGCATCGCGGCCATGGTGCCGGACAACCGGCTGACCGACGTGTCGCACGCCATCGAGATGGGCACCCGCGCCGTCGAGGAACTGCACGGCCGCGCCTACGGCATCGTCGACGGTTACGGCGGACACGCGATCGGCCGCGAGATGCACATGGACCCGTTCCTCGCCAACGAGGGCGCGCCGGGCAAGGGCCCGAAACTCGTGGTCGGCTCGGTACTGGCCATCGAACCCATGCTCACCCTCGGCACCACCCAGACCAAGGTGCTCGACGACGACTGGACGGTGGTCACCCTCGACGGCAGTCGCGCCGCCCACTGGGAACACACCGTCGCGGTCACCGAGGACGGACCGCGCATCCTCACCTTGCGCCCGGAGTAGCGGCGGCGCCTCGCGGTAGCATCTGTCGTTGTAGAACGCTGCGGCCGGATCAGGCCACAGCGTCGCCACTTCGACCGGATGCTGCCGTACGAGAAATGGCAAGCGGCGCGGGACACTTCTCCGCGGCTGCCGTCGACGCCGGACGTTCCCGGCGGACATCACCCGCATGGCACAACTGGTCGGAACATGTACCGACACTCCAGGTTCGGCCGTACGCTCGCGCGGCGAGGACTCGATTCGCACCGACGCCGCGGGCCGGGCCCGTCTCGGTCGATCTCGCCGTGGTGACCGGCTTCGACACATTCGTGTACCGGCCTTGGTCGCCCGACGGTACCCAGCTCGCCGCTGGATCGGTGACGTCGTTCCTTGCACCCGCGCCCTGCGCGCCTGACCGAAACCTTCGGCGGTGCTGTGGGTTCGGTGGTTCTGCGTTTCGCACCTCCCTCTCTGACGATGCAGTCAGATTAGGTTCCGTGCGGGGGTCGGCTCCCGAGTAGCGAACTACTCGAATCTCGCTGAAGCGGACCGCAGTTGGTGTCCGCGGCACGCGCGAGGTGCCGCGCGCTACCCGGGATGGGCTGCCGCCGAGGGTGTTTCAGCTCTGGCCGGTTTTGCGGAAGAACAGCACGTGATCATGGTCGATCAGCGTCATCGACTTGCGCAGCTGCCGCAGACCCGCGCCCGGCAGGTAGGTCAGGTTCGCGAAGGATTGTGTGTTGCCGAACGCCGACCGCAGTTTGTTCTCGGTGGCGTGGCTGGCGCCGTAGGCGGCGAGCACGCCGAAGTCCAAGGGCGCGAGCGGCTCGTCGAGCGTGGCGGGTCCGGCCGGGCGGCCGAGCGCCGCGTACTGGGTCGCCTTGCCGTGCTCGTAGCGGCACAGCTCGTAGGACGTGTTCGCGGTGGCTGTCACGCTGACCACCGGCCAGCGCTGGGAAAGCCGCAGGGCCAGCGGGTGTTTGCCGACGGGAGCCAGCTCCCAGTTCAGGCTCATCACGGTCACCCAGCCGCCGTAGGACATCTCGATCAACACCACGTCGTCGCCGAGCGTGCTAGCCGTGTTGAGCTCGGCCTCGCCGATCACCCAGTCCTCGTCGTCGGAACTGTGATAGGTGGCGCTGTCGACGGGCTGGATGTCGTCCTGGGCGTAGGCCTCGATGATGGCGGCGCGCAGTTGCGTCATGGCGTCGCGATCCGGACAGCGCACGCCGAGTGCGCCGAAGGTCGGGCCGATCTCGACCGGCGTCGACGGCGGCTCCGGATCCTCGCCCGGCGCGAGCGGCCGCAGCCCGACCAGCGCCAGTCGCCAGTTGATCTCCTCCACCGTGGATAGGTCACCGGAGGACTTGCGCACGATCTGCTGCTGGGTCAGCCGCCCGGCCTGCTCCAGGGTGCGGCACTCCAGTTCGACGAGCGCGTTGTAGGACTTCGGCGTGAGATCCAGATCGCGAATCCCGCACGCGCGCAGCCGGATCGACATAGTGGTCGAAGTGAAGGCGGCGTACCGTTCGCGGTACATCGCCAGTGCCTGCTTGCGCGAGCGGCCGACCATGAGGGTGCGCAGCAGCGTGCTCAGGCTGGCCAGGTACTTGCCCGCCAGGTCGGGATTGGCGGCGGCCAGCTCGGCGCGGATGCGGGCGGCGTCCTCGACGGCGGCGACGGCCGCGTCCTGGTCCAGCCTGCCGAGCCACACGCCGCATTTGCCGAGCCCGTCGGCGCACATACCCGCCACGTGCGGGTGGGTCTGCGCCACTTGGCGATACGCCGCGCAGGCGCCGCGGATGGTCGTCGTGGCGAGGTCACGACGTCCGGCCGCCCTGGTTACCTGTTCGAAGACCCGTAGCGACTCTTGCAATTCACCGGCGAACCGCGCCTCGACCATTCCCGCGGCCAGCCACCGCAGCCGGATGTCGACCGCTTCCTGCGCAGGGGCGGGCGCCTCCAGGGTTCGGTCTCGGCGCGCGGCGGGATCGTTCTTCGTGGCGACCAGCGCCTTGGCCAGTTCGACGAGCGAAGTGGCCAGGCGGAGTTCGGAATCGACCGTTCGGTCTCGGGCCGCACTGCGATCTACCGCAACCTGTCGTTCGACAGCACTCAGATCCATCGCGAACCCAACTCCCGCATCACCTTCCACAGACGGTCGTTCCTTCGGCCGCATCTGTTCTCGCGGAAAGTCTGCCACAAATCGGGTGCCGTCGCCCGGGAACGATCGGGCTCGCTGCTAGCTGTCAGCTAACTCGGCGCGAACCGCGTGCTCAGGCCTCCAGCAGGAGCGTGACCGGGCCGTCGTTGGTGAGATCGATGTGCATGTGCGCGCCGAAACGGCCCGTCGCGACGGTCGCGCCGAGCCTGCGCAGCGCCTCGGCGAAGGCGTCGACGAGCGGTTCGGCGACCGGGCCCGGCGCGGCCGCCGACCAGGAGGGGCGGCGGCCCTTCGCGGTGTCGGCGTAGAGGGTGAACTGGCTGACGACGAGCACGGGCGCGTTCAGATCCGCGGCCGAACGTTCACCATCCAGGATGCGTAGCCGCCACAGCTTGTCCGCCAGAGCTTTCGCGGTCGCCTCGGTGTCGTCGTGGGTGACGCCGACCAGCGCGACCAAGCCCTGCGGGTCGGGATCGATCCGCCCGACGAGTTCGCCGTCGACGGTCACCTGCGCCGCGGTCACTCGTTGCACAAGAACTCGCATGCGGTGATCATCGCACCCGTTGTCCGCCGGACGGACAAGCACATCGCGGGGTGTCCGGACGCTATGTCAATGCCACTGTGCGGCAAGTCATCAGGAGTGGACCGGGCTATCGGACGATGGCGTGCCGACACATCTGCGCGTAACTCCCAGGGTGTCTTAGGTTCACGTTAAGGCTACTGGCGAGTCGCTCGGGGATGTCATGGTCGGGACGCAGGTCCGAGGTGAAGGGGCGCGGTGGTCCGCGGGTGCACGAGGAGCGATGGCGATGACGAATGTCGAGAACGATCCCGACATGCTGCGCAAGGCCGCGCAGGTGGAGACCGGTCAGGTGCGCGACGCCATCGAATCCGTGCTGACGAATCTGGACTCCGCGTTGGCGGCGCGTGGAACACCCTGGGGCAACGACAAGTTCGGCAGCCGCTTCCATGACGGCGTGGACGGCTACGCCGTGTCGAAGTCGAACGCGCGGACGAATCTGTCCAACGCGTCGCAGAGCTACGACAACTTCGTGACCGGTCAGGTCAGAACCGCCGACACGATGAAGAAGCAGGACATCCAGAACCGCGACGACCTGAGCTGAGCCGGTACGAGGTCATGACAAACGAATACGCCAAGGCCGAATTGGCCAACGTGCTGGAGGAGGTCCAGCAGCAGTTCCGGTCCATCGCCGCGATCCAGCAGGCGCGGGCCGAGCTGACCGCCAGCGCCACCGTGCGCAAGCGGGTGACCGTCACGGTGAACGCCGACGGCACGATCATCGATACCAAATTTCATTCCGGCATTGAGGAATTGACCTACGGGGACATCGCCAAGGCGGTGACGGCCGCCGCCCAGCAGGCCGCGCAGGAGGTCGGCCGCAAGGCTCAGGAGTTGATGGCTCCGGTGCTGGAGCGGCAGGCACGACTGCCCAAGCTGACCGACATGATCGAAGGACTCGCGGATCTGAATGCCGCGAAGCCGGTCGCGCCGCCCGCGACGATGGTGGTCCCCGACACCGGCCACGACGCCGACGGTTCCGTACAGGTCTTCCACGACGTGGAGGCGTACACGCCGAACCGCGATCGCGGAGTCACCGACACCAGCTGGTGAGCTGGGTAATTCTCGATGGTCGATGTTCCTGGCGCCCTGATGTGGCTGCTCGAAGCCGTGGCAGGCTCCGAGTATCCCGAGGGCGACGAGGACGGGATGTGGGGCCTCGCCGACGACTGGCGCACGGCCGCCGCGGATCTGCGCAAGGTTCTCGCCGACATCGATGACGCCATCGCGGCCACCCGCGCCGCGTACCCGCAGGGCGAAGCGCTCGAGAACATGATCAAGGATCTCGAGACCTATCGCAGCGGCGATCAGTCGCTGGAGTTGCTGGCCAAGGATTTGGAGGCCATCGCGGAGAGCGCCGACAGTGTCGGCACCGAGCTCGAATACGCAAAGCTGATGGTGATTTCGTCGCTGGCGCTGCTGGCCGCCGAGATCGCGATCTTCTGGCTGTTCCCGCCGACCGCGCCCGCGGAGACGGCGATCGCCATGGGATTCACCAGGGTCGGGATCCGGATGCTCGCGCAGCGTCTGATGAACAAGATCGTCGAGATCGTCGGCAAGGTCATCACGAAGAAGCTCGCCAACTTCCTGATCCGCCACGTAGCCATCGACACGGTCATCGGCACCGGCCAGGACCTGGGCATCCAGGCGTACCAGGTGGACGCGGGCCACCGGAAGGCGATCGACTGGAACCAGGTCCGAATGACCGCCGTCAGCTCGGCCGCGGGTGCCGCGGTAGCGAGCCCGGTCGGCGACATGCTCGGGCGCAGGTTGAACCGGCCGGGACCGGACGGCACGCCGCGGCTCAGCCCCGCGGTGAGCGGTGCGATCACCGGCACCGTCGCGGGTACCGTCGGCGCGGTCGCGGGTTTCGGCGGCAGCCTCGGGTATCAGCTGGTCACCGCCGCGCACCAGGACGACGGGTCGTGGAACTGGGGCAAGGCGTGGGAGGAAACCAAGAAGAACGCCAAGGACCAGTTCGATTGGCGGATGCTCACGGCCGGCGCCAGCAACGGCGCGATGTCCGGTGCGAGCCGGGCGCGGGCGGACCAGATGTGGCACAGCCGGCATCCCGAGTGGTACGCGGATCCCGCGAGGACTTCGGAGCCCGCCGCACCGCGGATCGGCTATCGGCCCGATGGAGCGGCGGATAGCGGCGCACCGTCGAATACGACTGGCACGCAGGATCCTTCGACTTCGAACGGCGCGAACGGACGCGGTGAGGGTTCGGGTATCAGGCCGCCCGCCGGGCACTCGGACGGTTCGGCGCCCGGGGGTTCGCGTGCCGGTGTGCCCGGTGCGACTCCGCCGACTTCGGAAGGCACGACACCGCAGCAGGATTCGGGCACATCGCCGGATCCGGTGAACACGGGTGAGCCGACCGGAGACCGGGGGGCGGGGGCAGCGCCGGTCGACCCGGCCGGGACGGTTCCGCAGGGGCCGGAGGCGGGCGTTCACACCGATACCGCGCCGGAGGCGGTCAACGACACGCGGCCCGCCACGGGTGACGACCAGATGGTCACCACACCGCCGGTGGCGGAACAGACCGCGCCGCAGATCGATTCGAACGCCGAGCGACCGGAGACCGTGAGCGATGGCCCCGCCGCGGCTCCGGTGGCCGACACGGGCGGCGCTCCGAATCCGGCGGGCGATGCCGCCGGACCTGCCGCGGATTCTCCGGCAATGCATCCGGCGGCCGACGCCTCCGAACGCGCGGAGGCCGTCCAGCCTGCGGCGGAAACACCGCGTGCGCCAGAACAGGCGGCGCCACAGTCCGATTCGACGCAGCAGGCGCAACCTCCGGGTGATCGCGCAGGTCGGGAAGAGGCGGACGGCGCGACGCCGTCGAAGACGGAAACGTCGGTGTCGCAGTCGGATTCGCAGCCGGTTCAACGCGGCGAGCACAGCACTCGGGAGATGTCGCACGAGGCTGGTTCGCCGACGAGCGAAGCGGCGGCTCGTCCCGGTGCGAAGCTCGAAGGCCTCGCCGGGGACGCACAGACGCCGCACCGAGCCGACGAGGTCCGCGCGACGGACCACACGCCTGCCGCGACGCCCCCGCTCGCCCAGCCCGGACCGGCGCATTCGGCGGCCGATGCGCGCGCGGGCGGCGAGACCCGGCCCGGCGAGACCCGGCCCGGCGAGACCCGGCCCGGCGAGACCCGGCCCGGCGCGACACCGCCGCGCGCCACGTTCTCGTCGCTCGCGGACGCGCCGCGCGCCGACGCCCGCCCGCTCATCGGCGGCGAATCTCGCGCCGACGCCCGCCCGCTCATCGGCGGCGAATCTCGCGCTGACGGTCGCCCGCTCATCGGCGGCGAATCTCGCGCCGACGGCCGCCCACTCACCGGCGGCGACACCCGCGCCATCGATCCGCGCACAGGGATCAACGATCACCGCACGGCGCCGACCGACGGGCGGGTACAGGGCGTACGGGACGGCCGGACCGACCCGGCATCGGTCGAGGACGGGAGCAGGCCACACAGCCGCGCGGGTGCGGCCGATCCCAGCCGCCATGCCGCCGGGCAAGGCCCGCAGGCGCGGATCGCCGCGGAGGAAGCCGCCCCGCGTACCAAACTCGCTGGCATTACCGCAGATTCGGCTCCGCGCGCAAACGAGGACCCGCTCGCTCCCGACGCCGCGGACCTGGCGCCGGTAGCGCTGCCGCCCGTCGTCGGCGCACCGGACGCGACACCCGTGCGCCCCGCCGACCGCACCACCTCGACCGACCGACCGAACACCGGCCAAGACGCGTCGAGGCCAACGGCCGAACGCTCGGACGCCGCGCGTACTCCCGCGGAACGACCGGATACCCGGGCCACCTCGCGCACCTCCGGCGAAACGCCACCCGCGACCACGGACGCCGCGCCGCACACCTCGGGCCGCAACCGCGGTCGCTGCGCCGAGTTGTCGCTGCGCCTGATCAAGGCCATGACCGGAAGCACGACCATCCGGCCGCCGGCGGGCGCGGTCGGCTTGGACGGCATGTCGGCGGCCGAGGTGCAGACGGCGGCGGGCGGGCAGCTGCGCGCGGTCGCCGATCACGACGCGATCGCCCGACAGTTGCTGGCTATGCCGGAGGGCTCGTCGGCGCTGGTGGTCGACACCTACTCCCGTCCGGTGGACGACCACGGCGTCGGCGCCCACGCCTACGTGCTCGTCCACGAGAACGGCGGCATCGTGGTGCGCGATCCCGGCGGGAACGAGGTGCGGGGCTTCCCGCCGCGACTGCCTTCGGACGTGCGGGCCACGCACGCGATCCTGTTCGATCACCGCGGCAACGCGGTGCATCCGGCCGACGCCGACACTCCCGTGCGCTTCGGCGACGTGCAGATCGGCCGGTCGCTCGGCGAGCTGCCGGACCAGGTCAAGGCACTGCTCGAGCAGACCGTGGTGGGCAGGGAGATCCTCGCCGTGCTGGAGCGCGGCGAGGTGGACGCCAACTTCCTCGCCGAAATCGCCTCCGGGATGGAGGGCCAGTTCCGGCATTCCGACCTGGTGGCCGACGTCCGCACGGGTTCGCGCGATCACCTGGCGCAGGCGCTGACGCTCGCCCACGAAGGCGTGCACGCCGAGTGGGCGCTCTCCGGAGAGACCGCCAACACTGGGCACGGCATCCGCACCATGGACCGCGACGACTACATCCACCCGATGGTGCGCGAGGAGGCGTCGGCGTTCGGACGCGAGTTCGAGCTCGCCAGGGAACTTCAGGATCTCGGCTATCCCGTTCCCGACACCGACGCGTTGCGCGGCCCGTATCTCGCCGCCTTCGACGCCGCGATGGACGCGACGCTTCGGTCGAGCCCAGATCTCGACGAGGCGCAGGTCCGCGCGAGGGCGCGGGAGGCGGGCATCGACGCGATCCAGGACGTGCTCGCCGCCCGGCCGTGGAGCGACGGCAGCAGCTACCTCGAGTTCTACGGCGCGGGTTGGGATGCCGCGCACGGCCGGTCGGCCGAGTATCACCGCTGGGTGACGCCCGAAGCGGAATCCGACGTGCGCGAACAGGCGCGGCAGCGCGTGGTGGCGCAGCGGCGCCGCTTCGATCTGTCGGTGCGGCTGTTCGAGATGGTCGACGAGGTGGGCGCCAACATCATCGACGTGGTCGACCCGGACCTGCGCGGACCGGTGTTGCGGACCATGCTCGACGCGAACGATCGGGCGCTGGCCGACCTCGCCCGCGAACTGGGGATAGATCCCGCCGATGTCACCCGCGATGTGCTGCCCGCGCCCGAAGCGCAGCGCAGGGCCGAACTCTTGCACCGCGAGTTGCGGATCCGGCTGCTCGCGGACCTCGGCGACCACTACCACCTCCAGGGTGAGCTGGCCGCCCGTGCCGACTCGGCCGCGAACGCGGCGGCGGCGCGCGACGTCCTCACGGGCGAGCTCGCCGGGGTGGACGGGGTGGAGTCGATCACGCCGCACGTCGCGCTGATCGCGGGCGATCCGCCGCGGCTGGTGGTCGCCGCTCCGGAGCGCGAGCACGCGGACGCGCTCGGCGAAGCCCGTGCTCGCGACCCGAGAATCGAAGCGGCGCTGCGTCATCCGGATCTGGACCTGCGGTTGATCGAAGTCGGCGTCCCGGAGACGGACGCCGCCGTCACCGTGAAACCGATCGCGCGCGACGAGCGCGGCGTCGATGTCGTCGACGAGGCGTTGCAGGCGGAGCCCGACGAGGCAACGCCGCCCGCGCGGGTCCCGGGCGAGTCGGCGCCGCTGGCGTCGGCGCGGCGGCTCGAGCTGGTGCGCGAGTTGCTCGACCAGACCGACATCGGCGTGTGGGCCGACGAAGTGTTGCGCGACAACGATGTTCGGGTAGTGCACGAGCCGGGTGCCGAGCCGCGCTACCACCCGGAGCGCCGCACGTTGGTACTCGATTACGGCGTGTCGGATGTGCAGCAGGCCATCGCGATAGTGCATACCGCGGCGCACTTGCGTGACGCGGGCGCCGGTCTCTCGCCGCATCCGCTGCGCAGCACGCAGGCCGAGTACGTCGACGCGATGGTCCGGCAGGAGAGCAGGGCGCACGCGGCCGAGACGGATTTCGTCAAGCAATTGCGCTCTCGGGGCCACGACATTCCGGTGACCGAGCTCGAGCGCGCCGGCGACCGTGGGCGGGCCGCCGCACAGGAGCGGCCCGGTGCGCGCGGGCTCGTCGATCCCATGGCGGACAGCGCGATCGATGCGGGTGCGGACGGAATTCGCGCGCACCTGGATTCGCCGCGCGGCAAGAAATCGCTGGGCGACTACGCCGACTTCTACGGCAGGGCTTGGGATCACGCGAACGGCAGGCCGGTCGACGATGCCGCGCAGCCGGGTGAGCCCGGGCCGGTGCCGGTGTACCAAGACGCCGACACCGCCGGGTTCGTGGAACTGGGCGAGGTGCCGCCGCACACCGACGAACAGAACCGCGGGCGGTGTGCCGAGCTGGCGCTGCGGCTCATCAAGAGCCTCACCGGTAGTTCGGTGATCCGGCCACCCGCCGATCCGGTCGGGCTCGACGGTATGTCGCGCACCGAGGTGCAGGAGGCGGCGGGTGGTCAGCTGCGCGGCTACGCCGATCACGAGGCGATCGCGCGGCAGCTGCTGACCATGCCCGAGGGTTCGTCGGCACTGGTCGTCGACGAGTACACGGGGCCGGCCGACGAGTACAACGTCGGCGCGCACGCGTACGTGCTGGTGCACGAGAACGGCGGGATCGTGGTTCGCGATCCAGGCACCGGCGAAGAGAAGGGCTTCCCCCCGAACCTGTCGCGGGACGTGCGGAGCACGCACGCGATCCTGTTCGACGCGGCGGGCGACCCCATCCACTCGCTCCGCGGCGATTCCGGGTTGCAGCCGATCGCCGACTCCGACGTGCGCATCGGCCGGTCGCTGGACGCGCACCCGGATCAGGTACGGGAACTGTTGCGGCAGACCGAGACCGGCCGCCGCATCCTGGCGGGATTCGACAGCGGACCGGTGCGTGAACGCTACGAAACCGCGGCAGACGACGGTCGCTCGGGTCAGTTCGCCAGCGAGGACCTCACCGCGACCGTCTACACCGAGGGCTCCGACCAGGTCCGGCAGGCGTTGACCCTTGCCCACGAGTCGGTGCACGCCGAGCGGTTCGCCGACGGCCGCTCCGGCCAATTGGGCATGGCGCGCGACGAGTTCGTCCGAACCATGGTCCGCGAGGAAGCCGACGCCATGGCTCGGCGGATCGAATTGGCCCGCGAACTCAGGGAACTCGGGTACGACGTCCCGGCGCATCCGCTGGACGACACGTACACCGCCGCCTACGACCGCGCCATGGCCGACCTGTCGAACGGCGACGCGGCGGCGGCACGCGACCGGGCGGCGGAGGCGCTGCGGCACGAGGTCGCCACCAGGGTCTGGGCCAACGGCAAGAACTACGCCGACCACTACGGCACGGTCTGGGATCGCGGCCGCCCCCGCCTGGACGCTTTCCTCGCCGACGCGGAGACGCCCGCGCCGCGCACGCCCCGGGTGGCGGAGGCATTGCGCACCGGCGCGCTCGACCGCACCGCCGCGGCTGTCCGACTGCGCGACATCTCCACCGAAGTGAGCAGGCGCGCAAGAGAACTCGGGATCGATCCGACCGCGGATCTGCCCGCGTTGGACGCCGAGGCCGGACGCAGGCTCGACCGGATCGCGGCGGAGCTGGCCGACCCGTCGACCGGGCCAGAGCGGCAGGCCGATCTGCGTCGCGTCCAGCACGATCTGCGTGTCCTGGTGGATCTGGCGGAGCTGCGCCAGGACACCCAGGCGGCGTTCGACGGCCGCGCCGACGCGCTGGCGGCCGAGGCCGCGCGCGAGGTGCTGGCCGGGCGGGCGCCGGACGCGCGGGTCCTCGGCGATCACTACGTCCACATCGCCGGGACGCCCGACCGGATCGTCATGGGTCCGTCGGCCGTGGTGCGCGTGCCCGGCACCCCGGATCGGATCGTCGTCGCGGCGGAATCCGGACAGCTGCGCCGGATCGATGACGCGGCACAGGCGGATCCACGCGTGCGCGAACTCCGGGAACGCGGCCGCGTCGAATTCGAGCACCTCACCATCGATGTCGACGAGCACGGCAACGTGGAGGTGCGGCCGGCCGAGACGCTTCCCGCCCGCGGCGCGGAGCCCACCGACCACGTCGCCCCGCAGGACCGGGCCGATGCCGCGACACTGGAGCGTTTGACCCGGATCAGGGAGCAGCTTTCGCGGACGCCCGTCGGTCGCTGGGCGGTCGACGTGCTCGAGCGCCGCCAGGTCACGATCCAGCACGAGTCCGGGGTCGCGGATCAGTACTACCCCGCTCGCAACACGCTGGTCCTCGACGTGGGCGCCTCCGACACCGCGCACATGCTCGCGCTGGTGCACGGCGCGATGCACGCCGAGTTCGCCGACGGGCGTGGCGGCGCGGAACAGGCGCGGCTGCGGATGCAGTCCGATCGGCAGGACTACGTCGACCGGATGCTGGACGAGGAGACCCGGGCGCACGCCTGGGAGATCGTCGCGGCGATCCAGCTGCGCGAGGCGGGATTCGACGTGCCGGTCTCGCCGCTGGAACGGACCTATGTCGACGCCTTCCGCGAGGCCCGCGAGCGCGCCGCGCAGGAGTTCGGCGGACCGCGCCAGGAGCTGGATCGGATCGCGAACGACGCCGGTCTCGCCGCCTTGCGCCCCGAGGTCGCGGCGCACCGGCCCGCGGGATCCGATCGCACGAATGCCGAGTTCTACCGCGACGCCTGGGACGCCGCGCGCGGAAACCGTTCCGAGGAAACGACTTCGGCCCAAGAGCCGGCGCAGGTCACCGACAACGGCAGGCCCGAGCTGCGCCCCGCCGACAGCGCTGACGAGCCTCCCGCGCTCACCGACCGGCATCTGTGGGTGACCCGCGTCCCGGACCAGCACGCGGCCGAGGTCGGGCAGGTGCTCGAGCTCAGCGACGTCGGCCGCGCGGCGGCGCGGGTGCTGAGCGATGCGGGCGTCACGGTCCGGTTCGATACCGACCGGCCGCAGACCGCGGACGCCTTCGACGTCCGGACCATGGACCTCACCATCGGTGCGCAGGACCGCAGTCAGTCCGCGCAGGCGGCGGCGTTGGTGCGGGCGGCGACCCTGGCCGAAGCCGTGCTGGGCGGCGAGCTCGAGGTCACGCCATCCCGGATTCGCGCGCAGGCCCGCGCCGACTACGTCGCGGCGCGGCTGCGTGCGGAGGCGGCCGCGTTGGGCAGGCAAGCCGAGTTCTATCGCGAACTCGGCCCGGTCGGCGACGATTCCGTGTCGCATCCGCTGGACGACCCGGTGGAGGTGGCTTATCGCCGGGCCCTGCACACGACCTACCTCGACGCCCACGACGCGGCGATAGCGCGAGCGCGGCAACGAGATTCGAGCCTCGACGACGGACAACTGCGCGCGATCGGCCGCGCGGCGGGTATCGAGGCGCTGCTGACGGGCGATATGTTCGACTCGCCGGGCTTCCCGGCCGTGGGCAGCAGCCATCGCGATGTCGCGGGTGCGGAGTGGCATGCCCATCAGCGCGTCGTGCCCCCGGACGGCATGGCCGAATACCGGCCGACGACGCCCGAGGCGGCGCGCCGGGTGGAAGGTCTGGTGCGTCGACTGGCGGCGACCCAACGCGAACTGACGCGGCTGGCGGAGGACGCGGATCGGACACTGCGCCGGACTCAGAGCGGCTGGCGCATCCCCGACAGCGAACTCGGCGCAGACCTGCAATCCGCTCTCGATGCCGTGCGCAACCGTGGCATCGTAGCCACCGACGTCGACCTACAAGCCGAGCTGACCGATCGGTACCACCGGTTGACGGCCGAGCATCGCGCGCTCACCGACGCGCTCACCGACGCCGTGCGTGCCGACCTGGACGCGACCGCATCCGGTAAGGACGAACGCGAGGTGGCGCCGAGGGCGGGTGTGCACGTCGACGCGGATGGCGTCGTGTTCGTGCGACCCGATGGCGCCGAAGCCGCCGCGCCCGCGCCTCGCCCGGAATCGCCCGCGGCCGATGGCCAGCGGGAGACCCCCTCTCCGCGTGCGGATCTCGTCGACCGCGCCGAACTGCTCTTCGAGCGCGCACGCACGATGCTCACCGACGAGTCCAGCGACATCGGGCGCTGGGCGCTCGAGACGCTGAATCGACATGGTGTGCGGATCCGATACACCGCCGAGTCCTCACCGTCGGTGCACCGCGACGGCTATTACGACTCGGTAGAAAGGAGTCCGCTGCTCGGCTACGACCCGACGACGAACTCGGTCGTGCTCCACAACTTCGACTATGCGCGGTACCAGGCGCTGGAGCTGGTGCGAGCCGCGGTGCTGGCCGACATCCGTGCGGCCGCCGAGGGCGAGCCGCCGTCGCGGCTGGCGCTCTCGCGTACCGAATTCGTCGACCTGATGCTGAATCACGAGGCCGAGGCGGTCGCGCTGGCCTTCGCCCTCAACACCAGGACGCGGGCGACGGACTCCATGATCGGGTCAATGTCGAGCCCGTTGGCCCGTGCCTACTCCGAGGCGTTCGATCAGGCCAGGAACGTCGTGGAGCGGGCTTACGGCAAGAACGACGAGGTGAGTCGCGCGATGCGCGAGGCAGCGGCGTACCGCGCCGCGGTCCGCGCCGTGCGCGACCGGCTCGACGCTCTCGGCCCCCTCGTCGACGGACAGAGCCCGGCGCAGCGCCTCGGCGCGCAGTGGGACCGCGCGCACGGCATCCGGCCCGGCGACAGTGCCGACGCGGCGCCCGCGGCGCGGGAAGAGACACCGGCACTGCGGGATCGGCGCAGCCGCGACTACGCCAGGGAGATCGAGGCCTTCCGCGAATTGCGCGCCGCGGGCCGCTACCTCCCGCAGGGTCCCGCCGAACGCGCGTACACCCAGGCCTACGACAAGGCGCACGAACGGGCGACCCGAGCGCAGGCTCGTAAGCCGGACGCACCCGATCCGCGCCAGGTCGCCGAGCAGGCAGGCCGTGATGCCATTCGCCGCTACCTGGACAAGGTCGGACTGGACGAGGCCGAGATCGTCTTCGACGCCGTGCGCGCCGCCGACGTCGACGAGGTCGGCGGGACCAGGTGGGGATACCCCCGCCCGGGCAATCCGTCCGAAATGGTCGAGTCCGGGCCGGTATCGGAGGGCGACGGGACCCCGCCGCGCTCGCCGGATGCCGATGCCGCCGATCTTCTCCAGCGCGCGATCGACGCGGAACTGCGCGGTCGGCCGGACGGTGAGCAGCTGAGCCCGCACGTGCTGCGATTCAAGCCCGAATCCAGCAGACCGGAGTTGCTCGTACTCGCTCCCGAGGGCGAACACATGGATGCGCTCCAGGCACTGGCCGCCGATCGGCCGGAGTTCGGCAACGTGCTGTGGGACAGCAGCCACAACCTCCGCTACCTGCGTGTATCGCGAGGACCCGATGGCGAGCCGGTGACGCGCTTCGAGAACTGGGACGTCGCCGAGGGGCCCTACCGTCGGCCTACCTTCACCAGCGCGCTCGGGACGATGCTCTCGGAATATCTGCGCTACCGCGCCGCGAACGAGACGAAGCAAGGGTTCGACGCATGGCTGCTGGGCCTCGGTACCGACGCGTTCCTCACCAGGGCGGAGCCGCGACTCGCGCTGCGCAGGGCGAACCAGATCGTCGAGGTACCCTATCGGGTCGCCGACCAGTTCGTCGCCGCGGGATTCCGTGTCGCACAGCAGAATCCGGGCGTCCGGCCGCCGCACGCCGCAGAGGTCGCCCACCGGCTGCACACCAGGCGGATTCCACAGCCACCGCAGTCCGAACCGCAGGCGCCGCTGCCCAGCCCGCAATTCCGGTGGGAGTCGGTCGAAGTCGGCCCCGCCGAGCTGGCCGTGGTCCTGGAACGCGACGGCGCGGGCGGTTGGCGGGTGCCCCCGCCGACCCAGCGCGGCGGCACCTCGGACGTCCTCGCCAGGCAGTTCCACGGCATGTCGGACACGGACCCGCAGCGCCTGCTCGACCGGATGCGCGCGATCCTGTCCGACGGCTCCGCCGACCTCCGCGATCACAGCGCGCCGCGCGGGCTGCTCGGCCGCATCAAGGCCAAGCTGCCGTTCGCCCGGACTCCGGAAGGCCCCGTCGACTCGGCGATCCAGCGGGCGGAGGGCGATCGGGGTATCGAGGGCGGGTCCCGGCCCGGGAGGTTCGAGGTTCCCGAGTTCCCCGCCGCGGACCCGAATGCCGGTGGCGGGGCGCAGAAGCCGCCGTCCGAACCGCCGACGCCCACGCCGTCGCCCGACGAATCCGGGGACGGTTCGCGTCCCGGCGAATCCGCGAACAGGCGTGCGACGCCGCCCGAGGGCGAGACTCGCGACCATGTCGTCGAGGTGGACGGCGAAGAGCTGCCGCTGCGTCTGGTGGCCGACGGGGAGGATCGTTGGCTTCCGGTTCCACGCGCGGAGAACGAGCTCGCGCCGAACGAACCGGACTCGGACGAGTCGTCGAACTCGCCCGCGGTCGCCGACCGGAGGCGGCTGCGCGAACTCGGTGACGCGCTGCGCGCCGGGTACCAGGGGCACAACCCGAAGTACCCGTCCGGGTCGAGTCAAGACGGGGCGGGCCAATCGGTGCTCGGCAACGAGGCCGGTCTCCCGCTGACCAAAGACAGCGGTCAGGGGGAAGTGCTCCAGATCAAGTTCAACCCCGCTCGCATCCTCAAAGAGGGCGCGACGATGTGGAAGAGCCGCGAACTCGTTCCCATCCTGAACCGCCTGACCAGCCGGATCCCGGACCAGTCCGGCGATTACCCGCCGGTCGTTCGGCGCGACGGCGAGGAGTACCGCTACTGGCTCGACGAGGCGGACCCGGAGCTGGTGCGCCGGGAACTCGGGGTGGAACTCGACGACCTGCGCAGGCAAGCCGACGAGGAGCAGCAGCGCAACGCGAAACCGGACGAGTCGGCGGAAGCCGAGCAGCCCCCGGTGGTCGGGGCGCCGCAGGGTGAGCCGCGTCCGCGGAGCACAGGCGTTTTCGCCGAACTGTTCGGCGATTTGGCCGATTCCGCGAGCCGCCGCGCGGAGCTCGGCGACGCGCTGATCGCCACCGCCCGCGACCTCGGCGTCGATCCGCGCCGGCTCGGACTCCGGCCGGGCGAGCCGGTCACGGCGGATACCGTTCGCCGAGCGCTCGAGATCCTGCAATACCAGCAGGCCCGCCGCATCGGCGCGCTCGCCGGTCTGGCCGAGGCCGCCGTGCGCTACGACGCCGAGAACCGGCGCATCCCCTACAGCGATCAGGTCAGCTTCTTCGACTCCGACCCGATGACCCGGTTCCTGCGGGAAGTGTTGCGCGCCAACGATCGTCGCACCACCATGCTCGACTGGGAAGGCGTCAACAACGGCGGCGAACCCGGCCGCGACTGGGGCGATCTCAACTACACCGACCAGCCGGGTCTGGACGAGGGCAACCCGACCTACTTCGAGAATGCTTTGCGCCGTGACCAGATCAAGGACGAGCGCGCGGTCTGGGCGCAGCTGCTCGGCGTCGACCTGGCCGAACTCAGCGCGCATCCGCGCGGCGCGCTCGCCGCCGTCGTCGACCACATCCACACGCGCGCGGCCGATCTCGCGGACTTCACCCAGCGGACCCGGGAATTCCTGCGGATCGACGGCCAGGTGGACGAGCTCACCGGAATCCTGGCCGATCTCGCGCTGCGCGCCTCGATCGTGTCCGACGGCGGATTCCTGCTTCCCGACGTGGACGGGCTCGGAATACTGCCCGGCGAGGCGGGCAAGCCGCCGCGGTTGCTGGTGGTCGACGGTCACCTGGATCACGAGGCGGTGCTGGCGAAGGCGCTGCGCGAACACCCCGATCTCGGCGAGGCGGTGAACGCGAGGCTGGTCGAGGTGGTCTTCCGGATCGCCGACGTCGACCCGGACGGGACCATCCGACTGATGGACAGCGAGCCCGTGCGGGTGCGCCACGTCCGTCAGGAGGTCGAGGGGCGCGTGCTGGATGTGACGCTGATGCGCGACGGTGAGCAGCCGTGGCGTCCCGTCACCGATGCGCCCCCGGCGGGCGACGAGGTCGCGCCGCGCAGGTCGAGCACGCCGGAGCGCTTGTCCCGCAGCGAGGTCGAGGCCGCGCGACAGGAGCTGGCGCATCGCTTGGGCATTCCCGAGTCCGATCTCGGCGAGCCCGAGCGCATGGCGGAACGGCTCGAGCAGCTGCGCGCCGAGAACCGGATCCGGGCGGGCCAGATCGAGGCCATCATCGACTACGCCCGAACCGCGTGGGACATCGACGATTTCCACTCGATCGAGGACGCGCGCGGACAGCTGGCGCACCGGCTCGGGCTGGACCCGGCGCAGCTGACTCCCGAGACGGTCGCGCGGGCGCTGGTGGAGGGCGATCTCGGCAAGGCTCGCCGTCACCAGGCGGTCGAAGACCTGGTCGACTACGCGAAGCTGATGCGCGCCATCGACTCCGGCGTCGTCGACGGCGCGCGGGATCGGCTGGCGGAGCGGCTCGGTGTAGGCCGCAGGAGACGGTTCCCCAAGGATCTGTATCCGCGCAACTACAAGAACGACGAGATGAAGTACCGACCGGACACGTCCGGCACGGATCCGAAGCGGTTGCACAAGGCGATCTCCAAGCTGGCCCGCAAGCCGAGCGAGCGGGAGAACCTGATCGATGCGCTGGCCGAGTACTACCGGATGATCAACGGCCTCGATCAGTTCGATCGGGTGCGGTTGGGCGATCAGGCCGCCGATCCGCGGGTCGCGGACGTCGAATTCCCGGTGCACGACAAGGCGATCGAGCATCTGCTGGACGTCGTCGGCGATCTCGACGCGCTGACCGAGGCCCTCGACGGCGCCCGCATCCTCGACGGCTTCGGCATGCTCGGCGCGAACAACTCGCGACCGGACCCGGATCCGGTGGCCGGGCCGGACTTCACCAGGACCGTCGGTGTCGAGCTGCCCGCGCCCGTCCGCCCCACCGACACCGACGCGGAGAAGGCCGCGAAGGCCAAGAGGTGGGCGAAGGTCTACGAGGTCTACCGCGACGGCAAGATCGACCAGAAGGAACGGCTCAAACCGCAGCAGCTGGCCCAGGTACAGGCCGAACTGCGCCAGGAAGTCCGCGACCGCGCCGCCGACATCGACGAGATGGTCGAGCTCAACCGGCGAGTCGCGGAACTGGACCGCGCGGCGCAGCGGCCCGCGGAGATCGCCCGGCTGCTCGCCGAACGGGATGCCGCGGTGCGGGAGCTGGATGCGGCGCGGGCCGAGCTGGATGCCGCGACCGCACGGTACCGGGATGCCGAATCCCGTTCTCGCACCGATGAATTGGACGAGCTGGCCGCCGCGGCTCGCCGGAACCGCGATGCCGAGATCGAGTTGGCGCGGTTGGATGCCGAGTTGGCGGCGACCCGGCCCGAGAACCCGCCTGACACACCGCCGTTGGGTGCTGTCCGGCCCGAACCCGACGAGCCGAGCTCCGGCGGAGAGGGGAGGCCCGAGCCTGTCGCGGATGGTGGTGGCGGTGGGAAGAAGCCGCCGCAGAATCCGCCTCCGGCGCCCGCGCCGGATCCGGGTGATCCGGCGCCCGCGCCGGATCCGGGTGAGCCGACGCCCAAACCTGAAGCGGGTGAGCCGACGCCCGGGCCTCAAGCGGGTGAGCCGACGCCCAAACCTGAAGCGGGTGAGCCGACGCCCGGGCCCAAAGCGGGCGAGCCGGCGCCGACGCCAAGACCGGGCGAGACGACAGGGGCTCGCCCCGGTGAGCGGACGCTTGCACCCGAATCGGGTGAACAGGCGACCGCGCCTCCGGCGGGCGAGCCGAGGCTTGGGCCTGAGGGAGGCGAGTCGACGCCGAGGCATGAAGCGGGCGAGCTTGCACCCGCGCCCGAACTGGGCGAGTCGACGACCGGGCACCGGTCGGGGGAGCGGACGCCTGCCTCCGAGCCAGGTGAGCGGACGACCGGGCCTGCCGTGGGCGAGCGGACGTCCGCGCCCGACACGGCCGAGCCCACGCCGGGGCCTGGCGCGGATGGGAAGAGGCTTGCGCCCGAATCGCATGCGCCCAGGTCCGTTGCCGAACAGCCGACGCCGCGGCCCGAGGTGGCGTCGGCGCGGCGGGTGACGGAGATACTCGCCTCGGAGAACGTGGCGGCGGTACGGGCATTGGACGCGGCTCGCACGGCGCGGGCGGCGGCGATGGAGGGACTGCCGGTCCGGGAGGCCGAGCTCACCGAGGACGCGCTGCCCGGCGCCATTCGGCGGCTGACGGCCGAGCTGCCCGGCCAGGCGGCGCGCGTCGAAGCGCTGCGCGACGCAGCCGTTCGCTTCAACAAGGCCGAGGACGAACTCGCGGTGCTCGATGAGGCCGTGGCTCGGGCGATGCAGCGCGAGGCGCTGGCCGAGGAGGGTGCGGGTCGCGTCGACGACAGCGTCGGCGTCGTCCCCGGCGACCCGCCGCGCCTCGTCGTGATCGGCTGGAACTCGCCCGGAGACGTCCGCGCCGAACTCGCCGCCGACCACCCGTTCCTTCGCCCACTGCTCGATCGCTCCGACGTGGTGGTCCGCCACATCGAGATCGCCTACACGGACGACGGTCGAATCACGCACCGGCGCACAGACTTCGGCCCGGACGGGCCGCTACACGGTGCGCAACCGCCGTCGACGCCGCCCGGCTCGGACTCGGGTGCGCAGCGGCTCGGCGAGGGGGAGCACTCGGAACCCGCCGACCGGCCCGAAGCTGCGCAGTTGGAAGCAGAGGGGCAGCGAGCCGGTGCCGCGTCTCGCCCAGTCTCCGCTGACGCGCGGAGCGATGCCGGTGCTCGACCCGAAGTTCCTGACTCGCAGTCGGAATCGGACGGGCAGCGAGCCGGTGCGGAGTCTCGCCCGGAGTCCGCCGATCCGCGGAACGAAGCGGAATTCGAGGCGATGCGCCAGCGGACCGAACAGCGCTATCAGGACGCGATGCGCGAGATTCGGCGGCAGGTCGACGAGGCGCGCCGAGCGCTCGACGAGTTGGAATCCCAGGGCAGGCCGAAAGATCCGGACGGCTTCGACGAGCGCCTGCGGCAATTCGACGACGCGCTCGCGGAACACGAGCGCCGCGCCGAGGACGCGCAGCATCCACCGACCCGGCCCGAAGCGGAGTTCGACGCCATGCGGCGACGGACCGAGGAGCGCTACCAGGAGGCCCTGCGCGAGGTTCGACGGCAGGCCGACGAGGCGCTGCAAGCGCTCGACGAACTGGAAGCCCAGGCCAGACCCGAGCATGCGAGCGACCTCGACGGCCGGTTCCAGCGGTTCGACGAGGCGATGGCCGAGCACGAGCGCCGGACAGCTGAGCTGGATCAGTCCCTCGGCGAGGCGGAAACTTCTCCGCGACAGGCGGACTCGGGTAGCGACGGCGCCGCGCAACGGCCGCACGGTGGTGAGGAAGGCGACGTTCGCGTCTGGCCGCCGGAGCCTTCTTCGCCGGAGTACGCCGACGCGGTCGCGCGGCGGGATGCGTTGGCGGGCCGAATCCGGGAGCTGGCCGACGGGCTGCGGCTGCGGGTGGATCCCGAGCGGCTGAGTCCGGACCGGATCGTCGACACGATCCGCGAGCTGGGCAGAATGGCGATGCTCGCCGACGACGTCACCCGCTTCGCCGAACTCGGCGGCCTCGTTCCGGACTTCCTGCGTGCCGATGCCGAGGTGCGGCTGCTGGAAGCACGGGCGGAGCGTCCCGGACCCGCGGAGTCCGCGCAGCCGCGCTCCGCGGACTGGCCGCGGGCCGGAATCCCGCGGGTGCACGACCCCGCGACAGCGGAATTCCGAGCGCAGCTACCGCGATTGGCAGAACGGATCAGGGTGACCGCGGCGGCGCGCCGAGAACTCGAAGCGCGCATCGCCGATCTGGCCCGCGGGCTCGGCATCGACCCGGAGGGACGGACACCGCGCGAAATCGCCAACGCAGTCGAGGGATTGGTCCGTGCCGCCGAAGCTCCCCTCGAAGACACATTGCGCCGCCCCGACGATCCCGCCCAGATGCTGCGGCAGCTGGACGAACTCACCGACGCCGCTCGGAACGCGGCCGAAACGCACTCCGCCACGCGCGAAATCAGGTCCGCGCTGAACCAACTGGACGCCGTGAGCGCGGGGGAGCGCGCCGCTCGTCAGCGTGCGGGCGCATACGCCGCCCGCGACGTGCTCGCCGCCGCCGACGCGATGATCCCCGCCGAAGGCGTTGGCGTGCTGCCCGGCAGGCACGTGCTCGTCGCATCGCCGCTCGCCGCCCCCGACCACGCGCTGCCGCCCGATATGCGACGCCGGCTGGCCGACGCGGGCGTGCGTGTCGACTACGTCCTCGTCGCGGTGGACGAATCCGGCACGGTGACCACTACCCCCCTCCGCCCGCCGGACGACGGCGGCGCCGCCGCGAGCCCGTCGCGACCCGACCAGCCGGGATCCGGCCCCGCCGGTGCCGCGAACCGCCCTCTGCCTTCGGAACGCTCGACACCGGCAGACCCGCTCGGTGCAGGCGCTCCGCCGCGCGAAGGCGGAGAACTCGGCGCCGAGTCGGAACGTGATGCGCCACAGAGCGCTTCGCGACAGCCCGGCGGCAGCGCGGTTCGCCCGGACGCGGACCCGGCAACGCGCGGCGACTCGGGACGCTCGACGCACCCGGACTCGTCGCCGCTCGAACCGCGCCTCGACGCCTCGACGCCAGAGTCCCACCCAGACTCCTTGTCGCCCGAAGCGGGCTCCGACCCGTCGTCGCCCGAGGCAGGCCCAGATCCCGCCTCACCCGAGTCCCGCACGGACGCCCTCACTCCGGAAGCACGCGCGGAACTGTCCCGACTCCGGGCCGAACGCGCCGAGGCCATCGCCACCCGTGCGGAATGGCGCGACATTCGCCGCATGCGCGCCGAAGCGCTCCCCGAGGACCTGGACGCCGACGGCCGCGCCGCCGTGGACGCCCTGGCGCGGGCCGCCGAACGCTTCGACGCCGCGGAGCAGGAGGTCGCGCGACTCGACGCGGAGATCGCCGAGCTGGAGCTCGCGGGCACCCCGGAGGGCGTCTACCGGGCACTGATCCGGGATCGCGCCCCGCTCGCGGCCGAGCGAGAGTTCTGGCGCGCCAAGCGGGACGACCGATTCTCCCGCTTCAGCGACATCCCGCTGCCGTTCCGCGATGCGAACGAGGCGCTGAACCAAGCCAATCTGGCGACCACGCTGGAACACCTCGAGACCGGCATCGTCGCGACCAGGGACATCGCGGGTACTGGAGACGAACCCGCCTCGCGCACAGCGGAACTCGTAGGTCCCGCCGAGATCGCGCGCCGCAGGGAACAGATATTCAACCTGCAAGACGCGGCGCAACGGTTCAACAGGGCGGATTCGGCGCTCGCCGAGGTGGATCGGCGAATCGCCGCGCTAGGGCGCGTCGGAGTCGGTGAGTCCGAACCGCTTTCGGACCAGGTGCGCGCCGAACTCGACCAGCTCGCGCGCGACCGTGCCCGCGAGGTGCTGGAGACCAAACCGTGGCGGCGGATGCGCGAAGACCTCGCCCGCCGCCTCCGCGTGAACGAGGACGAACTCGGCCCCGCCGACCTGGACCGCACCATGGAGGAGGTCGGGAACCGAACGATCCGGGCCGACCACGCCGAAGAGCACGCCAGGAACATGGCGCTGCTGCGCGAGGCCGCGGACCGGGTGAACCAGGCGGAACACCGTATCGCCCGTATCCAGGGGCAGATGGCGGAGCTGGCGGGCGCGGGGCGCGACATTCTCGCCGCCGAGGGCGCGCGGCAGGTCACTCCGCGGGTCGGTCTCGTCACCGGCGAGCATCCGCGGATCGTCGTTGTCGCACCGCGCGGCACGCTGGAGCATCCGCGAGCGGGTCATGACGAGGCACTGGCGGAGGCGATCCGTACCGACGCGGGCGTCGCCCACGCCATGACGCGGCCGGAGACGACGATCGAATACCGCGAGATCGTCGCCGACCGCGAGGCGCCCGTGCGGACCGAGCGAATGGCTCCGCCGCGGCGCGAATACACGACGGCGAATTTCGGCGAGGGTCGCGGTGGCCTGCATCTGGTCCGCTGGCAGGACGGTGCGGGCGACTGGCACGACGTCGACCCGAACCGGCCGAACTGGACGACCAACCGCAGCGGCGCCACGGTGCCGAAGAAGTTCGAGCCGCGCGACCTGCCAGAAGGCATCAGCGGATGGGGCATGAATCCGATCCAGGCAGCGGTCGTCGATCCGTTCGTCGACAACGGCCCCGGCATCAACGTGGACTTCCTGCCGACGATTCCGGGCGGCGCACCGGTCTATCCGGGTACGACCTACGAGTTGCCGTTCGCCGACGCGCTGTACCACGCGTTCCGGCTGACGCTGGAGCCCGCGAAGCTGTTCGGGTTCACCTGGTTCAACGACAAGGACCATCCCGGCCGCGTCTCGCCCGGCTTCAAGGGACACCCGTGGTTCCGCAAGAAGGGTCCCGACGTGCAGCCGATGGCGCGCGAACCCGGAGTGCCGGAGCGGGCGCCGGATCGCGGCGAGCTGACCGAAGCCTTCAAGCAGCGTCAGCGGGACGAACAGGCCGCGTGGGCGCGGGTGCAGGAGTGGGCCGACGCCGAGTACGAGCGATTCCGCAACGACGACAGCGACATCGACAGAATCACGAACGATCTCGCCACGCGTCCCGAGGCCGAGGGCGCGGCGCGGACGGTGCGGGCCGCCGAGCTCGTCGACCGCATCGCGGGCCTCTTGGACGACCACTTCGCCGGTCTGTCCGAGGTGACGACGCGTCGACCGGACGATCCCGAGCCCGATCTCACCGCGGTCGTGGACTCGGTGGCGGGAACGCTGCGCAACGAAAGGCCGGGTGACGCGGCACGATTGGTCGACGACGTCCGCGAGGCGCTGACCGGTTTGCGCCCCGATCGGGAGGCGATCGCCCGCGACGTCGCCGAACGGCTGGACAACTCCGCACACGCGTTCACCCGCGAGGAGATCGCGCAGATCAAGGACCACCTGATGCGCGAGTCCTATTTGCGGGCGAGTCTGCGTGACGGTGCGCCGGTACGCATGCCGCTGGACGCGGTCGCCGACGTCGCAGAGGCGTGGAACCGCCTCATCGCGGGCGAACCGCTGCCCGCGGACATCCTGATGTTGCAGGACGCCCTCGCCGAGTCGAACTTCCTGCGCGCCAACGGATACGCGGCCTGGCGCGACGCGAACCAGTACGCGATCCGGATCGGCTTCGACTGGAACGCGGCCCGCCCACCCTTGACCGACTGGCGCGCGGGCATCAAGTACGCGCCCGCCCCGGTACCGAGGGACAACCCGCTGCCGCCCCGCTCGGACGACCCCGAGGCGCTGCCGCCCGGACCCGACTCGGGCCCGCCGCCCCCGCAGCTGCCGCCCGCTTCTGGACCCGCGAACCGGACACCCGAATCGTCGTCGCCGGACGACGTCGTCACCCAGCCGATTCCACGTCCCGACGCCTCGGATGACGACCCGACCGTGGAACTACATCGGCCGACTCCGCAAGGCGAAGACCCGCGAACTCACCCTGTCGACCCCCGGACGCTGCATTGGCCTGGTGGTCCTGAAACCGAGGGCACACAGCCAGTTCCACGCAGCGAAGGTGAGCAGACCGTCACGTCGAGCGCCGAATCCCCGGAGGGTGTTGGTCCGACGCCGATTCCGCGCACCACCGACGCGGACGACCCGACGCTCGACCTGTCGAGCGCCGAGTCGCCGGATGGTGCTGGCACCTCGCCGCCTTCGCGGACGACCGACGCCGACGACCCGACGCTCGATCTGCGCGTGCCGCCTGCGGAGGGCGCGCCGCGAACTCGCCCTGTCGACCCCCGGACACAGCACTGGCCGGGTGGTCCCGAAACCCGCCGGGACGCGGGCGGCGAGGACGATGGCGAAGCCGGGGCCGTTCCCCGCCCGGAGCCGAGCAAGCCGGACTCCGACTCCGGAGCGGCCCGCCCGGAGCAGACGGGATCGGAAGAACCTGTCCAGCAACCCGATTCCGGTCAGCGGCAAGACGACGGACACCCGGACGACGGCGAGCGAAGCGCTCAGCGTCCCGACGCCGAACCCGCCTCGGACGCGGATGCCCTCATCAGGCAGCGGGCCGAACTGGCGGCCGAGCGCGAGTTCTGGCGGGCCAAGCGCGACGACCGCTTCTCCCGGTTCTCCGATATCGCGATGCCGTTCGGCAGCGCGGACGAGGCCATGAACCCGGCCAACATGGCGACCACCCTCGATCATCTCCGCGGCAGGCTCGCGGGCGACCGGCATATCGCGCCCGTCGGCGACGAACTGTCGTCGAGTTCGCGCGAACTGGTCGGTGAGGCCGAACTCGCACGCCGCGAAGAGCAGGTTTTCAAGTTGCAGCGCGCCGCCGAGCGCTTCAACGAGGCCGAAGCCAGGTTGGCCGAAGTGGACCGCAGGCTCGGCGAGCTGGGACGGGCGGCCACCGACGCGTCCCGACTGCTGCCACCCGAGACGCGTCGCGAGATCGACACCCTCGCTCGGCAGCGGGCGCGCGAGGTGCTCGGGGTCCAACCGTGGCGCGGGATGCGCGCGGATCTCGCGCGCCGACTGCGGGTGAACGAGGACGCGCTCGACCCCGCCCAGCTCGAGGAGACGCTGGCCGAGGCGGCCAACCGCACCGTGCGCGTCGACGACTTCCGCGAGCACCTGCGGAACTTGGCGTTGCTGCGAGAGGCCGCGGAGAACGTCCATCGCGCGGAGGACGTCATCGATCGGCTCCAGGCGCGCATCGCGGAGTTGGCGGGCGCGGGTCGCGACGTTATCGCCGCCGAAGGCGCGCGGCAGGTGATGCCTCGGGTCGGTCACCTGCACGGCGACGAGCCGAGGATCATCGTCGTCGCGCCGCGCGGTGCGCCGGACGCGCCCCGCGCGAATCACGACGCCGCGCTGGCTCGTGCCATCCGCGAGGATTCCGGTGTCGCGCAGGCGATGATGCGTCGCGAGACGCGGATCGAGTTCCGCGAGATCGTGGCCGACCGTGGCGCGCCGGTGCGGACCGAGCCGATGGCCCCGCCGCGGCGTGAACACACGACCGTGGGCTGGGGCGACGGCAACGGCGGCCTGCACATGGTCCGGTGGCGCGATGGCGCTGGTGACTGGCACGAGGTGAATCCGACGCGACCGGATTGGACCACCAACCGCGGCGGCCCCACCGTTCCGAAGGAGTTCGAGCCGCGTGACCTGCCCGAAGGCGTCAGCGGTTGGGGTGTGAATCCGCTCCAGGCGGCGGTCGTCGATCCGTTCGTCGGCAACGATCCTGGCGTCAACATCGACTTCCTGCCCACGATCCCCGGCGGCGAACCGGTCCCGACGGGGCCGACCTACGAGCTGCCGTTCGCGGACGTGCTCTACCACACGATGCGTCTGACGCTGGAGCCCGCGAAGTTGTTCGGGTTCACCTGGTTCAGCGACAAAGAGCATCCCGGCCGGGTGTCACCCGGTTTCAAGGGCCACCCGTGGTTCCGGAAGAAGGCGCCCGACGTGCAGCCGATGGCGCGCGAATGGGACGTCCGCAACCGCGTGCCGGACCGTGGCGAACGCGGCGAGCTGTTCGAGGCGCGCCAGCGTGCGGACCAGCGGGAGTGGGCCCGCGTCCAGCGGTGGGCGAACGCCGAGTACGAGCGCTTCCGCGGCGACGACAGCGATGTCGACCGCATCGCCGATCAGCTCGCGAGGAACCCGGCGGCGGAAGGCGCCGGGCGCAAGGTGCGCGCCGCCGAACTGGTCGATCTGGTCGACGGTCTGCTCGAGGATCACGTAGCGGGTCTGGCCGATGTCAGTACGCGCCGCCCGGACGATCCCGGCGCCGACCTCAGCTCCGCCGTGGACGTCGCTCGTGGTCATCTGCGTGACGAAAAGCCGGGCGATGCAGAGCAATTGGTGGAAGACAGCCGCGAGGCGCTCGAGCGGCTCGACGGCAAGCGTGCCGATATCGTCGCCGAAGTCGCTGGCAGATTGAATAATTCGCTCCACGCGTTCACCCGCGCGGAGATCGCGCAAATCAAGAACCACCTGATGCGCGAGGCGTACCTGCGGACCGATTGGCGCACCGGTGCGCCGATGCGGATGCGGCTCGACGCGGTCGCCGACGTCGCCGAGGCGTGGAACCGCCTGATCGCCGGAAAACCGCTGGATGCCGACATCCTCATGCTGCAGGACGCGCTCGCCGAATCGAACTTCCTGCGCGACAACCCCGCCATGTCGTGGGCCTACGCCAACGACCGCGCCATCCGGCTCGGGTTCGACTGGAACGCCAAGCGCCCGCCGCTGACAGGCTGGCGCAAGGGGATTCGCTACGCGCCCGAACCGCTCGTGCCCGAGAACCCGTTGCCGCCGCGGCCGGACGACGACGATGACGATGGGCCGGACGCCCTGCCGCCCGCTCCTGGATCCGACGCCGGACCTCCGAACCGTCCGTCGTCTCCCGCGCAGTTGCCGCCCGGTGCCGAGTCGGGGGTGGAGTCGCCCGGCGACATCGACACGGTTCCGCTCACGCGTCCCGAAGGCTCCGACGATCCGACGGTCGAATTGCGACCGCGTACGCCTGACGCGGAAACATCGGAGTCGCAACATGTTCGGCCAGGCGATTCGCCAGCGCAAGAGGCGGGCGGTGTGCGGCGTGGCTCCGCTGATCAGCGACGGGAACCTCGACACGCTGATTCGGAAGGTGAGCGTCGTCCGGGTAACCGGGGCGGTTCCGGGGGCGAGCATCGTCCGGAGGAGCAGGTCGGTTCGGAAGGCGAGCGTCGTGGGGAAGACCAGCGCGGTTCGGAAGACCAGCGCGGTTCGGAAGGCCAGCGCGGTTCGGAAGGCGCAGCGCCGCAGCAGGTTCGAGCCAGGACCTACGAGGAAGGTGGCGTCTTCGCGGAACGGCTGCGGTACGGGTACGAGATCTGGGACGAGGTCGCCGCTGCGTTGAGCGCCGGGGAGCGCGCGGTGCTCGGTCGTTTCGCGTCGCTTGATCCGACGGATCTCGCGTTCGTCGCGGCTTTGGAGGCGGCGCTGCGCGGGGACGCCGGGCTCACTCCCGAGTTGGCCAGGGCGGCCGACGTGATCGATGCGGTGTTGGCGCGTCGTCCGCTGCCGGACGAGGTGGTCGTCACCTATGGGCACACCGAGAATCCGCTGGATATGTCCGGCGACCTCACCGGCACCGTACATCCGATTCCGGAGTTCCCGCGGACCGTCATGGGCGAGACGCCGGCGATGGTCGGCATCCGTTTCCACCTCGAACTGACCGTTCCGGCGGGCACACCCGCGCTGTTCTTGAACAGTGTGTCGCCGAGGCCGTCGATCGTGCCCGGCCTGCTGCTCGCGCGGGGTCTGAGCTTCCGCATCGACAGTGTCGAGGACCGAGGCAACCACGGGCACTGGATGATTCGCGCGACAATCGTCCCCGGTGCAGACCCGCCGCTGAGCGCCGAACCGGGCCGGAATGCTCCCTCCACGCCGGAGGCCGGACGGCCCGACCTCAGGGCTACCGCAGCCATACGCCCTGAAGGCGCAGCGCCGCACGAGGATGCCGGACAACCCGAAGGTGAGGCACGGCCCGAAGACGGCGTCGAGCCATCTGCCGCCCAGCCGGTGGATGAGCCGCTGCCAGCGGGTGGTGTGCCGGTGGAGGTCGGTGTTCGACCCGAGGGCGAGCCGCTGCCAGCGGGTGGTGTGCCGCTGGAGGTCGGTGTTCGGTCCGAGGGCGAGCCGCTGCCAGAAGGTGGTGTGCCGCTGGAGGTCGGCCTTCGACCCGAGGGCGAGCCGCAGCCAGAAGGTGGCGTGCCGCCGGAGGTCGGCCCTCGATCCGAGGGCGAGGCACCGTTGGATGATGTCGTGTCGCAGGAGACGGGTGTTCGGCCCGAAAACGCGACCGGTCCCGAACGCATGCGGCCTGACAGCGAGGCAGGTTCCGAGGAAGCGAAGCAGCCCGCAGGCCTGGAGCCGAAGGACAGTGCTGTGCGGCCCGAACGGAAGCAGCAGCCGGTCGGTGAGGATGGCGACGCGGATTCGGGAGCGGCGCGTTCGACTGCGGATGGACGGCAGGCACAGCGCAAGGAAGCCGGGGAGCCGGAAAGCGAAGCGCCGCATGAGGAAGCCAGGCCGCCTGAAGGTGAAGCCAATTCCGAGAAAGCGAAGCAACCTGCAAACCAGGCGCCGAGCGAAAGTGCTGTTCCGCCCGAGGGCCGAACGCGTCCGAACGGTGAAGGGAGCGACGAGGATTCGGGTGCCGCGCTTTTGGCACCGGACGGGCAGCGGGCGCAGCCCGAGGGTGGCAGTCGTGCGGGCGGTAGCGAAGGTGGGCGGCCGCCGCGGTCTTCGCTGAACTCGGCGGGCGATGATGCGTACCCGCGTCTGCCGGGTTCGGTTCTTCGTTCGCGAATTCCGCATCCGCCCAAGGATTACGACGTCGACTTCCCGGTCATCGACATCCTTCCGCCGCTGCTCCCGACCCCGAACCCACAACCACCGGTTCCCCCGCGGCCACCCGTACCGCCGCAACCCACGGACCCGCCGCGACCGCCGCAGCCGCCGACCCCGCCGCAGCCGCCAGTTTCGCCGCTGCCCCCGTCGCCCCCGGAGCCACCCAAGCCGCCAGCTCCGCCGCAGCCACCCAAGCCGCCAGCTCCGCCGGAGCACCCTGAGCCACCAGCGCCGCCCAAGCCGCCGAAGCCTGAGCCGCCGGTTCCTCCTAGGCCGCCGAAGCCTGAGCCGCCCAAGCCGCCAGAGCCTGAGCCGCCGCAACCGCCGGAATGCCCAGTGCCGCCGGTCCCGCCGGAGCAGCCCAAGCCGCCGGTGCCTCCGTTGCCGCCGGAGTGGCCGATGCCGCCCAAGCCGCCGGTACCTCCGCAGCCCCCGAAGTGGCCGCAGCCGCCGGTGCCCCCATCACCGCCGGGATGGTCGCAGCCACCCGTGCTGCCGGGGCCGCCGCAGTGGCCGACGCATCCGCAACCGCCGGACTTCCCGATGTCTCCGCGCCCGCCAGAGTCGCCGGAGTTCCCGGTGCCGCCGCACGCGCCGGAGTTGCCGCAGACACCGGAGCTTCCGGTGTCTGCGCACCCGCCGGTATCTCCGATCGCACCGGAGCCGCAGCCACACGTGCCGCCCCGGCCGCCGGAGTGGCCAGCGCCTCGGCAATCGCCGGACTCCCCGGTGCCCCTGCGCCCCCTAGTGCCTCCGGTCGCACCGGAGATGCCCCAGCTTCCGGTGCCGCCGCACGCGCCGGAAGTGCCGCTTCGGCCTGACTTCCCGGTGCCTCCGCGGCCGCCGGTGCCGCCGATCGCGCCGGCGTTGCCGCAACCACACGTGCCGCCCCCGCCGCCGGAGTGGCCGACGCCTCCGCAATCGCCTGACTTCCCGGTGCCTCCGCGACCCCCAGTGTCTCCGGGCACAGCGGAGATGCCCCAGCTTCCGGTGCCGCCGGAAGTGCCGCCTCGGCCGGAGTTGTCGGTGCCTTCGCGGCCGCCGGTGCCGCCGATCGCACCGGAGTTGCCGCAACCACACGTGCCGCCCCCGCCGCCGGAATGGCCGACGCCTCCGCAATCGCCGGATTCCCCGGTGCTTCCGCGCCCCCCAGTGCCTCCGGGCGCAGCGGAGATGCCCCAGCTTCCGGTGCCGCCGCACGCGCCGGAAGTGCCGCCTCGGCCGGAGTTGTCGGTGCTTCCGCGCCCTCCAGTGCCTCCGGGCGCAGCGGAGATGCCCCAGCTTCCGGTGCCGCCGCACGCGCCGGAAGTGCCGCCTCGGCCGGAGTTGTCGGTGCCTTCGCGGCCGCCGGTGCCTCCGATCGCATCGGAGTGGCCGGAGCTTCCGGTGTCACCGTGGCAGCCGGGAGTTCCGCGCCCGACGGAAGTCCCGGTGCCGCCGCAAGCCCCGGCGCCGCCGCAAGCCCCGGCGCCCGATATGTCAGGAGTGCAGGATCTTCCGCAGTCGCCGGATGGTTCGGTACCGCCGCAGCCTCGGGCTTCCGAGTGGCCGATGCAGCCTGGCGCGCCTCAGCGGCCCGGTGATCCGCCGGTGCCGGGCATGCCGACGTTGCCTGATCCGCCCCAGGGCTCGGCGTCACCAACTGGCGCTCCCGGTGCGCTGACGTTGCCCGACCCACCATCGGCCGGGGACCCGCCAGCGGGCGGGAATGGTCTGTCGGGTGGGACGAACGGGTATTCGCCGCCGCCGATGCCGCCTCCGGCCCCGCCTGTATCGGCGGGCCAGTCGCGATCCTCGCGGGCGTTCCCGCGAGCGGGGTTCGGCAACGGTCCGGGCCTTGCCGAGAGTGGCCAGCGTGCGGCGACTGGTCTCGTGGTGCGCTCGCATGCGGGTGTCGGTGAGTTCGCCTACTTCGATCCGGGGACCGGCGCGCTGCGCGGTGGGACGTCGGGAGCCGGTTCGGTGTCTGGCCTGTACGGCACTGTCGGTGACCTGTCGGTGGTCTTCTACCGGGATGCCGGTCGGCTACTGCTGCGGGCTGGTGGCCGCGTGATCGATCTGGACGCCCAGCCGATCGGCGTCTACTGGCAGCGCGTCGACGACCAGACGAACCGCTTCGTGCTCGTCGCCTCCGGTGCTGTCGCCTGCGACGTGCACTACCAAGCGGTCCTTCCGGACCTCGACTTCGGGCTGCTGATCCGGGATGTCCTGAGCGATCCCGACCGGCGAACCCGGATCTTCGCCGCCTGACCAGCACGCTGTGCCGAGAGCGGAAAGCGGTCCCCCTACGCCTGTTCCAGACAGTGGATCGCGGTAGTGGTCAGAGACCCGGGGGGCCCGTTTCCCAGCGGTACCCGTAGCCGCGGATGGTGGTGATGAGGTTGGGGCGCCCAAGTTTGGCGCGCAGCGCGGCCATGTGGACATCGAGGGCGCGGGAGATGGCGGCGAACGCGTCGCCCCAGATGCGGTCCATGAGTTGCTGGCGGCTGACGGCGGCGCCCGGGCGTTCCACGAGGACGCGCACCAATTCGAATTCCTTCTGGGTGAGCGTGATCGGGGCGCCCGCGACCTCGACGGTGCGCGCTTGCAGGTCGACGCGAACATCGCCGGTCACCACCACCTGAGCGGGGGCGGTGGGGGTACCGGCGCGGCGGGTGACGGTTTCCAGGCGCGCCACCAGTTCGCCGACGCGCGGCGGCTTCGTCAGATAGTCGTCGGCTCCGGCGCGCAGCCCGCGGATGACGGCGCGTTCACCGCTGCGCGCGGTGAGGATCAGCACCGGCACCGAGCTGACTTCGCGGAGTTTGCGCAAGACGTCCAGGCCGTCCATATCGGGCAGGCCCAGGTCCAGGATGACGGCGTCGTAGCGGTCGTGGGTGAGCAGCAGGTCGGAGCCGCGCCGCAGATGGTCGGCTTGATAGTCCTTGGCGCGCAGCGCCGCGACCAGGGCGTCGCCGACTCCGGGGTCATCTTCGACTATCGCAAGTCTCACGCACAGATCCTCGCAAATCGCAGGTTCCGCCCGCAGGGATATCGGGTGGCGGGGGACTGGCATGCTCGAGACCTTGACACGTTCTTAGGGAAGTCGTCGCCCATGAGCGAGACGAAAACTCAGGAGGTGCGCCAGAATTCCTTCCCAGCTGCTTCCTTCGGGTCGCTTTTCGACGGCCTGTGCCAGGATGAAGGACAGCAAGTCGGCTCTAGCCTGTAACCGGACGCCCCTCGGGATTCCGGTTACCGGTGCGTGAACGAGGAGATAGCTGCACCGTGACCAGCCCACAAGGCCCGAACGACGAGGCCCGCGACGACCAGGTCCCCGGCGATCAGCAGCCGAATCTCACACCCGAGCAGCGCGCCGACGAAGAGTTCCGCCAGGAGTTCCAGCAGGCGTTCGAAGAGAGCAGCGACGAACCCGATGTGGAGTTCTCGCTGGGTGATTCCGACCCGGAGCCGGAGCCCGAGACCGTGGACCCGGCCGAGCAGGCCCGCGAGATCGGCCACAATCTGGCCCGCGAACTGGCCACCGGCGGCCCGCAGGGCTGGTCCAAGCTGGACGCGGTGTTCGCTTTCACCGCGGTCGCCGAGGTCGCGCAGATCGTGTTCAGCGACGATCAGGAGCGTTCGGTCCGCGTCCAGCCGTCGGAGGCGGTGTTGGAGCTGGTGCGCAGGCACCGCGAGGTGTCCGCCGCCATGGGCGACGGCCCGTGGTGGCGGCTGCTGTTGCAGCTGACTCCGGCCGGTCGGCTGGATATCGACTACGACTACGGTGACGAGCCGTTCCCGGACGATCACCTGTTCCCGGCCGAGGTGTACCGGGCCGACCTGGAAGCCAATCCGCGGGACAGGCTGCCGGTGTGGCTGGCCGCGTACGTGAATCACGGCAACCGCCAGTCCCGCACCCCGGCCGAGGCCGCCGTCTTGGCGCGCGCGGATCGGGAAGCCGGTGTGCGCGGGACGATCTCGGAGCGCGATTTCCCGGCGCTGCCCACGCTGTGGGCCCGCTGGGCGCTGCTGGCGGCCGCGTTCGTCGCCGTCGGTTCCGAGTGGGGGCCGCGTATTCTGCCCGCGCTCGGCTGGTTCGAAGGCGCCAAGCGGGGCGGCTCGACGCTGTACATGCTGCCCGGTGGCCGGGCCGTGCTCTCCGGTGGTGTCTGGAACGCGCCCGCCTTGGACGCGGCATACAACCAGGGCGCGCAGCTGCCCGCGTACTACGCCGGTGCTCCGGCCTGGGTGGCGAACCCGGTGCTGAATCCGCGGGCCGCCAGTGGTTTGCTGTCGTTCTGCTACTGGTGGGAGGGCGGTCGCTGGTACCGCGCCGACTCGCCGACGGCCGATCAGCTCGCCGAGGCCGTGCCCGGTATCTGGACCGCGCAGACGGTGACCAACGTGATCGCCGGCCTGGTCGCCGCCGAGCCCACCGACGGCCAGGTCGCCGCCGTGGCCACGCTGGTCTCGGCCGCGGAAGCCGGTGTGGTGACCAGAGATACGCTGATCAGCGTCTTCGGTGACGAGGGCGGCTACGACATCGACAGCGCCTTCTACCAGCTCACCATGGCCGGCGTGGCCACCACGCTGCCGGATCCGATGCCCGAGGACGAGGCCATCGACCAGGTGCGCCGCTACATCCTCGACCGCGATCTCGACACCACCGGCTATCCGCTGGATCAGCTGCGCGCCGACCGCATCAGCTGCGGCTGGATGGTCTACGTGCCGACCGCGCCGGGCGAGATCGCCATCGGACGTGCACTGTTCTACATCGCCGATGACGGTGTGCTGGAACAATCCTCGTCCTCGATCGCACCCTCGCGCTACATCGCGGAGTTCGAGCAGCGCTTCCAGGAGCGCAACGGGATGGTCGACGCCTGACCTGATTGCCCGCCCATTGCGGGTTAACAACAGGGAACGGATCGATGGCGAATTCCTAACGGGTTCTTTAGCTTCTCCCGCCGGTGAATCGTCCCGCAGCGTCGGCCGAGGTGCCAGAATGGTCGGAAAGATCTGCGTATCAGCCGCTTTGTGGCTGGTACGGGCGTTGTGAGAAGAGAGGTGCCACGTGGACGTCGAGAGTTTTGTGGAAAAGCAGCGCATCGCGGGCACCGACACCGGCAAGGTCCGCGACCGCATGGACGGCCTCGCGGATCGAGTGCAGGCGCAGCTGGATTCGCTGATCTCGATCGTCAGTTCCGACCCGGTCTTCGGCAAGAAGTTCATGGATGATCCGAAGGGTCTGAAATACCAGCTCGAGGGCGCTGTCGAGGGCACACGGACCATGGCGAAGTCCTGGGGCAAGCTGTCCGACGGCCAGTTCCAGAACGCGACGAACGCCGAACGCGAGGAGCAGAAGCGTCGAGAGCAGTTCGAGAACATCTGATCCGACCGGTTGCTGGTAGTTGGCGGGCGGTCCACTCGGGCCGCCATGAGAGTTTGTGGAGTGGGTGAGAACTAGATGGCCAGACGCGATGCCGAGATCGCCGATGTGATGGACGAATTCCGCAGCCGCATCCGCGAGATCGCCGAGATGCAGCAGCAGCGCGTCAAGCTCACCGCCACGGCGAGCACCAGGGACCGGCAGATCTCGGTGACGGTGAACGCGAACGGGGTGGTCATCCAAACCAAATTCGGCAGCGGCATCGACGAATACAGCTACGAGGACATCGCCAAAGCCATCACTCGGCTGGCTCAGCAGGCCGCCCAGGATGTGTTCGATCAGAGCAAGCGAGTGATGGCCCCCTTGGCGGAGGAGCGAGCGCGGCTGCCCAAGCTCTCCGACGTGATCCCGGGAATGCCCGACTTCCAGAGCGAGATCCCCACGGAACCCCCGGTTTCCGTCGCGCCGCCAGGCGACGCCGAGCGCGAGGAAACGGAGATGGTCTTCACCGATGTGGAGACCATCGAGGACAAGCCCGAAACCGGAAAGGGCGTCACCGACTCGGTTTGGTGACGTGCGCGCGGTTTAGATGGGTTACTGGCATATTCCCGACGAGTTCGCCTGGGTCGGGTGGGTGGCGGGTGCGGAGATCACCCACATCGATCCCAATGATCTGGACGGGATCTCGGATGTGCTGCGAGAGGTCGGTCGGGAGATCCTCGAGCACGCCATCGCAGAAGCCGATACCGCCAGCCAATCGGTCCGCGTGTCCTACCCGCTGGGCAGCGGCGGCGAGAAGATCTTCGATTCGCTCCAGAGCGTAATCCACGGCCAAGACCCGAAGCACGGCTCCATCGAGCTGATGGGCAAGTCCTTCGACCAGCTGGCCACCGCGGTCGACGACTTCACCGGCGAGGTACACGCCAATCATTTGAGCGCGATCTTCGCGCTCGGCTGGCTGGTCATCGAGCTGACCTGGGCGGCGGCCGCGGGCCCGGCCGCGCCCGCCGTCCAGGCCGGTGCGATCGCTGCCACCCGCGCCGCTTTCCGGGTGATCGGTGGGATTCTGGAGAGCGCCATCGCCCGAATCATCGGTCAGCGCTTCCTGTCCGAGGCGGCGCGCACCGTCATCGCCAAGGTCGTCTACGAGATGATTCAGGAGGGTTTGGTCGAGGTCGTCCAGACCACCATCGAGGAAGCCGCTATCCACAACATCCTCAAGGCGGAGGGCCTGAAGTCGCAGCCCTTCGACTGGGGCGGCTACCTGAAGAACGTGGGTGTCTCGTTCGCGGCGGGTGCCGCGGGCGGTGGCGCCGGTTATGGCCTGGGACATATTCCGGCGCTCAACCGGATGATGTCCAGCGACAACCGGTGGGCCCGCACCCTCGGTGGTGGGCTGGTCGGCATAGGTGCGGGCGCGGCCGGTGCGACGATGGCAGGCCTGCTGACCGGCCAGTGGACTCCGCATGCGTTCGTGGGTGGCAGCCTTTCCGGTGCGATCCCGTCCGCGGCGTCGAGTTTCCGTGGCAACCGTCAGTTCTTGGGTGGGCCCAACATCGGCGGCGGGAACTTCAACGTGACCCCGCCGGACGGCACCGCGCCGCCAGGTCAGCCGACCAATGGGACCGATCCCGCCAATCCCACCGGAGACAACTCGGGCACCGGAAACCAGAACAGCGCTGGAAACCAGAATGGCGGCGGCAATCAGAATGGCGCCGGAAATCAGAACGGGGCCGGGGACAACAGCCCGGGCACGAACACTGCCAGTGCCGGCAACACGTCCGCACCGCCAGCCGGGCAGGATACGAACGCGCCGCAGGCCGGTGCCGCCGACTCGGGCGCGGGAAGCCAGAACGGCGCCGGAAATCAGAACGGTGCCGGGAACCAGAACGGGGCCGGGGACAACAGCCCGGGCACGAACACCGCCAGTGCCGGCAACACGTCCGCACTGCCAGCCGGGCAGGATACGAACGCGCCGCAGGCCGGTGCCGCCGACTCGGGCGCGGGAAACCAGCAGCAGGCCGGCGCCGGTCCGCAGGCGGGTCCGCAGTCGAGTCAGCAGAGCTCGGAAGCCGGTGCGAGTGACAGCAATTCGTCGAATTCTGCTGGAAACCAGAGCAATTCGGCTCCCCAGGCGGGTGATTCGAGTTCGGCAGCCGACAATCCCAGCTTGCGTGCGTCGGATTCTGTTGCGGGAGAGGGTGTTACGGATCCAGGAGCGGGGGCGGCGCGGGTCAGCCCGGTCACCGATCCGGGCGCGGTCGACAACCTAGCCGGTACACCGCTGGGCGGCTCCCAAATCGGTTCTGGCGCAGGCAGTTCGGTCGACCCCAACTCGAGCCTGAACATCGGCTCGAACACCGCGTTCAACGGAGCCGGAATGGCGGCGCCGGGGTCGACTGCGCCCGGTGTGAGCACGTCGGCGCAAGGCGCGTCCACGAGCACGGGTGCGTCCAGTGTCGCGCCGGGCAGCTCGTCGTCCGCGCCGGGGTCCACCTCCGCGTCTCCGACAACTGGCCAGTCGAGCTCCGCCACCGGCCAGCCGGGCGCGGGGCGGCCTTCGACGCCCAATATGCCCGGTGGGTCCCGCGCCGGGGACACCTCCGTTGCCGGTTTCAACGACGGCACGGCCAACGTCACTCCGAGCACCGACGCCGCGTCGACATCCGCGTCGCGCGCGGGCTCCTCCGTTCAGGCCGCAACCCCCGGCGCGGCCCCGGTCGGTCAGGTGCAGGCCCAGTTCTCGGATACTGAGGCGCCGCAACGCGATACCACGGTCGACTCGGAGAGCGACGCCGACGGCCAGGTGCAGGTCACACCGGAAAGCGACCCACAGGTCGCCCAGGCGCGGACTGATAGCACCCTGGATCCGGCGACACAGAACGACACCGACGACGATGCGCTCGCGCGGCCACGCAGCGACCGGGACCCGGCAGTGCGGCCCGACAGCGACGAGGATGCCCCGGCACGGCCCGACAGTGACGAGGATGCGCCCGCGCGTCCGGACAGCGACGAGGACCCGGCGGCGCGTCCGGATGTCGGCGAGGATTCCGCGCTGTTCCTGCCGCCTCCGCCACCGACCCCCGCGGCCCCGGCTCCGGCACGCCCCAGCGCCGATCCGGACACCAGCACGGATCCCGATACCGATACCGATCCGGAAACCCGGAACCAGCCGGACGATTCGGCAGGCCAGAATCCCGACACCGACGAGAACGCTCGCCCGCGCCGGGCGCCTGACACCAGTCCAGCGACCGACGCGGAAAAGCAGCAGGCCGCCGATATCCTCGACAGCATGGCGGGCAAGCCGAAGCCCGCCGATTTCCAACTCGGCCCCAACGCCACTCAGGCCGAGGCGGATGCCTTGGCGCGCAAGAACTCCGAGCGGTGGAACTCGATCGCGCCGGAGCAGCGGCTGGTCCTGCTCCGGGTGCATCCGGCCAGCTTCGGCAACAATGCGCCGGGCATCCCCGCGCCAGATGTCCACACCGCCAACTGGATACGGATCGACCGAGAGTCGCGGGATCTGATCGCCCGCAGCGGGTTGACCGTAGCCCAACAGGCGCGGTTGGCAAGTCTGCTTGCCGAGCAACAGCGGGCCGCGGCCGCCTTGGCGCAGGCGAAAGCCGAGCAGCCGCGGGCACGGACCCAGGTGGATCCGGACAGCAGCCGGGCGGAGAAGGCGGCGGCACGCCGTCAGGCGGCCCAGGAACGAGCCGAAGCCAAACAGCGGATCAACGAGGCTCGCGCCGAGGCCGCGAAGACGGTCGAGCGCGTCGCGAACGAGCTGGAGAGTCTGGTCAGGCAGAGCAAGCTGGACTCCGTCTCGCACAAGCAGCTGGTGAACCTGCTGCGTACCCGACAGGCGATCGCCACAGCGCAGGGGGTGGCCCGAGCCGTCGCGCCGAACACGCCGGTGTACGTCCTGGCCTTCGACTCCACCGCGTTCAACGGCAGCGGCCGTGCGGCCATCGCCATGGGCGACGTCGACACCGCGACCCAGTTGTCCTGGCACGTCCCGGGCCGGGACGCGTCGCTGGCCACTATCGGCAGCACCGTGAGCCAGATGGCCGGCCAGTACCAGGCGACCGCCGGACGACTACGCGCGGACGAATCGGCGGCGTCGATCGCATGGGTCGGTTACGGCACGCCGAACAAGGCCCAGGCCATGACCACCTGGCATGCCCGTCGAGGTGGCAAGCTGCTCGCCCGGGATCTGGCCGCCTTCAGCGCGACTCGAACAGCGCTCAACGAGGGTCGGCTGGCGCAGGGGCAACCGGAGATCGCGGTTTCGAACAAGATCATCGCGCGCGGCTACGGCGTCGACGTCGTCGAATCGTCCGGCCGCAAGGGTCGTTTGGAGCGTTTGGTCGACGACGTCGTGCTGGTCGGCTTCTCCGGCCAAGAAGACGCTCCGATGATCCGGAAGAAGCACTTCGGCGACGACGTCCGTGTGCACGTCCAGGATCGCGCCAACGGTCTGTTCCGCCAGTTCAACGCCCCGAATACCACCGGCGCGAAGCCGCCGAAGAACGGCGTGCCGGTCGACCGCATGTACCGGCTGGAGAACATCGCCGCAGGCACAACCGAATTCCAAGCGCCCGACAACGAGTCGTACCTGGACACCGATCGGCCCCCATTGCGGGAGAACGGGTGTTCCGAGCAGGCGCTGTACCGGGCGCGCCAGCGTACCGGTAACCCGGACATCACCGTACCGACCGAAGTGGGCCTGGACGGCGTGTCCATGCGTCGGCTCGAAGCGCACGCCGATTCCCAGGCGACCGAGGTCAAGGTCGGCAAGCGCAAGTCGCCGCACAAGGCGATCGCCGAGGCGCTGAAGTTCATGAAGGGTAAGGCGACGGTCATCGTCGTCGACCAGAATCGAACGGTCGATGAGCACGGTGTCGGTGCGCACGCGTACGTCATGTACTACGACGAGGCGACCGGCAAGATCATGCTCGACGACCCGTACAAGCATCCGGACGGCCCGGTCGAGTTCGACCCGAGCAATCTGCCGGACGCGAAGAAGACCTGGGTCATGGTCTACGACGCGAACGGCAACTCCGTGCGCCCGCTCGCGGTGCGTCCGCTCGCGACAGGTGCCGCCACCCAGGGCCACGACGACGATGACAACCGGCCGCGGGTCGGCGACGATCAGGGCCGCCGCGATCCGATGCGCGACCTCCGGCGCTTCTTGGACGAACAGCGTCAGCAGGAGGAGCAGCGCAGGCGCGACGAAGAGCGCGGCGCCAACCAGCCCGCGCCGGACCCGGATTCGCAGCAGAACCTGGACCCGGGTGCGCAGCCCGATCCGGAGACTCAGCGGACTCCCGATCCTGGTGCGCAGCCTGATCCGGGAGCACAGCAGACTCCCGATCCGGGAGCGCAGCCCGATCCCGAGGCACAGCAGACTCCGGACCCCGAAGCCGAATCGGCGTCCGGTCCGCAGCCGATCCCGGCTCGCCAGACGACGCCGACGGGCGACCTGTCCCCGCTGACCGACGCCGACCGCGACCGCCTGACCCGCCTTTCGCAGGCACTCGGCCTCGGCGACTCGCTGTCGAGCTTCACGGACTCGCGCCGGATCCTCGCGGATCTGGCCCAAATGGCTTGGGCGCGCGGATTCCTCGACCCGACCCCGGTCACCGGGCACATGAACGAGCACATGGGCCCGGCCGCTTTCGCTCCATTGAGCATCGACGAGCAGCATCTGGGCGAGCGGTACTGGAATTACTCGCCGGATCCGAGCGACCCGAATTTCGCCCGGCAGCGCGACGAAGCCCACGCCCTGCCGGTTGTCGATCCCGACACCCCGGCGCCCGCCATGCCGATCGCCGTGCCGGACGCGATCGCACCCGCGCTGGGACCGGCGCCGGCCCGGCCCGATTCCCGGGCCCCGCATACGCTCGCGCCGGAGTCGGAGCAGGCGCAGCTGCTGCGACAGCTGCGCCTGAACGCCGACCAGGTGACCAAGGCGAAGCTCGCGGAAACCATCGCGGAGCAGCGGTATCGCACCATGCTGCGGGCGGGGGCGGTCGAGTCGCTCGCGGCCGCCATGGCCCGGCTGGCTGCCGCCGTCGACCCCAATCAGCGGGCGGATCTCACCAAGATCGTCAACCAATGGGCGGATCTGCTCCAGCTCTCGGAAAGCGACCTGGCTGAGGGGCAGGTCGACACGACACTGGAGCGGCTGCGCGACAACGTGCTTGCTCGCGCCGTGGCCCTGAACAATCTGGCCGATGTCGCCCAAGCGGTGCACGAGGCCGAGGGCCGGGCCGACCGAGTGGCCGAGGGCGAGACCCGCCGGTACACGGTGGTGGTGGACGGTCAGCGGGTGCCGGTGCTGCTGACCGCCGACGGTTCCGGAGGATGGCGGGTGCGGCCCGCCGAGCCGCTGGCGCCGCCGCCGGTGCCGGAGCCGCCGAGCGACCCCGACGCGCAACCGCAGAGCCGGTGGAAGCGGGCGTTGAAGTTCCTGCGCACCCACCTCGGCAGCCACGGCACCGGTCGGCCGATCCAGTACGCGCTCGGTTCGGAGAACAACAGCGATCTCTACAACGCGTTCGGCGCGGAGATCGAGTTGCTGTCCGGTGACGCGGCGGCCGATGTAAGTGGGTTCAACTACGATCCGGCGTTCTTCGCGTTGCAGGCGTCGAAGCTGTGGAAGGGCCGCGAGGCGTTCTGGACCCTGGTCACCGGCAACTACTCGGCCAGTCCCCAGATCGGTCAACCGCTGGCGCCGGATTCGATCGCGCCCGACGAGCGCGCTGGCATCGACGAGGACGTGGTGGCGCCGGTTCCGGACGCGGAACCGCAAGGCCCCGATCCGGATCTGGCCCGCCGCGGCACGGAACTCGGCAACGCCATCGCCGACCGCAATGCCGCCCGAATCGCGCTCTACCGGGGCGCGGCCGCGCTGTCGCTATCGCTGGACGACCTCAGCCCCGACGCGGTACGGACCGCGGTCGGTGAGGCGAACTACCGGGCGATGCGGCAGGCCGCGGCGGCCGCGGCGTACGCGCAGGCGGCCACGCGGTTCCACAACGAGAACGAGCGCCTGCGCTATCTGCCGACCAACGACGCGCGGCCGGATCCGCTCGAGCGCTATATGCGCGAGCAGGCCATCAAGGCTGGTCTGCCCGGTGCGGACTCCGAAGCCAATGGCGTCAACAACAATCCGACGCGGCTGAAGCTCTGGTGGGATCCGGAGGGCAACCCGAGCCCGGAGGCCCGCCAGGCGTTCCTGGAGGCGGTGCAGCGCGAACAGGTACGCGCCGAACTGGGCACCTGGGCCAACCTGCTCGATGTCGATCCGGCCGCGCACAGCTCGGCCGATGTCGCCCGCGCGCTGACCGCCCTGCACGACCGCGCTGCTGAATTGGCGCGAGAGGCAGCCGTATTCGAGCGACTGGCGGCCGCCTACACCGACGCCGACACCGCATTCGCCAGGATCGCCGAGGAGATGGCGGCCACGGCGGGGCACCGGTGGTTGCTCGACCAGGGCGGCGACCTGCTGGATCCGGACAATGCGCCGGGTATCGGCCTGCTGGACGGCGATCCGCAGCGCCTGGTGGTGATCAACGACGGCGGCGATCACGACCAGCAGCTGGCCAACGCGCTCGCCGACCCGCGTAATACCGATATCGCGCAAATGCTGACCCAGGGCGAGCTGGAGCTGGAGTACCGGGTCGCCTGGGCCGACCGCTCCGGCGTCATCCATGTGGCCGAGGTGGACGCGCCGCAGGTCCGGCATTTCTCCGGCGCCGTGGATGGTCGCGGGCTCGAGCTCACCATGGTCCGCGACAACGACGACAGCCCCTGGCGAGTCATCCCCAGCGAAAGCGCGCTCACGCCGCCGGACAACCGGATTCCGGTGCCCGACCCCACCGCGCTGTCGACCGCGGAGCTGGTGGCCCGCGTCGAGGACGCGGCGGCTCGGCAGGGTGTCCAGCTGGCCGATCTGGCCCCGGACCGTGTCGAGGACACCCTCGACACGGCACGGGCCGCGAATCGGTTGCGCGCGGTGCGGATCGAGGCCATGGCCGATCTGGCCCGCCTGCACGCGAATGTGGCCCGCTTCAACGCCTTCGAACGGGCGCTGCACGAGGCCGAGGTGAACCGGTCCGAGCTGCGCGGGCGCCCGCTCGACGCGATCGAGGAGCTGAAGCAGCGGCATCCCGAACGGGCCAAGAAGCTGGACGCCCTGGCCAAGCTGCTGAACCGGGACCCCGATCTGGTCGATTTCGATCCGAATCTCTACGACGCGCAGGATCGGCTGCGGCCGGGTGGGCTGCCGATGCATCACAGCGACACCCACGACCAGGTGGGGTTGCTCGTCGACGATATGGCGGACTTCCTGGCGCTCGCCCGGCACGGCCAGACGCTGCCCGGCAAGGTCCCCGGCATCCCGGATCCGGACGCCGACTGGCTGCACCTGCTTGGCGTCGACATGGACACCGCCACCCCGGCCGAGCTGGAGTCGATCTACAAGAATTTCCGGGCGGGCCGGCTCGACGCGGCCGCGCTGCGCACGCCGGAGCAGATCGCCGAGGCGCTGGCGGAACTGCGGGCCGATGTCCGCGCGGATGCCGCCGATCTGGCCGCTCTGGCGGCGTTGTCGGAGACCTACTACCGCGTGCCGACCGGCGGCACGCCCATCAACCACTGTGTGCCAAGGGCTTTCGACCAGCTGGCAGTGCGGCACCCGAACGTGCTCGGCGAGTTCGCCGTCGATCCCGACCGGATCGGCGGTGTGCCGTGGGTTGATCTGTCGGACCGCTTGGGGACCGCGCAGCCCGAGCCGTTCCTGCCGGGGGAGGAGGGCAGCGCACATGCCCGCCTGCTGACCACCCTGCGTGCGCAGGGCCCGGGCGCCTCGGCCCTGGTGATCGACCAGCGGACCACTGTCGACGACTACGGTGTCGGCGGCCACATCTACACCGTGACCTACCTTGGCCAGGATGTCTTCGATGTGGACGGCCAGCGGGTTCTGCTCACCGATATCGATGACAACGGCCAAGAGCAGTTGTTCGACCTCGGCCCCAGTGGCGGCACCGATCCGCTGTCGCTGGCCGAATTGACCGGTGGCACACCGGCGGAGACCGCGGCCACCTGGGCGAGCATCTTCCAGAACGACGCTCATGTCCCGGGTCTCGGCGACGAGGGGCCGATGCCGGACGCCGGTGTGCGTTTCGGCCAGGATCTGCCCACTCCGCGTAGGCCCGAGGACCCGGTGCATCAGGCGGCGCGGTTCTTCGGCGAAACACCGAGTTTGCATACGGAACCGGAATCCGGGGCCGAGCCTTCCGCCGTGCACCTGGCCTACGCGCAGACCCTGGCCGAGCGCCTCGGTCTCGCGGAAACCCTCGGGGCACTGCCGGATCCGCAGTCCGCACTCCAGGACATGTCGCAGATGGCATTGACCCGGCACTTCCTGGATGCCTCGCCGGACGGCCTGGCGAACCAGCACATGCTGTTCCCGGCGAACTTCGACACGCTCACAGCGGACGAGCAGTTCCCCGGGGAGCACTACTGGCGCTACCCGTCGGATCCGTCCGACGCCGATTTCCTAGCCCAGCGCGACGCGGCCGAGGAGTTCCAGCGGGCGATCGGCAACCCGCCGGAAACCCAACCGGCGCCGCCGATTCCGCTCGCACACCCGGCTGCCGTCGCGGGGCCGTTGGTGTCGCCGCCGGACCCGGCCGACCCGCCGCGCCCGCTCACCATGGCGCAGGCGCAGCAGTCGCTCGCCGACCAGCTCGAGCTCACGACCGAGCAGCGGGATCCGGCGAATCTCGCGACCACCGTCGCGCAGCAGCGTTATCGAATCCTGTTGCGCGCTGGCGCGATCGAAGCGCTGGCCACCGCCATGGGGCGCCGTGACCTCGCGCTGGACCCCCAGCAGCGGACCGAGATCGACAAGATCATCGAAGTGTGGGCGAAGCTGCTCCAGATCCCGGCCGACGGCCTGGCGTCGGCGAACCTGACCGACACCCTGGAGCGGCTGCGGGCGGAGACACTGGCCCGCGCCCAGGCGGTCGCGGATCTGGCGGATGTCACCCAGGTGCTGCAAGCGGGCCCGACACCGGGTGGCCCCGTGCGAATCGACCTGGAGGTCGGCGGCGAACGTATCCCGGTCCAGCTGACGCCGGACGGTTCCGGCGGTTGGCGCGTGGAACCGGCCACCCGCCTGCCCGCGCCGGAGGTGCCCACCGCCGCGATCGCCAAGGCGCCGGAAGCGGACCCGGGCGTCATCCAGACCCTGCGAGACCGGCAGGGCGTGGTGAACCCGCAGCACCCGCCGTCGGAGATGGTGCCGCTGGGCCAGTCGTTCACGGTGCAGAATTTCGGTCAGCTGGCCGACAGCGACTTCTGGGGCAACTTCGAGGCCAACCCCGCGTTCACCGCACGCGAGGTGGTCAACCTCAAGCGCAACTGGCCGAAGATCAAGGCCTTCCTGCTCGGCCAGGTCACGTCGGCGGAGTCGTACGGACCCGTCACGCGCACCGGCGATGTCTACGACTACGCCCGCGAAGACGCCGACCCGCAGAAGATCAGCGAGAACGAGGCCGAACTCCGCCGCCTCGGGCTGGCCGACCGCTTCCTCGCGGGACCGCCCGCGCCACCGGCACTTCCGCCCGCGCAGCCCACGCCTGGAATCGACGCCTCGCTGGAACCGCCGGTCCCCGCCGACGCCGAACACGATCCGTCGGCGTTGGCGCACGACGAGCTCGCCGAATGGGGTCAGGAGGTCCGGCAGGCCGCGCAGGAGCTGGATGCGCGGGCGCGGGCGCTGCTGGCGCTGGCGGGCCCGCTCGGCATCGACCTGCCGGACCTGAGCCCGGAGTCGGTGCGCGCCGCCATCGATCAGGCGCGGTATCTGCTGACCCGCGAAGCCGTTACGGCCGAGGCGTTCAAAGCGGCGCTGGCCCGGTACGACGCGGAGAACGCGGACATTCCCTTCCTGCCCGATATCGACCTGTCGCATCTGCTACCGGCAGCGGTCATCAACCGGCCGAGCCCGCTGGAGCGGTACGCGCGCGAAGTCGAGGCGGCCCGGAACGGTCGCGCGACCCTCATGGGCTGGACTGGCGTCAACAACAACATGCAGGGCGGCCGCATGTGGTGGGACCTGTCGCACCGCGACACACCCGCGGGCCGCAGATTCTTCGAGGAGGCCCTGCGCCGCCACCACATCCGCACCGAGCTGGACCACCGCGCGCACATTCTCGGCATCGATCCCGAGAGCCCGAATGTGCTGACGGAGTTGCAGACTCGGCTCACCGACCTCCAGGATGCGGTCACCGCCTTCCAGCGGCAGGCGCAGCAGGTCCTCGACGCCGACGACAATTTCGGTCAGCACGCCGAGGTGATGGCGAATATCGCGGGCAGCGAATGGATTCGGGTCAGCGGCGGGTTCCTGATCGATCCGGCCAACCATCCGGGCGTCGGGCTGGTCGGTTCGCCGATGAAGTTGGTCGTCATCGACAACGCCATGAATCACGATGCGGCGCTGGCGAAGGCACTAGCCGACCCGGCGAATTCCGAACTGGTGGAGCTGATCGACAACGGCAGTCTCGAGGTCGAGTACCGCGTGGCCTGGCCGCGTGAGGTCGGCGGTACCTGGCGGGTGGCCACGGCGGCGGTGGATTCGCCTGCGGTACGCCATATCTCGGAAGACTTCGACGGCCGGAACCTGACCGTCACCATGGTGCGCTACGAGGGCGGCCCCTGGCAGACGGTCACCGATCCGGCGCAGGCGGAACCGAGCGGCCCGGCGCTGGACCTGTCCCGGATGTCGCGCGGCGAAATCGAAGCAGCCATCACCGAATTGGTGGGCCGCCTGCCGATCGGTCGCGTCGATCTGACCCCGGGCCAGATCGACGCCACCCTGGAGCGGCTGCGTTTCGACAACGAGGTACGCGCCGCTCAGATCGAGGCGCTGGTCGAGTACGCGCGCACCCTGCACGCCCTGGACGCCTACCACAAGCTCGACACCGCACTGAACAAGCTGGAGCTGTCCCGGGCCGAGCTGGCTACCGATCCCAAGGCCACGCTAGAGGCGCTGAAGACAGCGAAACCGAAGCTGACCAAGGAGATCGACGCGCTGCTGAAGCAGCTGGAGGCCGATCCGGAGCTGTTCACCCGGGATCCGCGGGTCGCCGACGACATCGCCCCGATCAACCTCGCCGACGCGCCCGCGCACCTGGCCGACCTGATCGCCGACGTCGATCTGCTGCTCGCGCGACTGCAACTAGCCGGTCCTGGCACCGTGCCGGGAGTGCCGGTACCAGAGCAGGATTGGGTGCGCCTGCACGGCGCCGACATCTACAACACCACCGACGCGCAGTACAAGGCGGCCTTCGGAAAGTTCAAGACCGAGAAGTTCGCGGACCTGTTCGTCCGCGACCCCGACACCCTGACCGCGCTGCACCAGCAGTTGCGTGCCGAGGTCCGCCAGACCGCCGCCGAGATCGAGGCCCTGACGGCACTGGTGACCTACTACAGCAGCGAGATCGATCCCGCCGGTCCCGCCGCGATCAACACCTGTGTCTCCGATTCGCTCAGTCGTGTCCTGGCCGACCAGGGCAACATCGTCGATGTCCCGATCCCTCTGCCGAACAACCTGTCCGGCCGCGACTGGCAGGACGTGCGGCCGATGCTGCGCGGCGCCCAGCCGGGCGGCTTCGACAACAGCGACGCCCGCGGCCACGTCGAACTGATCCAGGCGCTGCGCGAGCAGGGCGGCCCCGGCGCCATCGCCTGGGTGCTGGACGAGCGATGGACCCCCGACGCGCACGGTGTCGGCGCGCACTCCTACACCGTGAAGTATCTCGGCGGCAATCAGTTCGAGATCGACGGCCGCCGCGTCACCTACGACGAGGTCGGCTCCAAGCGCAGCAACCTGGAATGGTTCGTCGCCCCGGACGGCACCCGGGTCTCGCTGGCCGATCTCACCGGCGGTAGCCGCTACGAAACCAAAGCCACCTGGGCCGTGGCCTGGAAGGCCGGTCAGCAGGTGGCGAACTTCGGCGACCTAGCCGCGGCACTGCCCGCCGCCGATCTCGCCATCGGCCAGACACCGGACCCGAACACCCCGGTACCCGCGCATCGGCAGCCACCGGCCAACGCGCCGCCCAGCCCGGCGGCCGAGGTGGCGCGGTTGCGCGCCGAGATGGCCGCCGCGGTGGCGAGGGAATCCGACCTGCGCGCCGAGATCGCGGATCTGCGGCAGCAAGCCATGGCCGCGCAGAACGCCGGGGATCGCGAGCTGGCCCGTAGCTTGGCCGCCGACATCGAGCAGCGCGTCGCGGAAACCGGTGCGGCGGAGGCCGCGCGCGCCGCGGCGGTCGAGGTGTGGCAGACCTCGATCACGCAGCAGGGCAGCGACCTGCAAACTCGCATCGACGCGCTGGAGGCGCAGCTGGCCACCCACCTGGGCGGCGACACCGAGATCGCGCGGTTCCGCTCCGATATCGACCTCGTGGACAACCTCGAGGCCGCGTTCCAGCTGCGGGACCGCATCGAGACCGCCGAGCGCGTCCAGCAGACACTGGAAGAGCAGATCGACCGCGGTAAAGCGTTGCGGCACAAGCTGCGTGCGGGCATCGCGCTGCTCGAGGCCGACACGGTCGATACTCCGGAAGCGGAGCAGGCCCGGAACCAGGATCTGGCCGCTGCCCGCGCCGAACTGCGGCAGGCCACGCATGCTCTCAGCGAGGTGGAGAACTCGCTGGAACTGCTGCGGAGGAAGCTGCCGCCGGGTGATCTGACCCTGATGAAGTCCGCGCTGACGACGGAGATCATCTCCGCGACGAATGCGCGGGCCGCGCTCGCCCAGGTCTTCCAGATCAGCGATACCGATCACCTCAACCCCCGCTACCCCGGACCGCGGGAACCTGGCGCCGAGCTGGTGCAGCAGCTACGCGAGGCCGCCAAGCAGCTGAAAGACGCGGAATCGCAACGGAGCGAGCTGGCCGAGCGGCAGGCCGCGCTGGACGCGATGAACGCCCTCGGCCTGCTGCCGATCTCGGAGCGGGTCGGCGTGCGGCCCGCCGCGCAGCCCACCGGGCTGTTCGGGGACAGCGAGATCGTGGTCGTCGGCACCGACATCGACGTCAACGACTACCGGCAGGCGCTGCAAGCGACGCTGTCGGCGCGGACCGACCTGAATCTGCTGCTCGGCATGGCGAAGTCGGACACCACGCCGCTGACCGTGCGGTTCACTCGGATACAGCTCGACGCGCGGGGCCACTACGAGAGCACCGTCGATCTGCCGTCCACCGATGCCGAACTGACCCAACGCGCAGGCGCCTGGGAGCCGGGGAAGCATCCGCGCAAGTGGGAGAAGGAGAAGTGGACCGACCCGCAGCCGCCGTTCCTGTTCAAGGTCTCTATGGTCCCGACCTTCGACAAGATCATGGCCGGGCTGCACGAATTCGAGGCCGGTGAGGTTCCAGGGTTCCTGTTCCCGCAGAATCCGCCGTTCTCGCCGACGATCTACAACGTTCCCGAGGGCGTGAACGCGTGGAGCTCCGATGTCGGGCTCAACCTGTTCCACCTGCGTATCCTCGCGCTGGGCATCCTGGACCGGATTCCGGGCCATCCGTGGACTAAGAACCTGATCCAGAACCGTCCGTGGATCGGCAAGTTCGTCCTCTCGGCCACCCGGTGGCTGCCCGCGAACACCGCGCACGGGAAGTCGATCGAGCTGCCGCTCTCGGCCGACTTCGCCAAACGACATCCGGCGTTGGCCTGGGCAATGGCCGATGTCGCGCAATGGATTCCGGCGGTGCGCGACGGCCGCTGGATCCAGCTGATTCCGATGGTGCGCGGCACCCGCACCTACGGCTGGCTCGACACCAGCCAGCCCGATCCGCAGACGCTGCACAACCCGGAACTGGCCAAGCCGCAACTGAATTCGGAGCAGGCGCGCCTGGACGGCTCCTACGCCCTGCCCTACACCGGCGAGAGCGTCGAGATTCCGGAGGCGCTGCGGCAGCGCTGGGCCAGCAACGAAGCCGAACGTGCCGAGCTCCGCGAGCGGACCGAAGCCGCCTACGAGGGCTTCGAGCAGAACCGGGTCTTCGACGCCGACAGCAACTTGGCGCAGATCGCCGACCATGCCCTCGCCGATCCGGATCGTTACTCCGGCGGCGACCCGAAGCGCTGGGTGCGCGGCAAGGGCAATGCCTGGGTGCGCGACCCCGACGGTTCGACCATGGCCAAGCACGGCGACGGGTCGACCTGGCTCAAAGACCACGCGGGCAACCTGCGTTCCCGCGCCGAGATCATCGAGACGCTGCGTCAAGTGCGTGACTACTTGCTGCGCAACACCGAGATCCCGCAGAACCTCGACATCGCCGCCATGTGGCTGCGGCTGATGTCCAACCAGGCGGTGCGCGAGGACATCGTCGGGATCGAGGCCGCACTCGCCTCGATCGAGTTCCTCGCGCAGAACCCCGGCGCCACCGTGCAACAGGCGACCGCGACGGCGAAAGCCGCGGGCTACGACTGGGATCAGCGCCCGCGCCATCCGCGCGCGCGCACCCTCTGGCAGCGCCTGACCGGTGCGCGCCCGACACCGCTCGGGTTCACCTCCGAGATCGACCCGATAGCCAACGATCCGGCACGCACCCGCCGGTTCGGCAGCACGCTGTACTACGGCGTGCAGGGGCTCGGCCATATCCGAGATCAGTTGTCCGCCATCATGTCCGGCTGGCCCCAGGCGAAGGTCGAGACGGCACTGGACGAGGTGACCGATCTCGTCGCCTTGGCGACCCAGTCCCACCACGGTGATCACGGCATCGCCCGCGGCGGCGTGCATGTCTCGGCGCGGGTGACCGGCGAACCCGGCCTGGGTGTGCTCGAGGTGAAGATCGTCTCCGACGGCGACGGCACCCTCGGCCCGCAGCGCTACCTGCTCGACGAGCACGACAACAACTGCGTGCGACTGGCGGGCGAGCACGTCAACGCCGCACAGGGCGGAGTCGTCACCGACGCGGATCTGCTGGCTCCGTCGACGCTGGCCGGTGTGCGGTTCGGCGATCTGGTGCCCGCGCTCAACGGCGCACCGCTGCAAGGCTTCGCCACCGACGACCAGGCCAGCGGCCATGCCCGCTTGGTCCAAGGTCTGATCAACGCGGGTCCCGGCACCACCGCCTACGTCATCGAACAGCGCGGCAACCCGGACCGGCACGGCGCCATCGGCCACGCCATGTCGCTGCACTATGTCGGCGAGGTCGACGGCCGCCATGTCTTCGAACTCAACGGCGAGCGGGTCACGCTCAACCGTGTCGAGAACGGCCGCGAATACTTCGACGCCCCGGTCGCGGCCCTGCCCAGCGGCCGGCCCCAGCAGGTCTCCCTGGCCGATCTCGCGGGCGGCACCCGCGAGGGCACGGTCGCCCTGTGGGCCACCGCCTATCAGAACCAACAGGCGATCGTCCTGGACACCGGCGACGTCAACGCCCCCCGGCCCGGCGACAACGCCTACATCGGCTCGAATCCGGCGGACCGATCCGGTGATTCGCGGGACGCGGAGCAGTCCGGCGCCGAGCAGGACAGCGACGAGGCTACGGCTGGACCCGAGCAGCAGGCGCCACCGGAGGGGTGGATTCTGTCCTCGGAGATGCCGCGTACCGCGGTGTCGGTGATCCGTGAGCTGATGGTCGAGGGACAGTCGGCGGTGCTGGCGGATCCGAGCCGGGCGCGGGAGATCATCGCCGAGATCGGCGAGCGGTTCCTGGTGTCGAACGCTCCGGAGAAGGTGAACGGGCCGCAGCGACTCATCCAGGACATCTTCCCACCGCAAGAGCGTGCGTACCTGCGGTATTCGCTGGAGCGGTCGATCGCCTCCGGGGTGCTGCAATACAAGCTGACCCAGACCGCGTTGCAGCAGATGATGGCGCATCCGGAGCGAATCGCCATCGCGGTGCGTGGCGACTACACGACCACCGAGCCGGACTACTACGCCTCCACCCTGCGCGAGGACTACGTGATGGTCGGCCAGGACGGCTATCCGCGCGGTTCCGGAATGCACGCGTTCATGCAGGCCGCGGTCGAGCATCTGACCGCGACCTGGCCGCTGATGTCCGACCCGGTGTGGGCAGAGCTCGCCGCGATCAAGGAAGAACGGTCCGCCGACCGCAAACCGCTGCTGGAGGCGATCCCGGCGAATCGGCGCGAAGAGCTGGATCTGCCCGCGCATTCGATCGGTGTGTACAACGCGCAGGGCGACAAGACGGTGCTCAGCGCGGCGACCAATATGGAGAGCATCGCGCTGGTGCTGCGCGGCTTCCTGACAAGTCTTTCCGAGCACGCGGATGTGATCGCGGGTTGGTCTTGGGCGAGCATTCAGCACGCCTTGTTCCAGTTCACCAGCCAGTTCAGCGTGATGGCCGGTGTCACCTTCAGCACTCTGGGCAAGTTCACCGCGCCGCGGAACCCACCGCAGTTCGCCATCGAGTTCGATATCCCGAACCAGAAGATCACCAAGGTGCGAATCACCGGCGAAACCATGGAGATTCGCCGCGACACCCGCAACGGCGTGTGCCCGGGCTTCGTCGGAATCAAGCCGGACGGCCAAGCCGTCGAACCGATCGACCAGCTCCAGCAGTCCTTCGACGAGCGCGAGATTCCGACGAAGGGCCACAGCTCGGGCTCCAATATCGCCATGCGCCTCGGCGGTTTCCTGCTGCCGCTGCTCGGCCGGGACTACCCCGCGCTGCGGGTGCTCACCAACCCGGCGCTCAGCGAGTACAACACCGGCATCAACACCTGCTTCGTGGATTCGATGACGCGGGTGGCCGACGACCAGAACACCCCGGAGCGGCCGAACGTCGTCACCGTGCCCGCGCTGGATCCCCGCAATCTGTCGGGTATCTCGTGGTCCGGTGCTCAGCCGAGCTTGCGCGGCGCCGTGGCCGAGGGCTTCGATCACCCTGGCATGTCGGCGCACGCCAACCTGATCGACGGTCTGATGCATCGCGCCGGGCCCGGGTCGATCGCCTGGGTGCTCGATCAGCGCACGACCGAGGACCGCTACGGCGTGGGCGCGCACTCCTACACGGTGAAGTACCTGGGCGAGAACAACTTCGAGGTCGACGGCGCTCCGGTCACCTACCAGCACACCGACGATCACGGCGTGGCCTGGTTCACCACTCCGGCCGGTGACAGCGTCACGCTGCTGGATCTGACCCATGCGACCCCCGAGGAAACCGGGAGGACCTGGGCGGTGGTCTGGCGCGACGGCGAAGTCGTCGAGAACGTGGGCGATCGCGCGGCCGCGCAGCCCGACGCCGATCTGCGGATCGGTCAGACGCCGGACCAGAACTCGCCGGTCCCCGCGCACCGTCAGCCGCCCGCGCACGCGCCGCCTCTCACCCAGATCGCCGCGGTGCGCGCCGAGATGTCCGACGCGCTGGCCCGCGAGACCGCTGCCCGAGCCGAATCGATGCGGGTGGCGGCCCGAGCGCTGGAGGCACTAGAGGAAGGTCGCAGCGGGGACGCGCAGGTCCTGTCCACCCAGGCCGAACAGCTCACCGAGACAGCGGAACTCGCCAAGGCCGAGGCCGAAGCGGCGCGCGCCGCCGCCGTGCGGGCGCACCGAGAGGCGCTGTCCCGGTCCGAGCAGGAGACGCGGGCGCGCCAGGCGGAGTTGGCGGCCGAGGTCGCCGACCTGCAACAGCAGCTGACCGATGCGATCGGTGACGACACCCAGACGGCACAGTTCCGCACGGATCTGGAGCTGGTCGACAACCTCAGCGCGGCGTTCGCGCTGCGCGATCGGGTGGACATGGCCCAGCAGGCGCAGCGCACCCTCGAGGGGCAGATCACCCGCGGTGAGAACGCGGTGGCGACGCTGCGCCGGGCGATTCTCGATCTCGAAGCGGAGGGTGTCGACACGCGTGCCGCCTCGCGGGCCAAGCAGGCGGATCTGAAGGCGCTGCGCCTGAAACTGCGCGACGCCCGGCACGCGCTGGCGCAGCTCGAGTCCGCGCACGCGGTACTGCTGGAAAAGACCCCGCCCGGCCCGCTGATCGAGCTGCGCGCCGCACTGACCCAGGAGATCCTGGCGGGCACCCGGTCGCGCAACGCGCTGGCCGACGTCTTCCAGATCGACGACAACCAGCTGGACCCGGAATACCAGGGACAGCTGGAGCCGGGCGCCCAGCGGATCCAGCAGCTGCGCGCGCTGATCAACCGGATCAAGGAGGCGGAAGCCGAACAGGTCCGGCTCACCGAGCATCTCGACGGGCAGCTCGCCGAGCGGCGGGCCGCGCTCGACGCGCTGGACGATCTCGGGCTCCTGCCGGTCTCCGAGCGGGTGGGTGTCCGGCCGTCCCTGCGTCCCACGGCCGTCGACACCGAGACGGTGGTCGTCGGCACCGACACCGACGTCAACAGCTACCGCCAAGCCCTGCACGCGGCGCTTCCGCCGATGACCGACCTGAATCTGATCCTCGGCATGGCGAATTCGGCGGATATCCCGGTGAGCGTGCAGTTCCGTCGGGTCGAGGTCGACGCCGACGGCGCCTACCAGCAGTCGGTGGCGTTGCCGTCCACCGACGCCGAACTCACCGCGCGGGCCGGTTCCTGGGATCCGGCCAAGCACCCGCGCAAGTGGGAGAAGGAGAAGTGGACCGACCCGCAGCCGCCGTTCCTGTTCAAGGTCTCTATGGTCCCGACCTTCGACAAGATCATGGCCGGGTTGCACGAATTCGAGCCGGGTGAGGTTCCAGGGTTCCTGTTCCCGCAGAATCCGCCGTTCTCGCCGACGATCTACAACGTTCCCGAGGGTGTGAACGCGTGGAGCTCGGATGTCGGCCTCAACATGTTCCACGCCCGCATCCTGGTCATCGGTATCCTCCAGCGGATTCCGACGCATCCGTGGACGCGGAACCTGATCCAGAACCGTCCGTGGATCGGTAGAACCGTCCTGCGCGCCACGCAATGGCTGCCTGCCAACACGGCGCACGGACAGTCGGTGCAGCTGCCGCTGTCGGTGGACTTCGTGAACCGGCATCCGCACGTCGCCCAGGCGATGGCCGATGTGACGCAATGGATTCCGGCCGTGCGCGACGGCAAGTGGATCCATCTGATCCCGGTGGTGCGCGGCACCCGCACCTACGCCTGGTTCAACGACGGCCAGCCAGACCCGCAGTCGCTGCACCGCGACGAGCTGGCGCCGGTCGCGCTGAACTCCGAGCAGCGGCGGCTGGACGGCACGGTGGTCTATCCGTTCACCGGCGAGAGCGTCGACATCCCGGAGTCGCTCGCCGCCGAGTGGCGCGCCAATGACGCTGAGCGCCAGCGGATTCAGCAGGAGACCGACGCCGCCTACGCGGACTTCGAACACAACCGCGTGCACGAGCACGACAGCCTGCTCGCGCAGATCGCCAACAACGCGCTCTCGAACCCCGACACCTACTCCGGCGGCGACCCCAAGCGCTGGGTGCGCGGTCCGGGCAAGGCGTGGGTGCGCGACCCCAAGGGCACGCACATGCCCAAGCGGTCCGACGGCTCGACCTGGCTGCGTGATCACGCGGGCAACACCCGCACCCCCGACGAGGTGGTGCGGAACCTGAACCGGGCGCGCGACTACCTGTTGCGCAATTCCGAGGTCAACCGAATCGCCGACGTCGTCCGTATGTGGAACCGGTTGATCGCCGGACACCCGGTACGCGAGGACATCATCGCCCTCGAGGGCGCGCTGTTCGAAGCGGAGTTCCTGGCGCGCAATCCGAAGGCGACCGGGCATCAGGCGCACGCGGCCGCCAAGGCGGCGGGATACGACTGGGACGCCAACCGCCCGCATCTGCCCGGCAAGCGCACGCTGTGGCAGCGCCTCACCGGCCGCCGCGCGAACCCGCTCGACTTCACTCCCGGGGTGGACCCGAACGTCAACGATCCGGCGCGCACCCGCCAGTTCGCGCTCCCGCTGTACTACGGCGTGCAGGGCCTGGACGGGGTGGACAGCAGGCTGCGCGCCATCATGGGCGGCTGGCCCGCGGCCAAGGTCGACCAGGCGCTCGCCGAGGTGACGGACATCGTCCACCGGGCCACCCGGTCCTTCACGACCAACGACCACGATCTGGCGCGCGGCGGCGTGCACGTCTCGGCGCGCGTCACCGGCAGCCCCGGCGAGCAGGTGCTTTCGGTCACCGTCGAGGTGGACGGTGACGGCGCATTCCCGCGCACCCGGTACTACCTCGACCAGCACGACAACGACTGCGTGCGGGTCGCCGCGCGGTTCGTCAACCAGGCGCAGGGCACCACCGTCACCGACGCCGACCTCCTCGAGCCCTCGCTGGCGGGTGTGCTCTGGAGCGATATCGTGCCCGAACTCAACGGCGCACCGGTACAGGGCTTCATCACCGACGCCGACTCCACCGCCCACGCCCGCCTCGTCCGCGGCCTGCTCGACTCCGGCCCCGGCACCACCGCCTACCTCTTCGAACAGCGCGCGACCGCCGACCGCCACGGCGCCATGGGCCACGCCGCCGCCCTCACCTACATCGGCGAAAACGCCGACGGCACCCACACTTTCGAACTCAACGGGCAAACCGTCATCCTGGATCGGGTCGACCCGAACGGCCGCGAATGGTTCCGAGCTCCCGCACCCACCGGCACCCGCCAACTCACCAGCGGCACCTCCACCGCCCCCACCGAGGTATCGCTGGCCCACCTCACCGGCGGCAGCACCGACCAAACCGTCGCCCTCTGGGCCACGGTGTACAAAGACGGCCAGGCAATCGAGCTGTCCCGGGAGTTCGCCGATCCGAACGCGGCACCGCCGGCCGACGACGTCTCCTTTGGCACGGACACGCCGAGTTCCTCCGAAGGCGATGCCGCGGCGGCCGGACGGACAGACGGGCAACTGCCGACGGCGCTGCGCAGTGTGCTGGCTCAGATAGATGCCGCCGCAACGGATCCCCGAGCTGCCGAACGAGCCAAGGACTTCGTGCGCCGCCAATACCACGTGCACCGCCAGCAAGTCGAAGAGGCCGCGCGGCAGGCCGGCGAGCCCGTAGCGGGCACGCGAGCGGAGCAGGGCATCAGTCGGCAAGCCGCGAACAACACTGCCCACTGGGTCGACCAGGTCCGAGCCGGCGCCCGACGAGCGGGCGGCGACTTCTGCGCTCGGCTCATCCGAATCGACTTGGCACTGCGAGGGATCGATTCCGATATCGATCCGGAGTTGCCCGCCGAGCAGCGCGTGTTCATCGACCGGATCGAAGCCCTGCTCGACCGCGTGGCCCAGGCGCAGCAAGCCCTCGATACGCTGCTGGCGGCCAAACCCGACCTGCTTGAAAACGGTGCCGGTAACTGGCAGGCGACCATTACGGGGATGCGCAACCAGCTGGCCGAGTGGGCAGGCCACTACTTCGAGGGCAAGACGCTGACCGGCGGACCGGTCACCCGTATGGACGACTCGTCGTTCCTGCACGGCTTCGATGTCAGCGTGCGCGGGCTCCTCGGTGAATTCACGGTGGCGTCGCGGCTGGACGGCGTGGTCCGCGTCGGAATGCTGATCGACGCGGACCTGCCGATCGGGGGTGCGATCGATGGCGAAGTCGATGTCGTCACCGACCGAGGCGCCACCTGGAACGAGGTGAAGACCCGGCAGCGAGCGGTCACCCAGGACCGGCGGATGAAGTCGGGAACCGAAGCGCAGGTTCGGCGACAGCTGCAAATCGCGTACCTGAATCGGGCCCTGTGGGTCGACGGGAAGCCGCCAAAGGTGGTGTGGCATTTCCTGGACGGCATCGCGCCGACGGAGAAGGCCGGAATCGAAGCCATTCGCATCGAGGACGAGAACGGCCACGTCCTCGAGGACCATCGCGTCGAGGTTGTCGATCACGCGAACACCCGGATCCGGCCGAATTCGAGCAGCCCCGAGCAGCCCTCGATTCCGCCGCTGCCGGATACCGAACTACCCGACCTGCTGTATACGATCCTGGACCGGATCGACGGCGCCGCCACCGACCCGGATTTCGCCGACAGTGTGAAAGACGCTGTGGTCGAGCGCTATCGGGAGTATCGACAGGAGCGGGCGGTACGCGCCCATCGAGAGTTCGTGAACAACAAGACGAACCAGCTCCAGGCGAAGAATCCGGAGGCCGAGGCGGAGTCGGAGGCTCTGCGGTTCGCCGACGAGCAGCTCGTCAGCGAGCGGTCGCTGGACCGCATCGGCCGGGACGCCGCGGACCGCACCAAGCAGTGGGTCGAGAAGGAACTCGCCCAGTTCCTCGCCGATGCGCAGACGACCCCGCCCGAGCTCGAGCTGCCGAAGGCCCTGCGCAAACTGCTGGACGAAATCGCCCAGCACGGCGATCCGGTGGTCGCGGAGCAAGCGAAAGCGCTTGTCCTGCGGAAATATCGCGAATATCAGGAAACGCCGTCGGCAAGTGTCCGGCGCGATGCCCTGGCAGCGAAGATCGAGGAATTCACCCGACTCGGCATGCCACGGGCCGACGCCGAGCGGCTGGCCGGTCCGGAAGTCGACGCCTTCCTGCAAACCACGGCCGGGCGGAAAATGATCGACGGCCCCGCGGCCAACAATGCCGTGCAGTGGGTGGAGAAGACTCGCCGCGGCGTGGCCCGCGCGGGTGCGAATCTCGTCGAGCGACTCGCGGGGATCTTCCGGGACACCATCGGCGCCGAGACTCCTGCCACTGTCGAACCGCCCGAAACCGGCTTGCCTGATCCGCGCGACGAACCGGACTCGGCCGCTAGCGATCTGACGCCCGCACAGCGAGATCTGGCCGAAGCCCTGGGGGTCGACCCGGAACTGATGCAGCGGCCCGGGCTGCTGCGCCAAGCCCTCGATGTCGTCCAGGGACAGTTGCGCGCCCTGGACGCCGCGGCATGGCAGCGGGCGGTGGACGCCGGTCGGTTGCCGGAGTTGCGGCAGTGGATCGGTCGGCGTATGACCTGGGACAACGCCACCCAGCTGCTTCAGGTACAGGAACTTCAGACGGGGTCGGTCGACGCGGCTGCCGCGCAGCGTCTACGGGACATAAATGCCGCGTTGCAGCAGGAGCTGGCCGAGCTGCTCGCGCTGGACGAGCTGGGCGGCTACTCCGCGCACAGTGACATGGATCCGGTAGCCGAGCTGCGTCGTGTCGCGGCGGCGATCGGCTCACCCGAACTGGCCGCGTTCGTGGACCTGTGTGCCGAGATCCTGCCGCCGACTCCGCAGACCGAGCCGGACCCGGACACCACGCTGGCGGCGGCGCGCGAGAATCTGGCCGAGATGGCCGGTCTGCTCTCCCTCGATCCGGCCGTGCTGACCGCGGGCGCTCCACGACTGGCCGAGCTGCGCGCCGAATGCGCGCGCCTCGCCGAGGCGCTGGCGCAGGCGCTGGACACCTCGGTCGCCGAGCTGGAAACCGTACTGGAGCAACGGGACCTGTCCGGCGACCCGGACACCACCCCGGAGACGCTCGAGCTGTATACCGACTGGCTGAACCACGCCGGGGTTCTGGAAGCCGCCGAGCACTACAACGCGCTGCTCGACACCGCGACCGCGCCCAGTCGGCAAACCTACGAGATCGCGGAGTTGAACGCCGATTTCGAGGCGGCCCTGCCGTCGGTCGCGAGCGTGGTGTACACCCGGCTGGCGGTCGACGCGGACGGGCGGTTCATCGACGCGGAGACCGGGCAGCTGTACAACAGCCACGCGGCCGGTGACCGGTTCATCATTGGTGCCACGCCGGGCGAGATCCGGACCGCGAGCGCAGCCACGCATTACGAATTGTTCCGCACCCTAGGCGATCCCGCCGCGGGGCCCGCGGGCTTCGGTATCTGGCATATTGTCGACGGCCGCGTGACCAAGATCGAGCCTTACACCCAGGCGTTCTCCAATGCGAACACCGACCCGAAGTTCACCGCGCAACTGCGCTACGAGTTGACCAGACTCGGCATCGACCTGTCCGGGGCCGACTTCAACCAGGAGAACCAGGGCGCGGTCTGGACCGGCGCGCGTGGCGTGTCCGTCACTGCGCTGATCGAGGGCGATATCACCACTGCGACAACGCTGTTCGCTGGGTATGGCGACGGCTGCTGGGTATCCGTCGCCGGAGTCGCGAACACCACCGGCGGGCTGGACGTGACGTTGAACCTGTCTCCGGTGCGCGGTGAACCCGGTCGAGTCACCTTATCGCTCACCCCGGACAGCGCTCGGCTCACCGAAGTCGATCTCGGCCCCGAACCGCTGCGGACCGGCGCCGCGCTGCACCAGCTGTATCAGCGGTTGTCCGGCTGGCTCGCCGCTTCGAACGTGGCCTGGTCCACAGACACCGATACGCAGCTCGCCGGCATCCCCGGCGTCGGCTTCGTGGCGGCACCGATAGTCGTCTCCGCGCCAACGACTTCCGTCGACAGCGCGCCCACGCTGCCAAGCGATCCGGTGCAAGCCCGTGCCCAGCTGGATCGCGCTCGGGCTCACCGGGACGATCTAGCCGAGGCACTGAACATGGATCCCGCGGACCTCGGCCCGGACTCGCCGGTACTCACCGAGCTGCGCGCCGAGCGCGACCAGGCCGCCATGGCTCTTGCGGAACTGCTCGGAATCGACATCACCCGAGTGGATTCCACCCGCGTCGAGCGCTTCCTGATGAGCCAGGCCGACTCAGACAATGCCGAGATCGCCGAGCGTTACTTGGAACTCGGCGCTTTGGTCGACGCAGCCGACGACACCAACCGCCGCCTCGCGGACCTCGCCGACCAGGATGCGAATCGACCTGCACCGCATCGACCAGCGGCATCGCCTGTATCGGATGCCGATGTAACGGACAGTCCGGCTCGGAAGCCGCGGACCCGCCGCGACCCCGGCACGTTCTTCGCCTTCGACCCGGAAGGCCCGCACGAAGTGCAAGCGCACCGGGCTCCAGGCCGTGCGGCGACGCCATCGAACGACACCGTCGGCGCTGTCCTCGCGGCGGACGAGATCCCGGCTCCGCTGACCGGTGACAACCTGCCCACCGTTGAGTTGAAGCGTGGCTATGTGGGCGAGGAGCTGCGCCGCAACGACTGGGGTGATCCGGTCGTGCACTACCTGTCCGAGGCGGAGTTGGCGACGCAGCGCATCGTCATCGGACCGGATGGCAGGCTCTACCGCGCCCACGACGGTCAGCTTTTCGACACCGGCGGCCGCTCGGTGATGTTCGCTCTCGACCCTGCTGGCAATCTCTACGCCGAGACCGGGCTGATCGACAAGCCGATGCGCCACTCGTCGTTCCTGTCCGGGCGCCCGGTCGCCGGTGTCGGCGGGATCCGGGTCGACGCTGGCCGACTGACCGCCATGACCGACAGCAGCGGGCACTACCAACCCGCGGCGGCGGTCAACGACGACGCGCTGCGCGTCCTCGCCGACCAAGGCATGCGGGTCGCCGAGGATTTCGCGCAGTACGACCCACTGGACCGGCGCCGTCCCGGCCCGCTGGATCAGCAGGGGGACAGCACCGCGCCGACCGGCGGGAAGCTCAGAGGCGCGGGCAATGTCGCGCGCGACGTGCTGCGCGCGTTCTTCCCGGACTTCGAACCGGGCCGCGACTTCGACGCCGCCACCCGAACCCAGCGCGCCGCGCACGGCGTGGTGGACTACCTCGCGGGTTTCTGGGAGAGCTCGGACTTCGTCGCGTCATCGCTGTTCCGGCCCATCGACGCCGCCGTGTTGGAGCAGGTCGCGGCGCTCGAGCCGCCGCGGTTGCGGCAGCTGCTCGAGCAGGGTGGGCTCACCGCGACCCAGATCGACGGTGTGCTGAACCGGCTCGACGAGATCGGCGCCAACGGACGCATCCATGGCGATCACGTCGGTGACGCCGACTCCGAAACGGACGCGGAGGCCGAAACCGACACCGAACAGGACAGTTTCGAGCCCGTCGACCCGCAAACTCTCGGACCGGCTCGCGAAGCCGCCTTCACCGACACCGAACTCAGCACGCACGGACTCATTCGCGTGACGTTCGAGGGCAGCGACACCGTCTGGGTGTACAAGCCGTTCCACGGCGACGCCGACACCGCGGGCGTCCCGCCTTCCGGCCGCGCGCTGCGCGAGGTCAAGACCTACCTGCTCGACCGGCTGCTGAAGTTCCACCTCAAGCCGCCCACCTATCTGTGGGAAGGCAGCAAGGGCACGGGCATCCTCCAGGAGTATGTGCCGGGCGCGGCGAGCGGACGTGCGGTACGCGGCTACGACCGGCTGATCCGCGACATGATCGCGATCGTCGACTACATCGCGGGCAACCGCGACCGCCACGTGGGCGACATCATCAGCACCCCGTCCGGTCGCGTCGTATCGACCGACGACGAAGCCACCTTCCCGGTGGACGAGAACTCCTTCGCCCAGTTCGAGACCCAGTCGGTCTTCGTGGCCGACGCGCTGGGCCGCAACCTCCACCCCGACGCGATGGCGCTGGTCGCCGCGGTCACCGAGGCGGACGTGCGCGCGATCCTCGACGGCCTCGAACCCGCGGCCATTCGGGGTGCGGTGGACAGGCTCACCGAGATCAAGGACAACGGCAAGATCACCGGCGACAACTGGCCGTACCGTGGCGGACTGCCGGGTTCGGACTCAGACAGCTCGGGGCACGTGGTCGAGCCGCAGCAAGCTTCGGCCACCACGGACCGAGCGAAGGTGGCCGAGGAACGCTGGTTCGATGGCTTCCGGCAGCGGCTGCGCGACCAATTGCACGCGGTCGCGCCGCACCTGTCGGAGAACGGTCCGGAGAGTCAGGCGTTGGCTACGGCGAGCCGTTCCGACGTACAGGCAGGGCTGGAGGGGCTGCGCCGGGACCAGCGCCGGTGGTTGATGCTGCGAGTACGCGACGCGATGTCCTTCGAAGACGCATGCGCCGCCATGAACCTGAATTCCGAGCGGGCAAGGGCGGACGCCCGCGTTGCGGAGAAGCGGGCGATCCGGGATCTTGCCCAGTCCATCGCCGCCGCGCTCGAGGAGCGGAACAATCCGGAATCGCGCTTGCTGCGCGCCGCGCAGGAGCCGAGGAATCGGCGGACGTTGGAGCGAGCGATCGCGAAACTGTCCCCGGCGCAACGGCAGTTCGCTGAGCTGCGGGTCCTGCAATCGCGCGAGTGGCCCGCGGTAGCGGCCGAGATGGGCCGGGAACCGGCAGAGCTCTCGCGTATCAGAAAGCGGGCCGTGGAGCGGTTGTCGGATGCGCTCACCGGCGTCCCGCGTCCGGACGCCGACCCGAACTGGGACGCTGTCGAGGACGCGTACCACGAGCGCAACGACGAGTTCGCTCGGCACCTGGCCAGAATTCCGGTCGCTCGCCGTGCGGTGATCGAATTGGCTCTGCGGGGCAAAACGACCGAACAGATCGCCGCCGAACTGCATCGCAGCGAGAACGCGGTGCGCAAAGCACGCAAACGAGCTGCCGACCAGCTGGCGAACCTACTGTCGGACAGCGCGGTACCGCTGACCGTGGACGAGGCTTTGGCGGCGGTGCTAGAGGCAGATCACGCCGCGCTGGAGCCGCTGCTCGGACATCTCACCGCGAATCGACGGCTCGTCATCGAGGGTGTGCTGCAAGGTGACACGCTCGCGGAGATCGCCGCTCGGATCGATAGCACTGAGAGCGGCGTACGCCAGCAGCGCAACCACGCCGCGCGGCAACTGGCGGACTGGCTCGTCAACGGCGCACCGGAAAGCGTCACCGCAGCCGATTCGACCGTCGACGTGGCGGAAGCCGATGAACGAGCCGAGACCACGACGACCGCGGAGCCGGGCTCCGTCGACAGCAGCCCCGCGATGCGGTTGGTCAGAGACCCGGCGAACCGAGATGCCGTGCTGGCAGCGGCGGCGAAGCTGTCGCCCGCGGCGAGGGAATTCGTCGAGCTGCGGTTCGGACAGGGCCTGAGCATCCCTGAGATCGCCGCGCTGACCGGGCGTAAACAGGCCGCGTTGTGGACTACGCAGTACCGGGCCGTTCCGAAGCTTGCCGACATGCTGTCCGGCGGCCCCGACCCGATACCGTCCGGAAAACCGGGCAACGCTTTGAAGCTGGTACAGGAGACCCAGCGGACTGACAAGAAAGCGCTGTCCCGGGCGATGCGGGTGCTCGATGCCAACGAAAAGCGCGTTGTGCGACTGCGGATAGTCCAGGGCATGACGCGTGCCGAAGCGGCTGAGGCGATGCACCCACTGACCGTGAAGTCCGTCGACAACATCTTCGGTGAAGCCGTGCGGAAATTGGCCGGCGAGTTGACCGGGCGTCCTGTTCCGACCGATCCGGAATGCGCCGCACTGGTTTCGGCCGCTCCGCGGGAAGCTCTGCGGCGCAACCTCTCCGGGCTCACCGAGCTGGAGCAGCGGTTCATCACTCTGCGTCTCCTCGAGGGTCGCAAACACGTGGCCATCGGCGCTGCGCTCGGGAAGTCCACGTCCGCGATCCAGAATCTGCAACGTCGCGCCTACGCGCGAATGGCGACGCTGCTCATCGAAGATCTCGGCACCGAATGGAGCAACTCCATCCGCGACGCCATCCGGCAGCCGAACGTCGAAGAGGACCAGTCCGCGGCATCGCGGCGGCAGCCCGCCTCGCAGGTGGCACCGGCTTCGGGATCCACAACCGCCGGGCCCGGCGACGGCACTGTCCCACCGATATTCGTCGCGGCGCAACGCAGCGGCACTCTGTCCGACGCGATGGCTCAGCTGGCCGAGGACCAAAGGCAGTGTCTGGACCTGCGTTTCGTCCAGGGCAAGTCGATCAAGGCGGTCGCGCAGCAGATGGGGCGCACCGAACGTGCCATCGCCAACCTGGAGCGCCGTGCTCTCGGTGCCCTCACACAGCACCTACCGCAGTATCTGCGCGACCTGCATCTTCCGACGACCACTGGCCGCCGGGCCACCCTGGGAGACGTCGCAGGTGCTACCGGGCTGAGTCTGAGCACGGTGAAGCGTGCGTTGGCGAATGATCCAGCGATACGTCCCGAAACGGCGCAACGCGTCATCGATGCCGCCGAGCGGCTCGGTATCCGGTCCGGGACGCAGCGGAACACCTTCGCCGACAACGCATCGGCGGGCGCACGCCCACCGGAGAACCGTTCGCTTCCGGATACGGCGTCGCGCGGGGTCGCCGAGCCCGGCGCGATCACCGGGACGACGGATTTCGTAGCGCAGGCCGCACCGCGGGAGGACAGTCGCCCGTCCGATACAGCCCCGAAGAACTGCGCCCCGGAAGCCCAGCGTTTCACCCGGCAGCTGACCGGCGACTCCACCATTCGCACCCTGCCGGACGACGCGGAAACCGCGCTCGCCGGCACGGATCCGGATGTCTTCGCCCAGCACATGGGCGGCGACTGGCACCGGGGCGGTTTCACCTCGCTGGACGAGGCCGCCGCGCTCGTGCGCGACACCGGCGCGGTGGTGAACGTGGTGGTCGAATACTCCAGCAGGCTCGCCGCCGGTGATCCGGTGGGCGCGCACGTGATGGTGCTGCACCGCGGGCCCTCCGGCGCGGTGATGGTGCACGAGAAGGTCGACGGCGTGGTCTCGGACTACGAATTCGAATTCGGCCGAGAGCACCCGGATGTCGCGGGTGTGTACGGAATCGTCAGGAACGACAACGGTTTCGAAACCCCACTCGAAGAAGGACAGCAGCCGTCGCCCCGTGCGGGCGTGGATCGTCCGCACACCAGAATCGGCGCGCGTGATTCCGGGCCGACGCCGCGGGCGGTGCTGGAGGAGGCGGGCGTCTCGGCGCTCACGGCCTTGCGTGCCGACAGAGCCGGCTTCGCCCTGCGACCCGCCGCGATCAGCATGACCGACGAGGGCCTGTCGATAACGCTGGCGCTCACCTCGGCGGGGGGGCGGCCAGGCAGGGTGACGCTGCTGCTCGCGGTGGACGGCGACGCGGTCGTGGCACGGTATTCGGAGATAGATCTCGGCGACGGCGACTTGGATCCGAGCCCTGGTGCAGACCAGGCGCTGGTCGACGCGCACGAATCGGTGGTAGTGCCCTGGCTGGCGGCGCGGGGTGTCGACTTCGCAGGGAATCCCGGCGGCGGTGCGGAAACGACGGTCGGAGAGCAGTCGACGGAGGACGTGAGTTCCCCGGACTCGCGCGCCGACGACCGGCTGTCGGAACCGCCCGTTCGAGACTCCGATATCGTCGCGCCGAGCAAGCCCGAGTACGAGAAGGCGCTGCCGAGCGAGCACGACGCGATCGGCGATGCGACGGTCGTGAAGCTCACCGTCGACTCCGACGGCCTGTTCCGTGACTCGGACGGTCGGCTGTACAACACGCGCAGTGAGGGCGGCGATCCGTTCGTCATCGGCACTGCCCCCGGTGACTTCCGCACTACACCGGACGGTACGCACTCGGACGCGTACGACTCGTACGAGGATCCCGGGCAGGGCGCTGGCGGTTACGGTGTCGCGGAGATCGTCGAGGGACGGCTCGTCTCGATCGTGCCGTTCAGCTTGGTGTTCCACGAGTCGAACTACGACCCGAAATTCGTGGCGCAGCTTCGATTCGAGCTGCACCGCATGGGTGTCGATCTGCGGACGGTGCCCTTCTGGAACTACCCGGGCGGCTCCACGGTGCTGGAGAACCAGGGTGTGGTCTGGGCGGACGGCGCCGCGATTCCATCCCTGGCCGACGTCACGTATTTGGTCCAGCACGAACCGAGTCGCCTGTTCGGCGGCTACGGCGACTTCTTCTGGGTGTCGGTGCATTCCACGTCACCGGTGCCCGGCGGGTTCGAAATGACCTTGGACCTGCACCCGGTCCGCGGCGAGCCGGGGCGGATCACGGTGACCGTCTCCTCGGACGGCGACACCATGACCGCGCGGTACACCGATGTCCAACTGGGTCGAGAGCCCGAGCGGACCGGCGCGGTCTTGGAGGCGTTCCACCAGCGATTCACCTCGTGGCTCGATCACTGGGGTGTGCCATGGGACGGTGGCGGCACGGAGTCCGATGGGCCGCGGCCGAGCCCGGTTCCCGACGTCCCGCCGAATTCGCCTGCCGTGCCGATGCCGCCCACCGACAGCGACGATCTCGACGAGAACTCCTCCGCTGCAGTGGATTCCGAGCCGGTGAGCGTGTGGCTCGACGGCGTCTCGACCATCTCGGTCGGCGAGCTCCTCGACGGCGGAGGCCGGCACGCGGCCCAGTTGGCGGGCGCCGGAACGCATTTCGCGACGCGCGTCGAGAGCGTGGACATGCGGCACGCCGCCACCGTGGACGGGCCGGTCGACACGCTGTCTGTGACGTTGGCGCTCGACCTCGCGCAGGGTGGCTCGGGCCGGGTCACGCTGGAATTCACCCGTGACGCGAACGGCGCCACGATGCGGTACCGGGATCTCGAGCTGGGTTACGCGGGCGTCGACACCAAGGACCCGGCTTTCCAGCCGGGTTCGGTTCCGATCCGGCTCGCCGACGCGTTCGTCGAAATGCACGAATCGGTGCTCCTGCCGTGGCTCGCCCAGTCCGGTGCGGTGTTCGAGGGGCACCCCGGGCACTATGCGGAAACGACTGTGGGCGAGGAGGTTACGGATACCGAGCGCCCCGACGACCTCTACGAACACGACCACGCCAAGAGCGAGCGCGTCCGTCCTGCGGGAATCGCGAGGCGCTGGCTGCGGGATCAGCTAGCGGCAATCGGCTGGAGCGCCGACGCACCCGTGCACCTCCAAATGGTGTGGCTGGCGACCAGCGAGGCGGTCGCGAACTCCCTGGAGCACAGCACCGGTCCGGTGCGGGTCACGATGCGCGTACTGCCCGGTGCCGGTCAACTCGTGGTGCAAAGCATCGACAATGTCGCGAGCCACCCACCGAGTGGACCGATCCGCGAGAACGCCAACCTGATGGAGGGACGGGTGGCGGCGGCGGAGGAGCGCCGCCTGGCGGAGGAGGCCGCCGCGAAGCGGGCCGCCGAGCCGGAGCTGTTGCAGGGCGATGACCTCGATACGTTCTTGGACGGTGTCGATGAGGACGCGATCGCGAATCTGGATTTGGAGGCGCTGGCGGCCGGGGATGCCGATGCCGATGCGAAGCCGGAGTTGTTGCAGGGTGATGAGCTCGATGCGTTCTTGGATGGCGTCGATGAGGACGCGATCGCGAATCTGGATTTGGAGGCGCTGGCGGCCGGCGATGCCGATGCCGACGCGAAGCCGGAGCTGTTGCAAGGTGATGAGCTTGATGCGTTCTTGGATGGTGTGGATGAGGACGCCATCGCGAATCTCGATCTGGACGCGCTGGCCGCCGCCGAAGCCGACGACAACGAAGCACCGGCGAGGCCCGAGCGAACCGAAGCCGAGAAGCAGGACGCCGCGGCATACGACGAACGCGGTCGCGGAATCCAGATCCTGCACACTCAAACCGACGCCTGGGACTACGCGCCGCTCGCGAACGGCCGCGGCAAGTCGATCTGGTTCATCCGCTCGATGGCCGACAGCGACCCGGATCCCGGCACCGACCCCGACCCTGGCACCGATCCGGCCGAGCCGACCGATCCGACTGCGCCGCAGGGTGATACGCCCGCAACCCCGGAAGCCGACACCGGCGACCAAGGCGTCGACCCCGCCCCGGACTACCCCTCCCCGGACGACGTGCACCGCGCCGAATTCGAGCAGAAGGTTCGGGAAACGGACCTCTCCTCCCCGGAGTCCGTGGCCGACGCGCTGTACGAGCGGGTCGGGCGGGACGCGGTCACCGAGTTCTACGACGCGCGGGTGTCCGGGCTGAAGACGGCGGAGGTGCTGCGGGCGCAGAACTTCGTCGCGTACACCGGCGCTTCCGCGTTCTTCGTCTCGGCGGACGTGGCCAACCTGAGCGGCCTCAACGCGTTCTGCAACAACCAGGCCGAGGTGGCGAACGCGCACTATCACGGCATCGCCACCGCGTTCCGTACCGCGCTGGAGGACTCCGGCGGCGTGGTGATCCCGATGCGCACCGGCGGCGACGAGGTCGGCGCGATCGTGCTCGGCATCGACGAGCGGACCCTGACCGAGATCGTCGCCGAGGTGAATCGACGCGTCACTGCCTATGCTCGGCAGGAGCGGCTCAGCGAGATCGAGCACCCGAAGCATCCGGGTGACCCGGCCTATCGCGGTGTCGGCCTGCACGTCGGGTTCACCGAGATCGTGCCCGGCTTGACCCCCAAGGACATCTTCGACGCCGCCGACCTCGGCGTCGACGACAGCAAGAACGGGAGGACCGATGTCGCAGGAGAGCCGCGACGAGCGGCTGGGGCTGACCGGGCTGGATCCGGAACAGCGGGCGCGACGGATCCAGGAACTGGAACGCGAACTGGCGGAGAAGGTAGCGGCGGCCAAAGCGGCACTGCGAGCGGACCGGAAGCGGCGCCGCGAGGACTCGCCCTCGGCGGACTGAACCGCAACCTCGCCGCGCTCGCCGGATACCCGTCGCCGGACGAACTGCGCCGCTTCGCCTTCGCGGAGGGTTTGCACGCCCTGGGTGAGTTGACCCCCGAACTCGTGGCGGAGGCGATGTATCGCCCGGTCGCCCGGGACGAGGTCACCGACTTCTACGACGCCCGGCTCTCCGGCGTGAAGACCGCCGAGGTGGTGCGCGCGCAGCGGTTCGTCGCCGAAACCGGCGCGCCCGCGTTCTACCTGTCCGCCGATATCGCCAACCTCGGCGGCCTCAACGCGGCGATGAACAACCGGGCCGCGGCCGCCAACGTGCACTTCCGCGGCATCGCCGAGGCGTTCCGTTACGCCCTCGACGTGGCGGGCGGCGTCGTCGTGCCGATGCGCACCGGCGGTGACGAACTGTCCGCCGTCGTCATCGGCATCGATCAGGAAACACTGACCGGCATCCTCGCCGAAATCGACGCCCGGGTCGCCGCCTACACCGCCGAGCACGGCCTGGACGTGATCGAGCACCCGAAGCACCCGGGTGACGCGGCCTACCGCGGCATGGGCCTGCACGTCGGGGTCACCGAGATCCTGCCCGGCCTCACCCCGAAGGACATCTTCGACGCCGCCGACCTCGGTGTCGACGCCAGCAAGAACCGGGCCTACGAGTCGGCCGACGCCCAGGTCGATCAGGATGGGATCGTCGACGGACTCCGCAAGGCGCCGGGTTCGCTCATCGGTCAGCTGCTGCCCGAGCTGTCCACCTACGAGATCGTCGGCGACGATCCGACCGCGACCCTGCTGCCAGGGGAGGCCGCCGTCCTCCTGAAGGAGACGTCGCCGCCGTCCTGGGTGCAGGAAAAGGCGAACACGCGCACCGCCGCCCGGCGTGCGCTGGCGGAGCGCGGCCACGGGGAGGTCGAGATTCCGCGCGGCCCGCTCGGCGAACCGGTGTTCCCGGAGGGGCTGGTCGGCAGCCTCACCAACAAGATGATCGACCGGGCTACCCAGCTCAACTACTACGCCGCGGTGGTGGCCGACGCCGAGCAGTTCCGTGCAGTCGGCATCGACGCCGAAGACAACCGGTCCGTCCGGCAGATCATGTACGGCACCGGCCGAGTCGAGGAATTGCTCTGGGCGCAGGAGCAATTGGACTTTCTACCGGACAGCGGCGTGGCCTGGGACAAGGTGCTGTTCTCGATCAAGGAGAGCATCTTCAAGGCCTGGTACACCGCGACCGGTGACCGGAGTCTGCGCCTGAAACACGTCTTCCAGGGCTCGCTGGTCACTTTCGACATGAAGGCCGGTACGTTCCACGTGCAGCTGATGGTGGAGGCCACCGGTAGAGACGGCCTGCCGCTGACCGAGATGCACGGTCGATTCGTAGTGCGCGGCAACGCGATTCTCACCGCGGCCCTGGTGCCCAACACCGCCGAAGCCACCCTGGAATCCGCGACCGCCGAACCCGCGGCCGACCCGAGCGCCGCCCGCGCCGCCTACGCCGAGGCCGCCTACGCGCTGAAGTGGCTGCTCATGGCGCGCGGGTACAACGCGCACGGCATTGTCGAACTCGCGCCGCCGCTGGGCGCCAACCAGATCGTCGCCACGACGCTGACCGACTGGGGACAGACCCACCCGCAGGCCCTCGCTTCGGACGCCGAACTGCGCACCCTGTGGCAGGCCGTCCAGCTGATGTTGCCCCAGGGCGAGCACGCGCAGATCCTGATGCCCGTCCGGGTGCCCAACCAAGGCGACCACGCGGGTGTCCTGGAGCTGACTCTGCACGAACACCTGCTGTGGGAGGCGCACGGCACACCGTTCGACCAGGCGGCCGACGCCGACCGGCTCGCCGAAATCGTTGCCCCGCAACGCCTGCGAGCACTCGCCGCCCTGATGCCGAACCCCGAGTCGGCCCGCATCCTGCACGCCGTCGCCGAGGTGCTCGCCAACCACCCCGCCGCGGCCAACGCTCCCGCCACCCTCGCCCCGGTAGCCGACCGCGCTGTCCACTACGACAAGAACCTCGCCACGGGCACCGCCGAGGTGGCTCCGATCAGCCTGGATCTGTCGCGCGCCAGGTCCGCACCGCAGCGCACGGGCGACAGCGCTCTGGATTGGAATGCCGCGCACGCGGCCGGGATCGGCGGTGCGATCGGCGCCACTGCCGCGGCGAATCTCACGGGTGCGGACATCGCACAGGCCGCCAAGGGGCTTCGCGGCTGGGACGGCGCAGCGCACGATCCGCGTCTGTCCGGACTGCCGGTCCGGAACCCGGCGCCCGCGGCCGTCGGGCAGATCGGCGACAGCGCGCACGGGTTCAGCGAGCCGGATGTCGTCGCGACGCAGCCGGTTCCCTCCGAAGCGGACACCGCGACGCTGCCGATCGCCGACTGCGTCGACCGGTCGCTGGGACGGGTGGTCGCGGATCAGGGCGATGTCGCGGGGCGGCCGGATCCGGAAACCCGGAGTCCGTTCGGGCGGCGGTGGCGGGACGTGCGGGCGCTGCTGCGTGGGGCGCGGCCGGAAGGGTTCGATACCGCCGGGCCGCACGAGGCGCACGCGAACCTCGTCGAAGGCCTGATCCACCAGGCGGGGCCGGGGGCGATGGCCTGGGTGCTCGACCAGCGCCACACCGCGGACCAGCAGACCGGAATCGGTGCGCACGCCTACACGGTGAAGTACCTGGGCGACAATGTTTTCGAGGTCGACGGACAGCGCGTCACCTACGAGGGCAAGCCGGACGGCGACGGGCTGGCCTGGTTCCGGACCGCCGCGGGCGACCGGGTCTCGCTGGCCGAGCTGACCGGCGGCTCCCGCGCGGAGACCGCCGCCACCCGCGCGGTCGTCTGGCGCAACGGCCGAGTCGTCCAGAACGTCGGCGATCGCGCCGCCCCGCTGCCCGAGGACAACCTGCTGATCGGCGCGACCGCGTCGGATCAGGCCGGCGCGCAACCGGACCCGGACGACCCGTTCGCCGACGAGCCGCGGACCCGGAGGATCGAGCTGGCCGCGCAGCCGCCCGACCCGCTGCTGGGTCCGACGGTCGTCGGCCTGCCCGGTGACGCCACCCACCCGGTGTGGGAACTGCTGTTCCGCACCGCCATCGGCCAGGAGGCCATGGCGATCCTGCACAACGCCGAAGCCAACGTCCAGTTCGGCGACCGTGATCACTTCCACGGCCGCATCCGCCAGATCACCATCGACACCACCGGCCGAGGCCTCATCGCAGTGGCCGAGCAGGTGATCGCGCACGCGGCCCGGATGCAGGCCGTCGCGGCCGACGCGGTGGAAACCGAACCCATGCTGATCCGCGATATGGACCGGGACGCCTTCGTGGAGCCGTGGCTGCGCGCGGAGGCCACCGCGATCGCCTGGCAGGCCGAGTTCGATCAACAGGTGCAGGACGCCGGTTTCGCGCGCACAGACCTGCTCGGCGTCGATCCAGCCGACCTGGCGTTCCAGCAGAACCTGTTCGCCCGCTACTTCGCCGCCTACGACAGCGCGCAGGTGGCGCCGGGCACCGATGACGCGCTGGCGAGCCGCGCCCGGCGGGTGGCCGGGGTCGAGGCGCTGCTGAAGAGCGCGGAGTTCAGCACCGCGACGGATCTGCGCGAAACCCTCGAGAGCCAATGGGAGAGCCGCCAGGACATGGGCCGCGGGCTCGAGCTGACGGAGCGGCAGGTGCGCGAGCGGCAGCGCCTGATGCGGATCACCGCGGCGCTGCAACGGGAGATCGACGCGCTCGAGACGGCTTGGGATCAGGTCCAAGACCAAGTGCACGCGATGACCGCGAGCAAGGTCGCCGCGATGCCCGACACCACGAATCGGGTGGCGCGACTGCACTACGTGCTCGACGTGATGTCCGATCACTTCCGGCGTTCCGAGGTCCGCATGTGGCCCACGCACAGCCGGGAGCAGATGGGCGCGCTGGTCGAGCTGACCGAACTGTGGCAGGCGGCGCACGCGCGCGCCGTGGCGGTGGGCCGCGCCATCGATGACATCAACGGGCGCCCACGCCGAGAGGCCGCGGTCGCGCCTGATCTGGAGATCGCCGACCGGGCCGTGCTGCCGTCGCTGGAGCGCACGGCGAACCGCGAAATGATCAGCGTCCGAGCCGAATTGCAGTCGACCGAGACCGGTCGCTGGGCAATGCGGACCCTGGAGCGCCTCGGCGTGCGGATCCGGTTCGGCTTCGACCAGATCGGAACGACCGACGTCGGTCGCGAGAACTTCACCCGCGAATCGGGCTACGACGCCGTCACCAACACTCTGGTGCTGCCCTTCGGCCGCGGCTCCATCTCCAACGCCGAGCAGTTGGTCGTCGCGGCGCACCTGGCGCAAGCGACGCGCGCGGGAAGCGACCCGCTGGTCCTGCTGACCGAAGGCCGCGCCGACTACGTCACGGCGATGCTTGACCTGCGCGCCGAGGCCCAGGCCCGCCGGTTCCACCACCGCCGCGAAATGCACGGGTACAGCCGCTACACCGGCAGCCCGCTGGCGCAGGCCTACCACGCCGCCTACGACCGCGCCGAAAACCTGCTGCGCAACGTCTATTCGGTGGAGTCGAAGTACGACGGCCTCCGCAACGACAACCAGGTGCCGCGGGCGGCGATGCACGCGGTGGCTTACCGGTTCGCGGCCCGGACCGTTCGGGAGCAGCTGGCGACGCTCGGCCCGGTTGTCGACGGCGTCGACCTGGAAAACTTCTTCGGTTCGGAATGGGATCGCGCGCACGCCATTCCGCAGACGGCGGACACGCCCGCACCGGAAACCGCCACCCCCGCGGAGCACACGGACGCGCTGCTGGACCGGTACGCCGCCCGCTTCGTCGAGGCGATCCAGGAGCTGCGCGCCCAGCGCGCGCAGGGCGTGTTCGTACCGCTCGGCCCGGCCGAGCAGGCCTACCTGGCCGCCGAGGACAGCGCGGCGGATCGGCTCGCTGCGGTGCGCGCCTATCTGGCCGAGACCGGTCTGGTGGACGCCCAGATCGCCCTGGATCTCGCCCGTTTCGCCAGCGAGGATTTGAACCGGCGGCTGCCGTGGGACATCGAGGAGGACGCGGCCGCTCAACCCCCGCTCGACGCCCTGGAGGCCGCGATCGAGGCGGCCACCGCCTCCGAGCTGGAGACAACCGGTCTCGACTTCGGTGTCTTCGGCCGGGAGCTGGATCGCGTGCTGGCCGAAAACCCCGGCGCGCAACGGGTTGTCGACGAGGGCCCGCTCGCGGATCGGCTCGCCCTGCTCCCGCCGCGTCCGGGCAGCGACAAGCCACGATTGCTGGTGCTCGCCGAACCGGGCGAGCACGTCGGCTTGCTGCGTGATCTCGAGCTGGAGCAGCCCGATTTCGACGGCGTGCTGTGGCGGGGATCGCACGAACTCGAATACCTGTCGGTCACGAGGGGACCCGACGGCGAGGTCGTCGTCGCGGACATGCCGCAAGACGACGCCGAAGGCATGTTCCGCGCGCCGCGCTACGACGAGGTCGCGCCGATGCTGCTGGATCACTATCTGCGCTATCGGCTGCGCAGCGAAGTGGATCCGGACTTCACCTTCGATCTCGATATCCGGCAATGGCTCGAGCTGCTCGGGCCGGATGCCTTCATCGCCGCGGGTACCGCCCATGCCCGGGTGACCCACGGGTTCGAGCACGTCGGCTTCCGGATGGTGCAGGCGGACCCGTCGATCACCGAGCCGCATCCGGCGGCGGTCGGCCACCGGCTGGTCACTCGCCAGATCCCGCTCCCGATCCGGGATTTCGGCGACCGGCCCGCAGGCAAGTTCGTCGACACGGACCTGCCCATCGGAGTGGCGTCCTTCACGCTGCGGTCGCACGCCGACGGCGCGGGTGCCTGGCGGGTCGCGCCGCCGAATCACGCCGGTCACCCTGCGGATGTGCTGTCCAAGTGGTTCCAGGGGATGACCGGCACCAGCCCTGACCAGTTGGCCGAGCGTATCGCCCAGCTGCTGCTGGACGGGTCGGCCAGGATTGCGCCGCTCGCCCCCGCCGCGCTCGTCGAGCTGCACACCCCGAAGCCGGAGATCGACAGCACACCCACCGCGGCTGGGGAACCGCGGGCCGAGAGCGAGAGCCGCTCGGCGGAATCCGAGAGCCCGGCGGCGAAGCGGAGCTTCCTGCGGCGTTTCGCCGAGCGAATCCGCCGTCCGGGTGCCCCGACCGCCGGTCCGGAGACGAGCGGCCGGATACCCGGCCAGCGCGCGGCCTCGGACACTTCGGATGGCGGGACGGGCTTCCACCTGCCCGAAGCCGGTGCGCCGCTATCGAATCCGCGCCCTGCTGAGGACTGCGTCCGGCAAACCATGCGCACCGGCCGCGCGGTCGGGCTGGATGTCACCGTGCCCACCGAGGCGAAACTATCCGGTCGGACCGCGCTCGAGGTCGAGGAGCAGTACGCGCACGGCCGGATGCGACCCGCCGATTCCCGGGACGCGATCGCCGCGCGCCTGACCGACCGGGACGACCCGGCCACCGCGATGCTGGTGGTCGAGGAGTACTCGATCGGCGGCATGAATGTCGCGCACCTGACCCTGTGGCGGCTGGTCGACGGGCAGGTCATGGTCAGCGATCCCAATATCGACGACGGCGCGTGGCGCGAGCACGTGCCCGGCACGGTCACGCCCGGGTCCCGCAAGGTCTCCGCAATCGCCTACGGCGCCAATGGAAAAGCGCTGCTGCCGAGCACCGAGCACGCCGCCGATACGGAGGCCCACCCCGATGCGCTGATCACCCATCGCGACCTCACCCCGCGGGAGGTCGAAGTGCTGGATCTGGTGGCGGCGGGCCTGACCAACAAGCAGATCGCGGAGCGGTTGACGCTCGCGGACTACACGGTGCACAGCCACCTGACCAGCATCGCCATCAAGCTCGGCACCGGCGACCGGGCCGCGATGGCGGCGATCGGCGTGCGCGGCGGCATCCTGCCGTTCTCGGATCCGGATGTCGACATGAAGCTCGAGGGCGGGCTGCACCCGGACGCGCTGGACGACGTCCAGCTCGAGGTCCTGGCTCTGGTCGCGGACGGCTGGTCGAACAAGGAGGCCGGGCTGGCCATGGGCACCACCGAGTCCGTGGTGAAGAACCACCTGGTCCGGATCGGCCGCGTGCTGGGCATCAGCAGCCGGGCTGGCATGGTGGCGACCGCGCTGCGGGCGGGCATCCTCCCCATGGACGCCGAGTTCGCCCTCCGGCCGCAGTCCGGCGAGGGGCGTACCGCGTTGAGCCCACGGGAGACCGAGGTGTACACGCTGCGTACCGCGGGGCGGTCGAACACCGAGATCGCCGCGGCGCTGGAGATTTCCGAGCACACCGTAGCGACCTATCTGGCCCGGATCGCGCACAAGCTCGGGGTCGGCGAGGTGGCCGGGTCGGTCGCGGGAGCCGAGACGATCACCGCGATTCCCACACCGGGCACCTCCACTCCGCCCCGGTCGGTCACGCCCGCGGTGCCGCACGAGCCGACCATGATCGACACAAGCCCCGCCGTCACGGAGCCGCTCGACCAGGCGCCGACCATGATCGGCATCGAGCAGCCGCGCGGCGCCGAGTCCGAGGTATCCACGAACCAGCAGGTGTCGGGGCCGTCCGCCGAGGCGAGCGAATCGAGTCTCGGTGGGCGGAATCCGGCGACGCCGACTCAGATCGTGCCCACCGCCGAGGGGCCGGAGTATCTCGGCGCGGATCCGTCGTTGCCGGACGCCGTGGTGCCGGGCCGGGAGGTCGAGGGTCCGGAGTATCTCGGACCCGAACACACCAAACGGCCGGAGTACCTCGAGTCGTCGCAACCGCGGAACGTCGTCCTACCGGACGGTTTCGGCGAAATCATCGAGGGCGTAGGCAACTTCGACGGCAACGGCCGCACCGCCGACGACGGCGTGCTGACCACCGAGGCGGCCTGGCACGCGGTGCAGAACATGCTCCGGGCGATCATGCTCCCCGGGACCGGCTGGCATCGCGACGGCCACTTCATGCTGCCCGACGGCCGCACCGTCTACTTGCAGGTCGACAGCGCCATCGGCGACGAGGTCGGAAGCTTCCAGCTGCGTCCCGGCGGCGCCGCGTTCGACATCATCCTGTCCGACCGGCTGCGCACCCGGGACGTGCCGCGTGCCGTCGCGTACATGCTCACCCGCATCCGGCAGCTGACCGACCCCGAATTCCAGCACCCCGGTCCGCGCTTCGCGGAACTGAAAGTGCTCGCCACCCAGCTGGATCAGTCGATCTTCGACCCCGCCCGCAGCAAGCTGACCCCCGAGATCCGGGCCGACTTCGACGACCTGATCGCGCACCTGGGCATGGACGCGGATTCGGTCGGTCCGGCGGCGCAAGCGCTTGCCGCCCACGATCCGGAGCTCGCGCGCCGGATCGGGCTGGAATACGGTGGCGCCGTCGCCTCCCGGCCCGTCTTCGGCAAGACACTGACCGACCCCGCGTTCCAGGAGGCCGCGCTCACCCACCTCGGCCAGCTGGCGCGCTTCCTGACCGGCGAGCACGCCTCCGAAGTGCTGATGGCGGAGGGGCTTTCGCTCAATGCCCGGATGCGCGAGGAGCAGTGCCGCCGCCTGTTCGAGCCGATCTTCGCCAACCGCGACGTCAGCACCATCCGCAAACAGCTCGAAGCGGCCGAACTGTTCAGCGCCGACGACCTGGTCGCCGCCCTGGCTCCGATCAAACGCGCCTTCAACGATCCGATGCCGCCGGGTTGGCGGGCGGCCGCACTGGACGCCGCGATCACCGAGGTGCAGCACACCCCGGGCCACATGCAGCAGATCAATCAGGCCATCGACTTCGACCGGATGCGCCAGGCGGCCCGCGCCTACACCCAGATGCCCGACCGGGTCGGCGGCCTGCTCGATCGGTCCACCGGTCAGGTGTACTTCCCGACCACCGCCGTTCATCCGGGCGGGCAGACCATGTCCATGCTCGACTTCTTCCACGCCATGGACCGAGCCAACCGGGGTGCCGAAATGGCAGGCTTGGACATCGAATACGTCGTGGTGATCCATGACGAGGCCAACGGCCGGTCCTCGATCGACGTGCTCTCGCGTCCGCGCGCGCAGTATCGACTGCCCGCCGAGCAGAGCCATCCAGTGCGGTTCGTGCCGCGCCCGTCGGTGCCCGCGGCGGTCGAGGGCGGCCATACCGTGGATGTGGGTGTCGGGCGCGGCGGGTTCGCCGTCGAATTGACGCCCGCGCAGGACACCTCCGGTCGCGGCCTGATCCTGCAAACCGAACTCCCCATGGATTACGCCGACGCCGGCCAGCGCCGCCGCAACCTCGGCATCCTCGACGCCGGTCCGCTGACCCGCCCGGGATCGCTCATGGTGTGGGCCGACTTCCTGCTGCACGGCGCGGTGCTCAATATCGGCGGCAACGGTGGCGTGGCGCGCTACTACATCAACAACGTCAGCGCCCACTACGGTGACACCGACTACGACACCCTGGCCCGGCAATTGCCGCACACCCTGGTGCCCGGCGCGCACATCGAGATCCAGTGGGACATGAAGTCGGAACTGGTGGAAGGTGGCGAACCCGGCGACCGCGGGCATATCCAGGGCGACAAGCTCATGCTCGCCATCAGCCGCGTGCTGCCGCCCTCGGCCGCGGCCGCCTTCGAGGTGATCGAGCACACCGAGTTCGCGGGCGACGGCAGCGACGAATACCTGTTCACCATCGACACCGGCGCCAGCAATGTGCTCAACCCGGACGCCATGGCCAAGTATTCGCCGCCGCAGCCCACCGACCGTATGGTGATCGTGTACAAGCCCGCCGGTTACCGACCGGCAACGGCTGATCGCGAAGGTGGTGCGCGGTAATGGCGGAGATCGAGGGCGTGCGCGAGTGGCTGGACCGCTCCGCCGAGTTCCTCCGCGGCCAGATGCGCTGGTTCGGCGCCCAGCTCGTGCCCGGGTCGGCGCCGTACGTGGTCGTCCCGAAACATCCCAGCCAGGTGGACTGGGCCGATCCGCCCCGCCACCGGTTCGAGGCCTTGGCCAACCTGTCCGGCCCGCCGGATCCGTCCCGTGCCGACCGCGCCGCCCAGGTGCTGCACACCGCGGGCTGGGCCGTGCACGTCCAGCGTGATCCGCAGGCCCCGACCGTGGTCGTCGTCCGCGGCGATCGCGAGGGCTACTGTTTGCAAGCCCGTATCGAGGACGGCTACGGCGGCATCGTCCTGCTCGGCGAAACCCCCAACATCCAGCTCTACCAGCCGGATCCACCCCCCGCCCGCCCCGCCCCGGCCGTCACCCAGGACACCGTCAGCGACGGCGCCGTCCTCTGCTACGAATGCGACGGCCAGGGCCTGTGCCCCACCTGCCACGGCACCGGCTGGACCAAGGCGCCCACCGCCACCGGCCGCCACCGCTGCCGCACCTGCCAAGGATCACGCGCGTGCCCGATCTGCGGGGGAGCGGGCGAACTCCGCATCACCGAGTTGTCCGACGACGACCGCATCCACTACCCGCACATTCCCTGACCGTTTCCCCGCGCCGCGGGACCGGAGGCGATCGTCGACTACCCGGCTGTCCAACCGAGCCGTAGCCGCGGCCTCAGCCGAATCGCGTGGACAACCGGTAATGCCCCGCGGCGACAAGGACTTCCAGTGCGGCACGGCGAGAAGGGCAGGAGCGCGGGCACGAACGGTGCACCTGCATGAGCCGGTGGGCGTGCGCCACATCGTCCTCGCGGATGATCGCGGTGCAGTTCGATTCGTCGGACATGCTCTCCACCTCCGAAAAGGGTCTTCCCCCTGATGGTTGCGCGTCTACCGTCCGACGGACAGGCGCGGATCGTTTCCTTACCGTTCCTTAGGACGATCGATGCGCGTAACCGTGATCGGATAGCTGTAGCGGGGAGAGAATGGCCGAAGGCGGCCGTGCGTGTCACCATGGTCATGTCGTACAGCGTCGATGAGTGATTGATCTTCCCGACTCGGTCGGCGAAGAGGTGGGAGCAGAGACCGTTGGCTGGTGGCAAAAACCCGTGGGAGGTCTATCAGCAGCAAGCTGCCGCGGGGACGATCGACATCGGTGAGTCGGCGGCGAAGCAGGCGGCCGAATTCGTCGCCGACACTTTGACGATGATGCGGATCGCGAAGACGGCCATCGATGACCGCATCCTCAATTTCAAGGGATTCGGAAACCTCCCCTCGGGAGATGGTCTGGCGCAGCGCTTCTACGCGGCGGCGCGCGACCTCGACGATCGTCTCGCGGAAGACGAGAAGATCTTGCGCGGCATGGGCGAGTTGTTCACGATCGCGGGCAAGGTCTACGAGAACACCGACGTCGACGCCGCCGCTCGGTTCGAAAGACTGCGCAACGATCGGTTCGGCAACTGGGAGAACACCGCGTGGGACTTCCCTGGTGTGCCGCTGGCGAACGAAGGAAGACTTCCCGGCTGGGCCCGCAATCTGACCGTGAACCACAGCAACCCCGACAACGTCGAGCACCCCGAGGCCGCCCCGGAGGGCGGCAGGCTCCCGACGCCGGACCTTCAGGGCGCCAAAGGGGGCGAGTCGATTCCGGTCTCCCTCATCCAGAAGCCGCAAGACGACGCGAAGAAGGGCGCACCCTGGTCCGAGTCCGCGCCCGTCGAGAACGCTTACGCGATCGAGTACAACACCTATCGCAACCTGGGCGCCGCGATCGGCGCGCACAACCAGGAGATTCTGGACGCGGCGGCGGTGTGGAACTGGATCGGTGATCGCCTGCACACCGCGTTCACCGATCTCGCGACTCGGCTTCAGACGCTGCGCACCTCCGGGGCGTGGGAAGGCGACGGGCCGAAAGCATCGGAGAACGCGGTCAAGACCTACGAGCAGAACGTCATCGCGCTGCGGGACGTGGTGACCTCCATCGGAAACAATCTCGAATGGACTTCGGGCTGGTTGTGGACGGTGAAACTCCATATGCCGTGGGAGGCCCAGAGCTGGGGCGGCAGCATCGATGGAACTTCCAGCGTGGGCTATATCCACGCTCGTGATGTGGAGTTGCCGCTGGCGCGAAAGGGATTCAACAACTTCTACGTTCCGGGCGTGCAGACCGCCAGTACCGGAATTCCGCCCATTCCGGCGCCGGCCCAAGAACTGGTCACCACAGCGGCCGCGGGACCCGGGCCCGGCCCTGGCAACCAGAGCACGCCCGGTCCGGGCCCGCTGGCCAATCCCGGCCCCGGACCCGGCCCCGGTCGGCAGGTGCCCGGTCCCGGTCCCGGTAAGAACAACGACGCGCTCCAGCGGGAGTTGGCGCGTCGGCAGCTGGAGGCACAGCGTCGTGCGGACCAAGCCGCCGAAAGCCAGCGCAAGGCGAACGAGAAGTTCCAGCAGGAGCAACGGGAACTCGCCAGGAAGGCGGCTACCGAGCAGCTCGCGAACCAGCGTGAGCGGGAGGCCGCCGCACGCAGGCAGCAGCAACAACAAGCGATGACGCAGGCGGCGTCGGCCGGGCAGGATGCGTTGCAGAAGGCGATGTCCGCCGGGCAGGAGGCCGCGCAGCAAGCCATGTCGGCCGCCCAGCAGGCCGCTCAGCAGGCCGCCGCCGGTTTGCAGTCCGGCTTGGGCGGTCTGCCGTCGTCGCTGGAGGCCGCGCGCGCTGCCGCGGCGAAGGCCCTCGGCGCAGGCCCGGGCGGCGGAGCAGGCGGCGGACTCGGATCCCCCAGCGTCGCAAGGGCGTTGGGTGAGGCGTCGAAACTCTTCCCGCGCGCGAACATGGCCACGGGCGCCGCGTCGGGGCTCGCCGCCGCGGCGCGCGCGGGCGCGTCGCCGATGGGTATGCCGGGTTCACCCGGCGCCGCGGGCGCGGCGGGTCGCCCCGGCGGTAACGAGGGCGGCCAGAACCACAAGCGGCCGAGCTACCTCGAATCGGCCGAGCATCTGGACGAGGCGTTGGGCGACGCCCCGAGGGTGGTCAAACCGGTGGTCGAGCGGTGAGCCGCGTCTGGAAATTCACCGATCTCGAATTCTTCGTCCTCTGGAGACGGGTCGACAAAGAAGACGACCTGCCTTCTCCGTTGGTCTTCACGAGCCGGACCGCGGGCCACGACGATTTCGTTCGGGAGTGCAAACGGACCGAGGAAGAACTGGCCACGCGGCTCGACAGCCGGGCGATGACCGAGGTGCTGGACACCCTGGCGTTCCCCGACATTCGTATCGTCGTCGACGGCTGGGGCGCGCAGAATTTCGAAGATCCGAAGGGGTGCGTGCGCCTGGTCGCCGGTCGCAAAGGCGAGGTCGGCTACGTGGTCAAACAGTTGCCAGGTGAAACGATCTGGCACAGCGCTGGTTTCGTCGTATCCGAATGCGACGCCGTCGATTTGGCGAAGGCGGTCGTCGACGAGATACCGCCGCTGGAAGCCGGCAAGCTCACCGGCATCGTGCTGCCCGCCGACAAAAACCAAGAGGTGGAACATCATTACGGTGCGTCGTTGGTGGAGGACTCCTTCGACGATTCCATCGGCTACCGGTACCAGCAGTTCATCGAGGCGCCCGCGACCACGGCCGGAACCATCGCCATCGTCCAGGGGCGCTCCCGCTTCGGCCCGCGCGGCATCACTCGCCACGAAATCCAGTGGCGCGACCTCGTCGACGACGGCCGCTACGCGATCACGGACGATCTCCCGCCGCGCGCCGTCGGCGCCGACGCCGCACGTCTCACCGCGATGATCAACACTCGGATCGCCGCGGTCATTGGAGCCATCAAGGACGAGCGGCTGTAGGCGCCGGACCTTCGACTTACACTGACCACCCGAGCGACGAGGGGTTGATGCGATGTCCACGGCGGCGAACATCAGTGGCACGATTTCGGTGCGGACCACCGAACAGGGCTTGCCGCTGGGTATTTCGGTGGAAGCGGATGAGCTGCGCCGGGATCCGGCCGAGCTGGCGAATCAGATCATGCGGTTGTGCAGGCAGGCGGCGAACCGGGCCGGGCTGGCGCGGCGCGAGGAGTTGCAGGCGGCGGGGTTGACCAATCAGCAGCTCGCGCTGACCGGGCTGCCGAAGCCGGAGGACGTAGCCGCGCAGGAGTGGGTCGAGGAAGAAGAGTACGACGAAGAGCCGCAGAGCTGGTTGAGGGAAGCCTGATGAGTACCAATCCGGTGATGGACGAGATCGAGGCGCGGGCGCAGCGGGCGCTGAATCGGTTGCGCGATCTCGGCGACGAGATGGCGAAGGTGCGCGCGCGGGAGTCGTCGGATGACGGTGCGGTCACCGTCGAGGTCGACGGCAGTGGAGCCTTGCGGGACTTGCGATTCACCAGTGCGGTGTCGCGAATGTCACCCGGTGAATTCGAGCAGGCGGTGGTTTCCACCGCCCATCGCGCGGCGGCCGAAGCCATGGCGAGGATGGGTGAGCTCATCACCGAGTTCAATGAGGAATCCGCAGCTCAGGTCTAGTGCGGCACCAAAAATTTACTCTCCCTTAAGACGTTCCATACGAATATTTACTGCGCGACTCATACTGTCATCCGGTACATTTGGCCTGGACGTTCCAATCATATTCGCGCAGAGGGTGTTTCCGATGCCTCACGGTTTTGACATCAATCCCTGGCCCCATGTGGCCGCCGAACCTGACGCGATTCGGGCCTACGCGGACACGGCCGCGGCGATGGCCGCCAGCGTGGCGAGCGCCGGTTCGGTGAACCAGGCGGCCACCATGGCCGCGGCCATTCCGGTGTTCGGTTTGATCGGCCAGGATTTCCTCGCCTCCTTCGCGGTGGCGCAGGCCAATCACCTCACCTCGGTCGCCGAGCTGGCCTACGTGCACGGCATGACGGCGCTGACCTGTCAGCAGGCGGCCGCCGAATACCAAGTGACGGACGGGCTTTCGGGCTCCGACATCGACGCGGTCGGTAGAGCCTGATGTCGGAGCTGGTCGATCAGTCGGTATTGGACATGCTGCGCCAGAGCGCGGTGGGTCCGATGTTGGACCGGCCGGTGAACGATGTCCTGAAGGACATGGGCCTGCCGCAGCTGCCCGAAATCCCGCCGCTGCCACCGATTCCGGGCCTGCCGCCGCTGCCGGTGATCGACCTGTCCCTGCTGGCCAAGCCGCTTACCGATCTGGCCGCCACCTTCGGCACCGGCCAATTCCCCGCTCCCGCACCGGCAGCCGCGCCCGCGGCCGATGGTGATCCGGCCGCGCAGCCCGCCGCGAATGCCGCGGCCGCGCCCGTCGTCGATCCCACCGAGGTGCTGTCTCAGGTCTCCAGCGTCGTCTCGACGGTGGTGCAGCTGGGCAGCACGGCGCTCACGATGGCGATGCAGCTGTGGCAGAGTCAGGCCGCGGCCGCCGCCGAGGAAAAAGGCAAAGAGGCGCAGAAGGACGGCGGTAAGATCGCCACCCAGGCCGCGCAGGAGTCGGCAGGCGTCGCCTCCGCCGCGACCTCGGTCGGCATCGGCGCCGCGATGATGGCGGCCATCATCGCCAAGTACATGGCACAGCTCGCGGCCTCCGCGGCGTTCCTCGCGACCCCGGGTGGCCAGGCCTTCCTGGTCGCCTCCACCATCGAGACGATGGCCGAGGCGACGGCGACGGTGGCGAAGACGCGCGCCGAAATGACCGTGCACAGCGCGGAGATGACGGCCACGGGTCAGAAGGTGCCGGTCACCAATGCCCCCAAGGGCATGGACCAGATGCAGATGCTGAGCATGCTGATGCAGATGATCCCCACGCTGACCACCGCGGTGAAGTCCGGCATGGATTCGGCTGTCTCGCTGCACAAGACATTGAACCCCGCCACCAACCCGGCGCTGGAAAAGGACAAGGCCGAGCAGGCGGAGTTGGACAAGGGCGCCATGTCCGGTGCGGGCGGTGGTCTCGGTGGTCTCGGCGGTTTCGGTGGTGGCGGCGGTGCGGTAGCCGCCGCGGCGCGCCAGCTCGGCCCCTGGGTCGACGGCCGCGCGGTCGGCAACCTGGGCGCGGCAGGCGCGAACGGCGTCGGCAGCCCGGCCTCGGCGATGCAGGCGGGCGCCAGCTCGGCCGCCCGCGGCAGCAGCACCACGGCGACCAGCTCGCCGGGCGGCATGATGCCGATGTCGCCGATGGCGGCCGCGGGCATGGGCCGCGGTGCGGAGGACGCCGCGAGCTTGCGCAACGAACTGGTGTCCGCCTCGCACGGCAACGAGGTGGTGGGTGATATCGAAGGCGTCTCGCTGCCGGTGGTCGGCGCGGCCAACGCCGACGGACTCAACGAACCGCCGGACCAGGCACTCACCCTCTGATAGGAGGACGTCATGGAATTCGATCGCGCCGGGGCAATCAAGTCCGCCACCGCACTCGACGCCCTCGCGGACCGGCTGGAAGCCGATCTGAAGGCCAACACGCCCGCCTTGGCCGTGGAAGCCGCTGGGCTGGACGAAGTTTCACAGCGCGCCGCGCAGACCCTGCGCGGTGTGGCCGCCTCCTACGACGAAGCCGCGACCGCCGGCGTTCTCGAACTACGCAAACTGGCCGCCGCGCTGCGCTCGCAGTCGCAGTCGCTAGTGGTGATGGATACCGAGAACGCCGCTGGTCTCGGGGCGTCGGCCTGACGCGAGGCGGGGGACTATGGTCGAACCGCCGATCCCTGGTTTCACCGGCGTGGTCTGGGAAGCCAGGCCCACGGAGAAACTCGCCCAGGATCTGACCACCGGCCGCGGCGCGGTGCCGATGGCCGAAGCGGCCCAGGCCTGGACTCGCCTGGGCGTGAGTTTCGGTGCCGCCGTGCTCGAATACGACCAGATCGTCAAGGCCATCGGCGAATCGTGGCGTTCGGAGACGAGTCCGGAGATCCTGGACCGGATCACCAAACTGCGGGAGTGGCTGCTGGAGGCGGCCGGTTCCGCGGCTCAGAACGCCACAAAGACCGGCTCGCAAGCGGTGGCCTACGAGGTGGCGCGGCTGGCCATGCCGCACGTCGCCGAGATCGCCGCCCTGGAAGAGGCGAAGAAGTCGGTGGAGGCGATCGGCGCCGGCCTGGGTGCGCCCCTGGTGGGCGCGGCCGCCGATATCGACGCCGAACAGGATCTGGCCAAGGTCAACGCGGCCCGGGTCATGCGCGTCTACGAGGAGGCGACCAAGCCGCTGGAGACGCCGTGGACGCAGACCGCGCCACCGGTCATCGCCAATAGCGCCGCGCTGGAAGCCGAGCGGGCCGCGTCCGAGGTACGGCCCACGGCCATGCCCGCGACCGCCTTGCCTGCTTCGTTCGCCGCGGCGTTCGCCAGGGCCACACCGCCGCCGCGGGCGAAGACGGCGTTCACCACGCAGGCCGTGGCCGCCGTGACCGCCGAGCCGACCCCGCTGCCCGTGGAGACGGCCCCGGTGGCGGGAGATTCGTCGTCGGCGAGCCGCATGGGCGCCCCGGCCGCGATGGCGCCCGCCGCGGCCATGCAGGACGACGACCGTGCTCCGCGGGCCGGCGCCGCCTCCGCGCAGCCGGACAAGCCGTTCGAGGTCGAAGGCGGATTCGCCGCTGCCCCAGCGGTGCTCGGCGCCGCCGCCGAACCCGTACCGAAGGCCACGGCACCGGGGGCGGCATGACGACGATGACCAACGATGGGCTCCTTGCGGTGTCCGACCTGCTCGGCGTGCAGACGCTGCCGCTGGTGCTGGGGGTCGGACCGCAGCAGGATTCGGTCGATGCCTGGCAGGCCGCGCGCGACCAAGCGATCGCCGACCTGCGCGCGGCCGGGTTGGTCGACACCTACGACGATGTCGCCGCCGACCTGACCGACGCGCTGTTCGTCTTGGCCAACCCGGAGCGTGAACTCGCGGCCCGGATCTACACCGAGTCGGGCACCCGCCAGGTCTGTGTGGCGCGCAAGGGAGTTCAGCACGCGCTGGCAACGCGTACCGGCGACACCTTCGACGTGGGCCCCATCTGGTGCGACGGCGGCGGGCAAGCGCTGGCCCGGCCGGTGCTCGAAGCGCTGGGCCGCGCCCCGGCCGCCGATATCCCGAGCATCAGCGCCCCGGTCGACGAACTGCGCGAAAGACTGGACGAGGCAACCAGATCCAGCGATTACTCCGATATCTTCTACGCCCACGGCGTGGCCGAACGCGATGCCATCGAGTTCGGATTGGCCATGTCCAGCTGCCACGCGCACGCCGAGATCGTCGCCTACGCATACGACGACGGCGTCACCACCAGAACGTCCGGAGCGGTAGCGGTTTACGACACCTCGCGTGGTCGGATCGCCGCCAGCCCCGGCGCTGCGCCGGACCTACGGGTCTGGTCGACCTTCGCCCCGGGAACCGATCACCGGATCGCACAGGCGATCTCGGCACTGATCGAAACCTTGCCCGGAGGAAGGTGGATGCCCTAGTCGACGCATCGGAACTCACGAACCGACCGAATTACCGCGGCGCCTGCGCAGCGGAACACGAAATACCCACCGACATGAAGAGGTGAACAATGTCCGGACAGACCAGCTATACCGCGGAACAGGCAGCCCAGGTAGTCGACGAGTACTTCCAGGCTGTCGAAGGCATCCGTAAGACCATCCAGGCAGTGCAGGAAACATTCGACGCGGCCCGCTCGGGCTGGGAGGGTGAAGCCGCGGTGGCCGGCCAGAACGCATCCAAGGCCTGGCAGGAAGAGGCCACCGAGATCAACGGCAAGATCGACGCGCTGAACCAGACGATCCAAGAGGGCAACACCACCCTCGCGGACGTCGACCCGACCAACGTCGACGCCCTGACCAACCTGATCTGACGCACTTTCCGGGAAAGGAGTACCCGCCATGAAGTACACCAAGGCGGTCCACGATCAGCTGATCAGCGAAATGGACCAGTACTACAAGGATCTCGACGGCTACAAGGACGCCTTCGTCGCCGCCCGCGACAAGCTGATCAACGTCGCGTGGGAGGAGAACGAGGCGCTGGAGTCGTTCAAGGCCAAGGCCGACGAACTGCTCGGCGTCGGCAGCAAGGACGGTCAGGGCCTCAGCGACACCCACCTCAAGATCCAGAAGCTGCGTGACGCCATCGACGGCGCGTTCAACAACGCGTTCGCCGCTGACAAGAAGGTCTACAACTCCTTCTGATCCGGGTTCGGGACGAAAAGCCCCGGTCACCCTCGCGCGGGTGGCCGGGGCTTTCCGGTGCTCGGCTATCTGGCGAGGGCCAAAGCTGTGTGCAGGTATTGCATTTCGTCCGGCGTCGCCACCATGTGCACGCGGGTGGTCACACCTGCCGTGCGCACGGTGACGAGGTTGGCGGTCTCCGGGTCCTCGGCGAGGGTGACGTCGGGGTCGAAGTGGTCCTCCATGGTTGCCGGGGCGTTGCGCAGCAGCACGGTGGTGGCGTCGGAGTGGTGTCCCGTCGGCGGAATGCCGTCGTAGACGACAACAGTGGCGAACCGGTGCGCGCTGGCTTGCTGCCCGGCCGCGGACCAGGCCGCGACGGTCAGGGACTGGGGCACACCCACGTCGGCTGCCATCTGCCGCCACGCGTCGTGCCGGTTGGTGTGCACCACGACGGAGGCGCCGAGCGCGATGGCGCGCAGGATCATCTGCTGGGCGACCAGCAGCGATCCGATCACCTCCACGCGCCGCACCTGATGCCCGACCAAGGGCAGGGCAACGGCCTGTCCGGAGGTGTCGGCGCCGATCAGCTGACCGCAGCCCGCGATCGGCATCGGCAGTGCGAGCAGTGAATCCGGCTTGCCCAGATAGGTTTCCGGGCTGAACCGACGGCCGCGCCGGGCGATCGGCAGCGTGTACAGCAGCGCGCGGAACTGCTTGCCCGGCAGGGGGACCAGGCCCTCGGCCTTGACCACGGCGGGCTTGTCCCGGGTATCGAAGCGCACTACCGCGGTCACTTCGATACCCGCGGCGCCGGGCGCGGCGGCCTGGTCGCGCGGTGACCGTGCCGGTGCGCGCTGAAGACGCATGGTGACGGTGGTCGCCAGCGTCGGCGTGGACCACACCGCCGCGAATCCGCGCGGCCCCAGCGCCTCCGGCGCCATCCGGTAGGTGGTGTAGTGGATGCCGTCGCGTTCCACGCTGTGCGCGGTCTCGGTGAACTCCTCCAGCGGCGTGTGCCTGGTGAGCTGGTTGACCGCCGCCGTGATCTCGGCGGCCGACAGCACCACCGTGGAGATGCCGTGGGCGGCAAGTCGATTCGCCACCCGCTGGGTCGCCACGATGGCCGTGCGCAGCGTGCCGGTGGCCCCGCCGCCGCGCCGCGCCACCGCGGGGGCATTGCCCAGCGGGTCCAGCCGCAGCACCACCCACACCGTGCGGTGCGCCACCGCGGGCAGCGGGCCCAGGATCTGCTCGTAGAGGTGCGAGACCCGGCCGGGCCCGGAGGTGCGGGCGCCGGTGCTGATCACATCGATGGAGGCCAGCTCGATGTCGAACTGGTTGAGGCAGTGCGCGAGCTCGGGCAGCGGCATCATGTCGTCGGAGATCAGCGACTGCGGGCTCAGCAGCGTCACCGTGCGCGGATGCGCCTCCACGCGCAGCATGACGAGCAAACGCGTGCCGTCCCAGCGCATTCCGTAGGCGCCGCCCTCGGGTAGCGGTACGTCGAACGGCGCTTGATCCGCGGTTGCCGAACGATTGCGGAACACGCGCCAACGGAAGGTGATTTCCTCGTCCAGCCAAGCTGCCAACGACTTGCGGCGCGGCCGTGGTGTCAGCCCCAGCAGGAGCACGCCGGCACATACTCCGGCCGCGATCCACACCGAGGCATCGAAGATCACCGCGACCAGCGAGGCCGCGACAGCGACGAGCGCCACCGGAATCACCCAGCGTAACGGCAGAATTCGAAACAACCAGAAGTACGGTGAGTGCAGGGGAGTGGGGGCAGGCTCGGCCGACGGGGCAGGTGAACTCTGCTGCGCGGTGTCGCGATTTTCGCCGTCGGCTGTGGTGGAACCCATGCGGACATAATGGACCGAAATTGTTCGGCTTCGCTACCGGGAAGGCAGGCAGCAGGGTGGGTAGGTACTGGGGGATGGCAGTCGGCGGAGCTTGCGTAGCCGACGGGGCGGGTAGGTACTGTAAGCGTGCCGGGTGAAATGCTCGGTCCGCTGTACCCGCGTCAGTTCGGAGGCGTTTCGTGCCCGCACAGTTGACTACCAAGGCGCAAGTCAACGGATACCGGTTTCTGCTGAAAAGGTACGAGCACGCGCTGATTCGGCGCGATATCCGGATGCTGCACGATCCGATGCGCTCACAGTTCCGCTCGCTGGTCGTCGGCGCGGTGCTCGGCATCCTGGTGGTCGCCGGTGCGGCGATCCTGGCGTTCCTGCGCCCGGTGGGCTCGATCGGCGATGCGACCATCGTGATGGGCAAGGAGACCGGCGCGCTCTACGTGATCATCGACGGCACGCTGCATCCGGCGCTGAACCTGGCTTCCGCCCGCCTGATCGCTGCCAGCGACGAAAAGCCCACTTCCGTCAAGGAATCCAAGCTGACGCTGCCGCGCGGACCGATGGTGGGCATTCCCGGCGTTCCGGCCACCCTGCCCGGGGCTGCCTCGCCGGACTCCGTCTGGAGCCTGTGCGATGCGGTGGAACTGTCCGCGGCAGGCAGCGCCGCCCGCTCCGCAGGCGCCAAGTCCACGGTCATCGCAGGCGCGCTCGACTCGAGCGAGCCGAACACCGCCCGCCCGCTGCGCGACAACGAGGCGCTGCTGGTGACCCGCGGCGGCAAGACCTTTCTGATGTTCGACGGCAAACGCGCCGAGGTGGATCCGAACGATTCGGTGATCTCGCGCTCGCTGGGCATGCAGGCGTACAACCCGCGTCCGGTCAGCGCGGGCATGCTCAATTCCGCCACTCAAGTCCCCGCGATCGTCCCGCCGAAGATCGATCGGCTCGGCGAACCCGGCCCCGGTCGCTTGCAGGGCGTGCCGATCGGCGGCGTGATCCGAGTGCAGCGGGTCGACTCCGAGGAGCTGTACGTGGTGCTCGCCGATGGCGTGCAGCGGCTGACGCCGTTCTCCGCCGAGGTCATCCGCAACGCGAACTCCCAGGAGATGAACGAGATCATCTCGGTGCCGCCGGACCGGGTGGTGGGAGTCCCTTTGGTGAGCCCACTGCCGGTGGACAAGTTCCCAGGGGCGGTCCCGACCATCCTCACTCCCGAGGAGAACAAGGTCAGCTGTATGCAGTGGACCAAGAAGGCCTCCGATCCGGCTGCCACGATCACGCTGCTCGCCGGACGTGAACTGCCGCTGCCGAAGTCGGCCAAGGTCGTGGATCTGGCCACCGGGGACGGCACCGGCGACCGCATCGACCATGCCTACATCCCGCCGAACTCGGGGGAGTACCTCCAGACGACCGGCATGTCGCCGGACAGTGTCCGCATGGGCAGCCTGTTCTACATCTCCGACAACGGGATTCGCTACGGCATCCCGGATCAGGAGACGGCCACCCTGCTCGGCCTTGCCGACAAGCCGCGGCCCGCACCGTGGCCGATCATCGGCCAGCTGGTACCCGGGCCGACGCTCTCGCGTGAGGAAGCGCTCGTCAGCTACGACATCCTGCCGACCACCAACTGACCTGCCCCCGCACAGCAGTACGGCTCCGCGGACTCGCGGCCGTACTGCTGGTTCCGGATATCAGCGCAGCGTGGAAAGCACGTTGTCCAGTGCGTTCCGCATATCGTCCGCTTCGATCCGCATCAGCACCGATTCGTCCACGGCGCTCAGATCCAGGTTGATGTCGTTGGCCAGCCGGAACTCGCGCTCCTCCTCGGCCGCCTCGATCACATTGCGGATGAACCGGCCGTTACCGGCCATGTCGATGCCGCGCCGGAGCTCACCGCTCTGATCCGTGGCCTCCTTGCGGTAGAGCTCACCGCAGGCGGCGACCAGCAGCGCCTGTGCCTCGTCGGCCAGTTCCGAATCCCGTTTCCGCGCAATGAAACGCCCGATGTCGCCGAGCTCCTCCGGCGAGTAGGAATCGAACTTCACCCGCTTGGCGAAGCGGGACGCCAGACCGTCGTTGGAGGCCAGGAATCGGTCGATCTCGCCGTCGTATCCGGCGATGATCACCACCAGTCGATCGCGGTCGTTCTCCATTCGCGCGAGCAGCGTGTCGACGGCTTCGCGACCGAACGCGTCACCGCCGGACAGGCCGGTTTGAATCAGTGTGTAGGCCTCGTCGATGAACAGCACACCGTCCATCGCGCTATCGATCAACTTGTTCGTCTTGATCGCGGTACTGCCCAAATGCTGCCCGACGAAATCGGAACGTTTGGCTTCGATCAACTTGTCGGTCTTGAGAATTCCTAAGCCACAGTAAATTTTTGCCACCACGCGGGCAACGGTGGTCTTACCGGTACCCGGCGGTCCGGTGAATGCCAAATGCTGGCCACGGGATCCGCTCGCCATTCCTTTTTCGGCGCGGATCCGCGCTAGCTGAGCGGTTGCCTGCAACTTCGCAACCTGCATTTTCACGCCGGCGAGACCGATCTGCTCATCGAGTTCGGCGCGCGCCTTCTCCAGGATCAGCTTGGCCTTGTCGTCGCGCTCCTCCTGGCCCATCTGTTCCAGCGTCGGCGCCGAGGCCGGATCCCACTTGTTGGTGCGCGCGTCGATGACCTCCTTGGTGGTCACCGTGATCCGGTACTTGCGGTCGCGCATGGCCATGGTGTTGGCCTCGAAACTCGGTGCCTCGGAGAACACCTTCTCGAACAGCGCCTGCGCCTTCTCCTCCTCGCCGGTCTCGCGCAGGGCGAGTCCGCGGCAGAAGCGGGCGGTGGTCGCCGCGGCCGGAATCGGGCCCTGCTCAGCGGCTTCCATACGGCGGATCGCCTCGCCGAACAAACCCAGCTGGGCACAGGCGGTGCCGACCATGACGTGGGCGCCCGCGGCCAGGTAGGGATCCTCCCAGTCCGCCGAACCGGCCAGCACGGTCATCACATCGGGCCAGCGCTGCGTGGTGAAGTGCAGCACGCCACGGACGTAGGCGCAGATCCGGTCGTCGATCTCGCGGTCCGACGAGGAGACCTGTGCGGCTCGGTGTTTGGCCAGTTCGTCGAGGACCTTCTCGGCTTCGTCGTAGTCGCCCTCGGTGATCAGTTGCGCGGCCTGCGCGAGCCAGATCTCGGTATAGCTGGCCAGCGGGTAGTCGATGTACTGACCGACGGTGAAGCGGCCCGCCAGCACCCGCGGTTGCAGGCCGAGCCTGCGCTGCTCCCGGAAGAGCGTCGAGGTGCTGGTCTTGAAGAGGTTGAAGATCACCTCACGGGTGTGCTCGCCGGCGGCCGCGCGTCCGAGCCAAGCGTCGCACATACCGGGATCCCATTCGGTGGCGCGCTGGAAGGCCAGCTGAGCGTATTCCAGATCGCGGGCAGATTCCTGTCCGTCGATCACAATGCCCAAGGACAAGACACCAGCGTCGAACGCGCGTTGTGCCTGGCGGTTGCCGGTCATATGGGTTTGCCCCTAAAAACGAACGGAGATGCTGTTCCTCGCTAAGCATAGCCACCGGAGGGTGGAAAGCCGACGGAGTCTGCGGGGGTGGAGAGAGCGCCGGGGGATGGAAAGCCGACGGAGTCGGCGGGGTCGGAAGGGCACTGCGAGGTAGGGACTTCTCCGTTAAGTTGAGTAGGTTGCATGGCGTTGACGTGTGTTCTAGGTAGGGAGTCATCCGAGCTGTGACCGATCCGTCTAGCAGCGCTGTGGCTGCCGTAGGTCCGGAGTTGTGCCGCGTCTCGGTGATCGGCGGCAATACGCAGTTGGACTTGGGTTTGCCTGCCACAGTTCCGATCGCGGCGTTTATCACCGATGTGGTGGAGCTGATCGAATCGCGCAATCCCGATCTCACCGAGCACGAGGACGGGGCACCGCTGCAAACGCAGCATTGGACGCTGGCCAGGATCGGCCGCGACCCCATCCCGGCGAACCAATCGCTCACCGAGGCCGAGGTTTTCGATGGTGAGTTGCTCGTTTTGCGTTCGGTGACCGCCAAGGAGCCGCCGGCGCTGTTCGACGACGTGATCGACGCCGTCGCCAAGCTGACCGCGACCTCGTTCCGGCACTGGTCGCCGCTGTCGGCGCGTTGGCTCGGTCTGTCCATGGGCCTGCTCGCGGTGCTGGCCGGGAGCTACCTGCTCGCGGTGGCCAAGCTCGACGGTGCCGGTGCCGCAGTGGGTTTCATCGGCCTCGGCGCCGGACTGATCGCCGGTGGCGCGGCCGTGCTGGTCGCCCGCCGGTATCAGGCCGAAGCGACCTTGCCGGTGATCATGCTGTCGCTGTACGCGCTGCTGCTGATCTTCGCGGGCACCGCGCTGTTCGTGCCCAACGCCTTCGGCAGTCCGCATGCGATGTTCGCCTGTGTCGCGACGCTGACCGCCGCCGCCGTCCTCTACAGCCTGACCCGGGTCGGGGCGACCATGTTCACCACGGTCATCACCCTCGCCCTGTTCGGCGGCGTGGCCGCGATGGTGCGGATGGTCTGGGATCCCGCGCTGTCCAAGATCGCCGCGGGCGTGCTGGTCGGTGCGCTCGTCGTGATCACCCTGGTGCCGCGCCTTGCCGTGGCCGCCGCACGGCTGCCGGTGCCGCCGGTGCCGACCGCGGGCGCTGCCATCGACCCCGCCGACCACGAACCCCGTCCCACCGTCAAGGACATCGGCGCCATCGGCGCCACCGCCCTACCCTCGGCCGCCGGTCTCGAGCATCGAGCCCGCGCGGCCAACGAATACCAGTCCGGCATGATCATCGGCTGCACCGTCGCCGCCGCGATCGGCGTGGTGCTGGCCGCGGATCCGCTCGGCGCGGCCCGCTGGCAGGGCATCACCCTCGGCGTGGTGGTCTCGATCATCCTGTGCTTGCGCGGGCGCGCCTTCGCCGACCTGGTGCAGGCGTGCACATTGATCGCCGGTGGCGCTATCGCGTTGATCGCGCTGGGCGTCGGCGCCGCGCTCGGCGAGGAGGACTGGCTGCTGCCGATCGGCGGCATGCTGCTCGTCGTGGCCGCGGCCGCGGTGGCCTTCGGTGTGATCGGGCCGCACACCGAGATGTCGCCACCCATGCGCCGCACCGGTGAGATTTTCGAATACCTCTTGATCTGCACCATCATTCCGCTGGTGCTGTGGATCATGGAGATCTACTCGGCCGCCCGGAACATCTGACATGGCACCGCTCCTACGGCGGCTGCTGCGGGCGGTGACGGTGGCGGCGGTGCTCGCGCTCGCCACCGGAACACCTACGCCCGCAGTGGCGATCGCGCCGCCGACGATCGACGACGGCGCACTCGGCGCCGTGCTCGGCCTTGCCGCCAGCGCCAGACCGCCGGACGAGACCGAACAGGCCAAGGTTTGCGCCGAACCCATCCTCCAGGGCGAGGCGCCCCGCGATCCGCCACTGGCGCAGCGGATCCTCGGTTTGGCCGAGGCGTGGCAGTTCAGTCGCGGCGCGGGTCAGAAGGTCGCCGTCATCGATACCGGCGTGAACCGGCACTGGCGCCTGCCCGCGCTCCAGGCCGGCGGCGACTTCGTCTCCACCACCGACGGCACCGTCGACTGCGACGGGCACGGCACCTTCGTGGCCGGGATCATCGCCGCTCAGCCCAGCCTGGAGGACGGATTCGCCGGTGTCGCACCGGAAGCCGAGATCCTGGCCATCCGCCAGCTCAGCTCGGCCTACGAGGCCAAGGACCGCAATCGCCGGGAGGAGCCGGGCGTCATCACGCGCGAAGGCTACGGCACGGTCAACACCCTGGCCGCCGGTATCGTCCGCGCGGTCGACATGGGCGCCACGGTGATCAACATCTCGGAGGTGGCGTGCATGGCCGCGAGCGCCAGTGCCGCCGACGGCGCCTTGGGCGCCGCTGTGAAATACGCCTACGACCGCAATGTGGTCGTCGTCGCCGCAGCGGGAAACATCATGCAGGGCACTGCCTGTGAGAAGCAGAACGACCGCTCGGGCTGGTCGGCGGCGGGCACCGTGGTCACTCCGGCCTGGTTCACGCCCTATGTGCTGTCGGTCGCCTCGGTGGATCCCGAGGGCGCGGTCTCGCCGTTCTCGCTGCACGGTCCGTGGGTCGGCGTCGCCGCGCCGGGGCGCGAAATCGTCTCCCTGGACAGCAAGCCCGGTGGCGCCGGGCTGGTCAACGCCACCCAGACCAATGAGGGCTACTCCACCATCGACGGCACCAGCTTCTCCAGCGCCTACGTCTCCGGACTCGCCGCGCTGGTCCGGTCGCGCTTCCCGGAAATGAGCGCCGCCGAGGTGATCGATCGGATCAAGCTGACCGCGCAGGCGCCGGACAACGGACGCAACGACAAGGTCGGGCACGGCCTGATCGATCCGCTGGCCGCACTCACCGCGCAACTGCCGCAGAAGCCGGTCACTGTGGGCTCCGATATACCGCGCAAGATCGCCGGGCCGTCTCCGCCGCCGTACGTCGACCCGGCCCCGCGCCTGGTCGCCACGATCGGCTCGATCACGCTGCTCGCCCTGCTCGGGCTCGGCTACGCCGCCTCGATCCCGTTCCGGCGGGGTAAGCAGGTGAGTGTGGATCCGGGTGCGGAGCAACAAACCCGAGAGGGGTTGTAGGACATGGCAACCGAAGGTTTCGTGCGCCGCCCGCGGATCGCGCCGCCGCGTCCGCCGGGCGGTGAGGTCGCGTTGTCCGCGCCGCCGGAACTGGATCGTCCCGTCGTCGGCAATCTGCTGATGAAGCTGATGCCGGTGGTCATGGTGGTCGCCGTGGTCGGCATGATCGCGATGATGGTCATGATGGGCCGCAACCTGCTGGCCAACCCGTTCATGATGATGTTCCCGATCATGATGCTGATGTCGATGTTCGGCATGATGGCGGGCATGCGGGGCGGCGGCGGGCCGAAGAAGGCCGCCGAGCTCAACGAGGAGCGCAAGGACTACTTCCGCTACCTCGATCAGGTCCGCAAGGATGTGCGCAAGACCGGTAACCAGCAGCTGGCGGCGCTGCGGTGGAGTCATCCCGAACCGAGCGACCTGCAATCGGTGGTCGGCAGCCGCCGGATGTGGGAACGCAGGCCCAACGACCCGGATTTCGGGCACGTGCGGGTCGGCGTGGGCAGCCACCGCCTGGCCACCAAGCTGGCCCGGCCCGAGACCGGTCCGCTGGAAGACCTGGAACCGGTGTCCACCGTCGCCTTGCGCCGGTTCGTGCGCACCCACTCGGTGGTGCACGGCCTGCCCACCGCCATCTCGCTGCGCGCGTTCCCCGCAATCAATGTCGAAGGCGACCGTGAAGCCGTGCTCACGCTGGTGCGCTCGATGCTGATGGAGTTCACCACCTTCCACGGCCCCGACCACACTGCGCTCGCCATCATCTGTGCCGATCCCGACGGCCCGGCTTGGTCCTGGGCGAAATGGCTCCCGCATCTGCAACATCCGGTGGAGCGGGACGGCATGGGCTCGGTCCGGATGATGTACCGCTCGCTGGCCGAGTTGGAGACATCCATGTCCGCCGAGCTGGTCGAGCGCGGTCGCTTCATGCGTAACGCGCAGCCGACAGCGGGCCGGATCCATCTGCTGGTGATCATCGACGACGGCTACGTCAGCGGTTCCGAACGCGTCGTCAGCGACGCGGGCCTGGACTCGGTGACCGTGCTCGACCTGACCGCACCGCAGAGCGGTCTCGCGGTGCGCCGCGGCCTGCAACTCGTCGTCACCGACGACGGCATGGTGGCCGCGAAATCCGCTGCGGGCGTGGAGAAATTCGCCACCGCCGATCAGGTGACCCGCGCCGAGGCGAACGCGCTGGCCCGGGATCTGGCGCGTTATCGCATCGCGACCGCCGCCCAGATGGTGAGCCTGGGTGACGAGATCCGGGCCGATCCCGGCCTGATGGCGCTGCTGAAGATTCCCGACGCCGCCCAGATCGATCCCGCGGTGGTGTGGCGCCCGCGCAGCGACCGGGAACGGCTGCGGGTGCCGATCGGCGTCACGCCCGACGGTACGCCGGTCGAGATCGACATCAAGGAGTCCGCCGAGAACGGCATGGGGCCGCACGGATTGTGTATCGGCGCAACGGGTTCGGGTAAGTCGGAGTTCCTGCGCACGCTGGTGTTGTCCATGGTGACCACGCATTCGCCCGATCTGCTGAACCTGGTCCTTGTCGACTTCAAGGGTGGCGCGACCTTCCTCGGCCTCGACTCGCTGCCGCACGTCTCCGCGGTCATCACCAACCTCGAGGAGGAACTCGCCCTCGTCGACCGCATGAAGGACGCCCTCTCCGGCGAGATGACCCGGCGCCAGGAGCTGCTGCGCGCGGCAGGCAACTTCGCCAACGTCACCGAATACGAGAAGGCTCGCGCCGCGGGCGCCAACCTGGATCCGCTGCCCGCGCTGTTCGTCGTGGTCGACGAGTTCTCCGAACTGCTCTCGCAGAAACCGGATTTCGCGGACCTGTTCGTGATGATCGGCCGCCTGGGCCGCTCGCTGCGAGTGCATCTGCTGCTGGCTTCGCAGCGCTTGGAGGAGAACAAGCTACGCGGTCTGGACTCGCATCTGTCCTACCGGATCGGTCTGCGTACATTCTCCGCCAACGAGTCCCGGGCGGTGCTCGGCATCACCGACGCCTACCACCTGCCCAGCGTGCCTGGCTCCGGCTACCTCAAGAGCGACGCCGACGATCCACTGCGCTTCAACGCCAGTTATGTGTCCGGGCCGTATGTTTCGCCGCGCGTCACCCGGAAGGTGGACGGCAAGACCGTCGGCGGTCAGTCGCCCGCGGTGTTCACCGCGGCGCCGGTGGCGCTGCCGGAGAAAGTCGAGTCCGAACGGGAGGCCGTGCCGGGGGGAAGGCCCGAGCTGCCGCCGCCCCCCGGACGGCTGGGCCTGCCCGAATTGCCGCCGCCGCCAGGGCAACTCGTGGATGGCGACGAGGAGCAGGACTCGGTGCCGGTCGCCGAGGCCGTTCCCGCGACGCTGCTGACCACCGTCGTCGATCGCCTCCGCGGCCACGGCCGCCCGGCGCACGAGGTGTGGCTGCCGCCACTGGACGAGTCGCCGTCGGTCGACATGTTGCTGCCCGACCCGGACTGGCGCTCGCCGGTCAACCGGCACGGTCAGCTGTGGTTGCCACTGGGTGTCATCGACAAGCCCTACGAGCAGCGCCGCGACGTGCTGATCGTGGATCTGTCCGCGGCGCAGGGCAATGTCGCGGTCGTCGGTGGTCCGCAGTCGGGTAAGTCGACCACCCTGCGCACCATCATCATGGCCGCGGCCGCCACCCACACACCCGAGCAGGTGCAGTTCTACTGTCTCGACTTCGGTGGCGGCACACTCTCCGGTTTGGTGGGGATACCGCATGTCGGTTCCGTCGCGGGTCGCATGGAAGTCGATCGGATCCGCCGCACCATCGCGGAAGTGACGGGCATCCTGCGCCACCGCGAGGAGCTGTTCCGTGAGCTGGGCATCGACTCCATCGTCGAATTCCGCAGGCGGAAAGCGCTGCTGGCGGAGAAGTCGCCTGCCGAGCGGCAAGCCGACCCGCTCGCTCAGGATCCGCACGGTGACGTCTTTCTCGTCATCGACGGCTGGCCAACCATCCGCGCCGATTACGACATGCTGGAACCGCAGCTCAATGCCATCGCCGCACAGGGTCTTTCCTATGGTGTCCACCTGATCGTCTCCACCACCCGGTGGCCGGAGATCCGCTCGCAGATCAAGGACCTCATCGGTACCCGCATCGAGCTCCGCCTCGGCGACCCGTCCGACTCCGAGATGGACCGGCGAACCGCGGTGCTGGTGCCCACCGGGCGTCCGGGCCGTGGTCTCACCGCGCAAAAGCTGCATCTGCTGATCGCGTTGCCGCGCTTGGACTCCGACTCCGATCCGCACACTCTGTCCGAGGGAATCGGCATCGCCAAGCAGCAGCTCAGCGAGCTCTACGCAGGCCGGAACGCGCCCGAGGTCCGGATGCTGCCGATGGAGCTCTCGCGCGAGGCCGTGCTCGCGGAGGCGGCGCGGCGGGGCATCCAGCAGAGCAAGACGCTGGCCGTCATCGGCATCGGCGAGACCGACCTGCAACCGATCGTCATGGATTTCGCGGTGCAGCCGCACTTCTACAGCTTCTGCGATGTGGAGTGCGGTAAGACCACGCTGCTGCGCAATATCGTCGCGGGCATCACAGAGAACTCCACCTCCGAGGAAGCCCGCGTCATCCTGATCGACTACCGGCGCACCATGCTCGGAGTGCTGGAAGGGGCGCAGCTGGCCGGATACTCGACCTCCGCGCAGACGTCCTTCGGGATGATCAAGGAAGTCGCGAACTATCTCCAGAAGCGGATCCCGGGCAACGACATCACGCCACAGCAGCTGCGTGAACGCAGCTGGTGGACCGGGCCCGAGATCTATGTCGTGGTCGACGATTACGAGATGGTGGTCTCCGGTGGGCGCAACCCGCTGGAGCCGCTGATCGAGTTCCTGCCGCAGGCGCGCGATATCGGTCTGCACGTGGTGCTCAGCCGCCGCGCCGGCGGCGCCAGCCGGGCCATGTTCGACAAGGTGCTCGGCTCGCTCAAGGAAATGGGTGTGGACGCGCTGCTGATGAGCGCGCCCAAGGACGAGGGCAAGATCATCGGCGACATCCGCGCCACCAAGCTGCCGCCCGGCCGTGGCACGCTGGTTACTCGCGGCGGCAACGAGATGATCCAGGTGGCGTACCTGCCGCCGCTGTAAGGCGTACCTCCGCCTTCGCTCCGGCGCTGCCTGCTCAGTTCGGCAGCGCCGGGGGAGCGAGGATGGTGTCCGTCGGCGGGTCCAGTAGGGGTGTCGCCGACGGCAGGCCCGCGGCGGGGATGGCGAGCTTCTGCTCGAAATCCCAGCTGTCGGTGCGGCGTTCGAACAGCGCGCGAGAGGGGCCGCGGGCGATCGGTCCCGCGATGCGCGCCATGTGGAAGCCCGCTCTGCGGTAGTAGTCGTGCAGGTCGGCGTTGGTCGTCCAGGCATCGAGGCGAACCCAGTCGCGGTCGCGTTCCCTGGCCAGCTGCCCGGCGTGCGCGAGCATGCGATGGCCGAGACGTTGCCCGGCGAAACGCAGGTCGACGATCATGAAGTGCACGACGACCGCGTCGGCGAGCTCCCACTGCGACCACAGGCCGGGGTCGGCGCGATCGTTGACGGTAATGGTTGCTGCCGGTTCGCCATCCACCTCGGCGATCCAGGTCTCGCCCGCGTCCAGCGAGCGGCCGACCCCGCGGGCGAAAATCTCGATGGGCAGTCCGCGACCGGCGATCGTCCACTGGTCGGAACCGCGGGCAGTGAGCCAGGCGGTGCGCTGGACGCGCAGGCGGCAGATCATGCCGAGATCACCGATGTCGGCCTGGCGGAAAACGGTAGTCATAGCAAAGAGATACCTGGCCTATACGAATCGCCCAAAGTTTGCCGGATGACGGCGGTTCCCTCGGCGTCGCCGAGTTCGTAGGCCAAGCGGTTGCGCGTGGCGATGGAGCGTTGCCTCGTCGCCCGGGTGACCCGGGTGCGATCCGCGCCGATGCGCAGATGATCCAGCAGGATCGTTCCGGTCGCGACGCCGAGCACGATCGCCTCCTCCGCACTGGCCGGCCGCGCCACGAGCGTGTCGCGGTGGGCGGTCTCGGGGTGGCCGCGGTCGGCCATCCTGCGGGTGGTGCCCTCGGGGATGTCGTGCGGCGAGTCGATTCCGGTGGCTTCGGCCAGGTCTCGGGGATAGAAGCTGACCTCCCAGGACCACGGTTCGTTGTCCAGGTACTGCACGACGGTGCGGGCGAGCACCCAAGAGTCCTCCGGCACGCCGAGCCACTGCGCGACCTGCGCCGTCGCGGGCTCCATCCGCGCGCTGAACTCCTTGGTGGGCACCCGATCCGCGCGGCGGGCGATCTCTTCGAAGATGTCGTGCGGCGTCTTGGGGCGGTCGGGACGGATATGGTCGGTCATCACCGACTCGAGCACTTCCTGGTTTCGGACGATCGTTCCGCGGGAAGTAGCTGTATAGACGAGATTTTCGGCGACAAGAACCTGTACGGCGTTGCGGGCCGTGGTGATCGAGACCTGCATCTGCTCGGCGAGCTCGGTGTGACTCGGAAGTCGATCGCCCGGATTCCATTTGCCTGAGCGGATCTCCTCGCGGAGGAGGTCTGCGATCCGGTGATACGTCGGACCGTCCGCCATCTTGCTCCTCGGTGGTCGTGCAGGTAACGAAGTGTACTCTTCGTTACCTCCTACGGGCGGGTAACGCTTGACAGGTGCCTTCAGAGGTTTATTGTAATGAACGTCCTGATCCGGTGTTGTGCGGCGATGAACGGCGAGGCAACGTGGCAGGTTCGGATTCATCAACGGTTGTGATGGCTCTTCCCGACACACCCCGGTGTGTCGATACGGCAGTGCAGTCCGTGACTACCGGGCTACTGCCCACTTCGGATCTACTTGTTCGGGCGTGTCGAGGGCATCGGGTCGTAGGTGGCCCCTTGCTCTGGTTCGCCCGTGATTTGGCGGTGCTGCACGAGCGGCGGCTGGTCGGCCGCGGCGGCTCGGTCAGCACCGATCCGACGCATATTCTCGAAAACGAACGGCGCCGAGGCGAATTGGTGCTGGCCATCGATGACTGGGTGACGCGCAGCGTCCCCCAGCATCGGCTCGGCGCCACCTTGCACACGGAGACCGTAGGCGCGGTGATCGATCGGCTCGCGGAGTCCTCGGTGCGTGCGCACCACGCGCTGATGACTCTCGACGCGCACGACGAGCTATTGCACTGCGCCTGGCACCATCTCGCCGAATTGGCGGACGCCTACGACGACCTGATCCGCGACGTGCTCGCGGGTCGGAGGCGGCTGCCCGAGTGGTGAGGTGGTTCGTTCGGTCGGGTGTCGTACCCCCTCCTCGGCACCCGACCGGCGAACCTTCTTGGTGCGCAACGGCTGTCGCGCTGTGTTCTTCGTCGAAGGCGTTCTCGATCGAACCCGGCGCTCAGGCGTGGAAACGGCGGTGGTCGACGCCGAACTCGTCGGCGACCGTCGCGGCCAGTTCCACGTAGGCGCGCTTGGCCTGCTTGCTGAGCCGGTGCAGGTCGATCTCGGCGCCCTCCGAGAGGTGCGAGTCGTACGGGATGATGTGCACCGCGCGGCACCGCGACAGGAAGTACTCGCGCAGCTGCTGCACGCCCACGTTCGGCGAACCCTCACGCGGCAGGTTGATCACCACGACGGCGTTGCGCACCAGGTGATCGTGACCGTGCAGGGACAACCAGTCCAGCGTCGCCGCGGCGCTGCGCGCGCCGTCGATCGCCGCTGACGAGATGAGCACCAGCGAGTGCGCCAAGTCGAGCACGCCCGCCATCGCCGAGTGCATCAGTCCGGTGCCGCAGTCGGTGAGGATGATGTTGTAGTAGCGCTGCAGGATTCGGGCGACGGCTCGATATTCCTCGTCGTTGAACGCCTCCGACGCCGCCGGATCGCGTTCGCTGGCAAGCACTTCCAGTCGGCTGGTGGCCTGCGAGGTGTGCCTGCGCACGTCCGAGTAGCGCTCGATCGACGGATCGAGCAGCAGATCGCGCACCGTCGACCGGGTTTGCAAAGGAACTCGCTGGGAGAGAGTGCCGAAGTCCGGGTTGGCGTCGACCGCGATCACCCGGTCGCCGCGGATCGAGGCGAAGATGGACCCGAGGCCCATGGTGGTCGTCGTCTTACCGACGCCGCCCTTCAGCGAGAGCACCGCGATGCGGTAATCGCCGCGGACGGGCTGCCTGATCCGCGCCACCAGTTCCTGGAGCCGCAACTCCTCGGCCGACATGCCGGGATTGATCGCGCCACCGGACATGTGGTGCACGGCTTTACGCCACCCGCTGCCCGGCGCCTTCTTGGCGCGGCGCAACGGCACGTCGTCCAGCGAGGGCTGGCCGTGCTGGTGTGGACCGCCGTGCGGCTGGTGGCCCCAGCTCTCGGCGGCCGGTCGGTGCGGCTGCTGACCCCAGCTCTCGGCAGCGGGACCCTGCGGGGGCGCGGGAGGTTGCGCCGCCTGGTTCCACGCCGGAGGGGAGGACGGGTGCTGTTCGGCTGCCGCGGGGATGAAGCCAGGCGCGTTGTTCGCGGGCTCGACCGTCCCCGGCCCGGACGACGCCGGATACCCCGGTTCGCCGGGCCGCCGGTCGCCGGGAATGTGGTAGGCACTGGCGTCGGGACCCGGGGTGGGTGCGAAACCGCCTTGCCGCTGGTCGGCATAGCCGGAGGGCGCGGGACCGTCCTGCGGATTCGGCGCCTGCGGGCCGTATCCCGACTGGGACCAAGGCATTTCGCCGCCCGGCGCCTGGCCGCCCTGCTGCGCGAACACGCCGGGATCGCGGCGTACCTGGCCGGGGGCGGGCTGATCGCTGACCGGAGCCCGATGTCCGCCCTGCGCCGGACCCGGTGCGCCCCACTGTCGCTCACCCGCGTTCGGTTCGGCGGGCAATCGGTGCCTGCCGCCCGCGGACTCGGCGTCCTCGGCCGTGCCCGAGCTTACGGCCGGGTCGCGCGTGAACTCGCCGCCCTGGCCTCGTCCGACTACGTCGCGTCCGTACGCGGAATCGGCGGGGCCCTGCGGGATCTCGCCCTCGGTCCGATCGACGGGCCGAGTGGAAGAGCGCTGACTCGCGTCGAACGCTCTGTCGTCGGCGATCGGCTGAGACGCAGAGCTCGGACGATCGGTTCCGGTAGCGGGATCGGGAGTCGCGGACGTTCCGCCCGGGACGCCCGAGTGCGCGGCCGGGGCGGCCTCGGCCGGTCGAGCGATGTCGCTCGGGAACGTCGGCGCCTGCTGCGCGGTCGGCGAAGACGCTTGCGCCCCAGCTTGTTCGGCGGTCGGCGGCGGCGGCAGCTCGGGGCGGGTACTCGGCTGACGCTGCTCGGCACCGCCGAGCCAAGACGGCGGGACGTCGCTCGATGGCGCCGCCCCCTCCTGCGTACGCGGCGGGAGGCCTTGCTCCGCGGATGGCGCGGCTGCGGCCGGACCCGACGCGGCGGTCGCGCTGCTCGCGCTCGGGCCCGCGAGCCACGGTGGAGCACTGTCGAATTCGCTCGAAGAACGACTCGCGTCCGACGCGGTCGAGGTGCTTCCCTCGGCGACCTGCGCTGCCGCGTTGGAGGCGTCACCCTCGCCAGCTTGCGCGGGAGTGCGACCCTCGGTCGCCGGGGCAAAGACCTGACCCGTCTGCGCGGCCGTGCGACCCTCAGCCGCCGGAGCGGACACGGGGTGCTCGGCATCCGGTGCGGGAATGCGGCCTTCGGCCTCGGTGGTCCGGGCGGCGAAGTCGTTCTGGGCCCGCCGGGCAGAGCTGTCCTCGACCGGGGACGGCCGGACCTCGCTCGGCGGTGGCGGCAGGTCGGGGAGCTGGCGCTGGTAGCGCGTGGTCGCCTCGTTCGAAGGCGGCGGCTCGGGTGCGGGCGGCGGGGTCGTCGGCGTGGGCGTGCGCTGACCGAGAGGTTGGAAGCCCTCGGAAGGCTGGCTCGGTTGCCGGGTGGGCAGGCGAGAGCCTGTGCGCTGGGCGTCCGGATGCTGCGCGCCCGATCCGTCGATCGGCGGTTGCCCGGGGCCCGTCGGATGCTGTTGCTGTCCGGGCCCGCTCGTCGAACCGGGCGCATACGCGGACGCGCCGTGGATCTGTTCGGGTCCGCCGTGCTGCGGCGTCGGCACCTGGCCGGGACCGCCGTGTTGCGGTGGCGCTTGACCGGGGCCGCCGGTCGACGGCTGATACACCTGCTCTGGGCCACCGTGCTGTCGCGAATCGCGACCGGGGACGCCGAATTGCTGCGGGGACGCCTGACCGGGCTCACCGAATTGCCCCGGATGCGCCTGCTCCGGTCCACTACTCCATCGCCCGGCGTCGCCGACCGGCTCTTGGCCCGGCTGTCCCTGGCCGCCGAACTGCTGTGCGGGAATCAGCCCCGGCCCGCCGAACTGATCCGGCTGCGCTCGACCAGGCCCGCCCGGTGATTGGCGGCCGGAATCACCGATCGGCTGCTGGGGTATATAGCCACCGCCGCCTTGCGGCGGCACCGGCCCGCGTCCTTCCATCGGCTGCTGAGGCGCGCTGGTCCGACCGGGACCTTCCATGGGCTGCCATGAACCGTTGCGGTCGCCTTGGCCGTGCGTGGTCTGCTGCGGCGATTGCCCGGGGCGACCCTCGGCGTCCGTGCCTGACGACCACGAATCACCCGACTGCGGCCGACCCCACGAATCCCCTCGCGGCTGCGGCTCGGCGGGCTGTTCCTCTACCGGCTCGTCCTTGTCGCGGCCCAGCCACCTGCGCTTCTTGTCCTTGCGGCCGGAGCCCTGACTCGCGTCGTGGCGGCCTTCCGGGGCCTGCGATTTGCGGCCCTTGCGTTTGCGGTCGGGTGCGTCGTCGATGATGTCGTCGTGCGGAAGATTCTGTACCGGTGCCTCGTAGCCGCCGTTGACCTCGCTGTCGGACAGCCACGGCGGCAGCATCGGCAGGCCGTCGTTGTTGCGACTCACCGCATCGCCTCACTGTCGCTCGGCTTCGTCGTGCCCGAGATGGCTCGCCCGCTGCGCTCGCGCTCGGCCCCGCCGTGGCCGAGGGGCGCGGCGCCTGCGGCACGCCCGGTACGCTGGCTCACGGCATCCCCCTAAGTCTGCTCGACCGTTTCCTGGACTCGGTCAGTTTACGTGACCGGCGTCGCTCGACGCGGGGCAGGGAGCGGCCACGCCGGGGACTGCACGGCGAGGTGTTTTTGCCGGATCGGATGCCTCCCGGTAAGCTGGAGCGGCGGTGCACCTATGCGCCGCCTGTTTGCATGCCGCCGGTCCGGTTACGCCGACCGGTACATACAAGCAGACACCAGGCAATCACACCAGGTTCGATCGGCAATGCCGACCAGCGAACCGGGATCGCGGAGGACATGGCGAAGAAAGACGGGGCCATCGAGGTCGAGGGTCGAGTTGTCGAGCCGCTGCCCAATGCGATGTTCCGGATCGAGCTCGAGAACGGGCACAAGGTTCTCGCGCACATCAGCGGAAAGATGCGGCAGCACTACATTCGCATCCTTCCCGAGGACCGGGTGGTCGTCGAGCTTTCGCCCTACGACCTGTCCCGCGGCCGCATCGTTTACCGCTACAAGTGAATCGAGTCGGCGAGCCATGCTCGCGAAATGCGCTCGCCTAGGTCGATTCACTTGGTGTTCTGTGGGGGTGCAACCCCCACACCCCGCCCGGCGGGCTTCGCCCCCGGACCCCCGAACGGGCGGGCTGGGTTAGGCACGAACCAAGGCTTTTACTCAGAGTCTCTCCCCCCGGAGAGGCCACCGTCCGCGAGGACGAGGACAATAAGACTTCCCCAGTCGCCAGGCTGGGGAAAAACTGTGTTCACACCCGTGTGGACCGCAACGAGATTGGACGGACGTGAAGGTTCAGCCGAGCGTCAAGAAGATCTGCGAGAAGTGCAAGGTGATCCGCCGCCACGGCCGGGTCATGGTGATCTGCGACAACCTGCGCCACAAGCAGCGCCAGGGCTGATCGTTTCACCGCCAAGCACCGAACGCAGTTCGGATTGGCACAGAGAAGAACTCCCAGCTCCAGCCGCACGCTGTGGAAATTCGGGCTCTCGAGAGAGGGAACGGGGCGTGCGAGCCAACCACCGGTACGGAGGCCGGTGCCCCAAACAAGACGGGGGAACGGACAGGGAGCAGACCTCCGCAACGATTAAGGAAACTGCCACATGGCACGTCTCATGGGCGTCGACCTCCCGCGCGAAAAGCGCATGGAGATCGCGCTGACCTACATTTTCGGCATCGGCCGTACCCGCTCCCAGGAGATCCTCGAGGCCACCGGCGTCAGCCCGGACCTGCGTTCGAAGGACCTCAGCGACGACGACCTGACGAAGCTCCGCGACTACATCGAGGCTTCGGAGTTCAAGGTCGAGGGTGACCTGCGCCGTGAGGTGCAGGCCGACATCCGCCGCAAGATCGAGATCGGCTGCTACCAGGGCCTGCGCCACCGTCGTGGCCTGCCCGTGCGTGGCCAGCGGACCAAGACCAACGCGCGCACCCGCAAGGGCCCGAAGCGCACCGTCGCAGGCAAGAAGAAGTAAGGGATACGGATGCCTCCTAAGAGCAGGGCCTCCGGCCCCAAGAAGACCCAGAAGTCGCGTCGCAGGGAAAAGAAGAACGTCCCGCACGGCCACGCGCACATCAAGAGCACGTTCAACAACACGATCGTGTCCATCACCGACCCGAACGGCAACGTCATCTCCTGGGCGTCGTCGGGTCACGTCGGCTTCAAGGGTTCGCGTAAGTCGACCCCGTTCGCCGCGCAGCTCGCCGCCGAGAACGCTGCCCGCAAGGCGCAGGAGAACGGCGTCAAGAAGGTCGACGTGTTCGTCAAGGGCCCGGGTTCGGGCCGCGAGACCGCGATCCGTTCGCTGCAGGCCGCAGGCCTCGAGGTGGGCACGATCTCCGATGTCACCCCGCAGCCGCACAACGGCTGCCGTCCGCCCAAGCGGCGTCGCGTCTAGCGGGAAAGGAAGGTAGAGCGAAATGGCCCGTTACACCGGACCCATCACCCGCAAGTCGCGTCGTCTGCGCGTCGACCTCGTCGGCGGCGATCAGGCGTTCGAGCGTCGCCCGTACCCGCCCGGCCAGCACGGCCGTGCGCGTATCAAGGAGAGCGAGTACCTGCTCCAGCTGCAGGAGAAGCAGAAGGCTCGCTTCTCCTACGGCGTCATGGAGAAGCAGTTCCGCCGGTACTACGAAGAGGCCAACCGCCTCAAGGGCAAGACCGGTGACAACCTGCTTCGTCTGCTCGAGACCCGTCTCGACAACGTCGTGTACCGCGCCGGTCTGGCGCGCACCCGTCGCCAGGCCCGTCAGCTCGTCAGCCACGGCCACTTCCTGGTCAACGGCGTCAAGGTCGACGTGCCCAGCTACAAGGTGAGCCAGTACGACATCATCGATGTCAAGGAAAAGTCGCTGCCGACCCTGCCTTTCCAGGTCGCGCGGGAGACCCTCGGCGATCGCCCGGTTCCGGGCTGGCTGCAGGTGATCCCGGGCCGTCTGCGGATCCTGGTCCACCAGGAGCCGGAGCGCGCCCAGATCGATGTGCCGCTGCAGGAACAGCTGATCGTCGAGTACTACTCGAAGTAATCAGCGAATGCCGCTGGTGCGGCGGGGGTTTCGCCCCTGCCGCACAACCCCTTAAAACGAGGCGTCAAATAGCGGGCGCCCTAAAAGGAGGATGATCCTCATGCTGATTTCCCAGCGTCCGACCCTGACCGAAGAGGTCGTGGCCGAGAACCGCTCGAAGTTCACCATCGAACCCCTCGAGCCGGGCTTCGGCTACACCCTCGGCAACTCGCTGCGGCGTACCCTGCTGTCCTCGATCCCGGGGGCCGCGGTCACGAGCATCCGCATCGACGGCGTTCTGCACGAGTTCACCACCGTCCCCGGCGTGAAGGAAGATGTCACCGACATCATCCTGAACCTCAAGGGTCTGGTCGTGTCCTCGGAGGAGGACGAGCCGGTGACGATGTACGTGCGCAAGCAGGGTCCCGGCACCGTCACCGCCGGTGACATCGTGCCGCCCGCCGGCGTCGTCGTGCACAACCCGGACATGCACATCGCCACCCTGAACGACAAGGGCAAGCTCGAGATCGAGCTCGTCGTCGAGCGCGGTCGCGGTTACGTCCCCGCTGTGCAGAACAAGGCGTCGGGTGCGGAAATCGGCCGGATCCCGGTGGATTCGATCTACTCCCCGGTGCTCAAGGTGACCTACAAGGTCGAGGCCACCCGTGTCGAGCAGCGCACCGACTTCGACCGGCTCATCCTGGACGTGGAGACCAAGAACTCCATCAGCGCGCGGGACGCGCTCGCCTCGGCGGGCAAGACCCTGGTCGAGCTGTTCGGCCTGGCTCGCGAGCTGAACGTCGAAGCCGAAGGCATCGAGATCGGCCCCTCGCCGGCCGAGGCGGATCACATCGCCTCGTTCGGTCTGCCGATCGAGGACTTGGACCTCACCGTCCGGTCCTACAACTGCCTCAAGCGCGAGGGTGTGCACACGGTGGGCGAGCTGGTCGCCCGCACCGAGTCGGATCTGCTGGACATCCGCAACTTCGGCCAGAAGTCCATCGACGAGGTGAAGGTCAAGCTGCACGCGCTCGGCCTCTCGCTGAAGGACAGCCCGGCGTCGTTCGACCCGTCCTCCGTGGTGGGTTACGACGCGAGCACCGGCACGTGGAGCGACAGCGGCACGTTCAGTGACACCGATGGCGGCGAGCAGGACTACGCCGAGACCGAACAGCTCTAGGCCGCTGGGGTAGGCGCCCCGGCCCGGCCGCATACAAGGAGAATCAACAATGCCTAAGCCCAAGAAGGGTGCCCGCTTCGGCGGGTCGGCGTCGCACCAGAAGGCGATCTTCGCCAATCTGGCCACGGCGCTCTTCGAGCACGGCCGGATCACCACCACCGAGGCCAAGGCCAAGGCCGTGCGCCCCTACGCGGAGAAGCTCATCACCAAGGCGAAGGGCGGCACCCTCGCCGACCGTCGCGAGGTGCTGAAGGTGATCCGCAACAAGGACGTCGTGCACTCGCTCTTCGCGGAGATCGGGCCGTCGTTCGATGGACGCGAGGGTGGCTACACCCGCATCACCAAGACGCTGCCGCGTAAGGGTGACAACGCGCCGATGGCGATCATCGAGCTGGTCCGGGAGAAGACCGTGACCAACGAGGCCGATCGCGCCCGTCGCGTGGCCGCTTCGCAGAAGGCGGAAGAGGCCGCTCCGGCGGCCGCCGAGGAGAAGACGGACGAGGCTGTCGCCGAGACCGCAGAGGAATCGGCTCCCCAGACTGCCGGGGATGAGCCCGCCGACGAGTCCGCCGAGGACAAGAAGGACGCCTGACGCCTGACGTCGGGTTGTTCCCCGCGCATGCGGGGATGTGCCGGACGCTTGACCTGGGTCGGGATTTCTCGAATGAGCCCGCCGCCCTTGTGGGTGGCGGGCTCATTCGCGTCGATGAGGAGTCGTTGTGACAGTGGAGGATTCGATGGGAACGGTGAGCTCGCAGCCGGAGCCCTCAGCGGCCGCCGAGGCCCCGGCCGCCGTACGGGTGCGCCTCGACATCTCCTACGACGGAACCGATTTCATCGGCTGGGCCCGCCAGCCGGGCCTGCGCACCGTGCAGGGTGTGCTGGAGGAGTCGCTGAGCAAGGTGTTCCGTGAGCCGATCCAGCTGACCGTCGCGGGTCGCACGGACGCGGGCGTGCACGCCGAAGGACAGGTCGCGCACTTCGACACCACCGCCGAGTTCGACGGCGACAAGCTCGTGCACCGCATGGCGCGCTTCCTCCCGAAAGACGTGCGCATCAAGGCCGCCCGGCTCGCGCCGCCGGAATTCGACGCGCGCTTCTCGGCGATCCGCCGCCACTACGTGTACCGGCTCACCACCGCGCCCTACGGCGCCGAGCCGCTGACCGCCCGCAGCATCGTGCCGTGCCGCCCCGGTGTGGATCTGGCCGCCATGCGCGCGGCATCCGGAAACCTGTTGGGGCTGCACGATTTCGCCGCGTTCTGCCGCCGCAGGGAGGGCGCGACCACGGTCCGCGAATTGCAGCGCTTCGACTGGGAGCGCGAGGGGGACCTGCTCACCGCGTACGTCAGCGCGGACGCGTTCTGCTGGTCGATGGTGCGCAGTCTGGTCGGCGCGGTGCTCGCCGTCGGCGAGGGCAGGCGCACGCCGGAGTGGATCGCCGGACTGCTGAACGAGACCGAGCGTTCCAGCGCGGTGACCGTCGCGCCCGCCCACGGCCTGAGCCTGGTCGCGGTCGACTACCCGGCCGACGCGGACTTGGCCGCGCGCAATGCCGAGACCAGGGAAATGCGCACCGTGCCGAACCGAGGCTGCTGCGGCGGAGAGGGATAGGGGACCGGTACCGCGGCAGGCTTCAGCGAACCGCGGTACCGGAATGGCTCAGCTGCCGCCCGCCTCGATGGTCTTCGGCTGCGAGTGCCCGGAGATCTCGATGCGGCGCGGCTTGGCCCGTTCTGCGATCGGGATGGTCACCGAGAGGACGCCGTTGTTGTAGGTCGCGCTGATCTTGTCGGCATCGACGTTGTCGCCGAGGGAGAGCTGGCGCATGTAGGTGCCCGCGAAGCGCTCGGAGGCGATCCACTGGACGCCTTCCTCGCTCGGCACGCTGCGCTGCGCGCGCAGGGTGAGGGTGCCGTTGTCCACGCTCACGTCGACCGAGCCGGGATCCACACCGGGCAGATCGGCGTTGAGGACGTAGTGGTCGCCCGCTCTGAACAGATCCATCGGCATGAAGCGCGGTGCGCGCGTCGACCCGACGTTCTCGCCGAGCAACTGGCGAGCAACTGTGTCGATGTCATGGAATGGATCGAACCGCAGCACAGCAATCACCTCCATCTCATTGACGTCGGCGCCACCACGGCGGCGGGCGCCGGAAGCTGTGCACCATCAAAGTTAGCACTCCCGGGGCGGGAGTGCTAATAGTTTCGGCGGCGGTTTTCGATGCCGTTTCGCACGACCGAACCGCCGCGCCGGAACAGCTGGACGGCCGGGGTAGAAGCCGGCGTCCGAGGCAGCCGGGCGCTCTCGAAGCAGTTGACCGCTGTGTCTTCGAGTGTCGACGGCCGTGCGGAATAGGAACGGGGACAACAACTGTTCCTTCCCCACATGACAATTGATGCTCTCGGACGTTTCGGTGTGTGGCGCGGCTACCAGGGGGTGACTCCGGACGAGGCGAGCGAGCTGGAGCAGCTCGGCTACGGCACGGTGTGGCTCGGCGGTTCGCCGCCCGCGGACCTGCCCGTGGTGGAATCGCTGCTCGCCGCGACGGAGTCGCTCACGGTGGCCACCAGCATCGTGAACATCTGGTCGGCTCCGGCGAAGACGGTCGCGGAGTCGTTCCACCGCATCGAGGAGAGCTTCCCCGGCCGCTTCCTGCTCGGTGTCGGCGCCGGGCACCCGGAGTTCAACGATCCGTATCTCAAGCCTTACGAGGCGTTGGTCGCGTACCTCGACGAGCTGGACGCGGCCGGAGTGCCGAAGCAGCGGCTGGCACTCGCCGCCTTGGGTCCGCGCGTGCTGGAACTCGCACGCGACAGGACCGCGGGCGCCCTCCCGTATCTGGTTACTCCCGAGCATTCGCGCCGCGCCCGGGCGATTCTCGGCGAGGGCACCCTGTTGGCCGTCGAGCAGAAACTCGTCGTCGAGGAAGACCCGGAGCGGGCACGCGAAGTCGGTCGCACGATCGTGCCGATGTACCTCGGGCTGGGCAACTACGTCGCGAACCTGCGCAGGCTCGGCTTCGACGACGCCGATGTCGCCACCCCGGGCAGCGATCGGCTGGTCGATCAGCTGGCGGTGCACGGCTCCGCGGAGCGGGTGGCCGAGCAGCTCGTCGCCCATGTCGACGCGGGCGCCGACCACGTCGCTCTCCAAGCGCTCGGCGACGACTACCTCGCGTCGCTGCGCGCGCTCGCCCCCTTGCTGCGCGCCTGACCTGCGCGAGCGTGCGGCGGGCGACCGTCCTAAGAGACAGTTAGAAAACCCGCCGCACGCTTCCGAACGCCTTGTGACTGCCGACACACTCTCTTCCAGCTGACGCGAAGACGCGTTGAAGGAGGAGATTCGGGTGACTACGACACAGCCCACGAGCGAGCGCCGCGTTGTCGCGAACGTGCTGCGCGGATCGATCGGCAACCTGGTCGAGTGGTACGACTGGTACGTCTACGCGGCGTTCAGTGTGTACTTCGCGAAAACGTTCTTCCCCGAAGGGGATTCGACCGCACAGCTGCTGTCCACGGCGGCGGTTTTCGCGGTCGGGTTCCTGATGCGCCCGCTCGGCGGCTGGGCGCTCGGCCGCTACGCGGACCGGTTCGGCAGGCGCGCCGCGCTGACCCTGTCGGTGACGGTGATGGCGGCCGGTTCGCTGCTCATCGCGGTCACGCCGGGCTACCAGACCATCGGCATCGCCGCGCCGGTGCTGCTGCTGCTCGCGCGACTGCTGCAGGGCCTCTCGGTCGGCGGTGAGTACGCCACCAGCGCGACCTACCTGTCCGAGGTCGCGTCGGCCGGTCGGCGCGGGTTCTACTCGAGCTTCCAGTACGTGACCCTGGTCGCCGGTCAGCTCACCGCGCTCGGCGTGCAGATCGTGCTGCTGCAGGTGCTCACCTCCGCCCAGATGCATTCCTGGGGTTGGCGAATCCCGTTCGCGATCGGCGCGTGCGGTGCGCTCGTCGTGATGGTGCTGCGGCGCGGGATGGACGAGTCCGCGTCGTTCGAGGCGGAGGCCTCGGGTTCGAAGGAGGCGAGCGGGTCCTCGCGCGGTTCGCTGAAGGTGCTGCTGCAGTACCCGCGGGAGTGCCTGCTCGTTGTCGGCCTGACCCTCGGCGGCACGGTGGCGTTCTACACCTACACCACCTACATGCAGAAGTTCATGATCAACACCTCCGGCATCTCCAAGGGCACGGTGGCCTGGATCAACTTCGTCGCGCTGCTGGTGTTCGTGGTGCTGCAGCCGCTGGCGGGCGGGTTGTCCGACAGGATCGGCCGACGGAAGCTGCTGCTGTTCTTCGGCATTTGCGGCACGCTGTGCACCGTTCCGATCATGACCGTGCTCGCCGACACCTCGAACCCGGTCGCGGCCTGGGGCCTGATGATGTTGGCTCTGATCATCATCACCGGCTACACCTCGATCAACGCCATCGTGAAGGCCGAGCTGTTCCCGACCAAGATCCGCGCGCTCGGCGTCGGCCTGCCCTACGCGCTGACCGTCGCGATCTTCGGCGGCACCGCGGAGATGATCGCCCTCGCGCTGAAGAAGGCGGGTGCGGAGTCGGTGTACTTCTACTACGTGGCGGGCTGTATCGCGATCTCGCTGGTCACCTACTGGTTCATGCGGGAGACCTCGGCCGAGTCCACGATCGACGCCGACGAGAAGGCACGCGTCGCCGCGGCGAGCGCCGATACCGATGACGACCGTCCGATGGCCACCGTGCGTGGCTGAGCGACTCGTCTCCGCGCCGATCCTGCCCATGTGGCAGGATCGGCGCGTGCGGCTTGCGGTGGTCGAAGATGACGACGGCGTGGGCGACGCGCTCGTCGAGGCGCTCAATGCCCGCGGTTACTCCGCCGACCGCAAGCGGCGCGGTAGCGAGTTACTGCTCGATCACCGCCGCTACGATGCTGTCATCCTCGATCTCGGACTGCCCGACGGCGACGGTCTGCAGGTGCTGCGGCAACTGCGCGAGGTGAGCACGGTGCCCGTGCTGATCCTGACCGCCCGCAGCGACGAACGCTCCATCGTGCGCGGATTGCGCGGCGGCGCCGACGACTACCTGGTGAAGCCGCCGCGGATCGCGGAGCTGCTGGCGCGGCTGGAGACGGTGCTGCGCCGGGCCGCCGCGGTGGCGCAGTCCGAGCGCACCGAGGTGGTCACCGGTGACGTGCGAGTCGATCTCGCGGCCCGGGTCGTCGAGGTCGGCGGTGCGCCGGTCGCGTTGACGCAGAAGGAATTCGAGCTGGTCGAGGCGCTGGTGGAACGACCGGGCGCGGCGGTGAGCCGCCAGCAGCTGATGGACCGGATCTGGGGCGACGCGTTCGTCGCGGTGTCGCGTTCGCTGGACGTGCACATGACCGGTCTGCGCGCCAAGCTGAACCGGCCGGGGCTGATCACCACGATCCGCGGCTACGGATACCGGTGGGGACAGTGAGCGTGGAGGACGGAAGGCCATGCGGCGCAGACTGCTTGCCGCGCTGACGGTGTTCGCGGCGATCGCGGTCCTGGCGTTCGCGGTGCCGCTGTCGTTGACCTATGCCACCAGCCGGACCCAGGAGTTGGTGCTCGGCCGTTCCGGTGACGCGGATCGGTTCGCCACCCTCGCCGACGCCGTCGGGGTGGAAGGAAACGACGCCGCGCTCGCCGAGGAGGTCGCGCGATACCACGAGTTGTACGACGAGAACGTGCTCGTGGTCGACGCGCGCGGTGCGACCGCGGTCAACGCGGGCGTGGACATCATCGATCCGGCCGTCGTCGCGGCGGTCGCCGACGCGCGGCGCAATCAGCGACCGCATCCGATCGACCGGCTGATGCCGTGGAGCGATCCGATGATGCTCGTCGCGCGGCCGGTCGGGACCGGCGTGCAGGTCAACGGGGCCGTCGTCATCGAGGCGTCCACCGCGCAGGCGCGTCGCGACATCACCCGCGCCTGGCTGGTCATCGGTTTGGGCGGCGCCGCGGCCATGGTGCTGTTCACGATGCTCGCGCTGACGCTGAGCCGCTGGGTGCTGCGGCCGCTCGCGGCCCTGTCCCGCGCCGTCGCCGAATTGACCGCGACGCTGCCGAAGGCGCGACCCGCGCCGCAGACTTCCGACGACGCGCCGCCGCCATCCATCGCGAGGCACTACGGCGGACCGCCCGAAATGCGCGCCGTCGCGGAGTCTTTCGACGCCATGGCGCTCGCGGTCGCCGACTCCACGGAGGCGCAACGGCAACTGGTGGCCGACACCGCGCACGCGATGCGCAATCCGTTGGCCGCGCTCACCATTCGGCTGGACTCGCTCGAGTACGCCGTACCGGAGAGCGCGGCCGACACCTTCCGCGGCGCGAGCGCGGAGGTGGACCGGCTCACCACGCTGCTCGACGGACTGCTCACGCTGGCCGTCGCGGAGACGCCGGACGGCTTCGCCACCGCGGCGGGCGCCGAGGAACACCGTTGCGACGCCGGGCAAGTCGTGGCCGATCGGATCGACGCCTGGCATTCCGCGTTCGACGCGGCGGGGCAGTCGCTGCGCGCCGAGCAGCCGGGGTCGCCCGCCGAGGCCGCCGTCTCGGCGGATGTGCTGGCACAGATTCTCGATGTGCCGCTGAGCAATTCGAATCGGTACGCGGGTAGCGGCGCGAGCACTGTCGTGTCCGTGGGAATCGAGCCGGACTGGATCACGGTGACGGTCCGCGACGACGGCCGCGGCGTGCCCGCCGACGAGATCCACAAGCTCACCACGCGCTTCTTCCGTGGTTCCGCCGCGCAGCCAGGGGGTTCCGGCCTCGGTCTGCCGATCGCGGCGGCGCTCGCCCAGGCGCGTGGCGGTGCGCTGTCGGTCTCCGAGGTGTCGCCGCACGGACTCGCGGTCGCGGTTCGTCTGCCCGCGGTGGTGGCGTCGTGACGGGGCGGCTCGACCGGCGCAAGTTCCTGGCGCTCGCGGCGCTCGGCGTCGCGGGTGTCGCGGGCTGCGGGAGCGGCGACGACCCGGTGGTCCGGTTGGCCTCCGGTGAGGTGGGCGGCTTCTATCACGCGTTCGCGCGTCTGCTGGCCGCCGCGGCCGCGCAGATCGGGACGGTGCGGATCGAGCCGGTCGCCACCTCGGGCTCCCAGGACAACCTCACGATGCTGGCCAGGGGAGACGCGCAAGCCGGTCTGGCGCTGGCGGATTCGAGCAGGGACGCGCCGGGCGGCGTGCTCGCGCTCGGGCGGGTCTACGAGAACTACTTGCAGTTGGCCGTGCGGGTCGACAGCACCGTCCGCCGGGTCGTCGAATTGCGCGGCAAGCGCGTGAATCTCGGCGCCGAGGGTTCCGGCGCGGCGCTGACGGGAGAGCGGATACTGCTCGCGGCCGGGCTGGATCCGGCGACCGACGTCATCGTGGAGCATCGCCCGCTGCGCGACGCCGCGGCGGCCCTGCGTTCCGGCGCCGTCGACGCGCTGCTGTGGGCGGGCGGCGTCCCGACCGCGGCGCTGGAGGTTCCACTGCGGATGCGTTTGGTGGATCTCGGTGATCTGGCAGTCCCGTTGCGTCAGCGCTACGGGCACATCTACGACCGCGTCGAGATCCCGCGCGACGCCTATCCGGGCGGCTCCGCGATCACCACGATCGGTGTGGCGAACCTGTTGCTCGCCGCGCCCACGTTGCCGGACGAGGCCGCCGCCGCGATCGTCGATCTGCTGGCCGGACACCCGGACGCGCTGGTCCCGGCCGAGGCCGCGGGCACTCAGTTCCTGGACGCGCGTTCATTGATCGGCACCGGCCCTATTCCGCTGCACCCTGGCGCGGCCGCGGCCTATCGGCGGCGCCACGGGTGAAGCTCGATCAGGAGCGCACCAGCCGCGCGATCGCGTCGGTGGCTTCTTTGATCTTGGCGTCGGCTTCGGGGCCGCCCGCCACCGCGGCGTCCACCACGCAGTGGCTGATGTGGTCTTCCAACAGCCCCATCGCCACCGCCTGCAGCGCCTTCGTCATCGCGGAGACCTGGGTGAGGATGTCGATGCAGTACTTCTCCTCTTCGACCATCCGCTGCAACCCGCGCGCCTGACCCTCGATGCGGCGCAGGCGCTTGAGGTAGTCGTCCTTGGCGGTGATGTAGCCGTGTGCCGAGTGGTCGTGGCCCGGCTGGTCCTTGGTGGTGCTCGCGTCCGGGGTGGTCACCGCTGTCTCCTTGCTGCCTGCCGGAAGGTCGGATGCAATACCCCCCTAGGGTACATCCGTACCGGCGTTTTGTCAGGTCCGCGCGCGGCTGGGCGCGGGTTCCTCGCGCCGCGCCGCTCGCTGATCGGCACCGTACCTGGCCAGCGCGATTCCGCCTATTACGAGCAGCGCGCCGAGCGCCTGGATCGGCGCGACCGCCTCGCCGATCAGCAGCCAGGACAGCGCGACGGCGAACAGCACCTCGCTCAGCAGGATCAGCGACATCAGCGTCGCACCGATGCGCGCCGCGCCCGCCACGCCGCAGAGGTAGGCCACCACGGTGCTGATCAGGATGAGCAGGGCGAGGGCCAGCCAGACGGGCAGGTGGCGCTCGGCCATGCTCGCGGTGGCGCCGCCGAAGTGGATCGGCAGCACGGTCAGCGCGCCGAGTGCCCAGCTGGTCAGCGCGGCCACGGTCAATCCGGTGCCGAGTAGGACGACCGGACGCAGGTTGTCCGACGTGCGTGCGGAGAGCAGGAAGAACGCCGCGTTGCACAGCATGGACAGCGCCGCCCAGCCCAAGCCGGGCAGGCTCAGCCCGCCCGCGCCGAAGACGTCGATCACCAGCGCGGCGCCGACGAGCGCGACGGCCGCGCCGAGCAGGGTGGCGTCCGACGGCCGTCGTCCGCGCACCGCCCAGTCCCAGCAGATGACCACGATCGGCGCCAGGAACTGGATCATCAGTGAGACCCCGACCTGTAGGTACTCCAGCGACAGGAAGAACGTCGCCTGCACGCCCGCCAGCGCGATCACGCCGTACGCGCCGACGGTGCGCAGATGGCGCACGCTGCCGCGCAGTCCGTCGGGTTCGGCGAGCGCGGCGATCACGAGCATGATCGCCGCCGCGCCGGTCAACCGCACGGCGAGCACCGCGCCGGGCGACCAGTCCGCGGCGAGCACGGATTTCGCGAGCGGTCCGGAACTGGCGAACGCCAGGCCGCTCGCCACGGTCAACCACACGCCCCAGCGCGACACGAACACCTCCAGCTGGACCGATGAATCGTCCTATCATTGCCCATGCGGCCGAGTGGCCTCCGTCACGCAGGCGGTACCGGTTGCGCGGGAAGCGTGGACGGACGGAAGAATCGGCCCCATGAGTTCGCTTCCCCGGCCCGCCCTCGCCGTCATCGGCGGCAGCGGTTTCTACGACTTCTTCGACAACGACGCCACCCAGGTCGAGATCGACACCCCGTACGGAAAGCCGAGCGCGCCGATCGCGGTGGGCGAGGTCGAGGGACGGCCGGTGGCGTTCGTGCCCCGGCACGGCAAGCAGCACGAATACGCGCCACACACGCTGCCCTACCAGGCCAACATGTGGGCGCTGCGCTCGCTGGGCGTGCGGCGGATCCTGGCGCCGTGCGCGGTGGGCAGCCTGCGCGCCGACTGGGGCACCGGCACCGTCGCGGTGCCGGACCAGCTGGTCGACCGGACCTCCGGTCGCGCGCAGACCTTCTTCGACGGCGGTGGCGTGCACGTCTCGTTCGCCGACCCGTACTGCGAGGAACTGCGCGGCGCCGTGGTGAAGTCCGAGGTCGAGGCGCTGCCGCTGAAGGCGGGCGGCACCATGGTCGTGGTGCAGGGACCGCGTTTCTCCACCCGCGCCGAGAGCCGCTGGTTCGCCGGGCAGGGCTGGGATCTGGTGAACATGACCGGTCATCCGGAGGCTGTGCTCGCCCGCGAGCTGGAGATGTGCTACGCGGCAGTCGCTTTGGTGACCGACCTGGACGCGGGCCTGGAGGAGGGCGACGGCGTGCACGCCATCGACGTCTTCGCCGAGTTCAAGCGCAACCTCGCCCCCTTCAAAGACCTCATCCGCGCCTCGGTGGCGGCGGTCGACGGAACCGACACCTGCGATCGGTGCCGTGTCCATACCGGCGTGGCGTTGCCTTTCGAACTACCGTAAACCGTATGCGACGGTGCGACGTTCGTGCCGCCATCGGTCCGGTGTCGGCCGTGGGCGGCGGGGTGTGGCTGCGATGAAGGTACTGCTCACCGGGGCCGCCGGATTCCTCGGATCGCACGTGCGCGGCGCGCTCACGGCCGCCGGGCACGAGGTGATCGCGCTCGACCTGATGCTCGCCGACGTGCACGGGCCCGACGCCGAGCCGCCCGAGGGCGTCGCCGAGGTGGACGTCCGCGACGCCGACGCGCTCGCGCCGCTGTTGAGCGGCGTCGAGGTCGTCTGTCACCTCGCGGCCGTCACCGCGCCGAGCACGGAATCGGAATCCGGCATCGCCGCGTTCGCCGCGCACAACGACCATGGCACCGCGGTCCTGCTCGCGGCCATGAGTCAGGCCGGAGTTCGTCGCCTGGTGCTCGCCTCGTCCATCACCGTGTACGGCGAGGGTCGCTATCGCAGCGTGCGCGGCGGACCGTTCTTCCCCGGCCATCGCTCGCGCGCCGATCTCGACCGCGGCATGTTCGACCACCGCGCGCCGCGCACCGGCGAGGTGCTGACCTGGGAGCCGGTCGGCGAGGAGGCGCCGCTGCGGCCGCGCGGCTTCTACGCCGCGAGCAAGGCGGCACAGGAGCAGTACGCGCTGGCCTGGGCGCTGAGCACCGGGGCGTCGGTGACCGCGCTGCGCTACCACAACATCTACGGCGACGGCGCCCGATCGGGCATGGCCCCCCGGTTCCGCGAGGAACTGCTCGCGGGCCAAGCGCCACGGGTGTTCGAGGACGGCGGCCAAGTGCGGGATTTCGTACACGTCCGCGACGCCGCCGCCGCGACCCGCGCCGCGGTGGAGCGTCAGCTGCCCGGCTTCGTTCCGCTCAATATCGCCTCCGGTCATCCGATCACGCTGTGGGAGGTGGCCTCCATCATGGCCAAGGCGCGCGGGGGGCCGTCACCGATCGTGACCGGCCAGTACCGGATCGGCGACGTGCGCCATTTCGTCGCCGACCCCGAACGTGCCCGGCGCGCACTGGATTTCACCGCGCAGGTGGTCCCGGCCGACGGGCTGGCCGAATTCGCCAGGGGTGCAGCGGAGGTCGCGACCGCGGGCTGAATCTGCTGCCCGGCGACGCACGCGACGCACCGGCGAGGTCGCTCCGACGCTCGCCGCGCTCTTGTCCGGCCCGACTTCGCAGGGTCGGGGCCGAGATCTCAGCCCGCAGGTTGGTGCGTGTGAGGCGTGCTGGCCCACTCGCTAGGGAGTGCGGCCGAGGTCGCTACTGCGGTCGACGGTCGCGGGCTGATGCTTGCCCGGCGTGGGGAACAGGTCAGGCGGACTCGGTCCGGAACGCGTCGGCATGCGCTTGCGCCCATTGACGGAAGGTGCGCGGTTCGCGACCCGTCACCTCGCGCACGGTCGGGTGGACCTCCGATTCGTCGAGGGTGCCGTCGATGAAGAAGCTCGTGAAAGCCTCGGCGTAGGCGCGGGGCATGGTCGCCGCGAGTTCGGCGCGGGTCTCGTCGTCGGTGAGTTCGCGACACACGAGCGGCCGGTCGAGGACCTCGGCGAGTATCGCGACCTGCTCGGCGGGCAGCAGTGCCGCAGGACCGGTGAGATCGAGAATCCGGCCGTCGAGATCGCCGCCGGTCAGCGCGCGCGCCGCCACCGCGGCGATATCGGCGGGGTCGACGGCCGCGACCCGCACCCCCGAGAACTGGGCGCGCACCACGTCACCCGCGGCCAGCTGCGGCAGCCAGCGCAGCGCGTTGGACATGAACGAGCGCGGCCGCAGGAAGGTCCACGCCAGACCGGATTCGCGCACGGTCTGTTCGGAGAGCGCCATGTACCTGGAGACAGCGTTGCCGAGATCCGCCAGCGCCGCCGACCCACCCGAGAGCAGCACCACCCGCGCCAGCCCGGCCTTACCCGCCAGCGCGAGCAGCTCGTCGAGGTGCTCGTAGCCCGGCATCAGGTACATGCCCTGCGCGCCGTCCAGCGCCTCGGCCAGGGTCTCGGGCCGGTTCAGATCGCCGGTGACCGCCTCGACGCCGTCCGGCAGCGACGCGCGCGCCGGATCGCGCACCACTGCGCGCACCCGCTGCCCGTCTTCGGCGAGCGCGCGCACGAGTTCCGCGCCGATGTTCCCGGTCGCTCCGGTCACCACGTACATATCGTCTCCTTCGCCTCGCCGCTGCGAAACATCGTGCCCACAAACAGCTTTCGGTGCTGGCCCATTCAATGTACGTGGCATCGGAGCGGCGCACCCGGACCACGGCGTACCACCGCTGCGGCCATGCGCGAGCTGCCGACGGCCCGCGTCCATTACGCTCGCCCGGTGGACACCCCGGTACGGCTCGAGGTCATCGTGGCAAGTGTGCGCCCGGAGCGGTTCGCTCCGGTGGTCGCCGACTGGTTCCTGCGCGTCGTCCGGGCCAGACCCGAATTCGACACGGGCGTCATCGATCTCATCGATACACCGCTGCCGACGGATCTCACCGAGACCCCGGAGGCCCAGGCCTACCGGGACCGGCTGGCGGCCGCGGACGCGTTCGTCGCGATCACCTCCGAGTACAACCACGGCTACCCGGCGTCGCTCAAGACCGCGTTCGACACCGCCAAGCGCGAGTGGCGCGGCAAGCCTATCGGTTTCGTCTCCTACGGCGGACTCTCCGGCGGCCTGCGCGCAGTGGAACAGCTCCGGCAGGTTGTCGCCGAGATCCACATGGTCTCGATCCGCGAGACCGTCAGCATCCACCAGGCCAAGCGGCAGTTCGACGCCACGGGCACGCCGACCGACGGGGCGGCCATCGACGCGAGCGAACGGCTTCTCCGCCAATTGCACTGGTGGGCACGGCATTTGCGGGCCGCGCGGGCGGCCGATCCCTACCCCGGCTGACGCCCGATCGTCACTGGGCGGCGACGGGCCGTCGTCCGCGCGGATGTCCGATGTAGGTGGCCTCGCGCGGGATCGACACCAGGGTCAGATCCACCTGCGCGGTTCCGGTGCGAAGTACCACGTGGTTGCCGATCGCGCCGGGCTGGTGGATGGACAGGTCCGGCCTGGTCGCGGGCCAGCCCATCGGGTCACCGGTCACGTAGATCGTCGTGACACCGGCGTGCGGCGCGGGCGCGAGCACCCCGTCCACCACGGTCGCGGTGAAACCCGCGTCGGACTGGTGGGTTTCGACGGCGATGGTCAGGCGCTCCGGGTTGCCGATGGTCTGCACCAGGTTCTCCCAGGCGTGCGCGCGGTCGGTGCGGATCAGGATGCGCTCGCCGACGGCCAGTGCGCGGAACACCAACTGCTGCGCCAAGTAGAGCTCGCCCGCCAGGTAGACCGTCGAGATGCCGGTGCCGATGATGCGAACGGCCACACCCTGATTGTTCTCGTCCGAACCGATGAGCTGACCGCAGCCGGACGACGGCAGGTGCAGCGCGCCGATCACATCGATCGGGTACTCGGTCATCGGCACGGTGTCGTCGAGACCGGGCACGGCGAGCGGCAGGTGCGCGAGCAGGCTGTCGCGGTGGCGTCCGTTCATCGACACCATGCCCGTGAGCTTGCCGCGCTCGGGCAGTTCGCGCGCGGTCAGCCGCCAGGCCGCGCCGATGCTCACCGATTCGGCGGAGCTGCCGGGGCGCAGCCGCACGGTGACGGTGGTGCCGCGCGAGGGCGCGACCCACAGCTGCGCGAGCAGGTCCGAGCCGAGCTGCTTCGGGTCGACCGCGCTGCCGATATTGACGGCGTTGCCGATCTCGGCGTAGCGCCAGCGATGGGTCAGGGTGCGCGGATCGAAGCCCGCGGTGATTTGCAGGACGGCCTTGCGGATCTCGGGCGCGGTCAGGATGCGGGCGCTGCAGTCGGCGTCCTCGAGCGCGCGCATGATGCGTTGCGTCGCAATGGTTACCGCGCGCGAGGCGCCCTCGCTGCCGCCGCCGCGCCGCGCCGCGGCGTCCGGGCAGGCGATGGCGTCGAAGCTGATCGCCAGCCACACGGCGCGGTGCGCGGTGGCGGGCAGCGGGCCGAGCAGCGTCTCGTAGATCTTGCCCGCCGGTGTGCCCGCGCGGCTGCGGTGCCCATGGCTGATGATGTCGATGCCGCTGAGCAGGATGTCGTGCTGGTTGAGGCAGGCGGCGAGTTCGGGAAGCGGCAGCAGGTGCGAGGCGTGCACGGTGCTGCTGGAGATGCGAGTCAGTCCGCCCTTGGGCGGCAGCACCTCGACGACCGTCACCACCCGGGTGCCGTCCCAGTACAGACCGAGCGAGCGGTCGTCGGGGCCGCGGAAGTCGACGGTGTCGCCGATCTCGTAGTCGCGCTGGGTGATGTAGCGCCACCAGGTCGCGATCCAGTCCAGCACGGTGCGTTTGGCGATCGGGATCAGCGGAAGCAGACCGACCGCGACGGCGACGGCGAGCGCCGGCCACCCGCCGAGACCGGCCACCAACGAGATCACTCCGGCGATCATGCCGATCACCTGTGCGATCAACAGATTCGGCAGCGAGATGCGACCAAGCAGCGGACGTGGTCCCGCCCCTGTGGCTTCGGCCATCAGCGTCCCCCAAAATACCCGGTATCGACCGTTTCCTACCGGCCGAGCTGAACAAGAGTCCCAGGGAACTGTACTGTGTTCCGCGAACGTGAGCACTGTTCGGGGGAGGAACCATGCCTTCAAAACCCACCACGCGCTGGCAGGTGAGCGGTTACCGCTTCCTGGTACGCCGGATGGAGCACGCGCTCGTGCGCCGGGACGTGCGCATGCTGCACGATCCGATGCGCTCGCAATCCCGCGCCTACGCGGCGGGTTTGGTCCTGGCCATCGTGGTGCTCGCAGGCTGCGGCATCCTCGCGCTGCTCCGCCCGCAGGACAAGATCGGCAACAACGTGCTGCTGATCGGCAAGGAGTCCGGCGGCGTCTACGTGCAGATCGACGGCGTCGTGCATCCCGCGTTGAATCTGGCCTCGGCACGGCTGGCGTCTGGCGAGTCGGGCAAGGCCACCATCGTCAAGGAGTCCGAGCTCGGCAAGAAGCCGCGCGGCCAGCTGATCGGAATCCCCGGCGCGCCAGCCGCTTTGCGCTACGACAAGGACGGCAAGGGCCGGGCATGGACGGTCTGCGACGTGATGAAGGTCGACGGCTCCAAGGATTTCACCACCACCGTGCTCGCTGGTGACCTGGAACTGGGCGACAAGGCCTCGGTGATGCCCGCCGACCGCGCGCTGCTCGTGAAGGTGAAAGAGCAGGCGTATCTGGTCTACAACAAGACGCGCGCCCGCGTGGACATGAACGACCGCAGGGTGACCGACGCGCTCGGCATCACCGGCGCGACGCCGCGGCCGGTCAGCGAGGGGTTGCTCAACGCCATTCCCGAAGTGCCGCAAATCGTTCCGCCGAAGATCAACGATCCCGGCGCGCGCGTGAGCTATCAGGTCGGCGACCGACGGGTCGGTGACGTGGTGCAGGTGTCCTCGGATCCCGACCAGAATTACGTGGTGCTGCACGAAGGTCTGCAGGCGATCTCGGAAGTGACGGCGGAAATCATCCGCGCCACATACCGATCGACCCCGGGTGCGTCCTGGATCGACCCGACCGACAAGACGAGCGCGAACATCGCCACCGCGCTGGCGGTCGACACCTATCCGACGATTGTGCCCACGATCGTCGATATCAAGGACCGGCCGATCAGCTGCTTGTCCTGGAAGCCGAACCCGGCCGCGAAGGACGGCGGTATGCAGGCCGATCTGTCGGTGGTCACCGGTGTCGCGTTGCCGATGCCCGACAAGGCCAAGGCGGTGCCGCTGGCTCAGGCCGACGGCTCGGGGCCGAACGCGGACTCGGTGTACGTGCCGCCGGGCACCGGCGCGTTCGTGCAGACGACCGGCATCGAACCCGACAGCAGGCGTAAGGATTCCCTCTTCTACGTCGCCGACACGGGTGTGCGTTTCGGCATCAAGAACGCCGACGCGCAGAAGGCGCTCGGTCTGGACGCCGAGGCCGGTGTGAAACCCGAGCCCGCGCCGTGGCCGATCGTGGGTCTGCTCGCGAACGGGCCCACGCTCGGGCGCGAAGAGGCGATGGTCGCGCACGACGGTGTCGCGCCCGATCCGTCACCGGCTTCGAAGCCCGTTGGCAATACCCAGAAGTAGACGCGAGGCGGGTCAGCGCCGTTCGGCTTCGCGCGGCGCGATGTCCTCGTGCGGCGCTTCGCGCGGCGCGGTGTCCTCGTGCGGCGCGGTGCCTTCGCGCAGTACGGCGACTTCGCTTCGGAGCGCGCGCACCTCATCGAGCAAAACCGAGATCTCCCGATCGGTGCGCTCGGCGTTGACCTCTACCGTCTTCAGCTGATCGATCACCCAGCTCGTGGTGGTGCCGATCGCGAAGCTGATCAGTCCGATGCCGAAGGTCATCAGGATCAAGGAGATCAAGCGACCCTCGGTGGTCACCGGATAGACGTCGCCGTAGCCGACGGTGGTCACCGAGACCGCCGACCACCACAGCGCGTCACCGAAATCGGTGATCTTGCTGTCGGGCGCGCCGTACTCGGCGTCGAAGAAGGCCAGGCTGCACAGCAGCAGGATCAGCGCCGAGCTGGCGCCGACGAACACCGAGAGCCGGGCCCGCGTGACAGTGGTGCGGTTCAGCGTGTCCAACAGCAGCAGCGCCGCCCGCAACAGCCGCAGCGGCCGGAACGGCGGCAGCACCACGATCAGTAGCTCCAGTGGATGCCGCCGCACGAACCGCCACCGATCGGTAGACAGCCACAGCCGCACCGCGAAGTCCGCGGCGAACAGCGTCCAGATCAGGATGTCGACGCCGGTCAGCCAGGAATCCAGCCGCGGCGAAGCCCCGGTGTCGAGCACGTGCCACGCGTACACGCCGAGGAACGTCACCGCCAACGCCATCATCGGCACGTTGGTCGCGCGCTCCCACGCTTGCCTGCGGGTCACGATCGAGGTCTGGTCGGTCATCGGGGTACTACCTGCTGCTCTGCGGTGTGGGGCGGTGAGTCGCCCGTCGATTGCGGCTGAGGCTACAGGTCGACCGACCTCGGGCGGCACGGCTATCGAGCACACGTCGAGCCGAAGTACGCCCGGACCGCGGCGGCCGCGAACTACACTTGGTCGCCTGATGGTGCTTGCGTCAGGTCGCCGCTAGCCAGGTTGTCGCAGGTCAGGCGGATAAAGGGCGTGAGCGCAGCGTTGCCGCCGCACTGGCGCTGCCCGCGGGACCCGGCCCGGCCCGGCCGGAGCGAAGGGCGCGCCCGAACCGCTCTCGCCAGCCGAAGGGCCGACCAGGATGCGCCGACAGATTCTGTTGATGTGCAGCGCCGAGAACGGATTGACGGTGCGCGCTGCCCTCGCGCTGCGACGGTGCGGATATCTCGTGCACACCGCGGTCGTGGAGACGGAATCCGACATGGATCGCGCCGCGGCCTCCGGCGTCGACATGATCGTCTGCACCTACTTGACCCGCCGCATCCCGCGCCAGATCTGCCACGGCGCCGTCCCGGTGGTGATCGTCCACCCTGGCCCCATCGGCGACCGGGGGCCGTCGTCGCTGGACTGGGCCATCACCGATCGCGAGCCCTACTGGGGTGTCACCGTGCTCTCCGCCGTCGAGGATCTGGACGCGGGCCCGGTGTGGGCTTGGCGCACCTTCCCGTTCGACGCGCGCCGCCGCAAGAGCACGCTCTACGGCACCGTCGTCGCCGACGCCGCGATCGAGTGCGTCCTCGCGGCCGTGAGCCGCGCGCTCGACACCGATTTCGTTCCGTTCGATCAGGCGGAGGTGCCGCGAGCGATTCCGCACGCGCGAAGCCGTTCGGCCATGCGTCAGGCCGACCGCGCATTCGACTGGTCCGACAACGCCGAGACGATCGCGCACCGAGTTCGTGCCGCGGACGGCGCACCCGGCGTGCTGTCCGTTCTCGCGGACCGCTCCGTCTACCTCTACGACGCCCAGCCGGGGCGGTGCGGCCCGATAGCAGCCGAGCCGGGCACGTTGGTCGGCCGCCGCCACCACGCGATCGAAATCGCCTGCGGCTCGGGCACTATCTGGGTCGGGCACCTGCGCGCCGCGGGCGAGGCCGAGTCGAGGTGCAAGGGGCCCGCACTCGGCGTGCTCACCCGAACCGGAGTTCGGGCCGCGACCATACCGGCCACGATGGATCCGGCGTGCCCCGGCGACATCCATTACCGCGCCGACGGCCCTGTCGGTGTCATCACCATCGACCCGTACAACGGCGCGCTCACCACCGGGCAGTGCCACCGCTTGGCCGCCGCGATCGAGTTCGCCGCCGCTCAGGACACCAAGGTCCTGGTACTTCGCGGCGGCGCGGGACCGTTCTTCTCGACCGGGATACACCTCGGCGCCATCGAATTCGCCGCCGACCCCGCCGCGGAGGGCTGGGCGAACATCCGCGCGATGAACTCCGTCTGCCGTGCGCTACTGCTGTGCGCGGACCAACTCACCATCGCGGCGATCACCGGCGACGCCGGCGCGGGCGGCGTGATGCTCGCCCTCGCGGCCGACATCGTCGTCGCGCGGGAAAGCGCCACGGTGAACGCGCATTACAAGTCGCTCGGCCTGAGCGGCTCGGAATTCCACACCCTCACCCTCCCTCGGCGCGTCGGGCCCGCCGTCGCCGAGCGACTGCTGAACGACGCACAACCCATCGACACCGCCACCGCGCTGAACCTGGGTCTGCTGAACGAAATCGGCCCTATCGGACGCGGTTTCGACGACTGGCTCGACGACCTCGCTCGTTCTTACACCGAACCGACGGCGTGGACGCGAATCATGGCGGCGAAACGAACCCGCCTCGCGGACGACGGCGAGTGCGCGCTGATCGCTGCCCACGAGCACCAGGAACTGGCCCGTATGCGCACCGACCTCTACGGCGCGGACTTCGACACGCGACGACGGGCCTTCCTCGCCAAGCGAGTTCGTACCGCCCCGACCGCATCGCGCTGACCGCCTCGGGCATTCGCGCGCCCGAGGCGGTCGGCGGTCACATGTCGTCCGAGGTGACGCCGAAGCGGCGGCGGATCGGGAACGACGCGAGGTAGCCCAGGATCAACGCGGTCGCGATGATGCCGGTGCCGATCAGCGCGACGTCGCGCGCGGTGTTGTCCGGTGGCGGCGGCGGTGCGGGCACGGCGAGCTGCTCGCTGCGCGGCGGTGTCGGTCGCTTCGGCGGCAGTTTGTCGGGCACCGCGTTGGTCAGCGCGGCGATCGGGTCGACCGCGCCGTAGCCGAGGTACTGGTTCCAGCCCTCGGCGGGCGCGTGCGCGGTGGCCTGGATGCGCCGAATGACCTCGCGCGCACTCATTTCCGGGAACCGGGACCGCACCAGCGCGACGACGCCGGAAACCAGCGGCGTGGCGAAGCTGGTACCGCTGATCGGGTTCTGCTGCCCGCGCTGATCGACCGCGCCGATCGCGGTGCCGTCGCCGCGCGGGTTGAGCGAGATCATGTTCTCGCCGGTCGCGGCCACGCTCAGCCACGGGCCGGGCACGGTGAACTTGGACGGCGCGCCGTTCTGGTCGATCGAGCCGACCGAGAGGGCGTAGTCGTCCCAGCGCGCCGGGCTGACGTTGACCGTGACATTGCTCCACGGATCGGACGTCGGGGCGAGCGGGTCGATCACCTTGTTCACCGGCTTGCAGTCCTCGGTGTCGTTGTTGCCCGCCGCGGCGACCACGACGACGTTGCTGTCCAGCGCGTACTGCAACGCCGCGCCGATCGCGCCGTCGAGATCATTGGACGACCCGCACCAGACCTCGGAGATGTTGATGACCGTCGCGCCCAAGTCCACCGCGCGCACGATCGCCGACGCCATCGTGGCGAGGGTGCCGTAGCCGGTGGGCAGGGCGTCCGGAGGCTTGTCCCTCGACGCGCCCTCGCGCTGATACATCTTGCTGGTCTGGCGGATGGTGATGATGCGCGCCTCGGGCGCCACACCGGCGAAGCCCTGGCCCTCGACCTGCGAGGCGGCGATCAGTCCGGCGACGAAAGTGCCGTGCCCGTCGCAGTCTTCGGTGCCGTCACCGCCCGCGGCGACGTAATCGCCGCCCGCCTCCAGGCCGGGCAACCGCGGATGCCGCGCGACTCCGGTGTCGATCACCGCGACGACCTGGCCCTCGCCCTTGGAGAACTGCCAGGCGCGCTCCAGATCGAGCGCGCGCTGCGCCGCGGGGATGGTCGGCCCGTCGCCGCCGGTCACGATGTCGGCGCAGTTCGAGTTGGGCGGGCGTTCGGTCTTGTCGGGCGGCGCGGCGGGATCGCCCGCGGGCCGCAGCGCCGGATTCACCGCGGGCGGCCGATCGGCCTGCGCGACGCCGTGTCCGGAGCCGACGCCGAACGATGCCGAAAGCCCGAGCGTCACCGCGACGGCGGCAACGCGCAAGTGCGCGTTCACAGCCCGCGGACGAGGGAGTAGAGCGAGGCCACCCAGAACACGAGCGGCAGCACCGCCGCGACGAACGCGTACTCCAGCAGCTCCACGCCACGGCGCATGGGCGGCGTGGCCGACTGGTTCGGGACGATGATGCCCAGGATCAGCGCGGCCACCAGGATCAGCATCGCCGCGCCGAAGACGGCGAGCGGCATGTCCATCGCGAAACCGGCCCCCACCAACATGATCAGCACGATCGAAGCGCCACCGGCGATCAGCACGACCGCCTGCTCGGCGCCCGCGTAGGTGCGACTGCGGAACATCAGCACCGCCGCGCAGACCAACGCGAGCGCGATGCCCTGCCAGTAGGCGTCACCGGACTCCGGATCCGTCGCGGCGAGCGCGCCCGCGACGGTGACCAGCGTGGTCGCCGAGACCAGACCGGCGAGGTACATGCGGGCACGTTCCGACTTCACCCGCAGCGCCTCCATGGTGGGCAGCGCGCGGTGATCGTCGGGGTCGTCCTCGGTCGGGTCGATCGGGGTGCCTGGCGAAGGCACCGGCGGCAGTGGCAGTTTGGCCAGCAGCATCGAAATCCGCGGCGAGAGCGAGAGACCCGCGAGACCCAGCGCCGCGGCCACCGCGCCGATCGCCTTCAGCGGCTGATCGGTGAGCAGCCCGACCAGAGCGGCGGGCACCGCGTACACCGCGAGCGCGGCCGTGCCGATGAACAGCGCGAGACCGACGCCGGTGACGCGCCACGCCAGAATCGCGGTGGCCCCCAGCAACACCGATCCGAGCAGGATGTGGGCCCAGCCGTAATGATCCGGTACATACAGCATTCCGGCCGTGAGCGCGGCGGGCAGCGCGCAGCCGCCCAGCACGAGCGCGGTCGCGGTGTCGCCGTACATCCGGCTCAGCACCATGCCCGCGACGACGAGCAGAATGGCCACCGCCAACGCGATCGAACCGCTGACCCACTCCGGTAGCTCCTCCGGCGCGAGCAACAGGCCGAGGCAACCGACGATCATCGTGAGCGCGGCGAGAATCGAGCCGGTGATCCGCGCGGTTTTCGGCGTCCAGCTGCGGTAGTGGTCGGTGTCCGCGATCGCGACGTTGTACATGATGTCGTCGAAAAGCGGTGTCGGCGCGGTGTGCGAGGCGCTCTCCAGCATGAGGAGCTCGCCGTCGCGCACGCCGTGCTCGCCGAGGCTGAGCGAGTTCGAGAACGGCGGGTGACCGATCCTGGCCAGCACCCACTCGGCGGGCTCGAAGCGCTCGCCTTCGTTGTCGAAATCGTTGGTGCGGCTGTGCTGAGCGACCATGTCGACGACGCTCGGGATCACCAGCGCGACCGGCACGTCGACCGGGATCGCCATGTCCACCTGGGTGTGCTTCGCCAGGATCGTCACCCGAGCCAGATCCGGCGCACGGACGATACCGCGCGAGGAGTCTTCGTCGATGTGGTCAAGTCGCGCGTGCGTCAAACTTCCCCCAACCTGGTGTTCTACCTCGATTTTCCGCTGACCCGTCGCGCTGGGGGGCGAGCTTGCGACCCTGGCGTCGGGGCAGCAGAATGCAGGTCGAACTGTACGACATGTCGGCGGTGGCCTCTACACTGAGCCCGAAGTCGCAGCATGTGAAGAGGGGGAATTCTCGTCCGATGAGCGAACGCAGTGAGCGAATCCTGTGCCAGCGCGCCTCGCGCATGCCGAAGCCGAGCGCCAGCGAGGCGCGGGCATGAGCGAACGCGGTGATCGAAACATGAGCCTGCGGGCCTCGGGTATGGCCGAGCCGAGCGAGGCGCACGCATGAGCACAGTCCGGTTCCAGCGCCGTGCTCGTCGAGAGATGCCGCGTACGCCCGGTGGCGAGGTCACTCTCCAGCCGCCGCCCGAGATCCCAAGGGTCACACCGGGCAATCTGCTGATGAAGCTGATGCCCGTCGTGATGATCATCGGCATGGTCGGCATGATGGCGCTGTTGTTCACCCAGGGCGGCGGCATCGCGTCGAACCCGATGAGCATGATGTTCCCGATCATGATGCTGTTCTCGATGGTCGGCATGTTCGCGGGCCAGGGCGGCGGCAAGGGCCAGAAGGCGGCCGAGGCGAACGAGGACCGCAAGGACTACCTGCGCTACCTCGACCAGGTGCGCAAGGACGTCGACGAGACCGCCAAACAGCAACGCGCGTCGGTGGAATGGAGCCACCCCGAGCCCGGCCTGATCTGGATGCTCGCCGGCACCAGCCGCATGTGGGAGCGCCGCGCGGGGGACAAGGACTTCTGCCACGCCCGCATCGGCATCGGCGGGCAGCGCCTGGCCACCCGGCTGGTCGCGCCGGAGACCGGCCCGGTCGAGGAGCTGGAACCGATTGCCGCGGTGTCGCTGCGGCGCTTCGTGCGCGCGCACTCGACGGTGCCGGATCTGCCGACCGCGATCGCGGTGAAGGGCTTCGCCACCATCGCGTTGGACGGCGACCGGAACGAGGCCCGCGACATGGTGCGGGCGATGTTGTTGCAGCTGTGCATGTTCCAGGGCCCGGACCAAGTGCTCGTCGCCGTGGTGTGCGGGCCGGACACCGCGCGCGAGTGGGAGTGGACCAAGTGGCTGCCGCACACCCAGCATCCCGACGCCCAGGACGGCATCGGCACCCAGCGCATGTTCTACGGCTCGATCCGGGAGGCCACCGCGAGCCTGCACCCGCTGCTGGCCAATCGCGTTCGCTACTCGCGTAACCAGCCCGCGAACGCCGGTCTGGTGCAGCTCGTCATCGTGGTCGACGGCGGCCTGCTGGAGGCCGAGGACGATCAGCTGCGCGAATCCGGCTACGAGGGCGTCACCATCATCGATCTGTGCGGATACGCTCCGCGCCTCGCGGTTTCGCGCGGCATCAAGATGGTCGTCGAGAACGGCGAGTGCGTCGGCCGCGGCGCCACCGGCAACCAGGAGCGGTTCGCGCTCATCGACCGGATCAGCGCGCACCAGGCCCAGCAGGCCGCGCGCAGGCTCGCGCCCTATCGCGCGGCTACCCAGCGCAGCAGCGACGTGGAGACCGAGGACACCGAGGTCATCTCGAGCTGGGCGCAGCTGATGAACCTCGGCGACATCGGCTCGTTCAACCCGGAGAGCGCGTGGCGGCCCCGCTACGGCCGGGAACGCCTGCGCGTCGCGTTCGGCCTCGACGCCGCGGGACTGCCGATCGAACTCGACATCAAGGAAGCCGCCGAGAACGGCATGGGACCGCACGGCCTGTGCATCGGCGCGACCGGCTCCGGTAAATCCGAGTTCCTGCGCACCCTGGTGCTCAGCCTGCTGGCCACTCACTCGCCCGACCAGCTCAACCTGGTGCTCGTCGACTTCAAGGGTGGTGCGACCTTCCTCGGTCTGGACGGCGTGCCGCACGTCGCGGCCGTCATCACGAACCTCGAGGACGAAGCCGACCTCGTCGACCGTATGAAGGACGCGCTGGCCGGTGAGATGAACCGTCGCCAGGAAGTGCTGCGCCAAGCGGGCAACTTCGCCAACGTCTCGGAGTACGAGAAGGCCCGCGCGGCGGGCGCCGACCTGGACCCGCTACCCGCGCTTTTCGTGGTGCTCGACGAGTTCTCCGAATTGCTCACCCAGCACCCCGATTTCGCCGAGTTGTTCGTGATGATCGGTCGACTCGGCCGCTCGCTGCACGTGCACCTGTTGCTCGCCTCGCAGCGCCTGGAAGAGGGCAAGCTGAAGGGCCTGGAGAGCCACCTGTCCTACCGGATCGGTCTGAAGACGTTCTCCGCCAACGAATCCCGTCAGGTGCTCGGCGTGCCCGACGCTTACAACCTGCCCAACAGCCCCGGTGGCGGTTACCTGAAGTCCGACTCCGGTGAGATCCAGCGCTTCCAGGCCTCCTACGTCTCCGGCCCATACGTCGGCGGCGGCTCGCAGCGCGAGGTGACCCAGGCCGGTGTCGCGGGCGGCGAGATCGACGTGAAGGCACGGCCTTTCACCGCCCACCACGTGGATTTCCGCGCCATCGACCGGGTGCCGCTGCCCACCCAGGGCAGCAGCGAGCCGGAGGAGCACCACACCGAGGACGGCGAGCAGATCTCGAACGTCAACATGCTCGTCTCGCGTATCCGCGGGCACGGCCGACCGGCGCACGAGATCTGGCTGCCGCCGCTGGACGAGGCGCCGACGCTGGACCAGCTCATCCCGCGCTCGATCCTCACCGGCGAGTACTCGGCCGTCGCGACGTTGCGCGCGCCGATCGGCATTGTCGACCGCCCGTACGACCAGCGCCGCGATCCCTTGGTCGTGGACCTGTCCGGTTCCCGAGGCAATGTCGCGGTGGTCGGCGGTCCGCAGTCCGGCAAGTCCACCGCGCTGCGCACCATGATCATGGCGATGTCGATGACGCACACCGCCGAGCAGGTGCAGTTCTACTGCCTCGATTTCGGTGGCGGTACCTTGGCCAGCCTGGAGGGCCTGCCGCACGTCGGTTCGGTGGCAAGCCGTTTGGACGAGGACAAGGTCCGGCGCACCATCGCCGAGATGACCACCATCGTCCGCCAGCGCGAGGCCCGGTTCCGTCAGCTCGGCATCGAGTCGATGGCGGAGTTCCGCCGCCTGCGTTCGATGGACCCGTCCAGCAGCCCCGCCGCCGCGGGCGCGCACGAGGACCCGTTCGGCGACGTCTTCCTGGTGATCGACGGCTTCGGCTCGATCCGGCAGGACTTCGATCCGCTCGAGCAGCCGATCATGAACCTTGCGGTGCAAGGTCTTTCGTACGGCGTGCACGTCGTCATCGCGCTGGCCCGCTGGGCCGAGGCGCGTCCGGCGCTCAAGGACCAGATCGGCACCCGCATCGAGCTGCGGCTCGGTGACCCGATGGACTCCGACCTCGGCCGAAAATTCGCCGCGCTGGTCCCGATGGGCCGCCCTGGTCGCGGTATGACTCCGGACTGCCTGCACATGCTGACGGGTCTGCCGCGCATCGACGGCAGCTCCGACCCGACCAACCTCGGCCAGGCCGTCGCCGACGCCGTGGCGACCATCGCGCGCCTGACCCCCGGTCGGCACGCGCCCGCCGCGCGCATGCTGCCCGAAGTGCTGCCGCGCGAACAGCTGTTGCAGCTCGCCGGGAACTGGCCGTCGCAGCTCAACTCGGGCGTCAAGAACGTGCGCATCCCGCTCGGCATCAACGAGTCCGAGCTCGCGCCGGTCTACCTCGACTTCAACGAGAGCCCGCACTTCATCGTCATCGGTGACAGCGAGTCGGGCAAGACGACGCTGCTGCGCTCGATCATCGAGGGCATCGCCGCCGCCAACTCGCCGAACGAGGCCCGCTTCATCCTCGGCGACTATCGCCGCACCATGCTCGGCCTGGTGCCCGACGGCTACCTCGCCGGATACGGTTCCACCGCACCGCAGTTCACGCAGAACATGAACGACCTGGCCGCCTACGTCGCCCAGCGCACGCCCGGCCCGGACGTCACCCCGCAGCAGCTGCGCGAAAGGTCCTGGTGGAACGGACCGGAGCTGTTCGTCATCGTCGACGACTACGACCTGGTCGCCACCTCCATGGGCAACCCGGTCTCGGCCCTCGTCGAACACCTGCCGCACGCCCGCGATCTCGGCTTCCACCTGATCGTCGCCCGTCGCGCGGGTGGCGCCAGCCGGGCCATGTACGAGGCCACCATGGCGCGGATGAAGGATCTCGGTTCGGCGGGTCTGATCATGAGCTGCCCGAAGGACGAGGGCGTGCTGATGGGTACGGTGCGCCCGAGTCCGCTGCCGCCGGGCCGCGGTACGTACATCACCCGTAACGCCCAGGAACTGATCCAGCTGGCATGGATGCCGGCGGCCGAGTGATGTCGTCGGTCGACCTGGTCCTGACAGACACCCGCATCTGGGCGCGCGGCCCCGCCACGCACTGGGACGCACCGCCCTCGGTCGTCTTGGGCAGCAACGGAAACCTGGTCGTCGGCGAGTCGTTGAACCCGCCGACCCAGGTCAGCTCCGCCGTGCAGTTCGTGCCCGCCGAGCGAATCGCGCTGCTGCCGCGGGTACCCACGGTGCCGGAAGCCTTGACCGCGGTCTTCGGCACGGCGCTGGAGAACCTCGGCGTCGGCGTCCCGTGCGAGCGCATCACCCTCGTCTGCCCGACGGAATGGGGCGGCAGTCGCCGCGCCGTGCTGGACGCCGCCGCGCGCCGGTTCGCGCACGACGTCGTGTTCGAGGAGATCGCCTCGCGCGCGGTCACCGTCGACGACGGCACCGCGCGTAGCCGCCGCACCATCGTCCTGGAGTTCGGCGCCATCACCACCACCGCCACCGCGGTGACCCGCAGCCACCTCGGCGTCCAGGTCGAAGCGTGCGAGCACGAACCGAATCTCGCGCTCGCCGACCTCGGCCACGATCAGCGCGCGTTCGACACGTTGACCAGCCTGATCACCCGTCTCCTCGACGGCCGCCCTGCGGATGTCGTTCAAGCCTTCGGTGTTTCCGATCCGGCCAAGCTGGACCTCATCGCCGCGGCGGTGCAACAGTTCTGCGGCCCCGACGCCGAACTACGCCCCATCTCCGGCGGCGAACTCGTCCGCGGCGCGCACCAGGAACCGGAGTACCGCCCCGAAGCGGCTCCGGCCCTGCCCACCAACGAATGGCTCCAGCCGCTGCGCGAACGCGCCGCAGCCCAGGCCCCCGACCGCCCGATCGCCAAGTACGTCCTCGCGGGCGTCGCCGTGGTCGCGGTGGTGGCCGCGGTTGTCGTAGGTGGCGTCGTCGTATCCGGCGGCTCGGACGAAGCCCCGGCCGCGGCGCCATCCAGCACCGCACCGATCACACTGTCCGTCCCACCCATTCCCTCGCTGCCCCCGACGAACTCGCCGGGACCGCAGGAAACCGTGGGCCGCATCCGTTTCAAGGTGCCGGACGGCTGGCGACTCACCCCGCCCTCCGCCCAGAACGGCGGCCGCGTCGACCTGTCCCCCCAAGACGGCGCCCGCTTCCGAATGACCCTCGTCCAAACCCCGGTCGCCCCCAACGCCGGCTACGAACAGATCGCCGCCAACCTCGAAGCCCAGATGAAGACGAAGCCATCCATCGGCGACCTCCGCCGCGACGTCGTCTTCGGCGGCCGCTCCGGACTTTCCTACGTGGAGCGTCCGGAGGGTTCCACGGTGCAGTGGCATGTGTTGGTGGAACACGGGATTCAGGTCAGCATCGGATGCCAGTACGTGGGGAACACGTGGACTGGCTTCGAGCCGACCTGTGAGGATTTCGCGTCGTCGGTGCATGTGATTCCCTGAGCGGGGGAGTCCGACCGGCTCACTCCACTGCGGCGCAGCTGATCGACGTTGTGAGCGGCCCGCGCTGACAGTTCGGCATCACGCGTGCGTTTTTCGACTCTCGCGAATGGTTTCAACCTACTGAACCATTCACGCGGCACAAACTAATTCGGGCCCCCAGCGAGAATGCTGGGGGCCCGAACGCTTCGAACCGATCGAGTCGAACTCAGAAGAGGTTCGAGAGCGCGGAGTCGGTGCTCTGCAGCTCGGAGTTACCGGAGCTGACGAGCTGACCCGCTCCGACCAGGGTGGTGTTCAACTGGTCGACGTTCTTGTCCCAGGTGCGCTGCATCTCGGCGAACGCCTCGTTGGTCGCACCCTTCCAGTTGGTGGTGACGAACTCTTCGACCTTCTTGTGGAACTGCACCAGCTCGTCGCGAATGCCTTCGGCACGCTTGATGATCTGGCGGGCACCGTCCTCGACGCCGCCGAAATTAGCGGAGATTTGCTGCGACATAATTCAGGCTCCTTTGTTTCCGAGTGTTGGCCGATTAGACCGCGGGCAGGTCCAGGCTGGAAACCTGAGCCTGAACCTTCGAGGCGAAGTCAGTGTCCTGATCGGCGAACGACGAACCCGCCTTGATGAGCTTCTCCGAAGTCTCCATCAGCTTGTCGTTCAGCTTGTCGGCCTGGAAGTAGTAGCGCTCCATGAAGGCGTTGAACGCGTCACGGGCCTGGCCCTTCCAGTTGGCGCCGTTGGTGACGGCGTCCTCGTCGGCCTTCAGCGTCCGGATGGCCGCCATCAGGTTGCTGTGCTGCTCCTGGAACTCCTTCGCCTTCTGGGCGATCAGCTCGGGGCTAGCATCGAGATTGCCTGCTTCCGCCATTGCGGCTCCTCCTGTGTGTGTACTTGGTCAACGTTGCAGGTGCCCAGCTGACCTGTTCATATGATTGGACGCGCCCCAGGTCCGATCGGTTCCCACCCTGTGCAAAGAATTTTGGTGGATCGTTCCCTGCGCATCGTCACGCGTTGTCGACTGGCCGCACCGTGGACGGAGGGCCTTGATGAGATCCCCCCGGACATCTCGGACCGCGGTGCCGTCACGTCGGTCGCCGCCAGCGCTCTCTCCCCTCCTTCCCCCTGCTCGGTACCACCTGAACCGGCGAGTGGGCTGGCTGGGATCACCCTACCCAATGGGTTCTGATAGCGCTAGCAGGCTCGGGTACCGGAACGCCGAAATATCGCGTGTCCGAGCAAGTGTGGCACGGCCGGATGACCAGCGAAGATCGACTAGCCGTTGACGGTCTTCGCGATGATCGGGACCATCTTGTCGACGAGGACCGAGGAGGACTGGTCCGTCCACACCTGGAAGGCCTGGACCGTCGTGAGATCGTCCACGACGACGATCTTCGCCCTGCTGTTCATGATGGCACTCGGCAAACCGCGGAGTCCGCCGTTGCCCGCCTCGCTGTCCGTGCGCAGCACGATGACCACGTCGGAATCGATGTCTGTCGAGTATCCCGACACCGACAACGGGCGCGGGGACTTCTCGTCTCCTACCGCCTTGTACTTGTCGCTGTAACGGAAGCCGATGTCCTGCAAAAATTGCGCCTGCGAGCTGGGGTTCAGCGTGGCGGAAAGGGTGGCGTCCCCGTAGTTGAACGCGATCACGGACTTGCCGCTGAATTGGGGATTGTCCTGGCGAACCGCGGCCAGCTGATCGCCGCTGGCGCCTGCGTCCGGCCTGGTGAGGAAGAAGGTGCCCGCCGCGACGGCGATAGCCGCCACCAAGGCGACGATTCCAGGCACGAGGATCTTGCGAAGGCGGGATCTTCCGGGCTGGTGACCGTTCCGCGCGGTCGCCACCGTGCTTTGATCCGTCGCGTCCGGTCCCGGTCCGAAAGGCGCCATCGGAGGCCGCGGTTCGGTTGGGTACGACGGCATCGCGGTTGCGGGCGCGGTGTACGCTCGCGGGTCTGTGCTGTGCGTTGGGTGTGGCGCGGTGTAGGCGCGCGGGTCTGTGCTGTGCGTCGGGTGAGGCGCCGTGTAAGCGCGCGGGTCTGTGACATGCGCGGGACCGGGCGCTCGGAACTGCGGGGCGCCGAAGAGGGCGGCCTCGGCGGCTTGGACGAATTCGCGGCAGGTCGCGTAGCGGTGTGCTGGATCTTTGGCCAGCACCTTCTCGATGACACCGTCGAGCGCGGATGGGAGACCGGGGCGGGCGGCGCTCAATTTCGGCGGAGCCTCGTGGAGATGTCCCATCATGACCACGGCGGGCATTGTCGACGGATACGGGTTCTGGCCGGTGAGCAGTCGATAGAACGCGCAGCCGAGGCTGTAGATGTCGGAGCGGTGATCCAGCCTGTCGCCGACGAGCTGCTCCGGCGAGGCATAGGCGACAGTGGCCATGAAATTGCCTGTCGCGGTCAGATCTTGGCCGTCCTCAGCGGATTTGGCCACGCCGAAGTCGGTCAGCAGGACCCGCTCCTCATCGCCCTCGTCGGCGGCGGAAAGCAGGAAATTGGCAGGCTTGATGTCGCGGTGCAGCAATCCGCGCCGATGCGCGTAATCGAGACCCTTGCCGACTTCGGAGATGATGCGCAGGGCGCGTTGCGGTGTCATGACCGAGGGCCCCTTCTTCGCCTCCTCGGCCGCATCGGTCCCATCGACATACTGCATGGCGATCCAGAGCTGGCCGCTCTCCTCACCGCGGTTGTAGACGGCGACGATATTGGGATGGTCCAGCCCGGCAGCGAGATTCGCTTCTCGTTCGAATCGGGCGCGGAATTCGTCGTCGGTGGAGAGCTCGGCGCTCAGTACCTTCAGCGCGTCACGGCGGGGCAGGATGGGATTCTGCGCCAGGTAGACGGTACCCATGCCGCCGGCGCCGAGAGTCTGAATCACCCGGTACCCACCCACGACTGCGCCGGGCCGCAACGCCATTCGTTCCTCCTCCACGATGCCGAACGCCCGGATCACGAGCCTTCCGCAGAAATCTAGCAAGCATGGTGCTGGCCTTCGAACCCGTCACGACCCTCGGTGGCGCTGTAGCGACGATGCGCGGCGCCCCGGTCCGGCCGATGACGTGGTTTTCAGCTCGGCACGCGTTCAGTTGTGCGTCAGCAGGGCGTATTGCGCGGAGATCTTCTGATGCAGGTCCTGCAGTTGTTTGCCGTGGGCCTGCACCGTGTACCGGTCGACTTGGAGCACGCAGATATTGGTGCCGATCACGGTCGATCCCCCCTCGGGAATATCCGAGTAGCACTCGACTCGATCACCCACTCCGGTGGGCGATGCGACCAGCGCCTCGCCCGCTTCCAGGCGCGTCGAGGGCTGCCAGTCCGCCCACAGCGCATCGGCGCCCTTACGGGTACGACTGCGGAACACCACGCTGTCGCCGAAGGACGCGAGATCCACCTCGGCGATCTTCAGCCGATCGAGGAAACCCGTGCCGCCGTCGATGAGCGTGAGCGTGCCCCGCCCGGTGTAGATACCGTCGGGTTCGGCGCGTTGCGGCTTCTCGGGATCGCTCGGCAGTGTCCGGCCGAGTAGTCCTTCCGGGTCCAGCGGAATTCGCGACAGTTCGGCGGCGGGTGTTGGCTTGAACTGCGACAGCAGTGGGATCTGGACATCCAGCATGCGTTCGACATGGCCGACGAGCGAGGGAAGATCGGGCGCCTGAGTGTTGTCCTCGACCTTGATGAAGACGACGTACCGGTCGTGCACGGTCCAGGAACCGATCGAGGACACAGTGGGACGCCAGTGTGCCGTGGTGCCGGGATGTTTCGTGATCTGGACGGGCTCGTTATCCGGGTTGTACGTGAAGTCGTCGTGTTCGAGCGCTGGACCCACCGTTTGTGCGGTCTTCGCGTCCGGAAACATGAGCACCGCGATGTTCATCGTGCGGCGCGGTGCTTCGGGGTCCCCGCCGGTGGACCAGGAATTGACCCAGCCGGCGACGAGATCTTTGGCGACGTCGTCGAACGTGTCGTTGATGACCAACGAGCCCAGCGCTTTTCGGTTGAGTACGATGTGCGGCCGGACGAACCAGGCGTCGGTGACATAAGCCGGATCGGCCTCGAAGGGCAGCGCGACGTAGTCGGCCAGTCGCTGAGCCTCCCGGGCTCTTGCCTGCCGCTCGTTCTTGGCGTTGCCGATTGCTTTGGGCTCGGTCTGGTAGTTGCCGACGTCGAGCTTCGACAGGTCGGCCTGCACGCGAGTAGGTGTGCCGGACACCTGGGAGCCGCAGGCGCCGACACCGACGGCAAGGGCACCGCATGTCAGCACGGCCACGGCGGCTCGGAGAATCGTTGATCTCACGACGAATAGCACGCCGCCACCTTCGCTCGGATAATTCTCGTGGGGAGCCATGGCGCCGTGGAGTTCTCTATCTGCACGCATCTTGCCCTACTCCCCGTCGGCCAAAATCTTGTACTGCGCGGCGACGCGCTGGTACACGTGCTGCGGATTGTCGCCGCTGATGTCGGCGACATACCGGTCAAAGGCGAAATAGCATTGCGCCGGGTACCGGCTGCTGGAGTCCTTCGGATTTCGGCGGTCGAAGCATTGGACGCCCGGCATGTTCGGCGGACTGTCGATCGCCTTGTACTTGCTGGAATCTTGTCCGTTGAGAGCGGCTACCAATCGTTCACTACTCGCGAAATCGCGGGTGCGATAGAGGATGCCCCCGGAGACGCCGACGAGATCGACGCCCGCGTCGGCGTAAGCCGCCTTCATGAGGTTGGGCTGGTAGGCAGCGTGCAGCCATGCCTGCCTCGTGAGCACCATCGAGGGATCGGTATCCGCGGTGAACTGGCTCTTGTCTTCCAGCGGAAGCGTGCGCCGCAGCATCCCGTCGACGTCGATGGGAAGAGAGTCGAGCTGTTCCAGCGGCGTCGGCGTGTAGTTCTTCAACCCGTCGAGCATTTTGGTGAACGCGCGCTGCGCCAGCTCCGCGAGTGGCGCGGGGTCCGCGGGTTCACTGACCGGATCCTCGACACGCACCATCAACAACAAAGTGTCCTCGGCCAACAAGGCTTCCAAGCGGCGCTTTTCGAGTGACCACTTGCCTCGGGCGCTCGAAAATCCCGGGATGGCCACTCGGTCGCCGGGCGCGGTCTCGTCCAGTCTGTCGGCGATCCGGTCCGCAGCCGCTCGCGCCTGATCGGCGGTTTCGAATCGCAGGGTGTGCATATCGAGTGCGCGGCCGAGCGCGATCCCTTGGCGACGCTGTCCGCGCGTGTACCAGCCGGCCACGAATCCGGGTGCCAGGCTGTTGAATTCGCCGGGCTTGTTGATGCCGTTGATATCGGGCGGGATGAGATCGGGGGTAAGGCGGCGGTCGAGGTAGATCGTCGTCTTGAACGCGAACTTGCCATCGATGTCCGCGGCCAACGGCACCGCGGCGCCGATACGCGCCGCTTCGAGCAAACGTCCGCTCTTGTTGGTCCGTGCTTTTTCCGGGTCGCGCGGAGTCGATGGATAGTTTCCTGAATCTAGCTTGGAAACATCATATTTCGACGTGTTCGATGGTTCCTGATCGCTGCCGCAACCTGCGGAGGTAACAAGCGCGATGGCCAGGACGCACAGTATGGAGCGAATTCTCATGGCGCACTCACTCACTCTTCGCAAGGATCGCGTACTGAGCGGCGGCCCGCTGGTACAGCGGCGTCGCGGACCTCGAGGTGACCGGAATCCGGGTGACCACCACGGCAACGTATCGTCCGTAGACCACCCCGCACAGCGCGTCGTACAGCCGGACGGCATCCGAACTATCGAGGCGCAGGCATCGTGCGTCGGGAAGTCCCGGCGGTGGTGGAAGCTCTTCGTCGTCTCTGCCCGGTTCGAGCAGAGCCGTTTGCAGCCGGAAGGCAGCTTCCAAATCGCGAGTTCGGTAGACGATCCCGCCGCGGCGTCCGACCAGGTCGACACCGCTCTCGTCGAATGCTTTTCGCACGTCCGCGGGGTTGCGTTCGAAGTGCAGTTCCCCCGAGGGTTCGTAGGCTCCGAAGTCGAGGTCTCCGCTGAAGGGGTCGCTGTAGTCCGGCGCTTCAGGAAGGGCCCGGCGCATGATGCTGTCCGGGTCGGTGGGGATATCGAGAAGGTCGTCCAACGGTATCGATTTCATCTGATCGATACGCGTGATCTGCAAACTGATGGTTCGGCGTATGGCATCGGCGAGCGCGCTTTGGTTCGGCTGCGGCACACCCGCGTTGACCATGATGACGTAGGGACCGTGGGCGATGAACGAGATCCCGGTGATGTCGTCGGCGGACGAGGTCAGTGCACCGGGGTGGCCGTCGATCGGTACCGGATGACGTCCCGGGTCCGCGTTCGTGATCTGGTCGAACTCGACGGCGGCCTTCTTGCTCGCCGCCTCGGTCGGGAACCGCAGAGCCGAGATGATGAGCTTCTTCCGGCTTCGCAAGTCACCGTTGATACGCGAGACGTAGGCCCCGGCGACCAAATTGTTGTTCAACGCGGCGGGTTTGTATTTCTCCGGGAACGTATTCGACTGGACGAGCCACTCGGCGTTCCAGAAGAACTCGATGTCGCCGAGTAGATCGATCTCGGGGTCGACTTCGTAGGAATGCACGATGTAGTTGAGCATCCGGCGAGCCTCGATCGTTCGAATGTCGTTGGCACTCGAGATATCCGGCTCGTACTCGGTGGGCTCCGGCTTATAGGGCCCGGTCTTCAGATCGGCGACGTTCACCGGGCTCATGCCCGGCCCCGGGCTGCCCTCGACAGTGGACGAACAGCTGACGCACACGACCGCCGCAGCCGTCAGCGCGGCGACCGCACCACCTCGAAATCTCATGCTTCCCCCCTTCCCCGGATGTCGGCGAGGCTCGCACGACTCCACCCATCACCAACACGCAGCATTTCCGCCCCCGTCGATCGCTTACTTCCCGCCGGATCCTACGTCAACTCGCCGAACCGTGTGCCAGCAGCAGGTATTGGGCACTCGCCCGCTGCGCGAGGTCTTGCGGTTGGTTCGCGGTGACTTCGGCGACGTAGCGGTCGTGGGAGAAGTAGCAGCGGTGTTCCAGGATGATGCGGGCGCTCTGCGGTGGGCCAGGGTCTTCGCGGAAGCAGCGGGCGTTGGGTAGGCCGGGTGGGCTGTCGACGGAGTCGTAATCAGGCGGAATCTGTGCGGCGAGGGCTGCGGTGAGACGGGCCGCCGCGGCGGAGTCGCTCGTGCGGTAGACGCGGGTGCCCGCGTAGGCGATCAGGTCGACGCCCGCGTCCTCGAAGGCGCGGCGGGTGAGGTCGGGGCGGTTTTTCAGGTGTAGAGCGGCGGGCACCGTGTATACGCCGGTCACGTCCTCGAGGGTGCCGGGGCGTTCCGCCGCGAGGGTGCGGGCGAGCAGGTCGTCGACGGTTGTGTCGGCGAGCTTTTCGACCGGGGTCGGGGTGAAGCCGTCCAACAGCTCGAACTGGCGGTCGAAGAGTTTTTTGGTGATCGCGAGCAGCGGCGCCGGGTCGGGCGGGGTGGCGAGACCGTCGGAGACGAAGGCCCACAGCAGATAGTCGCCGCGAGCGGTCCAGGACTGCACCGAATCGTGGGCGCTGAGGTAGGTGCGGCCGGTGGGGTATCCGGGGATTTCGAGTATCTGCTTGGGCGGGTACTTCTCGATTCCCTTGTCCGCCAGCACGTGCATGGCGTGCGTTGCCTGTTCGGGCGTGGTGAAGCGCAGTAGCGCGATGCTGATGTCGAGTCCGAAGTTGCGATTTTCGCGGCGGGAACCGCCGGTGTGCCATCCGGCGACAAGTCCGGGCACCTGCTCGGAGAAGTTCTCCAGATAGCTGATCCCGCTGCCTCGGAACGGTGGGTTGCGGGAGGTGTAGTGATGTCCAGCGAAGTTGGTGCGGCCGTGGACGAGTCGACTGTCGAGGTCCATGGGCAGCGGGACGATGCCGCCGAGTCGGATGGATTCTCGGACGGCTCCGTCGTCGGCGGTGCGCAGCGCGGACAGGTCCCTGGGCGTCGACGGATAGTTGCCCGGATTCAAGGCGGCCGTGTCTACGCTCGCGGCGGGCTCGGACCCGCATCCTGTGGAAAGGGCGAGCAGGACGGTGAGACAGGCGAATGCGATGCGGGAACGTGCCACGATCACGCACCCCGCGCCAGGATCGAATACTGCGCGGCCGCACGCTGATACAGGCTCGGATCGAACAGCCCGCCGGGCAGGCCGTCGGCGCCGACGACAGCGACGTAGCGGCCGTGGACGAGGACGCAGACGTATTCGTAGTACTGGTCGAAGGTGTCCATGTCGCGCTGCAAGCACTGGGCATCGGCGATGCCGGGCGGACTGTCGACGGGTTGCTCGTCTTCGCGCGGCTCGGTGAGGGCGCGCTGGAGGCGGAACGCCGAGTCGAGATCGCGCGTGCGGTAGACGGTCGCGTCGTTGCGCGCGACGACATCGACGCCCGCACTCGCCAGTACGGCCTGCAACTCGGCGGCGCGCGGCTCGAAATGCAGTTGTCCAGCGACGTCGTAGATTCCAGCGGGCTGGACGCGCCGGGCGGTGTCGTCGCCGCTCACCGGTAGCGGCGGTAGCGCGAGTCGCATGATGCCGTCCGGGTTGGCGGGTAAGTCGAGGATCTGATCGACCGGTGTCGGAACGAACCGGGTCAATCGTTCGAGCTGTAGATCGAGCATCGTTCGCAGCTGTGTCACAAGGGCATTCGGATCGGGCTGGGGGACCGTGGTCATGGCCATGACCACCATCGGCCCGCGTGTGGCGAACAGGTAGCCCTTCTGGTCGTTCGCGGTCGACGCCACGGCATCCGGGTGACCCGGAATCGCGAGGGCATGCCGATTCGGTATGAGTTCACCGAGCGTGCGGTCGAATTCGGTTGCGGCGGTGCGGGCCGCTTCGTCGGAGGGAAACCGCAGCAGCGCGATCGACAGGTTGCGCATGGCCCGCAGCTGCTGATTCGAGCGGACGGTGACGACGCCCGCGATCAGCCGGTGGCGTTCGGCGATCGGCTCGAACTGGGCGGGCAGCACGCCGAGAGAATCGCTGAACGCCGAACCGGGAGCGGCGACGATACGCGTGGTGTCGAGTGCGGCCATCTCGCGGTCGACTTCGTAGGGCGCGATCAGATAGCCGAACAACCGCCGCGACTCGATCGCGAAGACGTCGCTCTTGGTCTCCAACTTCGGCTCGTAGTCGACGGGCGCGGAAGGGAACGGGCCGACGGCGATGCTTGCCACGTCGACCGGAGTCATGCCTGGCACGCCGCGCCCTTCGACCGTCTGCGCGCCGCAGCCGGAGGTCATGCTGGCGAGGACGACGAGAGCCGCGGCCGCGCAAGGCAGTGTCCGGAATCCCGACGCGGGGCGCGGCACAGTTCTCCCTTCGATCGAATACCTGCGGCGGCAGTCGGTTTCACACGGAAATGTCGAGTCGGCGTGGCGTCGTCCACGTCGGATGCGGTCCGCAGCCGCGATCACAAACTGTTGGCCAGCAACGCGTACTGCGCAGCGACCTTCTGACGCACGTCGGGCTCCTTGTCGCTGGTCACCACGCCGACGTAGCGCTTGTACGGCACGTAGCAGCGGTACTTGTACTCCCGCTCCGGGTCGCCTTTGCTGTTGAGCTGCAGGCATTTCGCGCCGGGGACGTCGTTGGGGGCGTTGGCCGGGTCGAACTGATCGCCCGCGGTCTCGATCAGGCCGGTGACGAGTTTTTGGGCGGCGTCGCCGTCACGGGTGCGGGTCACCGAACTGGCGTCCACGATGGCGATCTTGTCGACGCCGGTGTCCTGGATGAGGCGCTCGGTGACAGCCTGGTCGTCGGAGGAGTGGATGCCGTGGTTGCCGCTGTAGATGGCGAAGGAGACCGGATCGGGGGAGTGCCCGCCGCGGTCGGCGACGGCGACGCGGGCGAGTAGACCGTCCGGGTCGACCTTCAGGGTGTCGAGCTGGGCGATCGGGGTCGGCTGGAACTTGTCCAGCGCGGGCACCTGGGCGGCGAACGTCTTGTCCGCCCAGTTCACCAGGTCGGTGCTGTCGGCGCGGGGCCGCTGCACGTACAGCGAGATGACGAATTCGCGGTGGGCGAGGAAGGCGCCGATGCTGGGAACGCCTGGGCGCCAATGGAGGTAGGCGTCGGGATATTTGGTGGAGCCGAGCCTGCGGTTCTGATCGGAGACGCCGATGTCGGCGTCCTCGAGTTCGCGGGCGGCGAGCTTGGCGCTGGCCTCGTCCGGAAAGCGGAACACGACGTTGGTGATCGCGGTGGCGTCGGCGGCGGGTCGGGTCTGGCCGGGCGGATCGGCCTTGTCGGAACCGCTTGCGGCGAAGCCGGTCACCATCTTCCGGTTGTCCAGCACCGGCTTGGAGACGTTGGCGACGAAGTCGAGGGCCGCCTCGGTGTCGGTGAGCACGGTGCTGCCGCGGCCGAAGACGAGCGACGGATCGATCCGCACGGTCGGCACCACGGCTTCGGACATGCGCATACCCTCCAGCAGCGCGCCGTCGCCGTTCGAATCCTGGTCGTACGCATGCTTGTCCACCGGATAGGTGCCGACCTCCAGGTTCCGGACGTCGAGTTCACCGGGTAGCGCGGTGCCCGCCACGCTGCTGCAACCGGTCAACGCACCGGCTACCGCCACACACGCCGCCAAGATCGCGATGCGCGAAGTCCGAACCATGACAGGCCCCTCGTTCCTCCCGTACGTGCCCTTGAAGATAACCGACGAACGCCGGGCAGAGCGACCGATCAGACACCGATTGCAATACGCTGGGTGCCATGGCGACGCCCTTGGACCAGAGCACCGGTGGAGGCCGATACCGGTGAAGGATCGGCAGGTCGAGGTCGTCGCGGGAAACCACGCCGTCGCCCGGGTCGCGGGCGCGGTGCTGGTGGTCGCGCATCGGGGACGGGACAAACCGACCGAGGACTCGCCCGCCGTCATCGCGCTCGAATCGCTCGCGGAACTGGTCAGGGCGGCCATCGAACAACAGCCGGACGGCCCGGGCGCGCTGGTCGCGCGGCAAGCGACGCGCTGGCTCATGAAGCACGCCGAGCAGATCAGCCCGGGCGTGCCGATCGATTTCGGCATCCTTTCCGCGGCGGAGAACGGCGGGGTCGCGATCTTTTTGCACGGCGCGGTGACCGCGGTGCTCGCCGGGGACGGCAGGGACGAGCGGTACCGGGGCAGCGACGCGGCGTTCACCGTCGACCGGGTCGCGCCTGTTCCGGCGCGCGGTGTCGCGTTGTTCATCGATGACGCCAACGGCCGGATTCCGGAAATGCCGCACGAGCGCGGAATCGGCTGGCTGGTAGAGGGAATCGCGCAGGCCGGAGGAGCGGTCGTCTGGTCGGACGGCGCTCGTTCGCGCGCGGTCGCCCGACCCGAGCCAGCCGAACACCGAGCGCCGCAGCACCGCACGCCCGTCGCGCCGCTGCCGACGGCACGGATCGATCCGGAGCCGCGTCAGCAACCCCGGCCCGAACCGCATCGGGAGCCGCAACTCACGGCGACGCAGGCGTCGACCTCGATGCTGGACTCGGTTTCCGACCCGCACGAGGCCGACACCCAGGTCGGCGGCACCAACCCGGCCCCGCAACCCGATCCCGATCTGCAACGCCGCCTCGAGGCCACCGCGAAGGCGACCGCGCTGACCGTGAAGGTGATGGGATTCAAGTGCGCGCGAGCCCATCCCAGCGATCCGCGCGCGGCGTTCTGCACCGTTTGCGGCATGCCGGTGGACCAGACCCAGGCGCTGATCGAGGTGGTCCGTCCGCCGCTCGGCATGCTGATCCTCGACGACGGCATGACCTACATGCTGGCCGCCGACGCGGTGCTCGGCCGCGACCCCGAACACTCCGAGGCCGCGCAGCGCGGTCTCATCCCGCTGAAGGTCGAGGACAACTCCGGCGGAATGTCCCGCGCGCACGCGGAGATTCGGCTGATCAACTGGGACGTGACCGTGGTGGACCGCGGCTCGACCAACGGCACCCGCACCCGGTTGCCCGGTTACCGCGACTGGGTCCGCCTCAATCCCAACCAGCCGATGATCCTGGTGCCCGGCACCGAGGTGATGATCGGCAACCGCGTGCTGCGTTTCGAACCGGCCGCGCCGCCGCCGTTCGGAGGCTGACGCCCAGTGCCGGTCCACCATGTTGGACACCCAATCCGGCCAAAGGTCACCGTCCCCACCGCGATCAAGGTCACCCTCGATCGGTCCACCCTGGGCACCCAGGTCGGGTGAACGAAGGTCAGTCGGTCTGGCGGGGTGAAGGTGGCCTTCGGTCGATTGGCGCCGACCATTCTGGACGCGGCACTACGAGTACCGCGACATGCAGGTGTTCTCGCCGTTGAGCACACCAGCGCGGAAGGCGTCGACCCTGGCGAACCCGCTCGGCACCGTCTTGCCCTGCGCGTCGCTGGCCGCGAGACCGTCGGTGAGCAGGCCCGACACCGCCTCGTCCAGGTCACCCGCGGCGAGGGAGATATCGCCCTGGGTGCGTTGGCGATTCGGGTCGGCGAGCTTGCCGGTGACCACGCCCGCCAGACACGCGGCGCGCAGCCCGGTCTTGGCGCCGACCAGCGATTGGCCGTGACTTTGCTGGACCGCGAGGGTATAGCGCGCGATGAAGACGACGTAGCCGTTGTAGTCGCCGGTGACTTTCAGCGGCAGCGGGTCGTCCTCATCGATATCGGCCGTGCCGCGTTTGGCCAGCTCGGGTATGTCGGTGGCGATGAGATTCTCGGCGGGACAGTAGGAGACGGGCGCGGTGGTGGTGCCGTCGCGGCAGTCGATCCGCGCCCCGTTGTAGTTGTAGGTCGGGCTGTCCTCGATGGGCAGGATCGCGGCGAGCGCCTTGGTGAGCTCGATCAGGCTTTCCTTGTCGATCGGGTATTCGCCGGTGCTGCCGCCCAGCGTCTGCGGCAGGCCGCCGCGGCGCTGGTTGATCTCGTCGATGTCGATGCCCTTGCACGCCTTCGGGCCGTCGGTGAATCCGATCTGCACCGCGGTGACCCGCTCGAAGGCCGAGCCGTGCACGCTCTCCGGATCGTCGGGGTCGGAGTCGCGGATCGCGACGGTCGCGGCGAGCACCGTGTTGAGACCGTCGGAGGTATTGATGGTGAAGTGCTTCGACTTGCCCTCCGCCACGTGACGGATGAACGCGCCCGCGAAGCAATCGGCCTGCTGCTCCTTGACGATCACCGGATCCTTCGGGTCGACGATCTTGGCCTGCGACTGCACGGCGTGCCCGTACTCGTGCGCGAGCACCATCACAACGGCCATCTTGCCGAAAGTTTCCGCCATGGTGGGCAACAGCACCGAGCGGTCCCAGCCGATGGAGTTGTCCAGTCGGCAGAAGGCGGCGTTCACCAGACGGTAGGTCGTCTCCTTGCAGAACTCGGGCGCGTTGTTGCGCGGCGCCTTGGCGCTCCAGGAGATGAGCCGATCGACGGGCGCGAACTCGCCGTCGAACTCCTTGCCGTACTCGGCGCCCCAGTAGGTCTGGATGTCATCGATGGCGTTGAGCGCCAGGGTGTCGATCTCGCCGCCGTCGCCGCCGGACGCGGTGAGGTCGGTGTCGGGGACGCCGGGACGTGGTCCGCTCGGGCCGCTCGTGGTAGGGAGTCCGGCGACCCGGAACGGGTCGTCGTAGACCGAGACCGCACGGCCGTCCACCTCGCGAGTACAGCCCGCGAGCAGGGCCATCGCGCACAGCACAGCCGTAATGACAGCGGTCGCTTGGAGTTTCGGCAAAGCTCCCCCTAGTCGGCCGGTATATCGTTCTCATCGGTCGCCGGATCGGGACGATAGGCGCGTCGGGGGCACCGCCGATGTCCGGTTGATGGCATAGTATCCGCTGCATGTCTTTACCGGGGGCGCAGACCATCACCGTGCGCCATGATGGAACTGAACGGGTCTTCGATTCGAACCAGCAAATCACCATGGGCCGTGCGCCCGAGGTGACGCTGTTCGTCGACAGCCCGCTGGTGTCGCGAGTGCACGCGACGCTGACCTGGCAGGGGAGCGGCTGGGTTCTCACCGACAACGGCAGTACCAATGGCGTTTTCGTCGACGCGCGCCGGCTGAGTCAGCCGGTGTCGATCGACCGCCCGACGCAGGTCAGGCTCGGTGACGCGATCAGCGGTCCGCTGCTGCATCTGCTGCCCGCCGCGGCGCCGGTCCGGCACGCGCGGGCACAGACGCCGCCGCCGTCTTCGCAACCGCAGCAGGCTGTTCGGCAACGGCCTAGCTATCAGCATCCGAACCGTCCGCCGGTCGGGCAGCAAGCGCATCAGCCCGCCCCGTCACATCAACCGACGCCTTCGCATCAACCAGTCGGGGCGCATCACCCGCCCTCGCAGCCGACGCCGCAGCAGCCCAACTTCAGCATGACGACCAAGGCCGACACCTCCGCGCTGCCGCCGCTGCGCGCCAGAGCGTCGACCTCGCCGATCGCCAGGGCCGACCGGATTCCGTCCGCCGGTCTCGCGATCGGCCGCACCACCGACAACCAGATCGTCGTCAACGATCCGCTGGCCTCCCGCAAGCACGCTCGCCTGATCGCGGCCAGCGAGGGCCTCACCATCGAGGATCTCGGCTCGGCGAACGGCACCTTCGTCAACGGCACTCGTCAGCAGCGCACCGTGCTGCGCGAGCGCGACATCGTCACCATCGGCAACGTCGACTTCGTCGTCCAGCAGGGCACTCTGGTGCATCGGCAGAAGCCGGTCGCCGAACAGGGTTTGCACGTGCACGGCGTCGGATTCACCGTCGAGGGCAACAAGCAGCTGCTCGTCGACGTGAACATGCAGGCGGGCCGCGGCACGCTGACCGCGCTCATCGGTCCGTCGGGCGCGGGCAAGTCGACTCTGTCGAAGTTGATCGCGGGCACCACCCAACCGTCCGGCGGCGTGGTGACTTTCGAGGGACGCAACCTGCACGCCGAGTACGAGGCGCTGCGTTCCCGTATCGGCATGGTCCCGCAGGACGACGTGCTGCACCGTCAGCTCACGGTGCGCCAGGCGCTCGGCTACGCCGCCGAACTGCGGCTGCCGCCCGACACCACCAAGGCCGACCGCCAGCAGGTGATCGACGGTGTGCTGAAGGAACTTTCGCTCACCGAGCACGCCGACACCAGGGTCGACCGGCTCTCCGGCGGTCAGCGCAAGCGCGCCTCGGTGGCGCTCGAACTGCTCACCGGCCCGTCGCTGCTGATCTTGGACGAGCCGACCTCGGGTCTGGACCCGGCGCTGGACCGGCAGGTCATGGTGATGCTGCGCGAGCTGGCCGACGCCGGGCGCGTGGTCATCGTCGTCACCCACTCGGTGGCCTGCCTGGACATGTGCGATCAGGTGCTGCTGCTGGCTCCGGGCGGCAAGACCGCGTTCTGCGGACATCCGGCCGGGGTGGGCGGGGCCTTGGGCACCAGCGACTGGGCGGAGATCTTCGCCAATGTGGCGGCCAATCCGGACCAGGCCTTCGCCGCCTACCGATCCAGACAGGCGTTCGCTCCGCCGCCGCCACCGCCGCCGCGCTACGGACCCGCGGGCAGCCCGCCGCAGTCGAGTGGGTTCAAGCAGTTCTCGACGTTGGTGCGCAGGCAGATTCGGTTGATCTTCGCGGATCGCGGTTACCTGATCTTCCTGCTGCTGCTGCCGGTCATCCTCGGCGTGCTTTCACTCGTGGTGCCGGGCAAGAACGGTTTCGCGCCCGGCGGGCTGACAACCCTGCCCACCGGTGAGATCGTGCGCGTCGGCGGCGGCGAGACCCAGCAGCTGCTTGTCGTGCTCATCCTCGGCGCCTGCTTCATGGGCGCCACGTTGACCGTCCGTGATCTGGTGGGCGAGCGGACGATCTTCTACCGCGAGCGGGCGGTCGGCCTGCTGCCCTCGGCGTATTTGATGGCGAAGATCGCGGTGTTCAGCGTCACCGCGTTCTTGCAGGCGGCGGTGCTCGTCGGCATCACCTTGGCGGGCAAGAACCCGCCGGGCCAGGGTTCGGTGTTCTCCTCGGGCAGCGTCGAGCTGTACATCGATATCGCGCTGACCGCGGTCTGCTGTGTGGTCTTCGGATTGCTGATCTCCAGCTTGGCGAAGTCGAACGAGCAGGTCATGCCGATGCTGGTCGTGATGATCATGGTGCAGCTCGTGATGGCGGGTGGACTCATCCCGGTCACCGACCGTGTGGTGCTGGAGCAGGTTTCATGGTTGTTCCCCTCGCGTTGGGGTTACGCCGCGGGCGCGTCGACCGTCGACATCCTCGAGATCTTCGCCAACGCCCAGCAAGACAACCTGTGGAAGCATTCGGCAGGCATTTGGTTCCTCGACGTGACGCTGTTGCTGGTCATCACCGGTGTTCTCGCGGTCATCACCTGGCAGCGGCTACGACTGAAGAAGTCCGCGACGTGATCACCTACTCGAACCGCCACGACCTGGGGTCGGCTGGGATCGCGCGCATCTCGCTCGCGCAGCAGGCACACTTATGACTGTGACGGTGCGAGTAGGGGCAGTGCATCTCGGTTGGGATGTGGTGTCCGTGGCAGCGGGCGGCGGGCGAACTCCGATCCGGCCGGTGCAGGTGGAGGGTACGTACACGCCGCCGGCGTATCTGCTGGCCGATTCGTCCGGTCGGTTGCACACCGCCGGTGTCGACCGGCAGCGTCCCGACCTCGGGATGGCCATCGCCGACGTGCGCGACATCCTCGGTCACCCGCAGATCGTGGTGGCCGGGGCGACTTGGCCCGCGGAGATGGTCTTCCGCGCCAGGATGTACAACCCGCTCGCCGCCATCGGCAAGTACCTGCGCGGCAAGCCGGACGTGGTGGCGCTGCCCTTTCCGGACGGCTGGCCGGACGAGAAGGTCGAGGTCTACGCCGAGCTCGTCGAGACGCTCGACGTGGTGGTCGAACCGCTGCCGGAGAGCGTCGCGCTCTCGGGGTACGTGCGCGCCCTCGGTTTGGTGCGCGCGCCCGACAAGCGCAACCCGCGTGGTGTCGGCGCGACCGGCGTCTACTCCGACGGCCGCACGATGCTGGTCGTCGCGGTGCACGGTGACGACGAGCAGCCCACCGAATCGGTCGACGTGCCGGTCACCAGCGACGCCATGCGCGACGCGCGCTCGGCCGACAATGTGGTGATCGAGGTCATGGCCGCGGCCCGATCCATCGGCGCGGACACGTCGACGGTGCTGCTGAGCGGCAATGTCTGCTTCAACGAGGCGTTGCGGTTCGCATTCCAGAATCACCTGGGTCACCGGTTGCATGTCGCCGATCATCCGATGCACGCGTTGGTCCTGGGTGCCACTCACCTGCTGGTCACGGACAGTGCGGAGGAGGAGCCGGAGCAGGGCGGTCGGCATGCGGAGCCGCGGAGCGAGTATCCGCCGCATGCACAGCATCCTGGGCAGTGGCAGGCCGATGCGGGTCAGCGGCCTGTCGAACCACCTGTGCAACCGGCTCAGCGGCCGGTCGAATCGGCGCAACGTCCACCGGAAACGGTTCAGCGGCCCGATCTCGGTCCGCAGGCTCCGTCGGGATCGCCCGTGGTCACCTACGGCCCCGGTTACCCGACGGTGCCGCCGAACGCCGAACCCGCGCCCAGCGAGGAGCCGACCACGCGCGTAACCCGCGAGGATCTGGCGCGTGGTCTTCCGCCGAACCTCGCGGAGTTGGGCAGCCGGTTCACCAGGCCGCCAGGCCAGCACGGCGACGATCAGCGGAACGCCGCCCTTGGTCACCGGGCTCCCGACTCGCTGCCGCCCGGTCCGCGGTCGCCTTATCCGCCGCCGAACCAGCAGGGTTCCTGGCAGGCGCCCTCGTCCGAGCTCGAGGACGACGACGAGGACGGCAAGGGCCGCAAGGGCAAGATCTGGGGCAAGATGAAAGGCAACCTGTTCGGCGCGCACGCCATCGCCGGCGCGGTAGCGCTGGCCGTGGTCGCCATGCCCGCCGAGGGTGACCGGATCGAGCTCACCGGCGCCGCCGAGCCGGTCCGTTCGGTGGTCGACGAGGTCGTACCCGTGGCCTGCGGTCTGACGCCGCACGTCGCGCCGGGCGAGCGCAAGCAGGGAATCGCCTCTGTCCGGGAGCCCGCCGCGGTGGATTCGGAATGCGCGCCGCCGAGCATGGACACGCTGCGGTACGTGGTGCCCGGCCCGCCGGGCGCGATCGACCCGGGGGCCCCGGTCGAGATCTGACCGGATTCGGGGACCTCGATACCTTCCTGGTATCGTTCTGCGTTGGCGTGTGGGCGATCGGGAGATTCCTCGTGGATCACCGGTTCGCGCACCGAGGCCCGGGTCTCAACCGGCCGCCGGGGTCACCTCGACCGCACGCTTTTGGCTGGCAACACCGACTACAGACAGGGAAGCACTGTGCCTACGTACAGCCCCAAGGCGGGTGACGTGACCCGTAAGTGGTACGTCATCGACGCCACTGACGTAGTGCTCGGCCGTCTTGCCGTCCAGGCAGCGAATCTGCTGCGTGGCAAGAACAAGCCGACCTACGCGCCGAACTTCGATGGTGGCGATTTCGTCATCATCATCAACGCGGACAAGATTGCCATCTCCGGCAACAAGCGCACCGACAAGCTCATCCACCACCACTCCGGGCACCCGGGCGGCCTCAAGTCGCGCACTGTCGGTCAGGTGTTGGAGACCCGTCCGGAGCGTCTCGTGGAGAAGGCCGTCAAGGGCATGATCCCGAAGAACAAGCTGGGCAACGCGATCGCGGGCAAGCTCAAGGTCTACGCGGGCCCGACCCATCCGCACGCCGCTCAGCAGCCCGTTCCGTTCGAGATCAAGCAGGTGGCCCAGTGACCGCTCCCGAGGAATTCAACGAGGACTTCGCCGAAGAGGCCGCCGTCGAGGTCGTGGAGGAGGACTACGGCTACGACGCCGAGCCCGCCGCCTACGCCCCGGTCGTCATCGATCGCCCGGTGCAGACCGTCGGCCGCCGCAAGGAAGCCGTCGTCCGCGTCCGGCTGCTGCCCGGCTCCGGCAACTTCGTGCTCAACGGCCGCACCATCGAGGACTACTTCCCGAACAAGGTGCACCAGCAGCTGGTCAAGTCGCCGCTGGTGACCGTCGAGCGCACCGAGTCCTTCGACGTGCACGCCCGCCTGGTCGGCGGCGGCCCGTCGGGTCAGGCAGGCGCCCTGCGTCTGGCCATCGCCCGCGCGCTGATCGAGGTCACCCCCGAGGACCGTCCCGCCCTCAAGCGTGCCGGCTTCCTGACCCGTGACCCGCGTGCCACCGAGCGCAAGAAGTACGGTCTGAAGAAGGCGCGTAAGGCGCCTCAGTACTCGAAGCGCTGATTTTGGCTTCGTCGATCACCGCCATCCGGCACCCTGGGGGTGCCGGGGGCGGTATGGTCGGCGCGGCAGCTGTACGAGAGCAGGCTTCCAGCACCGCTGGTCGCCTGCTCTCGCTGTATTGAGTCGCGGCGTTCGCGGGCCCTGCGGTTGCTCAGGCCGACGCCTGCGGGCCAACGCGCATGTCGCGAAACCACCGATGAGGGGCGAGGTATGGGACGTTTGTTCGGCACCGACGGTGTCCGCGGGCTTGCCAACGGATCGCTGAGTCCGGAACTGGCACTGCGAGTTTCCGGAGCGGCGGCGCAGGTGCTCGGCCGCGGCAAGAAGCGCGCGCTCGCGGTGGTAGGCCGCGACCCGAGGGCATCCGGCGAGATGCTGGAGGCCGCCGTGACCGCCGGACTGACCGCGGCTGGCGTGAACGTGCTCTCGGTGGGTGTGCTGCCGACGCCCGCCGTCGCCTACCTCACCGGCCTCTACGACGCGTGCCTCGGCGTGATGATCTCCGCCTCGCACAACCCCATGCCGGACAATGGAATCAAGATCTTCGCCGCGGGCGGTCACAAGCTCGACGACGCCGTCGAGGACCGGATCGAGGCACTGCTCGCCGAGGACGCCACGCAGCGTCCGACCGGAGCGGACATCGGTCGAGTGCTGAACGCCTCCGGCGCGCGCGACCACGGCCTGGTCATCCCGGATCAGTACAGCCTCGAAGGCACCCACGAGCGGTACGTCGAGCATCTGGTCGAGGGCACCGGGCAGGACCTGAGCGGACTCACCGTGGTGGTCGACTGCGCGCACGGCGCCGCGGCCGAGGTCGGTCCTGCCGCGTACCGCGAGGCGGGCGCGACGGTGATCGCCATCAACGCCGAACCCGACGGCCTCAACATCAACGACGGCTGCGGTTCGACCCACCTCGAGCAGGTGCAGCGCGCGGTGCGCGAGCACGGCGCCGACCTCGGACTCGCCCACGATGGCGATGCCGACCGCTGCCTCGCCGTGGACGCCGACGGCAACATCGTCGACGGTGACGCGATCCTCGCGATCCTCGCGCTGGCCATGAAGGACGCGGGCGAGCTCGCGAAGGACACGCTGGTCGCCACCGTCATGAGCAATCTGGGCCTGCACATCGCCATGCGCGAGGCCGGAATCGCCTTGCGTACCACCGCCGTCGGCGACCGCTACGTGCTGGAGGAACTACGCCGCGGCGGCTACAGCCTCGGCGGCGAGCAGTCCGGCCACGTGGTCTTCCCGAAGTTCGGCACGACCGGCGACGGCATCCTCACCGGCCTGCGCCTGATGGCGCGGATGGCCCAGACCGGCCGCACCCTCGCCGACCTCGCCAGCGTCCTCGAGACGGTGCCGCAGGTGCTGGTGAACGTGCCGGTGAACGACAAGGCCGCGGTCGCCGCCGCGCCGGAAGTGCGCGATGCCGTGTCGGAAGCCGAGCGTGTGCTGGGGGATTCCGGGCGAGTTCTGTTGCGTCCCAGCGGTACCGAGCAATTGGTTCGGGTGATGGTGGAGGCGACCGACTTGGTGCAGGCGAAGCAGCTTGCGGATGATCTGGCGAAGCGGGTTGCTTCGGTTTAGGTTCGGCTGGTTGGTTGGCTTGCATCGCTCGGCCTTCCAGTAGTGGCGTGGCGGCTGCTGGCTGGTGTACCGAGAGCTTCGCAGGCTGGTCACGTGCTTGGGGCTTGGCAGTGACAGCCGCAAGCTGGTCTCCTCAGGGCGGGTAAGACTGTGGCGCGGGCTAGGTTTCGTGGTTGCGTTGGGTGACGTGATCTCGGGTTCGCTGATTCGAATTGGTCTGCCTGCCATGGTTTACCGTGAGCGGTGCTGGGCGCGTGGTGTCGGGAGAATGCCCGACCAACCCCGAGCCCGGACCCCACGAACAGCTGAGTCATACCACCGACCCTCGACGCGGTAGCAGTCCCTGCACGCACTGACCGGCGAGTTGTCCACAGGCGCAGAGTTGTCCACCGCCCAACCATTTCCCCAGGTCACCAAATCCAGCCTCCCACGCGGTCAGCCCAAAGTGGTCCCATGCGACCGGGACTGACGGAAGTTCGAGACAAGCAATTCGGCGCCTTCACCGCCTGGCAGGCCTTGTGCGAGTACACCCGCGCCGAAATGCGCACTCGCGTCGACCGCGGCGACTGGGTGCGCGTGTTCCACGGCGTCTACCGCGAATCCGCGACATCGTCGACCCCTCAACTGCGAGTAGAGGCCGCGCGACTATCGATCGGAGCCCAGTCGCTGGCCGCCGCGTACGAGACAGCCGCGGAGCTGCATGGATTCGCGGTGACCGAGAGCAGTGCAACCCATGTGCTCGGCGCCCACCGATCCCGAACCTCGCGCCTGGTGGTGCACAGCGATCGGACAGAGCCGGGGGACTTGGAACTGATCAACGGCATCGTGGCCACGAACGCGATCCGAACCGCCGTCGACGTCGCGCGTACCACCGACCGACTCGACACACTGGCGACGTTGGACTCCGCACTGCGCCTCGGACTTTCCCGTACGGCCTTGCTCGCGGAGAGCGAACGCCACCGGGGCCGCCGCGGCTACGTGCAGGCAGTGGAACTGATCGAGATCGCGGACGGTCGCGCGGAGTCGCCGATGGAGTCGCGGACACGGCTGCGCTGTATCGACGCCGGACTGCCGCGCCCCGAGCCGCAGGTCCAGGTGTCTACCAGGAATGGGCTACGGCGACTCGATCTCGGGTGGCCCGAGTGGCGCATCGGCTTGGAGTACGACAGCGCCACACGGCATTCCGGCGAAGCCGCGGCAGCACGCGACGACCTGCGGCACAACCGGCTCTCGGCGGACGGTTGGACCGTCTACTACGCGACCGCGACCGACGTGTACCTGCGACCGGAGAACTTCATCGAGCCCATCCGATGCGCGATGCGGGGGCGGTGAGCAATGGCTATCCAACTCCCCACAGCGCGGACAGGCCGGTCAGTCCTCGATGAGTTTGCCGTTGTCCATATGCCAACGCCGCGTCGCACGAACCGAATCCAGCATCCGTCGATCGTGCGTAACCAGCAGCATTGTGCCGGTGAAGGATTCGACGGCCTGCTCCAACTGCTCGATCGCGGGCAGGTCGAGGTGGTTCGTCGGCTCGTCCAGCACCAGCAGATTCACCCCGCGCGCCTGCAAAAGCGCCAGCGCGGCACGCGTGCGCTCGCCGGGCGAGAGCGTGTCACAAGCACGCAGCACGTGCGGCCCGCGCAGCCCGAACTTCGCCAGCAGCGTGCGCACCTCGGCATCCGGCCAGTCCGGCATCTGCGCGCCGAAAGTGTCCGCGAGGGAGGCGGTCCCACGGAAGAGTCCGCGCGCCTGATCGACCTCCCCGATCTCGACACCGGAGCCGAGCGTCGCGGTCCCGGAGTCGGGCTGGATCTTGCCGAGCAGCAGCGCGAGCAGCGTCGACTTGCCGGAACCGTTCGCACCGGTCAGCACGATCCGATCGGCCCAGTCGACCTGGGTCGTCACCGGCCCGAGGGTGAAATCGCCCCGGGTGACCGTCGCGTTGGAGACCGTGGCGACCACCGACCCGCTGCGCGGCGCCGCGGCGATGGACATTCGCAGCTCCCACTCCTTGCGCGGCTCATCGACGACATCCAGCCGCTCGATGCGGCGCTGCGTCTGGCGGGCTTTGGCCGCCTGCTTCTCGGTCGACTCGGCGCGCATCTTGCGGCCTGCCTTGTCGGAATCCAGCTTCTTCGGGTCGCGGGCCTTGCGGCGGGCGTTGCGCACGCCGTGCTCGAGCCAGTTGCGCTGCATCTGCGCCCGCGCCTCCAGTCCCGCTTTGGTATCGGCGTACTCCTCGTACGCGTCCCTGGCGTGCTGCCGCGCGATCGCCCGTTCGGCGAGGTACGACTCGTAGCTGCCGTCGTAGACGCCCACCTGCTGCTGCGCCAGATCGAGTTCGACGATCCGGTTCACCGTGCGCGCCAGGAACTCTCGATCGTGGCTGATCACCATCAGCGGCACCCGCACGCCCGTGACGAACTGCTCGAGCCGAGCGAGTCCGTCCAGGTCCAGATCGTTGGTCGGCTCGTCGAGCAGCAGAATGTCGAAGCGGGACAACAGGACCGATGCCAGACCGGCACGGGCCGCCTGACCACCGGAAAGACCCGTCATCGGCGTGTCCAACCCCGTTGCGAGGCTCTCGGTGAGGCCGAGCTCGGCGGCGACCTCCTCCGCCCGCTGATCGAGATCCGCCCCGCCGAGCGCGAGCCAGCGTTCCAGCGCGGGCGTGTAGTCGTCCGCACCGCCCTCGGCCAGCCGTTCCGCGGCGGAGTCCATCGCATGCTGCGCCGCCGTGACCCCCGTGCGGCGGCCGAGGAACTCCAAGACCGTTTCGCCGGGGATCCGCTCCGGCTCCTGCGCGAGGTAGCCGACCGTCGCGTCCGGCGGGCTGAGCGTGATCGAGCCGGTGGGCGTCGCCCGGTCGGCGAGCATGCGCAGCAACGTCGACTTGCCCGCGCCGTTGACGCCGACCAAGCCGATCACGTCACCCGGAGCGAGCGTCAGGTCCAGATCGTCGAACAGGGTGCGTTCGCCGTGTCCGGCGGAGAGTCCGCGCGCATGCAAAGTGGTGCTCACAGGGAGAAGTCTGCCGTCTTCCCGTCGGCCCGCCGCACGCGGGCGCACTCGAAAGGGCGCCGCCGGAGACCGGGCGAACCGGATCCGCGCCCGCGCTCGGGGTTTCACCCTGAGTCGTCGCGCGAAGAAATCAGGGTCCCGATGGGTCGACGGACCGATGTGCGCGAGCGCCCGCACGCGGAGAGTGGATGGCACAGCGATCGACACCAGAGAGGGAAATCCGATGACCGCACCCGCCCGCCGCCTCACCCGCACCTCCCACGACAAGTGGATCGCCGGAGTCTGGGGCGGCATCGCACAGTACTTCGGCTGGAACGCCGGCATCGTCCGGCTGCTGTTCGTCCTGTCCTGCCTGCTGCCCGGCCCGCAGTTCATCCTGTACCTCGTTCTGTGGCTGGTGATTCCGAAAAAGTGACCACCGCGACCGGGTCGGGGGCTGCGCCAGGGACTCGTGGATGACAGGATGGAGTGATTCCGCGCGCCTGCCGGAGTTCCGCACCATCGCACGAGTCCCGTCCGAGGAGGAGCCATGATCACGTCCGGCGAGTTCCCGGGCATGGATCTACCCGACATCGACGCGTCCACCCCCTTGGACGGCCTCGGGGCTGTCGAACTGAACCAGCCCACCCAGGACATCAACGCCGACGGCATCCTGGACTCGATCACCACCCAGGGCGACGACGCCATGCAGGTCTGGACCGACTACGACCACGACGGCTTCGCCGACCACGTCACGGTCGTCGAAAAAGACGGCGACTACGCCGCCTGGGAGTTCCACCGCCACCCCGACGGCTCCTCCGAATGGGTCCGCACCGACCAGGGGAAGATCGGGGAGTAGTCGCCGTTCGCCGGCGGGCGCACCATCAAAAGGCGCCCGCCACAGACTCTTTCGTGAGTCGCCGTGTGGCTCACAGGACTCCGTGCCAACGACGGCCACCCGACTCGGCCGAACGAGTTTCATCACAAGGTCGAAAACGCGTGCCACCACACGACTCCGCCGCGCCGACTACACTCACCTCCCATACGGCCCCCGAACGCCGACCCCATGCAGGGGTGAACCAGGCCGCAGGCTGCGATGATCCGCACATCACGTGCGGATCATCGGAACCTGCGTCCACGCACAACGGTCCCGATTGAGCCGCGCCGCTCCGCCCAGTAGGTTTCTCGGTACGACTGCGGCGAATCGCGTGGATCCGATGGAACCGAGTGCGGGCCAAACACGTCGAAGAAGGTATGGCGATACTCGGCGTGCCTAGGCTACCTAGGGTTCCGAGCTGGGGATCGGACGAAGCGACTACGGAGGGGCCCCGTACTGATGACCAACACGAGCAGCACACTTGGTGTCAAGACCGGTGAGCTCGGCAGGTTGAGCAACGAGCTTCAGGCGTCGACCGACGTCGTCAAGAAACAGATCAAGAAGATCAGCGACAACCTCTTCGGGCCGGGAGACGCCGGAACGAAGTACACGAGTAAGGGCAAGGACATTCAGGCCGGGCTGGAAGAGTTGCGCCAACGCATCGATGACTGGTCGAACGCGAGCGGCGCCACCGCGGACGTAATCGGCGCCGCGGTGGTGAATTACTCCACCGTGGACGAACAGCGTGCCAGCGAACTGAACAACAAGTGACCTGGGGGATCGAGGAATGACTTCCGATGCTCCCGTGTCCAGCACTGTCGCTCAGCTGCTGGACCACGGATCGAAGATGTTGTGGTACTTCGAACACTTCGAGCCTCGCTATACGCGTGCCTTCGGTAGATTGTCCGGCGACCTGAAGAGCTATAAAGAGCTGCACGAGCGGTTCTATGAGCAGAATGGGCTGAACGAGGACAAGCTCACGCACACGGTCGACGCCTTGAAAGAGGTTGTCAAGGCGATGCAAGAACAACACACTGTGCAATCGACGACATCGCAGAGCATTTCGCAGGCATGGCAGGGTGACGCGGCAACAAGGGCGCTGACGATGATGGCTACTCAGCTCAGGCTGGCCGACGCGGATGCCAAAATCGCCCAGGAAATCCTCGAGGCTTTCGAAAAGGCGCCGCAGAGTCTTCGCTTAGCCGTCAAGATAAAGTCGGACCAAGTGCTCCATATTCTGGAGAACGGCACGGAGATAAGGATCGGCGGTAAAACGCCGGAGGATATCGACGCGATCATTTCTGGGGCCGAGGGTATCGGCTTGTCCAACCGATTGTCTGGCGAGACTGCGGCCAGAAGGATCGAACGGATCTTTCCGGATATGCGGGAGGGCTTCATAGATGGGATCAACGCGGGCACGAACGGCTTTTTCCTCCAAGGTTTGGTAATAGGGGGTACTCCTTACGCAGAAATGATCAAGGAACGGTGCCAACACTGGCTGGACAACGTCTTCAAGCCGGACTACGCATCGAAAACGACGAAATTCCTCGAAGCCTGTAATCAGACGGATCTCAAGGTCATCGAGGCGTACGACCTGATCATCAACGCGGTGAAGAAGATCTCCGAGGAGTCGTACCCCCGACCCGCCGGGACGCCCAAGACGAACAATCCCTCGCCGGGAGATCCCGGCCCAGGTCCCAGCCCGGGCCCGAGTCCCGGCCCGAGCCCAGGTCCCAGCCCGGGCACCACGCCGGACGACACGACCGACGATGACACGACGAAACCTTCGAACACCACGACATCCAATCCGTTGGAGGGTCTTGCGAGCTTGGTGAGCACGCTCTCTCCGCTGGCAAGCACCCTCGCCACGGGATTGAGCACGGGCCTCAGCGCGCTGAGCGGCGTCGTTCAAGACGGCGTCGACACGGCATTGGAGCAGTTGGAAGAGGTCACGAAGCAATCGGAAGAGGACGCGAAGACCGACGAGGAGAACAAGGACGACAAGGCGAAGGCCGAATTCGACCTCGCTGGAAAGCATTTGACCGTCGAAATGGGTCCCGACGGACAGTTGAAGCTGGTCGCCACCGATCCCGACGGCACATCGCACGAATATGGCATGAAGTTCGACGAGAACGGCAATCCCGTCATCACGGGTACCGAGCAGAAGCCTGGCGAGGAAGAGGCTCCTCCTCCCGGCGAGGACAAGCCCGCCGACGGCGGTCAGAATCCGGAGGGCGGTACCGGCAATCCCGGTGCGACGCCGTCAGTTCCGCCGGGCACCAAGCGAGAAGAGGACGGCGAGTACAAGCCGGAGCCTATTCCGGCGCCCGTCGTGGAAGAGGACGCGGAACCGGAAGAGCCGTTCGACAGCGGTGCGCAGTTGGCCGAGGCGGGACCGTTGTGATTCCGGCGCAGGCAGTCTGATCGGGATCGGCTAGGAGTGCAGTCATGGTGAATTACGCCGAGGAGATGGAGCGGATCGGCGACGAGTGCCGTCGGATATCCGCAGCGATCTCCGAAGATTTGATCGAGATAAACCAGAGGACGGCCGACAAGAGCCGCGAACTCGCGGAGCAGTCCGCGGCGGCGATGCGGGAGTTCTGGGCAGAGCATGGCGAGGAGATCGCCAAGGCCCAGGCCGAAGCCGAAGAAAAGGAACGGCAGGAAGTCGAGGCCCGTGCCGAGCAGGAACGCCTCGCGGCCGAAGCGCGGGAGCAGCGGGAGGCGATCGCGCGGTCCATCGCGGCGCGCAAATCGAAGAATGTCGTCACGCCGATCGATGAGGACGATGACCCCGAGTCGGAGTACTACCGGCGCAAGAGTTGGCTGATCTGAACCGATAGCGACATGCCCACGACTTCCCGGGCGACCCGCGGCTGTCCAGGTACTTGATCGGTATCGATCGGACGGGCTACAGCAGCTCCTCGACCACTGGTGGGTGGACGCGCCGCTCTGCGGGTGAGGCGCCTACTTGCGCAGCAGCTGGGTGAGGGTGCCGACAGAGAGTTTTGGCCGTTCCTCTTCCTGCGGGGCGTTCGGGTCGACGAGTTGGGTGTGGGGGATGGCGGCTTCCGGGTCGGCGAAGGGCTTGTAGGTCTTGTCGCCGAGGACGTGGTAGTTGAGGTAGCCGACGAGGAGGGCGCGGGTGGTGCGCGATGTCTTGGCTTCGTGCTTGCCCGCGCCGAGGGCGGCGAGGGCGCGCCGGCCCTCGATGATGCCGTTGTGGGAGGCGCCGTCGACGGTGCGCAGGAGCGCTTCGCCGCCCCAGGCCGCGGTGAGGGGGAAGGCGTTGGAGCTGACGGAGGAGACGTCGGTGGCACCGGCCACGATGAGCGCGGGGATGTCGAGGTCGGGGGCGAGGGTCTCCGCGGAGGGGGCGGTCGGCGCGGGGTAGAGGGCGGCGAGCGCGGCGACCCGGCGTTGAGCGGCGGCGATGACGGCGGCCCCCGCTCCCATGCCGTGCCCGACCAGGGCGAGCTTGTCGGGGTGCACGCTGATCTCGCCGTCGCCGAGGCGCACGCCGGTGCAGATGTCGAGCGCGGTGAGCAAGTCGGTCGCCAGGCCGAGATGTGACGGAATCGGCCCGCGCTCGGTGTCGGGGGCGGCGACGACGTAACCCCAGGACGCGAGGTGTTGGAGCAGTTCACGGTAGTTGGCGACGCCGGTGAGCCAGCCGTGTCCGAAGGCGACGGCGGGCAGGCCGAGCCCGTTTTCGGGCGTATAGACCACCCCCGGCTGGCCCGCGATGGCCAGGTTCCCCCGCAGCACCCGGTGCGGGCCGCGGCTGGTCAGGGTGCTCAGTAGCGATTTCACAGACGCCGACACGACGTGAACGTTATCCGATAAGTACTCTGGTGAGCCATGTGCGGAATCGTTGGCTACGTCGGGTACCGGGACGCGCTCGGCGTCGTCGTTGACGCATTGCGCCGCATGGAATATCGCGGGTACGACTCCGCGGGCGTCGCAATCCTGGACGGAGCGGGCGCTCTCGCGGTCGAGCGCAAAGCGGGCAGGCTGGCCAATCTGGAGGCCGAGCTCGCCGAAACCGGGGTCGCCGGCTTCGCTGGTACCACCGGCATGGGACACACCCGGTGGGCGACGCACGGCGCGCCGACCGACCGCAACGCGCACCCGCACCGCGACATCTCCGGCAAGGTCGCGGTGGTGCACAACGGCATCATCGAGAATTTCGCGCCGTTGCGGCGCGAGCTGGAGAACGCGGGCGTCGAGCTGCTCAGCGACACCGACACCGAGGTCGCGGTGCACCTGGTGGCCCGCGCCTACGCCGACGGGCCGACCGCCGGTGACTTCCCGGCCAGCGCGCTGGCCGTGCTGCGCCGCCTAGAGGGCGCGTTCACGCTGGTCTTCACCCACGCGGACCACCCGGACGTGATCGTGGCGGCGCGCCGTAGCACCCCGCTGGTCGTCGGCGTCGGCAAGGGCGAGATGTTCATCGCCTCGGACGTCACCGCGTTCATCGAGCACACCCGCGAGGCGGTAGAGCTCGGTCAGGACCAGGCCGTGGTGATCACCTCGGACAGCTACAAGGTCACCGACTTCTCCGGCGCCGAGGACGGGGTGCGCACCCGCCCGTTCACCATCGACTGGGATCTGGCGGCCGCCGAGAAAGGCGGCCACGATTACTTCATGCTCAAGGAAATCGAGGAGCAGCCGACCGCGGTCGCCGACACCTTGATCGGGCACTTCACCACCGACGAGTCCGGCGGCCGGATCGTGCTCGACGAGCAGCGCCTCGCCGATCAGGAACTGCGCGAGTTCGACAAGGTCTTCGTGGTGGCGTGCGGCAGCTCGTATCACGCGGGTCTGCTGGCCAAGTACGCGATCGAGCATTGGACGCGCCTGCCCGTCGAGGTGGAGCTGGCCAGCGAGTTCCGCTACCGCGACCCGGTCCTGGACCGGTCGACGTTGGTCGTGGCGATCTCGCAGTCGGGTGAGACCGCCGACACACTGGAGGCGGTGCGGCACGCCAAGGAGCAGAAGGCGCGCGTGCTCGCGATCTGCAACACCAACGGCGCGCAGATCCCGCGCGAGTCCGACGCGGTGCTCTACACCCGCACCGGGCCCGAGATCGGCGTCGCCTCCACCAAGGCGTTCCTGGCGCAGGTGGCCGCGAACTACCTGGTGGGTCTGGCGCTGGCGCAGGCCCGCGGCACCAAGTACCCAGACGAGGTGGCGCGCGAGTTCCGCGAGCTGGAGGCCATGCCGAAGCTGGTCGAGCGGGTGCTGGAGACGGCGCCGCAGGTGCGCGCGATCGCCAGGGAACTGGCGCACGTGCCGACCGTGCTGTTCCTCGGCCGCCACGTGGGATACCCGGTGGCGCTGGAGGGCGCGCTCAAGCTCAAGGAGCTCGCGTACATGCACGCCGAGGGCTTCGCGGCGGGCGAGCTCAAGCACGGCCCGATCGCGTTGATCGAGGACGGACTGCCGGTGATCGTGGTGATGCCCTCGCCGAAGGGCCGCGCGGTGCTGCACTCCAAGCTGCTCAGCAATATCCGCGAGATCCAGGCGCGCGGCGCGCGGACGATCGTGATCGCGGAGGAGGGCGACGACACGGTGCGCCCGTTCGCCGACGATCTCATCGAAATCCCGTCGGCCCCAACCCTTTTCCAGCCACTGCTCTCGACCGTCCCGCTACAGATCTTCGCCGCCGAGGTGGCGCAGGAGCGCGGTTACGACGTCGACAAGCCGCGGAACCTGGCGAAATCGGTGACGGTCGAGTAGGTCTCGAAAGTGCTGCTCGGCCAGGCCCGACCCACCCACGACGCCGCGCTGTCCAGCGCGCTCGGGCAGGCGGCGGCCGAACCGGAACTGGCGCCGCTCGTCGCGGCCGTCGAGGCGTTGAACACGTCCGCGCGCGGTGCGCGGATGCGGGAGTACCGGCCGGTGTGACCGGACCTACTGGACGGTGACCGTGCCGCGCATCTCCGGGTGCAGGGTGCACAGGTAGCGGTAGGTGCCGGGCTGGGTGAAGGTGTAGCTCCACTCGCCGTTGTCGAAGATCGGGCTGTTGATGCCCATGGCCTTGTCTCCGATGCCCTGCACCGAGTGTGGCGCCTTGTCGGAGAACTTCCACCTGACGGTGTCGCCGACGCCGACCGTGACGTTCTCGGGCGAGAACTTCATGTCGTCCACGTCGACGGTGACGCTGGCGGCCTTGCGCTCGCCGGTCGGTGTCCCGGATGCCGACGTGGCCTGCGCGGTGCCGTTCCCCTCGGGTGCGGACTCGTCGGAGCCGCAGCCGGCCAGCGACAGCGTCGCGGCCACCGCGAACGCGGTGACGATCGGAGCGGACTTGGCGCGGCTAACCATCGGCATGATGTTCGAGCTTAGTGGCAGAGCCGGAGGCCGGAGCGGTCGGGAACGCCTGTCCGGCGGGCAGGGCAGAACCGCCGGGACTGTGGCACGGCGGATTTCGGTGCGCGAGAAGGTAGTGTCCGGGCGGGTGGCCAGCCCGAAGCAACCAGTGGAGGCGCCGATGTCCGTTCTGCGCGGCTATTTCACCGCCGACGAAGTGCGCGCGGCCGAGGCCGAACTGTTCACCAGGGTGCCCGAGGGGATCCCGATGCAGCGTGCGGCGCACGGCCTGGCGACGATCGTCGCGGGCGAGCTGCGCGCGCGGACCGGGGGCATCGCGGGGCGGGCGGTGACGCTGCTGGTCGGCTCCGGCGACAACGGCGGCGATGCCCTGTGGGCGGGTGCGAAATTGCGGCGACGGGGCGTGGAAGTGACGGCGGTGCTGCTCGATCCGGCCCGCGCGCACGCGAAAGGCCTTGCCGCGCTGCGTGCGTCGGGCGGGCGGGTACGCGAGGAAGTCGGCGTGCCCGATCTGGTCGTGGATGGCATCGTCGGTATCTCCGGGCGCGGTCCGCTGCGGCCGCGTGCCGCGGAAATCGTCGCGGGGGTGCGCGTTCCCATCGTGGCGGCGGATCTGCCGAGCGGCGTCGATCCGGATACCGGGGCGGTGGCGGGGCCCGCGGTGCGTGCTGCGGTGACGGTCGCGTTCGGTGCGTACAAGCCGGTGCACGCACTGGCGGCGCCGTGGTGCGGACGAATCGAATTGGTGCCCATCGGTTTAGAGCTTCCCGACCCTGAACTCGCCGCGCTCGAACCGGCGGAGATCGGTGCGCGGTGGCCGGTGCCGGAGTCGACCGACGACAAGTACACCCAGGGCGTCACCGGTATCTGCGCGGGCAGCGCGACCTATCCCGGTGCGGCCGTCTTGTGCACGGGCGGTGCGGTAGCGGCCACCTCGGGCATGGTGCGATACGCGGGTACCGGTGCATCGCAAGTGCTTACACATTTCCCGGAAGTGATTGCGGCGCAGAGCGTTTCCGACACCGGCCGGGTGCAGTCCTGGGTGTTCGGTCCAGGTGCGGGCACGGACGCGGACGCGCGCGAACGACTCGAGCAGATCCTCGCCACCGACCTGCCCACGGTGGTGGACGCCGACGGGCTGACCTTGCTCGCCGCGGCCCCCGACCTGGTGCGCGCCCGGACCGCGCCGACGGTGCTGACGCCGCACGCGGGGGAATTCGCTCGGCTGACCGGGCAGGAAGTGGGTCCGAACCGGGTCGGCGCGGTGCGCGAGCTCGCCGAGAAATGGCAGGTCACCGTGCTGCTCAAGGGTCGAGCAACCCTGGTTGCCGCCCCGGGCCGCCCGGTGCTCGTCAACGAGGCGGGCGGATCCTGGGCCGCCACGGCGGGCGCGGGCGACGTCCTCTCCGGTGTCATCGGCGCCCTGCTCGCCGCGGGCCGCGACCCCGCCTGGTCCGCCGCTGCCGCCGCCCGCGCCCACGCTTTGGCCGCCAACCTCGCCGCCCACGAGAACCACCCCACCGCCGCCCCGACCTCGGCGACTCCACTCCTCGGCCACCTTCGCGCGGCGATTCGCACGTTGCGTTCGTTGAGTGACTGAAGTTGTTCGAGGCAGAGTCCTGTCATATGGCGGTTGAAACCGCCGCGGCAACCACCATTTCACTCCGTCTCGATTTCGCCCTGCCTCCTTGCGTCTCTTTGGACGCAACCACAGTGGGCTCAAAGCTGCGCCAACCCACCTGACTGCGGGAGGTAAGGGGTACGGCACTCGTCGTGCCCAGCACCGCTTCGGGGAATCGACCAGCTCGCGCCGAATCGAACGGCCGCCGAACCCGGCGCCCGTCGGCCATGCATCCGCTCATCCGTCCAGCTCGCGGGAACTCCGAACCGCTCGCCGATTGCCGGGGAGTGACTGGCGGCGTTAGCCGGGTTGACGAGGGTCGACCCCAGCGCCTTGGACGCCATCGTTTCACTTCGACAACCACTTCCACCCCACCTCAACGCCCCCCGATCCCACGCCCGGTCCTCACCGATCACCCCTTGACAAACCGCGATGACCTGCGGAATCGGTACTCCCTGACAGTGCCGACACCCGGAATGGCAGGATCGGCTGTTGTGAGTGCGCAAGTGGAGACCGTCGTCGATCTCGATGCCATTGCCCACAATGTGCGGGTTCTGCGGGAGTACGCCGGGGACGCGGCGGTGATGGTGGTGGTGAAGGCCGACGGCTACAACCACGGCGCGGTGGAGGTCGCGCGGGCCGCGTTGGCGGCGGGGGCTCGGGAGCTCGGGACGACCACGATTCCGGAGGCGCTGGACTTGCGCGCGGCCGGGATCGACGCGCCGATTCTCTGCTGGCTCAACAACTCCGGCTCCGACTACGCCGCCGCGATCGCCGCCGACATCGAAATCGGCGTCTCCTCGCTCGCGCATCTGCGTTCGGTCGAGGCAGCGGCGCGGCGGATCGGCCAGACCGCGACGGTCACCCTCAAGGTCGACACCGGCTTGAACCGCAACGGCATCGCCCCGGACGAATACCCGAAGGTGCTCGCCGCACTGCGGGACCTGGTCGCGGAAGGCGTCGTGCGCTTCCGCGCGATCTTCTCGCACCTGGCGCACGCCGACGAGCCCGACCACCCGTTCCTCGACGTGCAGCGCGACCGGTTCATCGAGGCCATCGCCGACGCCGAGCGACACGGCCTGACGCCCGAGGTCACGCACCTGGCCAACTCCGCCGCCGCGGTCACCCGCCCCGACCTGGCCTTCGACATGGTGCGCCCCGGCATCGCGGTGTACGGCCTGAGCCCGGTCCCGGAGATGGGCGATTTCGGCCTGCGCCCCGCGATGACGTTCCAGGCCAGGGTCGCTCTGGTGAAACGGGTGGCGGCGGGCGAGGGCGTCTCGTACGGGCACCAGTGGATCGCGCCGCGCGACACCACCGTCGCCCTCGTCCCCGCCGGATACGCCGACGGCGTATTCCGTCCGCTGAGCGGCCGCTTCGACGTGTGGCTCGGCGGCGCGCGGCGCCCCAACGTCGGGCGCGTGTGCATGGATCAGTTCGTCGTCGACCTGGGCGACAACGCCGCGGGCGTGGCCGAGGGCGACACCGCGATCATGTTCGGCGCAGACCCGGACCAGCCCGTCGCCCAGGACTGGGCCGACGTGCTCGGCACGATCCACTACGAGATCGTCTGCTCGCCGCGCGGACGGGTGGCGCGGCGGCACATCGGAGCTTGCCCGTGCTGATGCCGTGTGCTGGACTCGTCGGCGTGCGTTCCGCCGACAGATGAGGGGTTCTCGATGCGAGCGCGACGACCGAAAGCACTGCGGGGCAACAACAATCACACGAACATCTGGCGCGGCGGAATGGCGACCGCCGGCATGGTCGGCGCGCTCGCCGGTGCGCACGCGCTGCGCCGCGCGGGCGCACGGGTGCTCTGGCCCGCGCGTCGCGACGAATACCGCGACGAGAACTTCGCGCTCATTGCCGAAGACCGGGCGGGTGCGGTCGTCACCGAAGACGGCGTCCGGCTCGCCACCCGCGAGTGCGGTCCGGTCGACGCGCCACTGACAGTCGTCTTCGTGCACGGCTTCTGCAACAGCATGGAGTCCTTCCACTTCCAGCGGCGTGATCTGGAAAAGCGCTGGGGCGCAGAGGTTCGACTCGTCTTCTTCGACCTGCGCGGGCACGGACGCTCCGGCACGCCGACCACCGAGAGCTGCACCGTCGCGCAGCTAGGTCGCGACGTCGGCGCGGTCATCGAGGCGACCGCGCCCACCGGACCGGTCGCGCTCGTCGGGCATTCGCTCGGCGGCATGGCCGTGCTCGCGGCGGCGGCGCAGTTCCGTGAGCTGTTCGCGCGACGGGTGGTCGCGATCGCACTGCTCTCCACCGCGGCGGCCGAGGTCACCGCGGCGGGCATCACCCAGCTGCTGCGCAATCCGGCGATCGACGGCTTCCGGCTCGCCGTGCACACCGCGCCCGCGCTGGTGCAGGCCGGTCGCTCGACGGTGCGGCACCTGATCACGCCGATCCTGCACGTGAGCTCGTTCCACGGTCCGGTCAGCCCGACGCTGTCCAGATTCACCACGCTGATGATCGACGACACCCCGGTGGAGACGATCGTCAAGTTCCTGAAAGCGATTGAACTGCACGACGAGTCGGCCGCCCTGCCGACGCTGGCCGGGCTTCCCGCGCTGGTGCTCGGCGGCGTGCACGACCTGGTGATCCCGTTCCGCAACTCGCGCGCCCTCGCCCGCGAACTGCCGAACAGCGAACTGATCCGCCTCGCCGAGGCCGCCCACATGCCGCACCTGCAATTCCCCGACACCGTCAACGACGCGCTACATCGGCTGCTGGTGCGCGCCGGGTTCTTCCGCGCCGAGGAGGGCGACGAGGCTTCGGCTGGGTGAAGCTTGCCGCGCCGGGTTCTTCAGTGTGGGGAGGCCGTCGTGGCGTCGGCGGGGCGATCGGCGGACGCGAGCCTGGCTCGCCGAGGAGGGCGATGAAGCGTCGGCGGGTGAGCGTCGATCGCGAAGCTGCTCGCGGCCGATCCCGACCGCGCCGGTACGCTCGACCCGATCAACGGCAGGGTGAGAAGGAGGTCGGCGGTGACGCAGCAACGGCGAACGCTGCCGACCGTGGAGGACACCGAGGCGCTCGGCCGCGAACTGGCCGCCGGACTCGGCGCGGGTGATCTCGTGGTGCTCGACGGTCCGCTCGGCGCGGGCAAGACCGCCTTGACACGCGGCATCGCCGAGGGCCTCGGCGTGCAGGGCCGAGTGAGCTCGCCCACCTTCATCATCGCCAGGCAGCACCGGGCGGGTCGGCGCGAAGGTGCGGCGCCGGTGCCGATGGTGCACGTCGACGCCTACCGGCTCGGCGGCGATCTGGACGAACTCGACGCGCTCGACCTCGACACCGATCTGCACGAGGCGGTGGTCGTGGTGGAGTGGGGCCTCGGGGTCGTCGAGCACCTCGCCGAGCGGCATCTGCGCGTCCTGCTGACCAGAGAACCGGAATCCGATGTGCGAACCGCGGTCTGGGAGTGGGTCGAGTAGACGCAGGTCACAGTGGGGCTGCCACCGGATCGGCCTGCGGAACTAGCTACTCGGTAGCTCCGCGCCGCGGCGAGGTACCACCCGGTATCGTTGGGCCAATCATGCTTGTACTAGCTGTCGACACCGCGACACCCGCCGTTACAGCGGGATTGGTGGAACTGGAGCAGGCCGCGCCCGATGCGGTCACCGCGACCGAGCTGCGCACCATCGCCTCGCGGGTCCGGGTCGATGCCCGCGCCCACGCCGAGGTGCTGACCCCGCAGATCCTCGAATGCCTCTCCGAGGCAGGCCGTTCCAGGACAGATATCGCCGCGGTCGTCGCCGGCGTCGGACCCGGTCCGTTCACCGGCTTGCGGGTCGGCATGGCGACCGCGGCCGCCTTCGGTGACGCGCTCGGCATCCCGGTGTACGGCGTGTGCAGTCTGGACGCGATCGCCTCGGACGCGTTCGCCCAGGGCGAGTTCGCCGCCGACGGCGAGCTGCTCGTGGTGACCGACGCGCGCAGGCGCGAGGTGTACTGGGCGCGCTACCGCGCCGGCATCCGGGTCGCGGGGCCGGATGTGGTCAAGCCCGCCGCGCTCGACCACGGCTCGGCCACGGTGATCGCGGGCTCCGCCTCGCACGTCGATCTGTTCGACCTGCCGGTGCTTCCGGTCGAGACGCCCTCGCCCGCGGGCTTGGTGCGCGTCGCCGCCGCCGAGCTGCTCGCGCGCGCCGTGCCGGAACCGCTGGTGCCGCTCTACCTGCGCAGGCCGGACGCGGTCGAGAACGCGTATCGCACCCTCGATCGGACGGGAGCGTGATGGTGGACGACGAAGTACGCGCCCACGCCTTCCACATCGAGCCGATGAACGCGGCCGACATCGAGCGCTGTGTCGAGCTCGAGCAGCTGCTGTTCCCGGAGGACGATCCGTGGCATGCGGTCGCCTTCCGCTCGGAACTGGCCGGGTCGCACAACCGCTACATCACCGCCCGCGCCGAGGACGGCCGGATGGTGGGCTACGCGGGCGTGGCGCTGCTCGGTGATGCCGAACACCCCGAGGCCGAGGTGCACACCATCGGCGTCGACCCGAGCTATCACCGGGCCGGCATCGGCACGCTGCTGCTGGAGGCGCTGCTCGCGGAGGCGGGCAAGCGCGGCGGACCGGTCTTCCTCGAGGTACGCACCGACAACGCGCCCGCCATCGCGCTCTACGCCAAGCACGGCTTTCACATCATCGGTCTGCGCAAGAACTACTACCACCCCAGCGGCGCCGACGCCTACACCATGCGCAGGCCGGAACTGACCGCGCTCCCGCTTCCCGACGAGGTGTTGTCGTGATCGTCATGGGCATCGAGTCCTCCTGCGACGAAACGGGAGTCGGCATCGTCCGCCGCGCTCCCGACGGCAGCTGCGAGCTGCTCGCCGACGAGGTCGCCTCCAGCGTCGACCAGCACGCGCGCTTCGGCGGCGTGGTACCGGAGATCGCCTCGCGCGCGCACCTGGAGGCGATCGTGCCCGCCATGCGCCGGGCGCTTTCCGCGGCGGGCATCGCCAAGCCCGACGCGATCGCGGTCACCATCGGCCCCGGCCTGGCGGGTGCCCTGCTGGTGGGCGTCGCGGCCGCGAAAGCGTATGCGGCGGCGTGGGATGTGCCGTTCTACGCGCTGAATCACCTCGGCGGCCACGTCGCGGTGGACACGCTGGAGCACGGGCCGATGCCGCCGTGCGTCGCGCTGCTGGTGTCCGGCGGACATACCCACCTGCTGCACGTCACCGATCTGGCCGAGCCGATCGTCGAACTCGGCAGCACGGTCGACGACGCGGCGGGGGAGGCCTTCGACAAGGTGGCCAGGCTGCTCGGTCTCGGCTTCCCCGGCGGACCCGCGCTGGACGCGGCCGCGGCCAGCGGCGATCCGAAGGCGATCGCGTTCCCGCGCGGCATGACCGGGCCGCGCGACCCGCGCTACGACTTCTCCTTCTCCGGTCTGAAGACCGCCGTCGCCCGCCACGTGGAGTCCGCGCAGCGCGCCGGCGTCGCGACCGAGGACCTGCCGATTCCGGATATCGCCGCGTCCTTCCAGGAGGCGGTCGCCGACGTGCTGACCATGAAGGCCATCCGCGCGGCCGAGGACGTCGGTGTCGGCACCCTGGTGCTCGGCGGCGGGGCCACCGCCAACTCGCGAATCCGCTCGCTGGCCGAAGAGCGCTGCGCGGCGGCTGGTTTGACGCTGCGGGTGCCGAAACCGCGGTTGTGCACCGACAACGGCGTGATGATCGCCGCCCTCGGCGCGCACGTCATCGCGGGCGGAGCGAAACCCTCGTCGCTCACGGTCGCCACCGACCCGGGCCTGCCGGTCTCGGTCAGCCAGATCGCCTGAGGCCGATCGCCTTCCGCTGGCGGCTGTCCTACCCCGTCTCAGTTGCGCGGAGCGAACTCGAGTTCCAGCAGCGGTAGTGCGGTCACCGTGCCCTGCCGGGCGGAGCCCGAATTGGAGCGGGGCATCGGGTACGGGATGCGGGTCTGTGCGGGCGCCTGGGGCGGGGCGCTCGCCGGCGGCGAGGGGAATGGGATCTGCGTCTGCGCGGGCGTCTGCGACGGGTCGCCCGTGGGCGGCGGTGGGCTGGTCGACGGCCCGTATTCCTCGCGGTTCTGCTGCGTGGGCACCGAGGAACCGCCGGGCGGATTCAGTAGCGGGCCCAGCAGTTCCGGGAACGGGATGGGCGGCAGGTTCGGGTCCGGACGCAGCGTCGGCTGGACCGACGGGATCGGCGCCGCCGTCGGTGTGGGTGTCGGCGACGGCGTGGACACGGCACCGGTGCGGGTCGACGACAGACCGGCGTCCTCGGTGACCGGCGGCGTCGCGCCGGTGGTCCGGCTGACCGGCTCGCGGGCGCCGGAGGTGTCGGTCCCCGCGCCGGTCTGCGGCGCGACCGTGACGGGCGCGGTGGGCACCAGGGCACTGCTCGTCGTGCCCGCGGGGGAGACCTCCTCGTCCGACGTCGGCGCGAAGGTCTTGAAGCCGTAGCCGATTACGAGGCCGACCACCACGATGGCTCCGGCGAGCGTGCCGATGACCTTGGTGAAGGTGCCCGCCGGCGCGTCGCCGCCGAGCGCGGCAACCGGGAAGCCGGACGGCTGTGCGGCATCGGCCACCAGCGCCGCGCCCTTGGCGATCACCGCCTCCGGATCGTCGACGGTGAGCACCGGCACGTCCAGCTCGCGTTCGAGTGTCTGCAGGACCGCGGGGATGTTCGCGCCGCCGCCGATGACCGCCACCGCCTGCGGTGACTTCGGCGCTCGCGCGAACACCGCCGCGGTGAACAGGGCGATGTCGCGCAGCAGATCGCCGATGAGTTCCTCGAAATCGGCCCTGGTCAGCTTGAGCGGGCGGCCCGCGACGTGGTCGATGGTGACCGCGGGCGTCACCGAGAGATGTTCCTTCGCGGCACGACCCCGGTTGGTCAGCATGCCGCGGTTCGGCCTGGTGCCGCGCCGGGCGTAGTGCACGTCGAGCAGGTGGTGGTAGATCAGGTCGTCGATCGCGTTGCCGCTGATCGCGTGAATGCGTTCGGAGCTCAGGACGTTGCCGCCGGCCTGCTCGGCGACGGTGACGCTCAGACCCGTCGCGCCGAGATCGACGATGGCGACCGTCTCGTAGCGGTCCAGCAGGCCGGTGTGGCGCAGGAAGGTGAGCGCGGCGGTGCCCTCCGGCACCAGCTTCAGCTCGCGCTGTTTGCCGGTGGCCGAACGGATCACCTGCGCCTGCTCCTTGCTGCGGTAGGCGACGGCGACGCTGGTCGGCGGCTTGCCCGCCGCCGCTTCCATACCCGTCGCGCCGGTGCCCGCGAAGCGGACGCCGACCGGCTGCGTGGGCCACGCGATGTCGTGCGGCGCTTGCTGAGTCGGCAGCTGGGTGGTCATCAGGTCGATCGAGGACGCGACGAGATCGCCGATGTCGGAATGGGCCGCGTCGGCGGAAACGACTCGGTAGTCGAAACTTTGGGCGCCGTTCGACGCCGTGGCGACCAGCGCCGAGCACACGACCTCGTTCCCGGCGGAGATGCCGAGGGACGTTCGCATGTTCACCTCCCTTCGAGCGGATGGTCATCGTGTCGCCGACCATCTCGAATGGACTTCCGGACCGTCGCCTTGTCGGCGAACGATCCGGACTCGGGATCCGGCCGGACCGCCGTCCGGGTGGGTCGCGGGAACCGGCTTGGGATCACGTGTGGACTTGCCCTCTGGTGAAGCTTTGTGGCGCAACGGAATCTGTGACGCTGTGCTACGTGCGAAGCTGTGCTACCTGTGACGCAGTACTACCTGTGACGCTGTGCTGGTTCTTTCGTGACGCTCGATGCCCCCCGCGGACGCCGGTTCGTGATGAACATGGCGGACCGAGGAACGACCGTCGCTAATACTGTCACAATCCGTTATCCGAACGTTACAGATTTCGCGAACCAATGGAAAGTCCCGAGGCCGTGGGGTGGCGAACCCTGGTCAGTGCAAAGTCGAACGTCCGGGCGTGTCGGAAAACGCCGACGCGCATTGGCACCGCCCGGCCTTGAGCGCTGGCACTCTCGTGTATAGAGTGCTAGTGGCACTGGTGAACACGGTCGGCCGGGCAAGCGTCCACCCTACGCGTTCGCCGGATGTCAGCAGTTGTGACTACTGAGCAGGGGTCCCGGCACCCGCGACGACGGGGCTATGCGCAGGGTCAGCACCGTGACCGAACCGATGGTCCGGGACAACAGTTCCGGACGACCGTAAATCCCCTGAAAGTGGAGGGCTCAACGTGGCGAGCGTGAACATCAAGCCGCTCGAGGACAAGATCCTCGTCCAGGCCAACGAGGCCGAGACGACGACGGCCTCCGGCCTGGTCATCCCGGACACGGCGAAGGAGAAGCCGCAGGAAGGCACCGTCGTCGCCGTCGGCCCCGGCCGCTGGGACGACGAGGGCGAGAAGCGCATCCCGCTGGATGTCCAGGAGGGTGACGTCGTCATCTACAGCAAGTACGGCGGCACCGAGATCAAGTACCAGGGCGAGGAGTACCTGATCCTGTCCGCGCGCGACGTGCTGGCTGTCGTCAGCAAGTGACCGCGCTCGGCGTGATCCGGATCGGATCGCGCTTCCCGGCCACGCCCGGGATCGAGTCGTAACGACGTTGCCCCGGTACCCCTCCCAGCGGGGCCGGGGCAACGTCGTTTCAGCCCACCGGGCGGCGACAGCACGGCCCCACCGGACCGAGCCCGTCGCCCAGGCATCCAAGGAAAAGGACTTATGGCAAAGCAGATCGAGTTCGACGAGAAGGCTCGCCGGGCTCTGGAACGCGGCGTCGACAAGCTCGCCGACGCGGTGAAGGTCACCCTCGGTCCGCGCGGTCGCCACGTGGTGCTCGCGAAGGCCTTCGGTGGCCCGACCGTCACCAACGACGGCGTCACCATCGCGCGCGACATCGACCTCGAGGATCCGTTCGAGAACCTGGGCGCGCAGCTGGTCAAGAGCGTCGCGACCAAGACCAACGACGTGGCGGGCGACGGCACCACCACCGCGACCGTGCTGGCCCAGGCGCTCGTGCGCGCCGGCCTGAAGAACGTCGCCGCCGGCGCCAACCCGATCGCCGTCGGCGCGGGCATCGCCAAGGCCGCCGACGCGGTCTCCGAGGCGCTGCTCGCCGCGGCGACCCCGGTCTCCGGCGAGAAGGCCATCGCGCAGGTCGCCACCGTGTCCTCGCGCGACGAGCAGCTCGGCGAGATGGTCGGTAAGGCGCTCACCACCGTCGGTAAGGACGGCGTCGTCACCGTCGAGGAGTCCTCGACGCTGGAGACCGAGCTCGTCGTCACCGAGGGCGTGCAGTTCGACAAGGGCTACCTCTCGCCCTACTTCGTCACCGACGCCGACACCCAGCAGGCCGTCCTGGAGGACGCGCTGGTGCTGCTGCACCGCGAGAAGATCAGCTCGCTGCCGGACTTCCTTCCGCTGTTGGAGAAGATCGCCGAGAGCGGCAAGGCCGTGCTGATCATCGCCGAGGACGTCGAGGGCGAGGCGCTGTCCACCCTGGTGGTCAACTCCATCCGCAAGACCCTCAAGGCCGTCGCGGTGAAGGCGCCGTTCTTCGGTGACCGTCGCAAGGCGTTCCTGGACGACCTCGCCGTGGTCACCGCGGGCACGGTCATCAACCCGGACCTGGGCGTCAACCTGCGCGAGGCGGGTCTGGAACTGCTCGGCAAGGCTCGGCGCGTGGTCGTCACCAAGGACGACACCACGATCATCGACGGCGCGGGCACCGCGGAGGACATCGCGGCCCGCAGCGCGCAGCTGCGCCGCGAGATCGAGGCCACCGACTCCGACTGGGACCGCGAGAAGCTCGAGGAGCGCCTTGCCAAGCTGGCGGGCGGCGTCGCGGTGATCAAGGTCGGCGCGGCCACCGAGACCGCGCTCAAGGAGCGCAAGTACCGCGTCGAGGACGCGGTGAGCGCGGCCAAGGCCGCGGTCGAGGAGGGCATCGTCCCCGGCGGCGGCACCGCGCTGGTTCAGGCGGGCGCCAAGCTCGTCGAGCTGCGCGACTCGCTGTCCGGTGACGAGGCTGTCGGCGTCGAGGTGGTGCGCAAGGCGCTGCAGGCGCCGCTGTACTGGATCGCCACCAACGCGGGCCTGGACGGCGCCGTGGTGGTCAGCAAGGTCGCCGAGGGCAAGGAAGGCTTCAACGCCGCCACCCTCACCTACGGTGATCTGCTCACCGACGGTGTCGTCGACCCGGTGAAGGTGACCCGTTCCGCGGTCGTCAACGCGGCGTCGGTCGCGCGCATGGTGCTCACCACCGAGAGCGCCGTGGTCGACAAGCCCGCCGAAGAGGCGCACGACCACGGTCACCACGGTCACGCGCACTGACGCGACGAGCGTGCGAAAGGCCCCCGGATGCGAGCGTCCGGGGGCCTTTTCGGCGTTCGGGGATAATGCGGCTCGACGGGACGCGTGATAGCGAGACCGGAGTCGAGTGGACGATTCGCGTTGGACCGCCCGGAGAAACCGGGACTGGCGAACGAGGACGAGGGGGGCGCGGCAACGCCCGTACCGGGCGGCGCGCCGAGAGTGATCGGCTAGGGCTCGATAGCACCGCAACCTCGAGCCTGCGGTGCGGCGCGCGAGGTCGCCGAAGCGAGAATCGGCCGCGCGGTGGGACGCGCGAGCCGCAGTGGTGAATCGTCGCTCAGGAGGCGACCGGGGGTTGCTCAGCGGCGATGGCCGCGAGCAACCGACCCCGGAGCGCGGCGGGCGGCGCGGTGGCCGTTACCGCCGCGAGCGCGGTCAAAGCGTCTTTGGCCTGTTGCACCTCTGCGAGGAACTCGGCGCGTAGCACCGGGTCCTCGCCGTCGAGCAATTCCTGAACAGCGTGATGGTCTTCGTCGTCGATCGATCCGAGCGCGACGGTGTGCGCGAGATCGATCTGGGCTTCGTTCATCTCACGTCACCCCCAAACTTTTCTTCAGTCGTGTCAATCCATCCCGAATCCGGGACTTAACGGTCGGTAACCCTACGCCGAGATAGGTGGCCACCTCCGCGTACGTCCGGCCGCCGTAGTAGGCCAGCGAGATGGCTTCTCGCTGAGTTTCCGTGAGGCCGGTGAGTCCTTCGAGGACCGCCTGCTGTTCGAGCCTGCGCTCGACCTCTTCGATCACCTCGTCGAACTCGTTGCCGAGAACCCTTATCCCGTAGGCGACTTCCCGTTGGGTATGGGCCTGCTCGGCGCGGACCCGGTCGACCGCGCGCCGATGGGCGAGCGTCATCAACCACGTCACCGCCGACCCCTTCGCGGGGTCGAAGCTGGCTGCGGTACGCCAGAGCTGGAGATACACCTCTTGCGTGGTCTCCTCCGCGTACCCCGGATCGTGCAGCACCCGGAGCACCAGACCGAACACGCGCGCGCACGTCCGGTCGTACAGTTCGGCGAAAGCTTCCTGATCGGACTGACCGCAACGGTGCAGGAGAGCGGCTAGTTCGATGCTTTCGGCTGCGCGTGCCGACACCGCAGAATCCACACTCGGTGGGAAGGCTTCTCTTCGGAACGAGTCGCCCTCTGCGGCTGGCGGCCGCGTTGTCACAACGCTCCATTCTGTGTCATCGGTCACTACCGTAGCGTGCCGCTATCGCCTCCTTCCAGTGGGGTGCCAGCAAACCGCAAGTAGCTCAGCTACTTTGCGGTGAACTCCCAAACGCCGGGCGAATTCAGATGTGACACGCCAACAGCTACCGCTCGCCACCGGGCCGACAGCCGTGCGGCTTCTGCCTCGCCGCGACCGCGGGTGCAGCGGTGGTGACCGCCTGATGCCGCGCGTCAGCGTCGGTCCCGAACTGCGACGGCGGTGTGCCGACGCGGTCCGGCCGGTGATCGTGCATCTGGTGTTTCAGTGGCCGGTTATTTGCTAGGCATTCGGCGCGCCGCGCGATGCGGATGGGTCGCGGATTCGCGTTGTGGCTGTCGGGCGACGGCTGGTCGCTGCTCAGACGGCCATGCGGCGGCGGTTACGCCGCGCGTGCATCTCGCGCTCGGTCTCCGACATGCCGCCCCAGATGCCATACGGCTCGCTGACTTTCAGTGCGTGGCTGCGGCACTGCATGAGCACCGGGCAGGCGCGGCAGATCTCCTTGGCTCGCATCTCGCGTGCGGTGCGGGCGCGCCCGCGTTCGCCGTCGGGATGGAAGAACACGGCGGAGTCCACGCCTCGGCAGGAACCTCGCATCTGCCAGTCCCAGACGTCGGCGTTCGGTCCGGGGAGGTGGGTCGGCATGGGCATGGTGAACTCCTCGTAATGCGAGCTCGTCGGCGTTGTCGAGCAGTTTGTCTGCAACAGTTGCGGAACGCATGCGATCGGCGGGTCCCGCGGTCGCCCGGCCGGTCGCTGCAATTTCGCGCGGCGCCGTCCGTGGCGATGAGCTACGTTAGGGGCAGCCGCGAAATTACGTCAATAGTTCGACGCACCGGTTTTCCAAATCCGCAATGGCGAGATTTAACCTACCCGTTGTTTACTTTTAACGGGGGTTCCGGTGATACTGTTCGGTTGGCCAGTACGTGGCTGGCCCGCCGCTGTCCGAGGCATGTGACTGTTTCCGCAGGTAGTCTGTCTTTTTTGGGAAAACTCACAGGTTACTGGTCCCATGGGGGACAGATAACCGCCGTGATGGTGGCCACCGTACGGGTGGTTGCCGAGGGTCGCTCAGATGGCGGAAACGGGGCGTAGAGGTTAATTGCGCGAAACGCGCGTGAATTTGCGTCGCGGATGATCGCGCAATGCCGACGCGAGATTTACCTGATGGAAACATGGGCCACGTACCAGAAATGCTGACAAGTTGCCAGGGGCGCGGACGCACTTTTACTACGCGCCGTCGTCGGCTGCGCTCGGTATAGAGTTCGCCCGTGTTCGCGCCAGTTCCGACGGTGGATGTCCGATATGAAGTCCTCGCTATGGGAGCCTTCGGGCCTCGTCCCGGCCTCGCCGCTGCCGAGTTGCCGGATGCCCCGGATGCCCTGAGTTCGTGGCACCGGGCGGTGATTCTCGGGGGGCAGGGGCGCTATGCCGCGGCACGCGCGGAACTGGCCGCGGTGCGGCGGCGGACGACCGATCCGGTCTTGCTCTCACTCGCCGCGAGCACCGCGGGCTCGCTACTGCGCCAACTCGGCTGGCATGTCGCGGCTTCGGGCCCGGACGGCAGAGCCGCCGCGCTGGCGTTGCCCGGCGGCGCACTCCAACCCGCCCCGCCGATCGGTTCCGCGCCGGACCGAACGGACGCGGTCTGCGACGCGCTCACCGGCTTGGCCGCCGACGCGCTCGGGGCGGGCCGCCTCGCGCTGGCGCGGCGGCTGCTCGACCGGAGCCGCGCCGCCCTCGATCCGGACGGCCTGCGATGGCGGGCCTGGATCCGCTGGCACTGGGTCAGCGCCGAGACGGCGTTGGCGTCCGGCGCGGCCGGCGCGGCGCTGCCGCACACGCGCGAAGCTCTGGCTCTCGCCGAGGCCGCGCCCTCGGTGCGGCACCGCGTCAAGTCCCGTCTCCTCGTGGCCGCCGCGACGGCCGCTTCGGGTGACTTGGAACACTCTCGCGCGCTGGCCGACACGGTCGCGGCCGAGTGCCGCGAGCACGATCTGCTTCCGTTGCGCTGGGCGTGCGCGATGCTGCGTTCCGGGCTCTCGGATCCGGATGCCACGCGCGAGGCCGAACGGTGTGCCGCCGGAATAGTCCGTCGTGGCGGGCGTTTTCGGCCACCGGGCGCCGCGTAGCTGTCGGCGCGGCGTTGTCGAGACAAGTGACCATGTTGCTCGGTTCCGCGCTGCCTATCGCTATTGTTAGATCCGTTCCGCCGCTTCAGCGGAAGCACAGGTCATCGGGCCGGTGCCACTTGTAACGCCAGGAATATCTCTGACGATGACGCACACGGGCGAAGAGTTGGACCTCGCCGTCGCTGCCGCAGCGCAGGGCGACAGATCCGCTTTAGCTCAGGTACTAGAGCTGATCCGCCCGCTGGTTGTCCGGTACTGCCGCGCGCGTATCGGCGCGGCGGAGCGTGGACAGCTCTCCGCGGACGACGTTGCGCAGGAGGTATGTCTGGCCGTGATGACAGCCTTGCCCAGATATCAAGACCAGGGCAGGCCCTTCATGGCCTTCGTATACGGAATCGCTTCGCACAAGGTCGCCGACGCACACCGCAACGCCGCCCGTAACAAGGCGGAGGCGATGGCCGAAGTACCAGATGTCATATCCACCGACCAAGGACCGGAGCAGCGCGCTCTCGAATCGGAAACCAGCAGGCAGATGAACCGTCTGCTCGCGACGCTTCCGGAGAAGCATCGAGAGATCCTGATCCTGCGATTGGTCATGGGTTTGTCAGCGGAAGAAACCGCGGTCGCCGTGGGCAGTACGGCGGGCGCGATACGGGTGGCCCAGCACAGGGCACTCGCGAAACTGAAGTCACAAGTGGCGAGGGCAGGTGAAATGTATGGCTAGGGATGGCGAGCGCGGTCGGGGTGACTGGAAGGCGCGACGTGGATCGCGAAACAGCGGTCCCTACGCCGGGGGGACTGGTGACACCGGACCGGTGGACATCGCAGCGGTACGCCGCGACGATGCTCTGATCGACGCCATCGCCAGCGATGGACCGGTACAGACCGATAGTGCGGAGGAGTTTCAGCTCGCCGCGCTGCTCGCGGATTGGCGCGCGGAACTCGTTTCGCCGCCGCTACCGGGAGATCCGGATCTGGACGCGGTCGTAGCCGCGGTCAACCAGGAGATCGGCGCGCGCAAGGTTCGAGTCGGCGCAGTCAACCGTGGCCGTCTTCGGCTTGTCGGTCCGATCACGGGTGCCGCGGCCGCATTGGCACTGGTCTTCGGCGGTGTGACGGCGTTCTCCTACAGCGCCGAACCCGGCGACCCGCTCTGGCGGGTCAAGGAGGTCGTGTTCAGCGAGCAGGCCCAGACCACCGTGGTGCAGCGCGCGGGCAACGAGCTGGACCAGGCCGAGCGTGCACTGGCCCAGAACAACCCGGCGCAGGCGAAGGCACTGCTGGAGCGGGCGTCGGTGAACGTGGACCAGGTCAGCGATTCCGGCAAGAAGCAGGATCTGCAGTCCGAGTGGCAACGGCTGCTCACGCAGCTCCGCGGCCTCTCTCCGGAGGCGGCGGCCGCGCTCGAGGAGGCGGTCACGTCGACTCAGCCACGGCCGAGCGGCACCACTGATTCCACTCCCACGACGACGCAGCCCGCGCAGCAGCAGACCACCATCACCAACCAGATGGTGCCGCCGGTCACGGCGACGACTCCGCCGACCACCGTGGCCGTGGAGCCGAGCCTGCCGCCGACACAGCCCACCAGGCCGACGACGCAGCAGCCGCCGGTGACCACCGTGCCGAACAACACGACGCCCGTCGAGGAGCCGCCGACGCAGGCGCCGCCCACCACGCAGGTGCCGACGACGGTTGTCGTGCCGAGCGTGGATGTCGGCGAACCGACTCAGCCTGCGACGCGGTCGCCGATCTTGGAGGACGGGCCGGGTACGGTCATCGTTCCCAGCGTGCCCGGGGGCATCACCCCGAGCAACTGAGCTCGAACGTAAGCGAATTCACCATCGAACGGCGACCCCTCGGTTGTCGGACGGATCGCCGGTAGTCATTACTTGTGGGCGAGGTGTCGAACGACACCCTGAAAAGATCGCGCGCACATTCGGCGTGTCGCGATGAACCACGCGAATATTGGCGCGTCGAACGATTGCCGACCGGCGGGTCGGCTTTCGTCGTTTCAGGGTGTGTGGGAACCGAGGTCAGCTGTCGAAGCCGTCGAACCCGTCGCCGTGGAAGGCTTCGTTCATCGACGCGTCCGCGTAGCCCCGGCAGTAATCCCAGGTGACGTACGCCTCGGGCGTCGGATCGTAGGCCGGCTCGTGCGGCCGCACCGTGCCGTCGACCAGCAACTGAAGCAGGTTGGCGCGCAACATGTCCCAGTCGTGGTAATGGTCCTGTCGGCAGTCCTCGCAGCTGACGACCAGCCCGCGGATTCCGCGGTGGGCCAGTAGCGCTTCGTAGACCGCGAGGTCGGCGAGATCCTCCTCGACCGCAAGGCGCTCGTGGGGATCCAGCGGTTCGCCGGGCTCGATGGCGTCGAGCGCGGCGGACGGGTCGGAGGGGTCTCCGGCGAACGGATCCGGCGGCAAGCCAGGTGGTAGATGGTCGCGCACACACCCACGGTACGCAGAACAGGGTGGTCTTCGCCAGCTATGTAGGGTGCCAGTTTCGCCATCGCGGCGTACCTCCGGCTGTGCGGTCCGTCGACGGACTCGCTTCGGCGGCGCCATTGGGCAGTTCATCGACGAGTTTGCGGGACAGATACCATGGGTGTCAGGCGCCGGACAGTTCTCGACACGCTGACCTCGCCGCCACCGTCCATCCCATCAGTTGTGTGCGACGCCGGTCCGTCCGGCGTCTCTCGCTTTCGACGTCCAGGAGGGGTCGATCCGAATGAGTAATCCCGTACCGGGCGAACGGCTCGCGGTCCGCCCCCCTACGGGTGGCGACGACCCGAACAAGATCGCCATGCTCGGCCTCACGTTCGACGACGTGCTGCTGCTGCCCGCCGCATCGGATCTGATTCCCAGCTCGGTGGAGACCTCGAGTCAGCTCACCAGGGAGATCCGGCTGCGCACCCCGCTCGTGAGCTCGGCCATGGACACCGTCACCGAGGCGCGGATGGCCATCGCGATGGCGCGCGCCGGTGGCATGGGCGTCCTGCACCGCAACCTCTCGGCCGCCGATCAGGCCGCGCAAGTGGAGACGGTCAAGCGTTCCGAGGCGGGCATGGTGACCGATCCGGTGACCTGTCGCCCGTCCGACACGCTGGCCGAGGTCGACGCCATGTGCGCCCGCTTCCGCATCTCCGGTCTTCCGGTGGTGGACGAGACCGGTTCGCTCGTCGGCATCATCACCAACCGCGACATGCGTTTCGAGGTCGACCAGAACCGCCGCGTCGCCGACGTGATGACCAAGGCCCCGCTGATCACCGCTCAGGAGGGCGTCACCGCGGAGGCAGCGCTCGGCCTGCTGCGCCGCCACAAGGTGGAGAAGCTGCCGATCGTGGACGGCAACGGCCGCCTGCGCGGTCTCATCACCGTCAAGGACTTCGTCAAGACCGACCAGTACCCGAACGCCACCAAGGACCGCGACGGCCGCCTGCTCGTGGGCGCCGCGGTGGGTGTCGGCGAGGACGCCTGGTCGCGCGCCATGACGCTGGCCGACGCGGGCGTCGACGTGCTGATCGTCGACACCGCGCACGGACACCAGGTGCAGGTGCTGCAGATGGTCGCCAAGGTCAAAGCCGAGGTCGGCGACCGCATCCAGGTGGTCGGCGGCAACGTCGCCACCCGTGCGGGCGCGGCCGCGCTGGTCGAGGCGGGCGCGGACGCGGTCAAGGTGGGCGTGGGCCCCGGCTCGATCTGCACCACCCGCGTGGTCGCCGGTGTCGGCGCGCCGCAGATCACCGCGATCCTGGAGGCCGTGGCCGCGTGCAAGCCGCACGGCGTTCCGGTCATCGCCGACGGCGGCATCCAGTTCTCCGGCGACATCGCCAAGGCCATCGCCGCGGGCGCGTCCACCGTGATGCTCGGCTCGCTCCTCGCCGGCACGGCCGAGTCGCCCGGTGAGTTGATCCTGGTGGGCGGCAAGCAGTTCAAGAGCTACCGGGGCATGGGCTCGCTGGGCGCCATGCAGGGCCGCGGCCAGGCCAAGTCCTTCTCCAAGGACCGCTACTTCCAGGACGACGTGCTCGCCGAGGACAAGCTGGTGCCCGAGGGCATCGAGGGCCGCGTGCCCTTCCGCGGTCCGGTCAACCAGGTGATCCACCAGCTCGTCGGCGGTCTGCGGGCGGGCATGGGATACACCGGCGCGCAGTCCATCGCCGAGCTGCAGGAAGCGCAGTTCGTGCAGATCACCGCGGCGGGTCTGAAGGAAAGCCACCCGCACGACATCACGATGACCGTCGAGGCGCCGAACTACACCGGTCGCAGCTGACGTAACCGGGTGCGGCCGGATCCGACAGCGTCGGTCCGGGTCGCACCCGGCGACCGGTCGCCGGGTGATCCCGCGGTATGAGGTGGTCCGACATATGAGCGCCCCTGCGCGGGTCGCCCACTCGGCAAGTCCGAACAAACCACGCTTGCCGTGCCGAATTGGTGCGCTGCGCTGGACGCGATTGCGCTCGCTCTGGACGAACCGTGCATGATTAACCTGTTCGCGAGTCGAAGCGACTTGGACCGGTCGCTCCCTCCCGACCACCTCGAGGGCGAGTCTTACGAGCCCGTTCGCGGCCGTCTCGCTTCCGAGCGGTCGAAGCGCATGCGACGCAGTCGCGAGTCTCGACCGCTCGGACGCGAGACAAAAGGGGCCGCGAACACGCCGCGCCGAAGGCGCGGCAATAAAACACAGCAACGTACAGACTGGGTTGGTGACTTCCACGCAGGCCGGTGCGCGCACCGAGATCGAACTACCGGCGAACAGACCGACACCACCGGTTCCGCACCGCGGGCACGGCCGGTTCGCTCAGGTCCCGCATATCGCGGGCACCGTGCTCGGTGTCTTCGCGGTGCTGTGCTTCCTGTGGAGCCTCTCGCCCGCCCTGCGCTTCCTGACCCACGTGCCGCGCCGCTACATCGACGACTACTACTTCGACGCGCCCGACACCAACCTCATGTGGGCGCTGATCGTCGGTCTGCTGGCCGGAGCGATCGCCAGCCGTAAGCGAATCGCCTGGTGGTTGCTCGTCGGCTATCTCACGCTCTTCGCGATGACCAACGCGTTGGATTTCGCCGCCGAGGGCAATATCGACGCGCTGGTCGCGATGATCGTGCAGCTCGGCGTGATCGGTGTGCTGATCGCGTCGTGGCGGGAGTTCTACACCAGGGTGCGCCGCGGCGCCGGCTGGAAGGCGCTCGGCGTCCTGCTCGGTGGGCTGGCCGCGGGCTGTCTGCTCGGTTGGGCGCTCGTCGAGCTGTTCCCCGGCACGTTGCCCGCGGGCTGGCAGCGGCCCGGCTGGGCGGTGTACCGGGTGACCGCGGCGATTCTGGTGGACAACGAGCACTTCGACGGTCATCCGCGTCCGTTCGTCAACTTCCTGCTCGGCCTGTTCGGCGCGCTCGCGCTGCTGGCCGCGGTGATCACCCTGCTGCGCTCGCAGCGCGCCGAGAACGCGATGACCGGCCTGGACGAGTCCGCGATCCGCGGCCTGCTGGACCGCTCCGACGTGGAGGATTCGCTCGGCTACTTCGCCACCCGCCGCGACAAGGCGGTGGTGTTCGCACCGAGCGGCAAGGCCGCCGTCACCTACCGTGTGGAGCTGGGCGTCTGCCTGGCCAGCGGTGACCCGGTCGGCACCACGGACGCCTGGCCGCAGGCGATCGATGCTTGGCTGCGGCTGGCCGACCGATTCGGCTGGGCGCCAGCGGTCATGGGCGCCAGCGAACACGGAGCGACCGCATACCGCAGGGCCGGGCTCTCCGCGCTGCGCCTCGGCGACGAAGCCATTCTCGACACCAGGAGCTTCTCGCTGGCGGGCCCGGAGCTCAAGCAGGTCCGCCAAGCCGCGAATCGGCTGCGCAAACACGGCATCTCGGTGCGCATCCGCCGTCATTCGGACATCCCCGCCGAGGAGTTCGCGCAGATCATCGCCCGAGCCGACGCCTGGCGCGACACCGAGACCGAGCGCGGCTTCTCCATGGCGCTCGGTCGGCTCGGCGACCGGCTGGACGGTGACTGCCTGCTCGTCGAGGCGGTGAACCCGCAGGACCGGGTGCTCGGCATGCTCTCGCTGGTGCCGTGGGGCCGCACCGGCGCGTCGCTGGAGCTGATGCGCCGCGACCCGCAGAGCCCCAACGGCGTGATGGAGCTGATGATCTCGCAGCTGGCGCTGACCTCGGAGCAGCACGGCATCACCAAGGTGTCGCTGAACTTCGCGGTGTTCCGCTCGGTGTTCGAGGAGGGCGGGCGGATCGGCGCGGGCCCGGTGCTGCGGCTCTGGCGCGGGGTGCTGCTGTTCTTCTCGCGCTGGTGGCAGCTGGAGGCGCTGTACCGGTCCAACGTGAAGTATCAGCCGCACTGGGTGCCGCGGTTCTTCCTTTTCGAGGAACGCAGGCAGTTGCCTAGAGTCGCGATGGCGAGCGGCCTGGCGGAAGGGTTCCTGCCGCGCATCGGCAAAGACCCCGAGACCGCCGTGCACACCGGTCTGCACAGCGCGGTGCCGGACACCGTCACCGGGCTGCACGCCGACGGCAGCGCGCCGGAAGCGCCGGAAATCGAACTCGCCGAACAATTCCCGCGCCGCCCTGAGCAGGTGCGGGTGCGGATGGACAAGCTGGACCGGCTGATCGAGGCGGGCATCGACCCGTACCCGGTCGCCTATCCCCCGACGCACACCGTGGCGGCGGCCCGGCGCTCGCCGCGCGGCACCACGGTCCGGGTGTGCGGCAGGCTGCTGCGCATCCGCGACTACGGCGGGGTGATCTTCGCGGTGCTGCGCGACTGGACCGACGACATCCAGCTGATGATCGACCGCGACCGGGTCGGCGCCGAGCGCAGCGCGGAGTTCGGCGAGTACTTCGACCTCGGCGACCTGATCGAGGTGAGCGGGCAGATCGGGCGCAGCCGACGCGGCGAGCTCTCGCTGCTCGCGGCCGACTGGCGGATGAACGGCAAATGCCTGCATCCGCTGCCGGACAAGTGGAAGGGCCTGGCCGATCCCGAAGCCAAAGTGCGCCAGCGCTACGTCGACATGGCCATCAGTCAGGAGTCCCGCGACGTGCTCGCCAAGCGCAGCGCGGTGGTGCGCTCGCTGCGCGACTCGCTGAACTCCTGGGGCTATCTCGAAGTCGAGACGCCGATCCTGCAACAGGTGCACGGCGGCGCCAACGCGACGCCGTTCGTCACCCACATCAACGCCTACGATCTGGACCTCTACCTGCGTATCGCCCCCGAGCTCTACCTGAAACGGCTGTGCGTCGGCGGCATGGAAAAGGTGTTCGAGCTCGGCCGCACCTTCCGCAACGAGGGCGTCGACTTCAGCCACAATCCCGAGTTCACCATCCTCGAGGCGTACGAGGCGCACAGCGACTACGAGCGCATGATGCACACCTGCCGTCACCTGATCCAGAACGCCGCGCTGGCCGCCAACGGCGCCATGGTCGCGATGCGGCCCGCGGCCGACGGCTCGTTCGAGGCCGTCGACATCTCCGGTGAGTGGTCGGTGAAGACGGTGCACGGCGCGGTGTCGGAGGCCATCGGGTCCACCATCACGCCGGAGACTTCGGTGGAAGACCTGCGCGAGCTGTGCGACACGGCCGCCATCCCGTACCAGCACGCCTGGGACGCGGGGCAGGTCGTGCTGGAAATGTATGAGCACCTGGTGGAATCGCAAACCCAGGAGCCCACGTTCTACATCGACTTCCCCACCTCGGTGTCGCCGCTGACCCGCGCGCACCGCAGCATTCCCGGCGTCACCGAGCGCTGGGATCTGGTGGCCTGGGGCGTCGAACTCGGCACGGCCTACAGCGAACTCACCGATCCGATCGAACAGCGGCGCAGGCTGACCGATCAGTCCATGCTCGCCGCCAACGGCGATCCGGAGGCGATGGAGTTGGACGAGGACTTCCTGCAGGCGCTCGAACACGCCATGCCGCCCACCGGTGGTCTCGGCATGGGCGTCGACCGGATCGTCATGCTGATCACCGGCCGCAGCATCCGCGAGACGCTGCCGTTCCCGTTGGTCAAGCCGCGCTGAGACTTTCGCGTCCGCCGCGAGGATCTCACGATGAGGGATTGCATCGGCGAAGGGTTAACGGTAATCGAGTCCTGCCGATAACCTTGGAGATTCGGCCTCGGGAGGAGGGGGCCGATACCTACGACGATCGGGATGGGACATATGTACGTTGACCTGTTGACCAATGCCAGCCTGCTGGATCCGTCCGTGTGGGCGAGCCCGGACACCTGGACAACGGCGATGGAATACACGGCCAAGAAAAAGAAGAAGAGCAACAACGGCCTGATCTTCGGCGGCATCTGCTGCCTGCTCGTTGTCATCGCCATCGCGGTCGGCATCTACCTCCTGCTCAACAAGCGCAAGAAGAACGACCAGCAGCCTCCGGCAGGTCAGCCGCCCTACGGCGGCCCGGGCCAGCCGCCCTACGGCCAGCCGCCGCAGGGTCAGCCCCCGTACGGTCAGCACTGACCGGCTCCGCCATTCGAAAAGCCCGGGCCGCGTAAGCAGCCCGGGCTTTCGTGTGCGGCGCGGAATCGGCTCGGTCCGCCCTAGTTCGGCTGCCGAGTCGGTTCGGCTCGCCAGCCTACATCCGGGCGATCTCGGTCAGATCGATGTCGATATCGAACGGGACGCTCAGTCGCAATTTGTCGTGGTGGATGCCTGTTAGCGCGTACGTCCTTGTCGCCGGGTCGAGTTCGTACGCGTAGACGACCGGACGGCCGTCGATATCCTCGACTCGCCAGAAATGCATGATTCCGGCTTTTGCGTACAGCTGCGGCTTACGCTCTCGATCCCGAAATCGCGATTCGACCGACACAACCTCGACGGCCAGCACGACTTCCTCGGGGCGAAAGGTTGTCCGCTTGGTGTCGCCACCGATGTTCGCTCGCACCACCAGAACATCCGGCTCCGGGCGCTGGTCTCGACCGAGCGTCACCGTCATCTCACGCCGAACTCGCATCTCTGCGGGCACCAGGCGACGCAGCACCGATTCGAGCAACGAGATGACCAGCATGTGAAACTCCGCCTGCGGACTCGCGAAGACGAGACTCCCGTCGATCAACTCGGTGTGCGGTGGCAGGTCGGGCAGGCGATCCAAATCCTCGGCGACGAACCCGCCGGGCGGCGGACGCAGCCATTGCGGGAACGACTCGACGGTCATGGCTACGAGTATGTCACCGGGTCTCGATTCGAGGTATTCGAAAGCATGCACTGAGCTGGACCCCAGAGTTGCAGGGCGAATGCCCCGGTCGCCGCGACGGCTCGAGCTTTCGCGCCCCGACAACGCCACCTGATCCGAACCGCCACGTGGGCATACGGCAGAGTGGGTGGGTGCAGTTGATTCTCGTTCGTCATGCTCAGCCGGTTCGGGTGTCGAACGCGTCCGGGCCCGCCGATCCGGAGTTGTCGGAGGTGGGGCGGGAGCAGGCGGAGCGGGTGCCCGGGGCGTTGAGCCACCATCGGATCGCACGGGTGCTGAGCAGTCCGCAGCGGCGGGCGCGGGAGACCGCGGCGCCGACGGCGGCCAAGCTGGGGCTGCCGGTGGAGATCGTGGACGACCTGGCCGAATACGATCGCGACCTGCCCGCCTACATTCCGATCGAGGACGCCAAGCTGGAGTTCCGCGACACCTACGACCGGATCAAGGCCGGATACCTGCCCGAGCAGATCGACGGTCCCGCTTTCGTGCACCGGGTGCGCGAGGTGGCGACGGAGATCGCCGCGAACACCGACCCGGCCGACACCGTGCTGGCCTTCGCGCACGGCGGCGTGATCAACGTGCTGCTCCAAGAGGTGCTCGGCCTGCCGCGGCCGCTGACCTTCCCGATCGACTACTGCTCGATCACCCGAATCCTGTTCTCCCGCACCGGCCGCCGCACCGCCGCCACGGTGAACGAGAACGGGCACGTGTGGGACCTGTTGCCGCGCAACATCGGTCGCTGATTCACAGGAACGCTCCGCCGTTCACAGCCGACTACCAGCCTCGTCGCACCGCGGTCACAGCGCCGCCGCCTTCGATAGGAGTCGTGAGTCACCGCGACTCACGCTCCGAGAGAAGGGAATACCGAGTGCTTTCCAAGACGAACATGCGCCGAGGAGCGGTCCGGATCGCCGTGGCGGGCGCCCTGGTGACGATTCCGCTCGCCGCCGTGGCCGCCACCGCGAGCGCGGAAGCGCCCGCCGACGCCACCCAGGTGCAGCAGGTGTCGGAGGGCGTCCCACTCGAGGGCGCCGATGTCAGCCGTCCGCATCCGGGCGAGGGGTTCCCCGGCAGGCCCGGACCCGGCGGACCGCGGGTCGAGTTCCGCGGTCCCGAGCACGACTTCCCCGGCCCGGGCCCGCGCGTCTTCTACCAGACGCTTCCGCCGACCGGCTCGTTCGGAAGCAGCTAGCCACGGGCCGCCACGACGAAGGCCACGTCCCGCGCGGGGAACGTGGCCTTCGCTCGCCCGTTGGCACCGGGACGAATCCCGCGCAATAGGCCGCGGAATCGCGGGCAAGTCCACCACCGTTAACGCCGGTGATGAATCGAGCGGAACTCGTTGCCCCGCAACATCCGCTGGCGGGATCGCACCGAAGTTCGCCGCCAGCGACAACGGCGACGGTTCGAGCGGGACCTCTCGCCCGTCCGCGGAATCGCGGGAAAGCCGACCTCCGTTAACGCTGGCGGCGAATCGAGCGAAACTCGTTGCCTCGCAATATCGCCCGCGTTATCGCAGGTCAGCGCGCCACTGTTAACAACGACCGGAGATTCAAAGAAAGGCCCCTCGGCTCACAGTCGAATACCAGACTCGTCCTATCCGGGTCATAGCACCGAGGCCTTCGATGAGAGTTCGTGAGTCATCGCGACTCGCGCTCTGAGAGAAGGAGTTCCGAAATGCTTTCCACATCGAACATGCGCCGAGGGGCCCTCCGGTTCGCCATCGCGGGCGCGCTGCTGACGATTCCGCTGGCCGGGATGGCGGCTACGGCCGGTGCGCAAGCGCCCGCGGCCGACGCCGTTCGGGTTCAGCAAGCGGCGGAGGGTCCAGCGCTGGAACACACGGATGTCGGCCGTCCGCATCATCCTGGGCACCACGGCTTCCCAGGTCAGCCAGGGCACAGCGGCATGGATTCGCACCGGTCGGACTCCACGTCGCCCGGTGCGGAGCCCCCTGCCGACCAGCAAGTGATGCCGCCGACCACGTCCGGCCACCGTGGCTGATCCGGCGACGACGAAGGCCACCATCCCGCGCGGAATGGTGGCCTTCGTCGTGGCTTACGGACCGATCAGGCCATGCCCGCGATCCAGTTGTGCATCCAGGAGATCGCGGTCTGCCCGCCGCCGACCGAGTAGCTGCCGTACACGGTGTGCGCCTGGGAACGGTAGAAGCGCTCCAGATCCTTGGCCCGCTGCTGGTTCGCCGACTCGGTGAGCTGCGACTGCAAGAGGGGCACGCCGCCGAACGCCATCAGATCGTTGATGATCGCGCCCGCCTCGAGCTGGTACCGCCAGATGTTGGCGGGATTGGCGTCCGAGCTCTGGGCGAGGAAGCCCGCGAAACGGGTGACGAAGTCGTCGGTCGCGGTCGCGCAGTACAGGTCGTCGACGGCGCAGATGGTGCGGGTGCGATCGCTCAGCCAGCCGAAGCCGCCGACCCGGGGGCCACCGGCGCCCGCGCCCTGCGCGACCGGGCCGACCTGGATGTCGGTCGGCGAGCGGCGCGGATCCGAGATCAGGCCGACGCCCGCGACACGATTGGGCGGGACCACGCCGAGGCCAGTGCCGATCTCGGCCGCGAGATCACCGGCGGCGTCGGCGCCCTGGCTGTACCCGACGAGCGCGAACTCTGTCGCACCGCAACGCCTCGCCATGTCGCCGATCAACCCGCGCGCGGCGCTGACGGCTTCTTTCTTCGAGTTGCCGTAAACCTCGCCCTCCCAAGGGAAGGCGGTCGCGGCGTAGGTCACGTAGTCGACCTCGACCGAGCGCGGCAGGTTACGGGTGACGCCGGCCAACATGCCGGGCTGCGGCGTCTTGTCGTGACCCGTCTCCCACGTGCCGGGGATGGCCACCACATGGAGGGTCGGGCAGTTGTCCGCCGCGGCGGTCCCACTGCTGCCCATCACCAAGCCGGACGCGATCGTCGCGGACGCGCCGAGGGCCGCGACAAGCTTCTTCAACTGCATACTGCTCCAGTTCACACCCTGGCCCCGGTTGTGTGGGGCGTCCCCAACGAGTTGCCGCTCACATGCTGGACGCCACGAATGTCGTTCCAGTGAACGGAGGGTCAACTCGAGTTACCCGCCGACGTGACGTGCCGACGACTCCCGGATCTCGCAGGCCCCGCCGCACGCCGAAGATCACAATAGGGCCCGCGCGCCCCAGATGCCATTCGGGGCCCGCTGATGTCCGATTTCAGCGAGCAAACGCGCGAAGGCGCCCGTGGACGAGTTGTCCACGGGCGCCTCGTGTTCGCGTTGTGCGACTAGATCAGCGCTGGGCGACCATCGTCGGCGTCACCGGCGCGGGCAGCGCCGTCTCGCCCTCGAGGAACTGGTCGACCGCGGCGGCCGCGGCACGGCCTTCGGCGATGGCCCAGACGATCAGCGACTGACCACGGCCCATGTCGCCGGCGACGAAGACGCCGGGAATGTTGGTGGCCCAGTTCTTGTCGCGCTGGACGTTGCCGCGCTGGTCGTAGCCGACACCGAGATCGCTGAGCAGGCCCGGCTTCTCGGGTCCGACGAAGCCCATGGCCAGCAGCACCAGGTCCGCCTCGAGGGTGAAGTCGGTGCCGTCGACCTTCTCGAAGCGGCCGTTGACCATCTTGACCTCGTGCGCCTCCAGGCCGGTCACCTTGCCGTCCGCGCCGACGAAACGCTCGGTGTTCACGGAGAACACCCGCTCGCCGCCCTCCTCGTGCGCCGAGGAGACCCGGTACATCAGCGGGTAGGTCGGCCACGGGGTGGACGCGGCGCGCTCCTCCGGCGGACGCGGCATGATCTCGAACTGGTGCACCGACGCCGCGCCCTGGCGGTGCGAGGTGCCGAGGCAGTCCGCGCCGGTGTCGCCGCCACCGATGATGACGACCTTCTTGCCCTTGGCGTGGATCGGCGGCAGGCCATCGGCGTCGGTGACGTCGTCGCCGAGCTGCACCCGGTTGGCCCAGGGCAGGAACTCCATCGCCTGGTGGATGCCGTCCAGCTCACGACCCGGGATCGGCAGGTCGCGGGCCAGGGTGGCGCCACCGGCCAGCACGACCGCGTCGAACTGCTCGCGCAGCTGCTCGGCGGTGATGTCGACGCCCACGTTCACGCCGGTCTTGAAGATGGTGCCCTCGGCCTCCATCTGCGCGAGACGGCGGTCGATGAAGCGCTTCTCCATCTTGAATTCCGGGATGCCGTAGCGCAGCAGGCCGCCGATGCGGTCGGCGCGCTCGAACACGGTCACGGTGTGACCGGCGCGGGTCAGCTGCTGGGCGGCGGCCAGACCGGCCGGGCCCGAACCGACGACGGCGACCTTCTTGCCGGTGATGCGGGTCGGGTAGACCGGGGTCACCCAGCCCTCGTCGAAGGCGTTCTCGATGAGCTCGACCTCGACCTGCTTGATCGTCACCGGGTCCTGGTTGATGCCGAGGACACAGGACGCCTCACACGGCGCCGGGCAGAGCCGACCGGTGAACTCCGGGAAGTTGTTGGTCGCGTGCAGGCGGTCGATACCCTCCCGCCACTGGCCCTTGTACACCAGGTCGTTCCACTCGGGAATCAGATTCCCGAGCGGACAGCCGTTGTGACAGAACGGGATACCGCAGTCCATGCACCGGCTGGCCTGGGTCTGCAGAGTGTCGTGCGAGAACTTGTCCTCGTAGACCTCTTTCCAGTCCATCAGGCGCAGTGGAACCGGACGCCGCTTGGGCAGTTCCCGCGAGGTGTGCTTCAGAAATCCTTGTGGGTCAGCCACGTGCGGCCTCCATGATCGCTTCGTCCACGTCCTTGCCGCTCTTCTCAGCTTCGGAGATGGCGAGCAAAACCTTCTTGTATTCGCGCGGCATGACCTTGACGAAGTGGTTCACCTGCTGCGACCAATCGCTCAGGATGCGATCGGCGACAGCCGAACCCGTCTGGTCACGGTGCTCGGCGACGATGTCGTGCAGCCAGGTGAAGTCGTCACCGGCGAGCTGCTCGATCGCGTCGCTCTGTTCGGGGTTGACCCGCGCGGCGAACGTGCCCTCCGGGTCGTAGACGAACGCCACACCGCCGGACATACCGGCGCCGAAGTTGCGCCCGGTCTCACCGAGGATGACCACCCGGCCGCCAGTCATGTACTCGCAACCGTGATCGCCCACGCCCTCGACCACCGCGGTGGCGCCCGAGTTGCGCACGGCGAACCGCTCGCCGACCACGCCGTTGATGAACGCCTTGCCGCTGGTCGCGCCGAACAGGATCACGTTGCCCGCGATGATGTTCTGGTCCGCGACGAAATCGGCGGGCGCGTTCTGCGACGGGCGCACGACGATGTGACCGCCCGAAAGACCCTTGCCGACATAGTCGTTCGCGTCACCCTGCACGCGCAGCGTGATGCCCGCCGGAACGAAGGCGCCGAAGCTGTTGCCCGCGGAACCGGTGAACGTGATGTCGATGGTGTCGTCGGGCAGGCCGGTGCCGCCGTACAGCTTGGTCACCTCGTGGCCGAGCATGGTGCCGACCGTGCGGTTCACGTTCGTGATCTTGGTCTCGAACTTCACCGGCTTGCCGCGCTCCAGCGCGTCCCGGCTCTGCGTGATCAGCTGCTGGTCCAGCGCCTTGTCCAGGCCGTGGTCCTGCGACTTGGTGCAGCGGCGGTCCTGGTACATGAACGCCGTCTCGACGTCGTCCAGGATCGGCGACAGGTCCAGCTTGCTGGCCTTCCAGTGCTGCTTCGCCTTGGAGGTGTCGAGCAGGTCGACCCGGCCGATGGCCTCGTCCAGCGTGCGGAAGCCCAGGGAGGCCAGCAGTTCACGGACCTCTTCGGCGATGAACAGGAAGAAGTTCTCGACGAATTCCGGCTTGCCGGTGAAGCGTTCGCGCAGCACGGGGTTCTGCGTGGCGACGCCGACGGGGCAGGTGTCGAGGTGGCAGACGCGCATCATGATGCAGCCCGAGACCACCAGCGGCGCGGTCGCGAAGCCGTACTCCTCCGCGCCGAGCAGCGCGGCGATCACGACGTCGCGGCCGGTCTTCATCTGACCGTCGACCTGGACGACGATGCGGTCGCGCAGACCGTTGAGCAGCAGCGTCTGCTGGGTCTCGGCGAGGCCGAGCTCCCAGGGACCGCCCGCGTGCTTGAGCGAGGTCAGCGGGGACGCGCCGGTGCCGCCGTCGTGGCCGGAGATCAGCACGACGTCCGCGTGCGCCTTCGACACACCCGCGGCGACGGTGCCGACGCCGGGCTCCGCGACGAGTTTCACGTGAATCCGCGCCTGCGGGTTCGCGTTCTTCAGGTCGTGGATCAGCTGCGCCAGGTCCTCGATCGAGTAGATGTCGTGGTGCGGCGGCGGCGAGATCAGGCCGACGCCCGGCGTCGAGTGCCGCACCTCGGCGACCCACGGGTACACCTTGTGCGCGGGCAGCTGGCCGCCCTCGCCCGGCTTGGCGCCCTGGGCCATCTTGATCTGGATGTCGGTGCAGTTGGTCAGGTAGTGCGCGGTCACACCGAAGCGACCCGAGGCCACCTGCTTGATCGCCGAACGACGCCAGTCGCCGTTCTCCTCGACCTCGAAGCGGGCCGGGTGCTCGCCGCCCTCACCGGAGTTCGAGCGGCCGCCGAGCCGGTTCATCGCGATCGCGAGGGTCTCGTGCGCCTCGGCCGAGATCGAGCCGTAGCTCATCGCGCCGGTGGAGAACCGCTTCACGATCTCCGAGGCGGGCTCGACCTCGTCGATCGAGATCGGCGCGCGCTCACCGGACTTGAACTTGAACAGGCCGCGCAGCGAGGCGAGGCGCTCGGACTGGTCGTCGACCAGCTTGGTGTACTCCTTGAAGATCGAGTACTGGCCCGAGCGGGTCGCGTGCTGCAGCTTGAACACGGTGTCCGGGTTGAACAGGTGGTACTCGCCCTCGCGGCGCCACTGGTACTCGCCGCCCACCTCGAGCTCGCGGTGCGCGCGCTCGTTGCGGTTCTCCAGGAACGCGACCCGGTGCCGGGCCGCGACCTCGTCGGCGATCTCGTCCAGGCCGATGCCGCCCAGGTGCGAGCGCAGGCCGGTGAAGTACTCGTCCACCAGTTCCTGCGACAGACCGATCACCTGGAACAGCTGCGCGCCGTTGTAGGAGGCCAGGGTGGAGATGCCCATCTTGGACATCACCTTCAGCACGCCCTTGCCCGCCGCCTTGTTGAAGTTGGCGACGGCCTTGCGGAAGTCGGTCTCCAGGCTTCCGGTACCGAGGTCGAGCGCGCCGCGCTCCAGCATGTCCTCGATGGTCTCGAAGGCCATGTACGGGTTGATCGCGGCCGCGCCGAAGCCGACCAGCATGGCCATGTGGTGCACCTCGCGGGCGTCACCGGCCTCCACGATCAGGCCGACCTTGGTGCGGGTGCGCTCGCGCACCAGGTGGTGGTGCACCGAGGAGGTCAGCAGCAGCGACGGGATCGGCGCCAGCTTCTCGTTGGACTCGCGGTCGGAGAGCACGATGATCCGCGCACCGCCATCGATGGCCGCCGAGACCTGGGTGTTGATGGCCTCGAGCGCCTTGCGCAGGCCCTTGCCACCCTTCTTCACCGGGTACAGGCCGCGCACGACCACCGAGCGCAGCTCGGGACGCGAGCCGTCGTCGTTGATGTGCACGAGCTTGGCCAGCTCGTCGTTGTCCAGGATCGGCTGTTCGATGGCGATCTGCTTGCACGACTCGGGGCCTGGGTGCATCAGATCGGCCTCGGGGCCGATGTTGCGCTTGAGGCTGGTGACGACCTCTTCGCGGATCGCGTCCAGCGGCGGGTTGGTCACCTGCGCGAACAGCTGCGAGAAGTAGTCGAACAGCAGACGCGGGCGCGCCGACAGCACCGCGATCGGGGTGTCGGTGCCCATCGAGCCGAGCGCCTCGAGGCCGGTCTTGGCCATCGGCGAGATCAGCAGGTTCAGCTCTTCGGTGGTGTATCCGAAGATCTGCTGGCGGATCAGCACGCGGTCGTGCGACATGTGCACGTGCGGACGATCGGGCAGATCGGCGAGCCGGGTCACGCCCTCGTCCAGCCACTGCTGGTAGGGGTGCTCGGCGGCGAGCTCGGTCTTGATCTCGTCGTCGGAGATGATCCGGCCCTTGGAGGTGTCGACCAGGAACATGCGGCCCGGCTGCAGACGCGCCTTCTTGACGACCTTGGACTGGTCGATGTCGAGCACGCCGACCTCGGAGGCCATCACGACGAGGCCGTCCTCGGTGACCCAGATACGGCTCGGCCGCAGGCCGTTGCGGTCGAGCACGGCGCCGATCACGGTGCCGTCGGAGAAGCACACCGACGCCGGGCCGTCCCACGGCTCCATCAGCATCGAGTGGTACTCGTAGAACGCCCGCCGCTGCGGGTCCATGTTCTCGTTGCGTTCCCAGGCCTCGGGAATCATCATCAGCACGGCGTGGGGCAGGCTGCGACCGCCGAGGTGCAGCAGTTCCAGCACCTCGTCGAAGCGGGCCGTGTCGCTCGCACCCGGGGTACAGACGGGGAAGATCTTCTCCAGGCGGTTCTTGCCCGCGGAGTCGGTACCGAAGACGTCGCTGTTCAGCAGCGCCTCGCGGGCGCGCATCCAGTTCTCGTTGCCGGTGACGGTGTTGATCTCACCGTTGTGCGCCACCCGGCGGAACGGGTGCGCGAGCGGCCACGAGGGGAAGGTGTTGGTGGAGAACCGGGAGTGCACGATGCCGAGCGCGGACTCCACCCGGTCGTCCTGCAGATCCAGGTAGAAGGCACGCAGCTGGGGCGTGGTGAACATGCCCTTGTAGACGAAGGTCTGGCCGGACAGGCTCGGGAAGTACACCGACTCCTTGCCGACGGCGCCCTCGCCCGCACCCTGCGAGCCGAGCTCGTGCTCGACGCGCTTGCGGATGACGTAGGCGCGACGCTCCAGGTCCATGCCGGACAGCTGCTCGGCGGCGCCCTTCGGCGAGGCGATGAAGATCTGGCGGAAGGTCGGCATGGCGTCGCGCGACAGCGCGCCGAGCGACGACTCGTCGATCGGCACCTCGCGCCAGCCGAGAACCTCGAGGCCCTCTTCCTTGACGATCTTCTCCACGCCGTAGGCGGCGCGCGCGGCTTCGCGGCGGGCCTGCGGGAGGAAGGCGATGCCGGACGCGTAGGCACCTTCGGCGGGCAGCTCGAAGTCCACGATCGCGCGGAAGAAACGGTCCGGGATCTGGATCAGGACACCCGCGCCGTCGCCGGAGTTCGGCTCGGCGCCGGCGGCACCACGGTGCTCCAGATTCAAGAGTGCCGTAATAGCCTTGTCGACGATGTCGCGGCTGCGGCGGCCGTGCATGTCGACGACGAATGCGACACCGCAGGCGTCGTGTTCGTTCGCCGGGTCGTAGAGACCGATGGGTCCAGGTGACCTGTGGCCAGGAAGTTGCGTCATGCCTCTGCCTTCAAGAAAGTGGCCTTCGAAGAAAAAACGGCCTTTCGTCGAACGCCTCCGTCAAGACTGCGCCCGTACGTTCCGGAATCCAGCCGCGCTGATGGTCTTCCGGCGTGCAGTCACGTCTCCAGTTGTCCACCCGCGATGGATACGTAGTGGGTGCTAGTCGGTAACGGAACGCTTACGTGTTCCTTACCTCCGTGCGGGTGCTCGCCCGCTACTCTGGGCACCTACTTGGTGAGCCCGAGCGGGCGATGGTGCCGAACTTTTCGTGTTCGGCGTAAGAGCAAACGATAAGTCAGGTCCGGGGCCCAACCAACTTAGGTAGCACTAATAACCTGGTCTAGCTGGGCTTCTTCATTTCGGTCCTCCACGTGTGCGCGTCGTCCAGTGTAAAGCAGCGGATGGACCTGGATCGATCCCCCGGCACTCGGTGCCGGGCGGCGGCGATGGGCCACCGACAGAGCGTCCGACGAGGCACTTCGACCCCGAGAACAGGCGCTCACCTGCATCGAAGATGATTTCCCCCGGCCGGAGGACGGCAAACCCCTTGTGCCACGGCTAACTCGTCAACGGCCTTGATGAGATATTTACGACAGGGGTGTGACAAGCCTCGGACGGTATCCGACCGTCCGGATTCTTTTGCCCTTTGTGGCTTTCAGCACATTTTCAGCAAACAAGATCAGTAATTTTCGACACAGCGAGTTCAGCGCACATCGACACCCGCGCCAGCGCACATCAACACAGCGCCGAGGCGGCCCGAATCAAGGCCAGCCGGTGCAGCGGATCGGCGGTCGTGAAGTGCGCGAAGACGCCGGGCGCCAACCGTTCCATGCAGTCCGGCGCGGCGAGTTCGGCCCGGTGCTCGGCCAGCTGATCGATGATCGCCTTGTTGAGCCGATCGATGGTCGGGCGCACGCCTGTCAGGTCCGGTGGCGCGGCCGGTGCGGCGGCTGGGTCGAACCGCCAGCGCGCGATCAGGCCGTATTGCACGGTCTTACTGGCCTCGATCTGGCCGAAAAACACCCTCCTGACCCACTTTTCGGACAGCCCGTACGCGGCGCCGAGGCGCGCCATCGCGTCGTATACCGCCGCCTCGCGCTCCGGGTCGTCGATCGTCGGGACGGAGCCATCGCGCGCGGCGTGCGCCCATTTGGCCGCGGCAACGGCGTCGGCGGTGTCGATGCGCTGCGCGATCAGCGCGACGAGCGGTTCGAGCGACCCGGGCACCGGCTCGCCGGGAACCGGCTTCGCGCTACCCGCGGCCCACACGAGCAGCGCCGCGGACAGCAGTGCCACCGCAAGTGCGCGCATGCTCCCACCCGTTCGCCCGACAACGACTCACCCTGCCAGGTTAAGGCGAAGCCACGGCCTCCGCGCCGACTCCGCGCACACTGCTCGGCGCGGAAAACGGCACGCCCGAACCCTCTTCGCTGTGAGCCTCGACACATCCGCCGGGCCGTACTCGGTGTGTCGGGCCCTTGCCTGTCACGCTGGGACAACGAATCTGTGACAGTTTCGCCAAGCTGCCAAACGACTGGGACGTAGAGGATGTGAGATCCCCATGACCGTCACCGGCTTGTTCACCTGGCTCGGCGGAGGTCAGACCGGTGAACTCACCGAACGCCACGAACGCGCGAGCTACGCCGTCACCGGAGCTTCCGTCGCCCTGTTCGCCCTGGTAGCGGGGGTCGTGACGACGTTGGCGCTGGCGGCGACCGGCGGCTGGCCGCTGTTGGCCATCGCGCCGCTCGCGCTCATCGTCGCGCTGCTCGCGGGCACCGTCGGCCGCGCACTCGCCACCGCCCGCCCGGGGCGGATGCCGGACCGGCTCGGGCTGACCGGGCGCGTCGCGGTGGCCGTGGTCTTCGGCGTGCTGCTCGCCGAACTCGCGGCAACGGCGCTGTTCGACGGCTCGGTGGACAGGGTGCTCGACGAGAAGTCACACGCGGCCGTCGAATCCGCCCCCGCGGTGGCCGCCGCCCGCGCCGAGCTGGACCGTGCGCGCGCCGACCGGACCGCGCTCGACCAGACCATCGCCGCCGCTCAGGCCGATATCGACCGCATGCTGGTGATCGCGCGGTGCGAGTTCAATCCGACGCCGGAGTGCCCGCAGACCCGGATCACCGGCGTCCCCGGCCGCGGCCCCGAATCGCAGACCGCCAACGAGATGCTCCAGGACGCCCGCGACCGGCACACCGCCGCCCGTGATCGCGCCGCGCAGCTGGATCAGCGCCTCGCCGAGGCCGAAAGCGCAACGGCCGCAGCCCGAACCGCCGCCTTCACGGACGGCGATCGCGGCCTCGGCGCGCGCTGGGTCGCCATGAACGACCACACCGCGGCGTTCGGCGGCGCGCTGCTGCTGCGTCTCGCGACGCTGCTCGCCTTCGTGCTGCTCGCCCTGCTCCCGCTGCTGCTGCGCTGGTGGCGCGGCGAGACCTCGTTCGACCGGCACGCCGCCGCGCGCGCCGTGGTGGATCGCGCCGAACGCGAGGCCGAGGCGGCGATCGCCATCAAGCGCGCCGAGGTGCGCGCGGAGGCCGAGAACCTGCGCGCCGAACAGCAACTCACCGCCGCCCGGCTCGCCGCGGAGGCCGACACGGCCATCGACAGGGAGCGCCAGCGCACCCGCGTCATCGCGGCCATCGGCGGGCTGGAGATCGGCATCACCGAACCGCGCGGCCTGGAAAAGCCGACGCCACACGCCCTGCCAGCCGCACCGGCTGCCGATCGAAAGGACAGCTCCGTGTCTCAGGACGGGATCGTGACACCGAACCTGCCCGCGACCGTCGGCGCGGGCGCGTTGGCGCCCACCGCGAACGCGGGCGCACTGGCCCCGGCTCCTACTGCGCGGCCCGCGGAGCCCAAGGGCGGCGGTGGCCTGGAACTGCCGATCATCGGGACGGTGCCGTTCACCGACACCGCGGCGCGCTGGATCCGCCCGCTGGTGCCCTCCTTCGTCGCCAACGCGATCGACACCGCGACCCACCCGCTGCGCACGGCGCGGCAGGCCTTCGAAGAGGTGGAGGAGATCACCTTCACGCTGCGCCGCACCAGGAAGGTGACGGTGGACTCGCAGGACTCGCACGCGCAGGCCCAGCAGGCGGTCGCCCCGCCCGTCGGCTACCAGCTGCCGCCCGGATCGCCCGAGGCATGGCACGCGCACCGCATCGCGTCGTCCGTGGTCGACGCCCACTACCCCCCGCCGCACTATGCGTCGCCGCACGACCCGCGGTATTCCGCGCTGGGCTACGGGCAGCAGACGTACGGCCTGCCGCCCGTCGAACACCGTGACGAACTGGCCGCCCGCGAGCAGCGGGAACTGCCTGGCCCGCGGGGTCAGCGGGAACTTCCGCCCGGTCGCTGACCGAGCGGAACACGCGGTGGCGGCAGCGTGCCGTTCGTGCGGAAGCCTCATCGTGGCGCCGCCGCCATTGGGCTACGTCCAACCGTGGTGACGTCCGCACATGGCTTCGCGCGCGGCGATCTAGTCTGCACGCATGTCGGTGCGTGATGTGACGGCCAAGACGCCCGCGCCATGGGGCTCGCGACTGCTCGGGTCGACCCAGGAGTCCTCGGGTGTGCGTCGCATCCGTATCCAACTGCTGCTCACGGTGCCGCTGCTGCTGGCCAACTTCACCGGCATGGTCGTCTCGCTCGCGCTCGGCGGGTTCGTGCTGCCGGGCCCCTCGGTGTTCACTCGCGACCTGCTGCTGCTGGATGTGCTCGCCGCGCCCGTGTACGCCGGGCTGGCGACGGTGTTCGGCGTGTGGTGGGGCACCACGCGCGGACTCGGCGCGCTGCGCTGGGCGACCGATCCCGACCACGTCCCCACCGAGGCCGAACAGTCCGCGGCGGCGGCGGTGCCGCGCAAGCTGGTGGTGCAGCAGGCCGCGCTGTGGTTCGGCGGGCTCGTCGTCCTGACGACGCTATACGGATTGGCGGATCCGGAGCTGATCGCGAAGATCGCGTTCGCCGTCGGTTTCAGCGCGATCGTGGTGTGCGCGAACAGCTATCTGATCATCGAGTTCGCGCTGCGGCCGGTGACCACGCGAGTGCTGGAGGCCGCGCCCGCCCACCGCCGGCGCGGCATCGGCGTCTTCGGCCGTTCGCTGCTGGCCTGGATCCTCGGTTCCGGCGTGCCGGTGGGCGGCCTGATGGTGATCGCGGTGCTCGCGCTGGCCCGCTCGGATGTGAGCGTCGAGCGGCTCGCCGTCTGCGTGCTCGCCCTCGGCGGGGCCACGCTCCTGTTCGGCCTGCTGCTGACGACCCAGACGCTGGCCGCCACGGTCGCGCCGATCCAGGGCGTGCGGCAGGCGATGCGTCAGGTGGAGAAGGGCGATCTGGACGTCTGGCTCGCGGTGTACGACGGCACCGAACTGGGCGAGCTGCAAAGCGGTTTCAACCACATGGTGCACGGGCTGCGGGAGCGCGAACAGATCCGCGACCTGTTCGGCAGGCACGTCGGCCAGGATGTCGCGGACGCCGCGCTGGCGGCCGAGCCCGCGCTCGGCGGGGTGGAGACCGACGCGGCCGCGCTGTTCATCGACATCATCGGCTCGACGACGATGACCGCGACCCGCCCGCCCACCGAGACCGTCGCGCTGCTGAACCGCTTCTTCGGCATCGTGGTGGACGAGGTCGAGCGCTGCGGCGGGCTGCTCAACAAGTTCGAGGGCGACGCGGCGCTCGCTGTCTTCGGAACTCCGAGCCCGCTGCCCGACGCCCCGGGCGCCGCCTTGGCCTGCGCCCGCGCCATCCGCGCGCGCCTCGGGGAGATCCCCGAGTTGACCGCCGGTCTCGGCGTGGCGGCGGGACGCGTGGTCGCGGGCAATGTCGGCGCCCACCAGCGCTACGAGTTCACCGTCATCGGCGACGCGGTCAACGAGGCGGCGCGGCTTTGCGAACTCGCCAAACAGGATTCGGGCTTGCTGCTCGCGTCCGCGTCGACCGTCGCGGCCGCGGATTCCGCGGAAGCCGAACATTGGGCACTCGGCGAGTCGGTCACCTTGCGCGGCCGCGTCGCGCAGACGACCCTCGCGCGGCCCCGCTAGTGTTCCGCGCCTGAAATCCGCGGAGGCCGAACCCAGGCAACCCGGCAAGGCGATCAGCTTGCGCCGCCGCGCGCCGAGAATGCTGGCGCGCCACCGCTGAACCGAAGCGGGCAGCAGCGCTGATTATCGAGGAGCCGACCGCTGGGCTTTGGGAGGGGTCGGCTGGACGGCCGCGATTTGGCTTGCGTCGCCGTCGCTCCCGAACCTGTCCGCGCCGCAGTGATCACACGAGCGCGAGGACTCGCACCCCTTGCGGAGTGCGAGTCCTCGCCGATTCACTACTGCGTCGCGCGTAGCCGGAACGCCACGACGGCGGCGATCAGCAGCACCGCGGCGGTGCCCATCGCGGCCAGGTGGATGCCGGAGACGAAGGCCTCGTGCACCGAGAGCAGGAACGTCTCCGCCGTGGCGTCCGGCAGCTGGCGGGCGAATTCGGTGGCGGCGCCGAGGGATTCGGTCGCCGCGCCCGCGGTTTCGCCGGGCGCTCGGGACAGGTCGAGGCCGTTGCGGAAGATCGCCATGACCACGCTGCCCAGCAGCGCGACGCCGAGGGCGATGCCCGTCTCGTAGGCGGTCTCGGAGACCGCCGCGGCCGCACCGGCCCGCTCCACCGGCGCGGAGCTGACCACCAGGTCCGACGAAACCGTCAGCGCCGCACCGACACCCGCGCCGACGCCGAGGAAACCGAGAACGAACGGCACCGTGCTCGTCGCGACGTCGGGGCTGAGCCAGAGGAACAGCACCGCGCCGGACGCCGCTGTCACCAGTGCGCCCGCCAGCACCGCGCCCGCTCGCCAGCGCCGCACCAGCCAGGCCGCCGCCAGCGAGGCGACCACGCTGGCCGCCAGACCCGGCAGCAACAGCAGCCCGGCCTGCAACGGCGACTTGCCGAGCACCAGCTGCAGATACTGCGAACCGAAGAACAGCACACCGGCCAGTGCGAACACCGCCAACAGGTTGGTCACCACCGCGGTGCGGAACCTGGGCAGTGCGAACAACTTCAGGTCCAGCATCGGGTGCGCCAGCCTGCGCTGCCTGCGCACGAACAGCACACCCGCGAGCACGCCGACCGCGCCGACGAGGACGAGCGTGGCGCTCGGACCGTGCGCCGCGGCTTCCTTCACCGCGTACACGATCGGCACCAGGGCCAGCATGGACAGCGCCGCGCTCGGCAGGTCGAACCGGCCGGGGTTCGGGTCGCGCGATTCCGGGACGAGCACCGGGCCGAGGGCCAACAGCACCAGCATGACCGGCAGGTTCACCAGGAACACCGAGCCCCACCAGTAGTGCTCGAGCAGCCAGCCGCCGATCAGCGGACCCGCCGCGGCGCCACCGCCCGCCATCGCGCTCCACACCGCGATCGCGACGGTGCGCTGGCGCGGATCGAGGAACATCGTCCGGATCAGGCCGAGCGTGGCGGGCATCAGTGTCGCGCCCGCGACGCCCTGCAGCACGCGGGCGGCGATGAGCATTTCGGGCGAGACCGCCCACGCGGCGACCACGGACGCGATGCCGAAACCGGCCGCGCCGATGAGCAGCAGCCTGCGCCGCCCGACACGGTCGCCGAGGTTGCCCATCACGACGAGCAGACCGGCGAGCACGAAGGAGTACACGTCGATGATCCACAGCAGCTGCGGCGTGGTCGGCGCGAGATCGGCGCTGATGGCGGGGACCGCTAGGTCGAGAACCGTGGCGTCGACCGCTAGCAGTAGCAGGGCGAGCGCGAGTACGGCGAGGCCCGCCCACTCGCGCGCGGTGGCGCGCGGCGGGGCGGTCCTGGTTGGCGAAGCGGCAGAGGTGGCCGCGGTCGTGGTTGGGGCGTTCATCGACTCTCTCGACTTCCGTCGTCGAATTCTTTTTACCGTCCAGACGGTACAGTACAGGACATTACCGTCCGGCCGGTATAGTCGAATACCGTGACGGCAAACACCCGCGACCGGATCCTGGACGCACTCGAGACATTGCTGCTGGACAAAGGCATGTCCCAGGTGACGCTGGAGAACGTCGCCGCTACGGCGGGCGTCTCCAAGGGCGGGCTGCTCTATCACTTCAAGAGCAAGGACGCGTTGCTCGCCGGTCTGGTCCGCCGCCTCGGTGAACGCGCCACGCAACAGGTCGCCGACGCGCGAGCCAAGGGCACCTCGGTGGCGGAGTGGTATCTCCAGACGCCGAATCCGGACAGCGCCACCGACGCGGTGGAACTCGAGCTCTACCGCTCGATGCTCGCGACCATGCGCACCATCGACGCCAGCCCGGGACCCGAGGTCGACGAGGTGCAGCGCGCGCTGACCGAGCTGATGTCCTCCTGGTCGGACGGGTTGGACGCCGAGATCGACGACCCGGTGCACGCCGACATCGTCCGCCTCGTCGGCGACGGGGTGTATCTGCGCGCACTGCTCGGTTTTCCGCCGATCGAGCCGGAGCGGTACCGCCGCGTGCTGGATCGCCTGCTGGAGCGGTGACACTGTCTCCTCCGGCCCTGCCGCGCACCGGATAACGGGCCCAGGTCGGTCGCGCGCATTAGACTCGGCCGCGTGTTACCAGCCGCTGACCCGGCCGGTGCCGTCGGGGCGGGGAGCGATCCGGTACCAGGGTCCCCTGGAACGACGGTGCCGATCCGGCCGCTGACCTTCCGCGAACTGCTCGACCTGCCGTTCGCCCTCATTCAGGCCAACATCGCCACGCTGGCCGGTACGGCGGCGGCCGGACTCGTCGCGGCCGAGATCGTCGTCGTGGTGATCACCGGAAGCGTCTCGAACGCGACCGACGGGTCCGACGCGGGCACCGCCTGGGCGGCGATCCTCTCGACCGTCGTCTGCGCCTGGTTCCTGCGGCTGCTGCTGCGCGGCGTGACCGTGCCCATCGGGTTGGCGAGCATCGCGGGCGAGCGGATCGGGTGGCGGGCCGCGCTGGTCCGGCTGCGCGCCGTCGCGCCGGCGCTGCTGATCGCGCAGGTGCTGTTCTCGGTGGTCGGCGTCGCGGTGTTGGTCGGCGGCGGCATTCTGATCATCACCTTTCCTTTCGCGGTGATCTGGCTCGGCTACCTGCGCGCCAAGCGGTTCCTCGTCGCGCCGGTGCTGTTCGCCGAACACGGCTCGCACGGCGAGGCGGTCCGCCGCACGAAACTGCTTGTCGCGGGCTCGGAATGGCCGCTGACTGGGCTGTGGTTGACCCAGCGCTGCCTGTTCACGCTGCTCGCCGTTCCGCTGCTGGCGATCCCCTGGTTCGTCTCGGATTTCTCCGGCACCCACCGCTGGCCGGTGATCGTGCTGCTCACCGCCGCGGCGCTGCTGCTCGTCGCGTTCGGCGAGATCGTGGAGGCGAGTACCCGGGTGGTGTCCTATATCGATCTGCGGTGTCGCCGTGAGGGACTCGACATCCGGATACCGTCCGGTCGCGAGGACGCTGGGTCGTTCGGGCGCGAGGACGCACGGTGACGCACCCCGAGACACCGCCGCCCCCGCGTCTCGGCCCCGCCGCCGATCATCGCGCCGCCGCCGAGGAAGCGGCGCAGCGCCGCGACTACGACCGCGCGCTGCGCGAACGGTTCCGCGCCGTCCTGCGCGGCATGGAGCAGCACGGCGTGCTGGAAGTCCGGCGTTCTCGGACGGCCGACGAGACCGTCGACGACGTCTCGGCCGTGCTGCCGCTCGAGGTCACCACCGAACTCCAACCCGCCGCACGCAGTTTCGACGAGGTCGTCTACGGCGGCCGCGCGGCCACCGAGGACGAGTACCGCAGGCTCGAATACGCCGACCGCTTCTCGGCCGCGGCCCCACCGCCCGCCGCCGAGCCCGTCGAGCGCGAGGTCGTCGAGGCCGGGCCGCGCACCCGCAGGAAGCTGCCGCCGCTGCCGAGCCTGCTGCGGAATCCGAAGTTCTGGGCGACGCTGGCCGTGGTGGCCGTGCTCGCGCTGCTGCTCTACGCCGCCATGCAATCCTGCGGCGCGCCCACCGCGCCGAAACCGCCGCCGGACATCCCGCCGCCGCAACCGCCGCCCTCCGACAACGACATCGACCGCCCGGACATCGGGGCTGGCGAGGACTCGATCTTCTCCCGGCTGCCCGCGCCGCTGGCCTTCGGCGGCTTGCAGTTCCTGATCGCCCTCGCGCTGCTGATGTGGTGGCGGGCCAGGCGGCGCGGGGCGCTGGTCGGTGAGCCGCGCCCGGTGGAGGTCGCCGCCAACGAACTGCTCGCCGGTCAGGCCGCGCTGTACCGCAAGTCCCGCGACTACGAGTACGTCGCCGCCAAGCTGCGCGCGGCCACGCTGCGCAGGCTGCGGCCACTGCTCGGGGTCGGCGCCGACGCGCTGCCCGAACCGCTCGTCGCCGCGATCGCGGCCCGCAGCGGCGCGGACCCGCAACTGGTCGGAAACGCGTTCTTCGGGCCGGTGCCGGACGCGGACGCGCTGCACATCGTCGCCGCACAACTGGAATGGATCGAAACGGAGGTCGGATGACCACGGACATCACGAAGGGCGTCACCGCCGAGCAGGCCGGTGCGGCGTTCGGCGCGCTGCGAGCCGAGATCGGCAAGGCGGTCGTCGGCAACGACAACGCGGTGATGTACCTCGTGCTCGCGCTGCTGTGCCGCGGTCACGTGCTGCTCGAAGGCGTGCCGGGCGTGGCGAAGACGCTGCTCGTCCGCGCGCTGGCGACCGCGCTCGATCTGGAGTACGCGCGGGTGCAGTTCACGCCCGATCTGATGCCGGGCGACGTCACGGGATCGCAGATCTACGACCCGCATTCGGCGGAGTTCACCTTCCGGCACGGCCCGGTGTTCACCAACCTGCTGCTCGCCGACGAGATCAACCGGACGCCGCCGAAGACCCAGTCGGCGCTGCTGGAATCGATGGAGGAGCGCCAGGTCTCGGTCGACGGCAAACCGCAGCAGCTGCCCGATCCGTTCGTCGTGGTCGCCACCCAGAACCCGATCGAGCAGGAGGGCACCTACCCGCTGCCGGAGGCGCAGCTGGACCGGTTCCTTTTCAAGGTCGACATCCAATTGCCCAGCCGCGACGACGAATTCCGCGTGCTGCAACGGCACGCGGCCGGTTTCGATCCGCGCGATCTCACGGCGGCCGGATTGCGACCGGTGGCCGGGCCCGCGCACATCACCGCGGCGAGGGCCGCCATCGCCGACGTGACGATCAGCCCCGAGGTGCTGGCCTATACCGTCGACTTGTGCCGGGCCACCCGCACCGCGCCCGCCGTGCAGCACGGCGCCTCGACGCGCGGCGCGACCGCGCTGATGGCGGCCTCGCGGGCGTTCGCGTGGCTGAACGGGCGCGGTTTCGTCACGCCCGACGACGTGAAGTTCGTGGCGGTGGCGGTGTTGCGGCACCGGCTGCACCTGCGGCCGGAGGCCGAGCTGGACGGCGTCACCACCGAAGGCGTCATGTCCGCGCTGCTCGGCTCGGTCCCGGTTCCGGTCTAGCCGTGGTCGTCACCGGTCGTCTGGTCGCCGTCGCCGCGGCGCTCGGGTTGTTCGTCGCGGTCGTGCTGCCGTCCTGGTACGGGGTCGCGCTGGCGTGCGTCGTGCTCGCGGTCGCGATACTCGTCGACCTGGCCGCGGCAGGTGCGGCGGGCGACCTGACTTTGACCAGGCCGGAACTGACCACCGTGCGCCAAGGCCGCACCGCCGAGGTGGAACTCACCGTCGTGAACACCGGCGCGCGGACCGTGCGCGGTCTGTTCTGGGACGACTGGCCGCGCAGCGCGCGCACCGAGCACCGCAGGCACACGCTGGAACTCGCGCCCAACACCAAAGTCCGGCTGCGCACCTCACTGCGTCCGGTGTATCGCGGCGACCGGGTCGCCGGTCCGGTGACGCTGCGGCTGCTCGGTCCGCTCGGCATGGCGGGCAGGCAGACCAGGCGCACCGTGCCCGCCCGGGTGCGCGCGCTGCCCGCGTTCCGCAGCGAGCGGCTGATGCGCTCCAAAGTGAAGCGGCTGCAACACCTCGAGGGCCGCAACGTCGCCAACACCCGCGGCCAAGGCAGCGAATTCGATTCGTTCCGCGAGTACGTCGCGGGCGACGACGTGCGGTCCATCGACTGGCGCGCCACCGCCCGCGCCACCGACGTGCTCGTCCGCACCTGGCGCCCGGAGCGCAACCGGCACGTGCTGATGCTGCTGGACACCGGGCGGGTCAGCGCGGGCCGGGTCGGCGAGGGCACCCGTCTGGACGCCGCCATCGAGGCCGCGCTGCTGCTCGGCGGATTGGCCGCGGCGGCGGGCGACGGTGTCGACCTGCTCGCCTACGACCGCACCGTGCGCACCGAGGTACGCGGCGTGCGCGGCAACCGCCTGCAACTCCAGCTCATGCATGCGCTGGCGGGCGTCACCCCGGCGCTGGTCGACACCGACAGCGCGGGTCTGGTGCGCGCCACCATCGAACGCGCCCGCCGTCGCAGTCTGGTGGTCTGGTTTACCAGCCTGGACGGCGCCGCCGTCGAGGAGAACCTGCTCCCGGTACTGCCCGTGCTCGCGCACCGCCACCGCGTCCTCATCGTCTCGGTGATCGACCCCGACATCGCCGCGGCCGCCACCACCCGCGACGACGTCTACGCCGCGGCCGCCGCGGAAACCGTCCTCGCCGAACGCGCCCTCGTCCAGGAATCACTGCGCCGCAAGGGCATCGCGGTGGTCTCCGCCCCTCCCGACCGCCTCCCCGAGGCCCTGGCCGACGAATACCTCGAACTCAAACAGTCCGGCTCCCTGTGAGTTTCGAAGTCCGCCTATCGCATACACGCCCCGCAGGGGTTCGAGGCCTGCGCGGCGTCGTGACCGCCGAGGACCGAGTTCGAAGCGCCTGGGCAGCGCGGACGGCCCCGGTGCGGGCGGATACGTGTGAAGCGGCCATGCGACGCAACGAGGTTCAGCGCGAACGGCTGCGCACCCGACGGCTGCGCCGTGCACGAGGCGCGGCCGGGGCAGTTGCGTGTGAAGCGACTATGCGACGTGCACCAGGCCCGGCGAGCGACTGCGTGCGGGCAACTACGCGACGCCAACGAGACCCGGCGCGAGCGGCTGTATCACGCGCGACCACGCCGCCCGAGCGAGGCCCGGCGCGAGCGGCAACGTGCGGCGCTCTGCGACACGAACGAGCTCACACATCCTGTGCACGCCTCACATAGGCGGTGCCTATGTGAGGCGTGCGGTAGGGGTGTGGGGCGTCACCCCTGCGCGAGGGCTGCGACGCGGATGAACCCCGGCGTGGCGATCGAATGTGAAGCGACTACGCGAACAATGAGCCAGCGCGAGCGGCTGCGTGAGAGCGACTGGCGACACGAACGAGAGGCCCGACACAAGCGGCGCATAAGAGCGACTACGCCATGCGGACGAGGCACGGGGCGGGGCGGCGCGTGAGAGCGATTACGCCACGCGGACGAGACCCTGGGCGGGCGGAGTGAGGGCGCGGCGTTGGCGTTCGGCGACGATCGCGCCGAGGATCTGCACCGGCGGGTAACCCTGGGGTGGGGGCACGCGCAGCTGGGCGCAGAGCGCGGTGACGAGCGCGTGGCCGAGACTCGCCTCGGCGGCCGGGGTCAGGGTGCGCAGCCGGGTCAGGTACTGGCGGATGGCGAGGGCCAGATCCTCCGGAATGCCGGAGAGGTCGAGGCGAGCGGCCCAACCCGCCAGCCAAGGCGGCGCGAAAGCCAGTGCGGGGGCTGGCAGGCCGCGCTGGGCGTGCACGACGACGGTGCCCGCGAGCACGTCACCGACACGGCGGGCGTTCGGCGAACACATCGAGGTGATCACCGCGATCGCGCCGAAACCGCCGAGCATCCAGAAGTCGACGATGGCGCCCGCCAGTCCGCGCGTCATGGCGTGCCGGAAATCGATGGGTCCGCCGTCGGTGCGCACGACCCGCAGCCCGAGCGCCAGCTTGCCGAGCGAACGGCCGCGGCTGAGCGTCTCCCACGCGACCGGGTAGCCGACGAGCACAACGACGACCGTCGCCAGCATGATCGCGTCCACCCATGCCGAGTCGGCGTCCGCGCGCACGACGACGAGGCCCGCCAGCGCCATCAGCAGCACGCCGAGGGTCAGTTGCGCCACCAGGTCGATGAGGAACGCGGTGGCGCGTGTCGGTATCCGCGCGATCGGAAGCTCGAGGGCGACCGCTTCGCCGGTGGTGAACTCAGCCATCTCGATAGCATTCTTGCGACCGGCGGTAGTGGGAGGCAACCGATATGGACGTAGACGCATACAGTTACGCGCACCGGCGGTCGTGGGACCGGCTCGACCAGCTGTCGCGCAGGCGCAAGCTGACCGGCGCCGAGTCCGACGAACTGGTGGCGCTGTACCGGCGCACGTCTCAGCAGCTGGCCCGGTTGCAATCGCACACCCCCGACCCGGAACTCATCGCCGGGCTCAGCGCCCTGCTGGCCAGGGCGCGCGGACGGGTGCTCGGCACCAAAGCCGACACCTGGGGCGAGATCGCCCATTTCTTCACCCACCGGTTCCCCGCCGCCGTCTACCGCGCGTGGCCCTGGTGGGCTTCGGTGGCCGCGCTTTTCGTGGTGGTCTCGGCCGGGTTGGCGATCTGGATCGAGGGTTCGGGCCGCGCCCGCGAGCTACTGGGCATCAGCGGTGACAATTCCGCGATCACCGCGCCGGGCGGCGCGTTCGAGACGTACTACACCGAACACCCGAACGACGCGTTCGCCGCGCAGGTGTGGACCAACAACGCGTGGGTGGCGGCGATCGCGCTGTTCACCGGCGTGCTGATCCTGCCTGCGGTGTATCTGCTCTTCATGAACGCGTTGAACGTCGGCATCACCGCCGGTTTGATGGCCGAGGCCGATCGGCTCGATTCGTTCTTCGGTTTCATCCTCCCGCACGGAACCCTGGAGCTGACCGCGGTTTTCGTCGCGGGCGGCGCGGGACTGAAGCTGGGCTGGACGCTGGTCGACCCCGGTCGGCTGAGCCGGATCGAGGCGGTCGCGAGGCAGGGCAGGGCCACCGCGACGATCGCGCTCGGGCTGGTCGGCGTGCTGTTCGTTTCCGGCCTGCTGGAGGGTTTCGTGACCCCGAGCCCGCTTCCAGCCCCGGTGCGGATCGGAATCGGCTTCGCGGCGGAGGCGCTGTTCTTCGCGTACGTGTTCGGCGCGGGACGGCGCGCGGCGCTCGTGCAGGACGCGGCGCGAACCTTGCCGATCGAGGAATCGGAACGGTGGCAGACAACCCCGGGCACACGCTGACTGGAAAGGCTTCGGACAATCGGCAGCAACGCCATGTCACGGAACGGTTGCGATATCCCCCATTTGAGTTCCGCTGGCCGCAGCGAGTCGTGCTCGAGCTGCGGCCAGCGTTACCGCCAACTGTACACAATCGTTATGCCCGCGCAACCCTCCGCGCCGGTGTCGCGCGTATAAAGCAGCGCGTCAGCAAACCCCTCTGACCACCCACTTTTTCACACCAACAGCTAACTCATGGCTGACGCTCGGGCGGTCGGTTTTCCTCCCTTCCAAGATCCCCCGCGGCGAAGTTGAAAACCACTACTGAAACCCGTCCGCGAACCGAACAATTGGCTGCGTAATGGTTAGCCGAAGCGCCTGTCGCGCATCGGTATGTATTCCGCCCGACGCATCTACCAGGTGTTTTGTCAACTCGTTTTCGGGTTGCCGCACGTTCTTGAAGCTAAAAGCGACCCAAGGTCTGTTTATAGCCGACTAAACAAGATTCCCACCCCGCCGGGACGGCATGTGGTGTACACGCATCAAGCCGATCCGGATGATTGCCAGACGCGCAATTGGCCACCCGGGCCCGAACATCACGCGATACCCCAGCACCGAAACCGCAACCGAAAGCGCCTCTGTGATCTTCGCCTCACCGTCTCGCTCAGCGGGGCGAAAGCCCAGGACGGTGCCGGTTTCCGGTATTGAAACGACAGCGTCCGGCCGAGCTCGAAAACTCGACCGGACACATCAGTCGGCGCCGAATAAAGTGGCCTGGATCACGCTTCCGCGAGACCGAGCCGCGCGTGCACCAGCCGCAGCGGGCGCGGTGCGAACCAGGCCGCCGGACCGAGCAGCCGCATCGCCACCGGAACCAGCACCCCGCGCACCAGCGTGGCGTCGATCAGGATGGCCAAACCGGCGCCGAGACCGAAGAACTGGATGAACCGCACGTCGCTGGTGACGAACGCGAGGAAGCTGATCGAGATCAGCGCGGCGGCCGTGGTCACCAGCCGGCCCGTGCGTGCGAGCCCCTCGACGACGGCGTCCCGGTTGGACGCGCCCTTGTCGTGCATCTCCTTGATCCGGCTGACCACGAAAACCTCGTAGTCCATGGACAACCCGAAGGTGATGCAGAACAAGAGCAGCAGCATCGACACGTCCAGCGGCGCGGGCGTGAAGCCGAGCAGTCCCGACAGGTGCCCGTCCTGGAAGACGAAGACCATCAACCCGAGCGTGGCCGCGAGACTCAACACGTTCGACAGCAGCGCCCGCAGCGGCTGCACGATGCTGCCGGTGAACAGGAAGAGCAACGCGAAGGTGGTGAGCACGATCCACGCCACCGCCACCGGTAGCCGCGACCCGATCGAGGCCAGACTGTCGCGCAGCTCGGCCACCTGACCGCCGACCAGCGCCGTCGCGGGCGCGGGCACGTCGCGCACCCGGTCGACCAGTTCGCGCGCCTCGGCCGAGTTGCGGTCGAGATCCGTGAGCACAGTGAGTCGCTGCGCGTCCGGCTTGGCGAACCTGGCGTCCGCGGGCGAACTCGCGGTGCGCTCGCCCCGCACGAAAGTGCCCGCGCTGGAATCGACCTGGGTGACGTGGGTCACGCGCGAGAGCGCCGCCGCGTACTCGGCGAGCGGGCCCGCCTCGACGCCGGAGGTGGTGACCACGGAAAGCGCGTTGCTGTCGCCGCCGCCGAAATCCTCGCGCAGCGCGTCGCCGACCTGGCGAACCTCGGTGCTCGTCGGCAGCACGCGATCGTCGGGCGTGCCGAACTGGACGTTCAGCAGCGGAGCCGCCGCGAGCAGCAGCGCCGCCACCACGGGGACGCCGGTGAGCAGCGGCCGCCGCATCGCGAAGCCCGCGACTCCCGCCCAGAACGGCGCAGCGTCACCGCGAATGCCGCGCACACCCGGCACTTTCCACGCGTCGGCCTTGGCGCCGAGCGCGACGAGCAGCGCGGGCAGCGTGATCACGGCGGCCGCCGCCGAGATGGCGACGACGCCGATGCCCGCGTAGGCGAACGAGCGCAGGAAGTACTGCGGGAAGATCACCAGCGAGGAGAGCGCCGCCGCGACGGTCGCCGCGCTGAACACGATGGTGCGCCCGGCCGTGGCGACCGCGCCGACCACCGCGTCGTCGGGCGACGCGCCTGCCGCGCGCCGCTCCCGAAAACGGCTGACCATGAGCAACCCGTAGTCGACGGCGAGGCCGAGGCCGAGCGCGGTCGTCAGGTTCACCGCGTAGACCGACACGTCGGTCACCGAGCCGAGAATCGAGAGTTCGGTGAAGGTGCCGAGAATCGCGACGCCGCCCACCACCATCGTGAGCAGCGCGGCGATCACATTGCCGAAGGCGAGCACCAGCAGCGCGAGGATGAGCGGCACCGCGATGCCTTCGGCGATGCCGAGATCCTTGCCGATCTGTTCCGTGACGGCCTGGAAGATCGCGTTGTTGCCGCCGATCTGGACGTCGGCTACCGGCCCGTCCGAGCGATATTCGGCGACGATCTCCTCGGCGATCTCGGTTTCCTTGGTCGGGTCCCGCTCGGCGCCACCCGCCAGGACGACCGCGGCCGTACCGTCCGCGGACCGCATCGCCGGAGAGCCGGTGTCCCAGTACGAGACGACATTGGTGAGCCGGTCGTCGGCGGCCAGTCTGCGCGCGAGATCCCTGCCGAACCCGGCGGTCGCCTCGGCGTCGACGCCGCCCTGCTCGGCTCGGATCAGGAAGACGTAGTCGGTGTCGGCGCCGAACTTGTCGGCGAGTTGGACGGTCGCGGTGCTGGATTCCGCGTTCGGGTCCTCCTGCCCGCCGGGTTGCATCTTGCTGAACGCGGTGACGCCGAGCGCGCCGCCCGCGATCAGGGCGAGCACGCTCGCCACGAGTATCCAGCGAGCGTGTCGGGCCACGAAGCGGCCGAGTTGTTCGAACATGTCGAGCCTCCAGTCGAGCATGTTGGCATGCGTAAACTTTATGGGCGTTAACTTGCCATCGATGTGTGCGAGTGTCAACATCGAATGGATGACGAAATCCGAGCGGGAAGGGCCGTATCACCACGGCGACCTGCGCAATGCCTTGGTGCGCGCGGCCGCCGCACTCGCCGAGACCGGTGGACCCGAGGCGGTCACCGTGCGGGCCGCCGCGCGCCGAGTCGGCGTGACGCCCACCGCCGCCTATCGGCACTTCACCAATCACGAGCAGTTGCTCGGCGCCGCGCAGGAGCAGGCGCAGCAGAGCCTGTTCGGCGCGATGGCCGAGACCATCCGGACATTCCCGCCCGACGCCGACGCGGTGACCCGGCTGTTCGCGGTCGGACGCGGGTACATCGTCTTCGCGCTGCGCGAGCCGGGCCTGTTCCGCACCGCGTTCTGCAACCGAGAGGAGGACGACCCCGAGAACTGGAACTCCCCCGCCTTCGATCTGCTCTCGGATCTGCTCGACGAGCTCGTAGAGATCGGTTTCACCGATCCCGCCGACCGGCCGGACGCCGAGTACGCGGCGTGGTCGGCGGTGCACGGGATGGCGTCGCTGCTGGTCGAACGCGCGCTACCCGACACGGGCCCGCGAGCCAGGGATCTGGCTATCGACCGCACCCTCGCCGTGATCTCGCGCGGACTGGCGACCGGACCGAACGCCGCGGATTTCGGCCGCGATGCGCGGCGAGCAGCAATGCCGGACGCTGCGGACTGAGCGGCGCGGTGCGCACAGCCTGTGGATAAATGCGCGGAAGTCGTTGTGAGCGGGCGTGGTTCCGTGTTCCGCGTGTGTCGCGGACCGGATATCCACAGGCCGGGCACGGAATCGGCTATTCGAGAATCGGCTCTCTACCAGCCGAAATAATGCGTAGACCGGAGGCGGCCATGGCACTCGCGCTGGCGCGCAAGGACTTTCGCGAACGGCGGTGGCAGTTGTCCACAGCTCGCCGCACATCCTCTGCGCCGCACACGTTTTCCACAGGAAGGTCCGGACTGTCCACAGGTTCGGGCGAGGTTGTCAGCCGACCCGCAAAACGCCGGTAACCGTGCCTTGCAGCACCCGCCCGCTCGCGGTGACGAGCGGCGACATCTGGAGCGGATCGTCCACGATGGTGCCGGGCAGCGGCGAGTTCGAGACCACCGCGCCGGTGCCGGGATCGATGACGGTGAACGCGTAGCCGTCCAGCGGTGTCGTGACGTCCACACCGCGCCGGGTCACCGTGTAGACGTAGCCGTCCGCGGTGGACAGGTGCGGGACCGCCGCGCTGCGGACGGTGTTCTCCCATACCGTGCGGCAACCGCCCGCGTCATCGATGTCCACGCGGGTCATCCCGCCGACGAACGGCGCGTTCGGCGGCACCGCCGGGCCCGCGTCCTCCGGCACCGCCGGATACGGGTAGCCGTAGGTGCTCGCCACGAAAACCGACCTGCCGATGCCGACCGGCGAATTCTCGCTGCCCGCACCGCCTTTCGTCAGTACCGGCTGCGAACACACCAGCTGCCCGGTGCCCGAGGCGTAGACGAGCACCCGCACCTGACCGTCGGCGTTGTCGACGATGGTCAAGTAGTCGGCGCCGGTGCGCGGGCCGAAGTAGGTCGGTGTGGAGCCGGTGCCCCAGCTCAGCTGTCCCGGTTTGCGCGCGGAGCCGCGGTCGTAGGTCGCGCGCCAGATCACCTCCGGGCGCCCGGCCGTGTCGGCGCGCAGTTCGTAGAGCGCGTGCGTGGTCGCCACGGCGATCCGTCCGCTCGGCGCCGCCGAGATGCTGTTGGCCACCAGCTCACCGGCGGGCAGCGGCGCCGTCGCTGTCGCGCCCGCGGGCGTCACCAGGCCGACGAGCCCTTTGCCCGTGGCGAACCAGACATTTCCCGACCAGTCCGGCACCAAGCCGGTCACGTTGTCGTCCGCCGGGATCGCGCCGGAAAGATCGGTGCTGGTGTCGACCCGCAGCTGCCACCTGCCCCGTGAGTTCTCGGCGTGCGCGACGCGCAGGAGGGCGCGTTCACCGTCGACCACCACCAGGCGATCGGCGTTGTCGAGATAGGCGTACACGCCGCCGAGCAGGCTGCCCTTGGCCAGTTCCAGCGAGGCGAGCGAGTGACCGACCGGCCCGGCGCCCGGATCGAGCAGATGCACCGTCGGAGCTCGCCCGGCGATGGCAGTGCAGAGCGCGACGACGAGCCCGTCGGAGCCCTGTAGCAAAGTCGGGCACGCGGCCGCCAGCGGATAGGCGCCGACCCCGCGCAGACCTGGCCCGGGCCCCGCGAGCGGAGTGGCGTCCGAGGACCCGGCGTCACCGTGCATGGTCGACGTGCCGTGCGGCCCGAGATGCGGATTCGGCGGCGCGAGCGGCCCCCACTGCTCCGCCGCCTGCGCCTGCCCCGGCGATCCGAGCGCCAGGACACAAGCGGCGAGCACAGCGAGGGACCGCGTGCGAGAGGTGCTGCCCACGGGAGTTACGAAATCAGATTGCTTGTACGCGACGGGAACCCACTCACATCAATGCGCCGCCGTCGATGCGGATCTCGGTGCCGGTCATGTAGCGGCCGTCGTCGGAGGCGACCATCGCGACCACGCCCGCGATGTCCTCCGGCGTGCCGAGCGCCCCGCCGTTGAGCCACCCAGTCAGCCGCGCGAACAGGCTGTAGTCCACGCCCTCCGGCTGGTCCAGGATCGACTTGGTGGTGATCCCACTGGTGATGCCCGCGGGCACGATGTTCACCGCGCGCAACCCCTGCTTGGCGTATTCGAGCGCGATCGAATGCGTGAACGCGCTGACCCCACCCTTCGAGGCGGCGTACGCCGCGAGATAGGGAGCCGCGCTGTAAGCCGCGGTCGACGACAGATTGACCACCACCCCGTGCCCCGACTCCACCAACGCGGGCAGCGCGGCCTGCGTCATGAGGAAGGTCCCGGTCAGATTGACCGTGATGACCTGATTCCACGCGTCCAACGGCATCTCGTGCGTCCGCGCGGGCCGCAGGATCCCCGCCGCGTTCACCAGCACGTCCAGCCCTCCGAGAAATTCGAGCGCCGCCGCCGTCCCCGCGCGCACCGACTCCACATCGGCGATGTTCACCTCGACGGCCTCGAACCGCTCCCCCACCTCCCCCGCCTTCTCCGCGGTGACATCCAACCCCGCCCGATCGATGTCCACCCCCACCAGCTGCGCCCCCTCGTCGAGCAGCCGCAGAGCAATCCCCTGCCCGATCCCCGACCCAGCTCCGGTGACGACAACCCGACGACCCTCGTATCTACGCATGCCCAAAATTAGAACAGGTTCCTACAGGGAATCAACCCATTCGACCACCATATTTCCGGTAGCCCCCGCTGCAACCGGTTCCAGAACCACCCTCACCTGACCCAGCGCGCAACGCACACATATAGATAAGGCATCCACACCGACTGGGCACCAACCAACTAGCGCGCCTCGCGAACCAAAGCCCCACTAGGTACCTACCAAGTAGCGCCCACTCGGCACCTATGAAGCGGGGGGCTAGGGGGCAGAGCCCCCAGGCCGGGGCGTGGGGGCCGCGCCCCCACAAAACGCACGAAACGAGAAAAGGCTCATGCTCTCAGTGAGCATGAGCCTCTTATCGAGTGCAGTGGGCGAAGGGGGACTTGAACCCCCACGTCCCGAAGGACACTGGCACCTGAAGCCAGCGCGTCTGCCATTCCGCCACTCGCCCGAGCGACTCCGGAACACTATCACGGGGCCGGTCGAGAAACGAAATCGGCTGCTCAGTGGGGCTTGTGATGCGTAATGGGCATCAGGGGAACCTCCTGGGATTTCCAAGAGTTACAGGTGTGGAGGATCGTGGATATCATGCAATGAACGTGTTCGTCGGACGACACGCCATGCGCGTGTGTCGTTGTTATGAAGCTGGGAATGACATAGGAAGACGCTCACCGAAGGGAGGCCGAGATGGGCATCGTTTCGCGGTTCGAGCGTCGCCTGCAGGGCGCCGTCGGTGATGTGTTCGCCCGGGTCTTCGGGGGCAGCGTCGTGCCCCAGGAGGTGGAGGCGGCGCTGCAGCAAGAGGCCGCCGATCACGTCCAAGACGTGGGCGGTGGTCACCTGCTGGCTCCGAACAGCTATGTGATCACCATCAACTCTTCCGACCACCAGCAACTGGACGCCGATCACGACCTCACGACCCGCGCGTTCGCCAAGCATCTCCAGGACTACATCCGCGATCAAGGGTGGCAGACCTATGGCGAAGTACACGTAGCGTTCGAGGCATCACCTACGCTGCACACCGGACAGTTCAGGGCGAGCGGCCGCGTCGATCCGGACGTCGGCCGTCGAGCTGCACCCGCTCACAGCCCGGAACCCACGCCACAACGACCTGCAACCCCGCAACCAGGAGCTGGCCCCATGACGCAGAACTCTGGCTACGACCCGAGCCGTGAGCCCGCGGAGTCCGATCCACGCAATCGCGGGTACGCACCTCCGCCAAGCGGGCGGGCCGGTGGTCCCCAGAACGGTGCGTACCGCGACGAGTACGGGCGCGGCGCCGCGCCCTACGGCGCCTCCGAGTACCAGGCGCCGGATTCGCAGCAGGCGTACGGCGATTACCAGAACGGCTACGACTACCAGCAGGGCGGCCAGGGTTACGGCGGCCAGCAGGGCGGGTACGCCGATCAGGGTTACGGCGGCCAGCAGCAGGGCTACGGCGAGCGCGGCGGCTACGGCCAGCAAGGTTTCGGCGACCAGGGCTACGGCTCGCAGGGCTATCAGGAGCCCGGCTACGGCCAGCAGGGCGGCGGCTACGGCGAACAGGGTTACGGTCAGCAGGGCTACGGCCAGCAGCAGGGCTACGGTGACCAGGGCTACGCCGACCAGGGGTACGGCCAGCAGGGCTACGCCGGCCAGCAGGGTTACGGCCAGCAGGGCTACGCGGAGCCCGCCTACGGCGAACCGGGTTACACCGACCAGAGCTACGGTTCGGAGGAGCAGGCGGGCTACGGCCAGGCCTACTCGCAACAGTCCGGCTACAGCGGCCAGCAGGCGGGCTACGCCGCGCCGTCGTACAGCGGCGGCGCCGCCGCCGGTTCCGGCTATTCGGCCACGCTCCAGCTCGACGACGGCAGCGGCCGCACGTACCAGCTGCGCGAGGGCAGCAACATCATCGGCCGCGGTCAGGACGCGCACTTCCGGCTGCCCGACACCGGTGTCTCGCGCCGCCACATCGAGGTCCGCTGGGACGGCCAGACCGCTATGCTGTCCGACCTCGGGTCGACGAACGGCACGCTGGTCAACGGCTCCCCGGTGCAGGATTGGCAGCTCGCGGACGGTGATGTGATCCGCGCCGGGCATTCCGAGATCCTCATCCGTATCGTCTGATCCCGTAAGCTCGCGGTGCAGGTCACGACATGGCTCTCACGGTTTAGTCGGTCGTATCGTGATCGGAATCGACTGACAGCCCTATGATGCTGCCAACGCGCACGGCCCCGAAATCGGGGCCGGCAAGCCCGGCAGGCCGTGGGGGTGGGTCGAACCGCACCTACGGCACCGACATACCTATCGCCGAACAGGAGGTGGAACGCCGTGCAGGGACTGATCCTGCAGTTGACCCGTGCGGGGTTCCTGCTGCTGTTGTGGCTGTTCGTGTGGGCGGTACTTCGGACCTTGCGCAGCGACATCTACGCGGCATCCGGCATACGGATCCAGCCCAGGGCCGCACGCGGTTCCGCGGTGCTGCCTTCCTTCAGCCGAGGCCAGAAGGGCGCCAAATATCTTGTGGTGACTCAAGGTTCACTCGCCGGCACCCGCATCTCACTCGGCACCCAACCGGTGCTGATCGGGCGTGCGGACGATTCGACGCTGGTGCTCACCGATGATTACGCCTCCACCCGACACGCGCGTCTGTCCCCGCGTGGTGACGACTGGTACGTCGAAGACCTCGGCTCGACCAACGGCACCTACCTGGACCGTGCGAAAGTCACCACCGCCGTGCGGGTTCCGCTCGGCACACCCGTCCGTGTCGGCAAAACAGTGATCGAGCTCCGATCGTGACACTCGTTCTCCGCTACGCAGCGCGCAGCGACCGCGGTCTGGTCCGAGGCAACAACGAAGATTCCGTCTACGCGGGCGCCCGCCTGCTCGCGCTGGCCGACGGCATGGGCGGGCACGCGGCGGGTGAGGTCGCGTCGCAGTTGATGATCGCCGCGCTGGCGCATCTCGACGACGACGAGCCCGGCGACGATCTGCTCGGCAAGCTCGACTCGGCGACGCGGTCGGGCAACGCCGCCATCGCCGATCAGGTCGAGGAGGAGCCCGAGCTCGACGGCATGGGCACCACGCTCACCGCGATCCTGTTCGCGGGCAAGAAGCTCGGGCTGGTGCACATCGGCGATTCGCGCGCCTACCTGTTGCGCGGCGGCGAGCTGGCGCAGATCACCCGCGACGACACCTTCGTCCAGTCGCTGGTGGACGAGGGCCGGATCACGCCCGAACAGGCGCACACCCACCCGCAACGTTCGCTGATCATGCGCGCCCTCACCGGCAACGAGATCGAGCCGACGCTGATCATGCGCGAGGCCCGCGCGGGCGACCGCTACCTGCTGTGCTCGGACGGTCTCTCGGACGTGGTGAGCGACGAGACCATCGCCAACACCATGCGCGAGGGCAGCACCGACGAGTGCGCCGACCGCCTGATCGAACTCGCCCTACGCAGCGGCGGTCCCGACAACGTGACCGTTGTCGTGGCCGACGTCATCGATCTGGACTACGGCCAGAGCCACCCGATCGTGGCGGGAGCGGCCTCCGGACAGGACGAGGACACCCCGCCGCCGAACACCGCCGCGGGTCGCGCCGCGGCCATGCGTCCGCCGCGCGCCGCACCGCCGCGCCGGGCCGCCGCGCTGGAACCGCCGCCGCCGGGCAAGTCGCACCGGCTGCGCTGGATCCTGCTCGCGGTCGCACTGGTGGTCGCCGTCGCCGTCGGTCTGCTCGTCGGCTACAAGATGATCCGCAACAACTACTACGTGGGCGCGGACAACGGCCAGGTCGTGATCATGCGCGGGCTGCCGGGTTCGGTGCTCGGGTATTCGATCCACGACGTGGACACGGTCGGCTGCGTCGACCGCGACGGGGACCTGACCATCGTCAAGTCCGGATCGGATCTGCCCTCGGGCTGCCGCCAGCTGCGGGTCAGCGATCTCGAGCAGACCGGTCGGGACAAGGTCAACGCGGGCCTGCCGCCCGGTTCCCTCGGCAAGGCCGAGGAGCAGATGCGGCTGCTCGCCCAGCAGGAGCTGCTGCCGCCGTGCCCGGCGCGGGAAACGACCCCGCCGCCGCAGCCCGGCGTTCCGCAGCCCGGTGTCGTGCCGCCCGGCGAACCCGCGCCGGGTCCGGTCGCGCCGCCGAACCCCGCACCGACCACCGACCCGGGTGACACCAGGGGCACCGACGTCAACACGCCCACGAAGGTGGAGCAGGCGCCGACGACGACCCCGGCGCCGAACCCCCAGATCTCGGGGGAGAACTGCCGGGTGACGGACTGATGTCCGCACCGGCACCACCGTCCGCGGGGGCCTTCCCGAGTCCCCCGGGCGGGTTCGCTCCAGCACCGCCTCCGTCCACCAGACGCAACGCCGAACTGCTTCTGCTCGGGTTCGCCGCGCTGATCACGACCGTCTCGCTGTTCCTCGTAGAGGCCAGCCAGGAACAGTCGGTCACCTGGGACATCGCCAAGTACGGCCTCGCCTTCCTCGCCCTGTTCGGCATCGCGCACCTGGCCGTGCGCCGGTTCGCGCCGTTCGCGGATCCGCTGCTGCTGCCGATCGTCGCGCTGCTCAACGGTCTCGGACTGGTGCTGATCCACCGCCTCGATCTCGGCGCGGCGCAGAACGCGAAATTCAATTCCGACCCGATCCCCTCCCCCGACGCCAACCAGCAGATCCTGTGGACGGCGCTCGGCATGGTGGTGTTCGTCACGCTGCTGATCGTGCTGCGCGATTACCGCACGCTGGCCCGCTACAGCTACACGCTCGGCCTGGTCGGGTTGGTCGCGCTGATGATTCCGGCGCTGCTGCCCAGCGCGTACTCGGAGACCAACGGTTCGAAGATCTGGATCCGGCTGCCCGGCTTCAGCGTGCAGCCCGGCGAGTTCGCCAAGATCCTGCTGATCATTTTCTTCGCCTCGGTACTCGTCGCCAAGCGCGATCTGTTCACCACCGCCGGACGGCACATGCTCGGCATGGAGTTCCCGCGCGCCCGCGACCTCGGCCCGATCCTGGTGGTCTGGGTGGTGTGCATCGCGGTGCTCGTCTTCGAGAAGGACCTCGGCACCTCGCTGCTGATCTTCAGCACGGTGCTGGTGATGCTCTACATCGCGACCGAGCGGGTGGGCTGGCTGATCATCGGCGGCAGCCTGCTCGTCATCGGGTTCGTGTTCGCCTACCAGGCGTTCAGCCACGTGCGGGTGCGCACCAACACCTGGCTCGACCCGTTCGCCGACTACCACAACACCGGTTACCAGATCTCGCAGTCGCTGTTCGGCCTGGCCACGGGCGGGCTCGCGGGCACCGGCCTCGGCAGCGGACGGCCGAACCAGGTGCCGTTCGCCAACACCGACTTCATCGTCACCACCATCGGCGAGGAGCTCGGCCTGATCGGGCTCACCGCGGTGCTGATCCTCTTCCTCGTCTTCGTGGTGCGCGGTCTGCGCACCGCGCTCGCCGTGCGCGACAGCTTCGGCAAGCTGCTGGCGGCCGGGCTCTCGTTCACCATCGCCGTCCAACTGTTCGTGGTGGTCGGCGGCGTCACCAAGCTGATCCCGCTGACCGGTCTGACCACCCCGTTCATGTCGTACGGCGGTTCCTCGCTCTTGGCCAACTACGCGCTGCTCGCGCTGCTGATCAAGGTCTCCGACGCGGCCCGCGCACCGGCGCCGGCGCGCAAGAAGGACCCGGCGCCGATCGCGGACGCACCGACCGAGCTGCTGCGCCGCTCGGAATCGAGGCCGCAGGAATGAACACTCCCCTCCGGCGGGTCGCGGTCGCGGTGATGGTGATGGTCGTCGCGCTGCTGGCCAACGCCACCTATGTACAGGTCATCAAGGCCGACGACTATCGAAGCGATCCGCGCAACTCGCGGGTGCTGCTCGATGAGTACTCGCGCCAGCGCGGCCAGATCTCGGCGGGCGGCACCGTGCTGGCCAGCTCGATCGAGACCGACGACCGCTACAAATACCTGCGCACCTACCCGACCGACCCGCAGGCCTACGCGCCGGCGACCGGCTTCTACTCGATCCAGTACGGCAGCGCCGGACTCGAGCGCTCCGAGGACCAGGTGCTCAACGGATCGGACAGCCAGCTGTTCGGCCGCCGCCTCATCGACCTGGTCTCCGGCCGCGATCCGCGCGGCGGCAATGTGCTGACCACTCTGAACCCGGTGATGCAGCAGGTCGCCTACGAGCAGCTCACCGCGAAGGGCCACACCGGTTCGGTGGTGGCCATCGAGCCGAGCACCGGCAAGATCCTGACCATGGTGTCCACCCCGAGCTACGACCCGAACCTGCTGGCCGGGCACGACGGCGCCGCGACGACGCGGGCGTGGGAGTCGCTGAACCGGGATCCGGACCAGCCGATGCTGAACCGGGCCGTCTCGCAGACCTATCCGCCCGGCTCGACGTTCAAGGTGGTGGTCACCGCGGCCGCACTCGCCAACGGCGTCGCGACGCCGGACGACCAGTTCACCGCCGCGCCCAACATCACCCTGCCAGGAACGAGCACCACCCTGGAGAACTACAACGGCTCGAACTGCGGGTCCGGCCCGACGGCCTCGTTGACCGAGGCGTTCCGGCTGTCCTGCAATACCGCGTTCGTCGAACTCGGCATCAAGGTGGGCGCCGCGAACCTGAAGGACGAGGCCGCCGCGTTCGGCATCGGCCCGCACCGCGGCATCCCGATCCCGGTGGCGGAGAGCACGGTCGGCACCATCTCCGACAACGCCGCGCTCGGCCAGAGCAGCATCGGCCAGCGCGACGTGGCGCTCACCCCCCTGGACAACGCGGTGATCGCCGCGACCATCGCCAACGGCGGCGTTCGGATGGAGCCGTACCTGGTAGATCAAACGCAGGGGCCGGATCTGAGCGTGTTGTCCAAGACGAAGCCGGTCTCGGTCGGACAGGCGGTGAGCGCCCAGGTAGCGTCTCAGCTGACCTCCTTGATGGTCGCCTCCGAGGAGAACACCGTCGGATCACGCCAGTCCCGATACACGATCGCGTCCAAGACCGGAACCGCCGAGCACGGCAGCAACCCGCGCAACACGCCGCCGCATGCCTGGTACATCGCCTTCGCGCCCGCGCAGAACCCCAAGATCGCCATCGCGGTGATCGTGGAGAACGGCGGAGATCGGGCGCTGGCAGCCACCGGCGGTTCGGTGGCCGCACCCATTGCCAGGGCCGTGCTGGACGCCGGTCTGCAGGGGGGCTGAACGATATGAACGAACGAGTTGAAGTTCGGGGGCCCCGATGCTGAACAACGGTGCGCTGATCGCCGATCGCTACCGCCTGCAACGTCTGATCGCCACCGGCGGCATGGGTCAGGTGTGGGAGGCGCTGGACACCCGCCTGGACCGCCGGGTCGCGGTGAAGGTGCTCAAGGCGGAGTTCTCCGCCGACCCGACCTTCCGGCACCGGTTCCGCACGGAGGCCAAGACCACCGCGCAGCTGAACCACTCCGGCATCGCGGGCATCTACGACTACGGCGAGACCTACGACCCGAGCGCGGGCGAGACCGCCTACCTGGTCATGGAGCTGGTGCAGGGCGAGCCGCTCAACACCGTGCTCAACCGCATGGGCAGGCTCTCGGTGCTCCAGGGCCTCGACATGCTCGAGCAGACCGGCCGCGCGCTCGATGTCGCCCATGCCGCCGGCGTGGTGCACCGGGACGTGAAGCCGGGCAACATCCTGGTGACGCCGACCGGTCAGGTGAAGATCACCGACTTCGGCATCGCCAAGGCGGTCGACGCCAGCCCCGTGACCAAGACCGGCATGGTGATGGGCACCGCGCAGTACATCGCGCCGGAGCAGGCCGTCGGCGAGGACGCGACCGCCGCGAGCGATGTGTACTCGCTCGGCGTGGTCGGTTACGAGGCGCTGGCCGGTCAGCGGCCGTTCACCGGCGACGGCGCGATCACCGTGGCGATGAAGCACGTGCGCGAGAATCCGCCGCCGATGCCGGAGGATTTGCCGCCCAACGTCCGCGAGCTCATCGAGATCACGATGGCCAAGGACCCGAACATGCGCTACGCCACCGGCGGCGAGTTCGCCGACGCGGTGGCCGCGGTGCGCGCGGGTCACCGTCCGCCGCCACCGCTGAGCGCCGGCTCCGCCGCGGGTCCGCTCACCGCGGGCGCCACCCGGGTACTGCCGCCCGGCCCGACCGTCATCCTGCCCGCGGGTCAGGCCGACGGTGCGACCGTGCGGTACAGCGCGCCCGCGGCCGCTGCCATCGGCGGCGCGGCGGCGAGCGCGCCCGCGACCATGATGAACACGGGCGGATCGAACGCCGAGCCGCCCGGCAAGAGGCCCTGGACCACGATGCAGAAGGCGCTGGCCGGCCTCGGCGCGGGCGCGGTGCTGCTCGGCGGCGCGGCGATCTGGCTGCTGTTCGGCGGCGACACCAACCCGGACCCGGTGCGCGACCCGGTCCCCTCGTCGGTGGCCCCACCGCCCGCGCAGATCACCACGACGGTGCCGCAGACCACCACCAGGTTCGTGCCGCCCCCGCCGCCGGTCACGTCCGACGAGCCGTCACCGACCACCACCGAGCCGCCGACGACGACTCCGGAACCCACGACGACGGCGCCGCCGAGCACCACGGCGCCGACCACGACGAAGACGACCAAGACGACGAGTCCGACCACCACGCGCACCCTGTTCCCGACTTTCGACTTACCATTTCCGGAGAATCCCGGTGCTTCGGGCCCCGGTAACACTCGCAGCGCGCCCGCTACTCCTTCACAAGGACAACGATGACGACCCCGAAGAATCTCTCTTCCCGCTACGAGCTGGGCGAGATCATCGGCTTCGGCGGTATGTCGGAGGTCCACAAGGCGCGCGATCTGCGGTTGAGCCGGGATGTGGCGATCAAGGTGTTGCGCGCCGATCTGGCCCGCGATCCCACGTTCTACCTGCGCTTCAAGCGTGAGGCGCAGAACGCCGCCGCGCTGAACCATCCGGCCATCGTCGCGGTCTACGACACCGGCGAGGCCGAGGTCGACGGCGGTCCGCTGCCCTACATCGTCATGGAGTACGTGGACGGCGAGACGCTGCGCGACATCGTGCGCGGCAAGGGTCCGCTGCCGCCACGGCGGGCGATGGAGATCATCGCGGACGTCTGCGCCGCACTGGATTTCAGCCACAAGGCCGGGATCGTGCACCGCGACATGAAGCCCGCGAACATCATGATCAACCGGGCGGGCGCGGTGAAGGTGATGGACTTCGGCATCGCGCGCGCGCTGGCCGACAGCTCCAACCCGATGACCCAGACCGCGGCCGTCATCGGTACCGCGCAATACCTTTCGCCCGAGCAAGCCCGCGGCGAGACCGTGGACGCGCGCTCGGACGTGTACTCGGTGGGCTGCGTGCTCTTCGAGATCCTCACGGGCGAACCGCCTTTCACGGGTGACTCACCGATCGCCGTCGCCTATCAGCACGTGCGCGAGGACCCGCGGCTTCCCTCGCACGTGTACTCGGGCGTGCCACGCGAGCTGGATTCCGTGGTGCTCAAGGCGATGAGCAAGAACCCGGCCAACCGGTACCAGACCGCCGCCGAGATGCGCGCGGACCTGATCCGGGTTCTCGGCGGCCAGAAGCCGAGCGCGCCGATGGTGATGACCGACGAGGATCGCACCACCGTCTTCGGCAACAACGAGCCCGCGCCGCGCAGCTTCCGCACCGTCGAACGCAACGACGACACCGCCGAGCAGGAGCCCGCCGAACCGGGCGGCTCGCGCCGCACCGCCTATCTCGGATTCGGCGCCGCCGCGGCGCTCGCCGTGGTGTTCGCGCTGTTCTGGGTGCTGATCGGTCCGGGAAGCAAGCCGGATCAGGTGACCGTGCCCGACCTGTCGAACAAGTCGCTCGCGCAGGCACAGGACGCGCTGGAGAAGCTCGGCTTCACGGTGGCCATCCAGCAGAAGCAGGACAGCAAGGTGGCGGACGGCAACGTCATCGCGACCCAGCCGCTCGGCGGTTCCCGCATCGACGAGGGCAGCACGGTCACCCTGCAGGTCTCCACCGGGCCCGACCAAGTGCCGGTGCCGCGGTTGGACGGACTGACCTTGCAGCAGGCCGAGCAGGAACTCAATTCCCTCGGCTTGCGGATGGATCCGAACGTGGTGCGCAAGGAGTCCAGCGCCCAGGATCTGGACAAGGTGATCGGCACCGAGCCCGCGGCGGGCGCGCGAGTCGACGTGGACCAAGCGATCGTGGTCTGGCTCGGCAAGGGCCCGGAGAAGGTTCGGGTGCCGAGTCTGGTCGGGCAGGACATCAGCGTGGCCCAGCCGAACCTGGTGGACAGCGCCGGATTCAAGATCGTCATCGAGGAGGTGCAGTCCTCCAAGCCGAAGGGTGAGGTCATCGCGACCAGCCCGGCGGGCGGCACCAACGCCGACAAGGGCTCGACGGTGACGGTCCAGGTGTCCAGCGGCGACCAGATCGCCATGCCGTCCGTGGTCGGTCTGACGCCGTCGCAGGCGGTGGAGAAGCTGCGCCAGGCCGGCTGGACCGGAAGCACCAGCCAGATCGACCAGAACACCGTCGGCACCTTCGACGCCGGCAGCGTCGGGCGGATCGTCAGCCAGCAACCGTCGGCCGGTTCGTCGATTTCCAAGACCAGCACGATCACCATCACCACCGGGGTGCTTGGTCCGCCCTGATCCGGTGCCGCCCGATCGATCGTTATCCGAAAGAGGCGACCGGTCGGTGTGATCGGCGCGAGAATGGGGCTGCTCCATCCGAACCCAGCAACAGCATGGAACAGGAGGCAGCCCCATGACCACTGCCAGGGACATCATGAAGCCCGGCGCTCAGTGGATATCCAAGGACGAGACGGTCGGCAAGGCGGCGCGCATGATGGCCGAACTCGGCGTCGGATCGCTCGTCATCGCGGACGAGAACGAACGGATGTGCGGCATCATCACCGACCGCGACATCGTCGTGAAATGCGTGGCCCAGGGCCGCGCACCGGCCAACACCCGCGCGGCCGAATTGTGCGAGGCGACCCCGCGGTGGGTCTCGGCCGACGCCGATGTCGAGGAAGTGCTCGAGGAGATGGAGAGCCATCGCATCAAGCGCATGCCGGTGATCGAGAACAAGCGGCTGATCGGCATGATCAGCGAGGCCGATCTGGCCAGGCACCTCGACGACAACCAGCTCAGCGAATTCGTGACGGCGGTCTACGGCAGGCCGTGACCCGGTAGCCGCCTCGAATCGGAGTAACGCCCGTCGTCCGGAGCCGCAGACTTCCGGGCGGCGGACGGAAAACGTTCCGCACATCGCTCGAAGAGTCGGCCGTTCGGCGCCGACGGCCCGATTACGACAGGTCCAGGTGCCGATTCATCGACATGGCCTCGTCGGCCAGATCCGGCAGTTCGACCACCTCGACGCCGTGCTGCCGTAGCTTCTCCACCCCGACACAGTTCACCACGAAGGTCGTCGGCTCCCGCCAGGCGATGACGACACGGCCGATCCCGGCGCGCAGGATGCGATCGGTGCACGGCGGCCTGGTCGCCGTCGCGCGCTGCGAACACGGCTCGAGGGTGCTGTAGATCGTCGCCCGCGCCAGCCGCGGATCGTCGGCGGGCAGCTTGTTCAGCGCGGATTCCTCGGCGTGCACCTTCTCGTCGGTCTCCCGCGAGTATCCCGTCGCGATCTCCGCACCGTCGACCACGACGACCGCGCCGACCGAGAACGCGGTGTCGCTCGGCGGGCACTGGCGCGCGAGGTCGATGGCCCTGCGCATGAAGCGGTGGTCGGCCTCGGACCGCTCGCCGCCGTTCACGCCGCGGCTCCGGCCTCGACGATGTTCTGCTGCCGACCGGACGCCGCCGCGCCACCGGACCGACTGCTCACGACGCGGCGCCGTTCCCACGACTCCCGCACCGACGATGTCCTGCCGACGGCACAGTCGGGCCAGCCGTTCACTACCCGGCTCCGTTCCCGGGACGGAGGAGGTAGCGCAGCACGGCCATGTCGCCGACCTGCTCGACCTCGGCGAGCGTCCGGCGGCGGGTCGATCCGCCGGGGAATCGAGCGTCCGCGAGGAACCGCGGCGCGGCCGAATCGCCGACGACGATCGGCGCGACGGCCAGGTGCAGTTCATCGGCCAGATCGGCGGACAGGAACGCCGTGTGTATCCCGGTGCCGCCCTCGACCATCAGACGTCCGATGCCGCGGCGGCCGAGATCGTCCAACAGCGCCCCGAAGTCGAGCTCCGCGCCGAGCGCGACCACATCGGCGATGCCGACCAGTCGATCGGCGAGCCGCGCCGCGCCGGAATCGGTCGTGTAGACGACCTTCGCCCCGCCGTGGTGCCAGAAGTTCAGCTCACGGTCCAGGTCGCCGCGCGCGGTGACGGTGACCTTGAGCGGAAACTCCGGCTTGCCCGCCGCCACCCGCGCCGCCCGGCGCTCGGCACTGTCGACCAGCAGCCGGGGATTGTCGCGGCGCAACGTCTCGGCACCGACCAGGATCGCGTCGGACTCGGCGCGCACCCGGTCGACCCGATCGAAATCCGCCGCGTCCGAGAGCAGCAGCCGCTCGGGACCGGCGTCATCGATGTAGCCGTCCAGGCTGACCGCCACCGAGAGCAGCACGTACGGCCTGGTCACTGCAACACCAGTGCCGCGACCTCCGCCTCGAGCATCTCCACCAGACCCTCGGCGGGCCGCTCGCCGCAGACCTCGAGCCAGTTCGCGAGCATCCGGTGTCCGCCCTGGGTGAGGACTGATTCGGGATGGAACTGCACGCCGTGGATCGGCAGGGTGCGGTGCCGCATGGCCATCACGATCCCGGATTCGGTGCGGCCGAGCACCTCGATGTCCTCGGGCAGGGTGTCCTCGAGCACGGTGAGCGAGTGGTACCTGGTCGCGGTGAACGGATCGGGCAGACCGGCCAGCACGCCCGAGCCGATGTGGAACACCGAGCTGGTCTTGCCGTGCAGCAGTTCGGGCGCCCGGGTGACGGTCGCGCCGAAAGCCTCGCCGATCGCCTGGTGCCCGAGGCAGACGCCGAGCAACGGCGTGCTGCTGCGGGCGCAGGCGTGCACGAGGTCGATGCTCGCGCCCGCCCGGTCGGGGGTGCCGGGACCGGGGCTGATCAGGATGCCGTCGTAGTCGGCGATCGCGGCGTCGACGTCGGCCAGTTGCGGATCGTCGTTGCGCCAGACGACGGCCTCGGCTCCCAGCTGGCCCAGGTACTGCACCAGGTTGAAGACGAAGCTGTCGTAATTGTCGACGACCAGTACACGCATGGTTCGAGATTACGTGGCGACGCGGGAGACCGTCGCATCCATTACCTGTTGGGATAGCCTAGGGGGAACACCGGAGGGCTTCCGAGCCTCGCCCGGGCCGTCCGCGCTGCCACCGGAACGGCCGCGGCGAAGTCGCTCGGCACAGCGTCAACTGAATCAGCCGCCGGTACCGACCTGCACGCCGAATACGAGGACGTCATGCCCAAGTCGAAGGTCCGCAAGAAGACCGACTACACGATCAACCCCGCCAGCCGGACCCCGGTGAAGGTGAAGGCGGGCCCGTCGCCGGTCTGGTACGTCACGATCATGCTCGGCTTCATGCTGGCCGGTCTGGTCTGGCTGCTGGTCTACTACCTGGCCGCCGAGCAGATCAGCTGGATGAACGACCTCAACGCCTGGAACTTCCTGATCGGCTTCGGGCTCATGGTCGTCGGACTGATCATGACCATGCGGTGGCGCTGATCCACCTCCTTCGGGATTACAGACGTGTCATTCATGCACACCTGTGGATGACCCTGTGGACAACTCGAGGACCGATTGGGGAAAGTGCCGCGTGAACCCTGAATCCCCCTCCGTGGAACCGCGTCTCGCGTGGACCACGCCTACCCCCGCGCTCGTCGCGGTGGCCGTCGGCGGTGTGATCCTCGCTGGTGCGGCGTTCTTCGCCGCGGACGCCGCGAGCCGGCTGCTCATCGGGCTGGCCGCGGCGGGCCTGCTCGCCCTGGCGGGCCTGGGTTTCCGCCAGCGGCCGCGCCTGTCCATCCAGACCGGCGCCGATCCGCGCCTGGTGGTGCGCGGCCTGCTCGGCCCGGCCGAGTACCGGCCCGAGCAGATCGTCAAGGCGCGGGTGGTGAGCTACCGCCGCCTCGGGCGCAAGTCGCCGATGCTCGAGATCGATGTCGAGCACGAGGGCCAGGAGCGGCTGTTGATCTTCGGCCGTTGGGACCTGGGCACCGCGCCGCAGGATGTCTTCGAGGCGCTGGTCGCGCATCGGATCGCGTATTTGCCGTCGGAGTAGGCATACCTCGGCATTCGCTCCATGTTTCACGTGAAGCGAGCCGAAAACCGGCTCAGGACACCAGTGCCGCCGCGACGCCGATGAGCGCGACCGAGACCGCGCCGACCGCGCCGATGGCGGCCCACCCGATGGTGCGTGCGGACTCCGGCGATTTCGCGCGCACCCACTGCGGCAGGAACAGCACGCCCATCGTTGCCAGCGTGCCCGCGACGAGTCCGCCCAGGTGCACCCACAGCGAGACCCCGCTCAGCGAGAGGCTGAGCAGCACGTTGATCGCGATGATCACCAGAATCTGGGTGGCGTTCATCCGCAGCCGGATCAACAGCACCGCGACCGCGCCGAACATCCCGTACACCGCGCCGGACGCGCCTGCCCCGATCGTGTTCACCGGCTCGAGCAGCATCCCGCCCGCCGAACCGCCGACCAACGCGACCATATAGATGGCGAGCATCCGGGTCCGCCCGAGGAACGGCTCCAGCTGGATGCCGACGATGTAGAGGGCGAACATGTTCAGCGCCAGGTGCAGCGGGCCCCAGTGCAGGAAGCCCGAGCCGATCACCCGGAACCACTCACCGTCGGCCACCAGCTGCGGAATCAGCGCCCAGCGCAGGAAGAGGCTGGACCGGTAGTTGTCGGCCAGGCTGCTCGCTTGAACCGCGGTGATCGCGTAGAACAGCACGTTCAACGCGATCAGCCCGTATGTCACGAGCGGGGTGGTCGAGGCGACGACCGGTGCGCCCGCGACCGTGCGGACCGGACGGACCTGGGCGCCCGCCTCCCGCACGCAGTCGACGCAGTGCTGCCCGACCGCGGCGGGTCGCAGGCAGTCCGGGCACGCGGGCCGCCCGCAGCGCGTGCACGCCAGGCCGGTCGGACGATTCGGATGGCGGACGCACGTCGGTGCGGGCGGCTGAGGGTTCATCGGTTCAATCGATCGTGACGGTGGAGATGCGGACGGGCTCTTTGGGACGGTCGTTGCGATCGGTCGGCGTCGCCGCGATGGCGTCGACGACCTTGCGCGAATCCGGGTCGACGACCTCGCCGAAGATCGTGTACTTGCGATTCAGGTGCGGCTGCGGGCTCACCGTGATGAAGAACTGCGAGCCGCTGGTGCGGGCGCCGACGTTCGCCATGGCCAGCAGGTAGCCGCGGTCGAAGCGCAGCTCGGGATGGAATTCGGCGGCGATGTCGTAGCCGGGCCCGCCGCGACCGGTGTCGCCGGGATCGCCGCCCTGGATCATGAAGCCCTCGATCACCCGGTGGAAGGCGGTGCCGTCGTAGAACGGGCCGGAGGTGCCCCCGCTCGCGTTCTCGGTGGTGTACGCCGCCGAGCCGTCGATCAGCCCGAGGAAGTTCCGCACCGTCTTCGGCGCGTGATAGCCGAAGAGCGCGAGCTTGATATCGCCGTGGTTCGTACAGAGCGTCACACCGGCGGTCTGAATCGGTGAGGTCACGCCCGCAATGCTAGAACAGCGCCGCCGGACGAAGTCCGCAGAACACCCGCGCATGGCCGGAGCGAACGCGGAGGCACGCCTGACGATCGCGCGCTCCGATCCTGCACACTGCCCGGGCCGGCCCGCGGCGCGTCCAGACCGGTCGGCACTTACTGCGCAGTTCACTCCGCTGTGCCAAAGTGGTCGAATGAGCTTGGGGCGTCTACGCGTATCCGCACGTTCTCGTAACCGGCTGATCGCCGGGGGTCTCGCCGCGCTGGCGGGTGGCGTGGCCTGGCTGGTCCGCAGCAAACGACCGCTGCCGCCGCAGCCAGCGCCGGAGCCGCCGCGCATCGGCTACTCCCGAAACGGCTCCGCGCCGACCCCCGTCGCGGGAGCCGGCGCGGAGAACAACCGCTGAGCGCGTTCAGCGGCTGACGGCGCGCTTGTACTGGCGCAGGGCCAGCGGCACGAACACCACCAGGATCACGACCACCCAGATCAGCGTGGTCGCCACCGGATGCTGCATCGACCAGGCGTCCGAGACCGGCACCATCGCGCTGGTGTTGCCGAACAACTCGCGGGTCGCCTGTGTCAGCGCGGAGACCGGGTTCCATTCGGCGAACACCTTCAGCACGGTCGGCAGGTTTTCCATCGGCACGAACGTGTTGGCCAGGAAGGTCAGCGGGAACATGACCATGAAGCTGGCATTGTTGAACACCTCGGGCGCCCGCACCAGCAAACCGACGACGGCCATGATCCAGGACACCGCGTAGGCGAACAGCAGCAGCAGGACGTACGCGAGCACCGCGTCCAAGAAGGAGCCGCGGATCCGCCAGCCGACGACCAGGCCGGTCAGCGACATGACCACCAGGCTGACCACGTTGATCACCACGTCGCTGACGGTCCGGCCGACCAGCACCGCCGACGACGCCATCGGCAGCGAGCGGAACCGGTCGATGATGCCCTTCTGCATGTCCTCGGCGAGACCCGCGCCGGTGAACGAGGAACCGAACACCACGGTCTGCGCGAAGATGCCCGCGATCAGGAACTCGCGGTAGCCGCCCTCCATGCCGGGCACCTGGATCGCGTTGCCGAAGACGTACGCGAAGAGCAGCACGAACATGATCGGCGACAGCGTCGAGAAGATCAGCACGTCGGGCACGCGCTTGATCTTGATGATGTTGCGCTTGGCAATGGTCACGCTGTCGCTGACCACGATGGAGAGGCGTTCACCGAGACCCATGCGGGGCGGTGCCTCCACAACTGTCGTCGTCGCGGTCATCGGGACTTTCCTTCCGTAGCTTCGAGTCGTTCGGCGGCTTTCGCTCCGCCGGAGCCGTTCGCCGCGACGTCTCCCGCGCGCTTGTCCACGGCATCGCCACCGACGAGCTCCTCGGCCTCGTGCCCGGTGAGCGTCAGGAACACGTCGTCCAGCGACGGACGACGCAGGCCGACGTCGTGCACCTGCACGTCGCTCGCCGCGAGCAGGCCGATCGCGTCGACGAGCGCCTGGGAGCCGTTGCTGACCGGCACCGTGATCCGGCGCAGGCCGGGTTCGAGGTGAATCTCCCCGTCCGCGAGGCCCTTCAGCGCCTGCTGCGCGACGGCGAGCTTGTCGACGTGGTCGACGGTGAATTGGACGCGATCGCCGCCGACCAGGGTCTTCAGCTCGTCGGCGGTGCCGCGCGCGATGACCTTGCCGTGGTCGATCACGGCGATCGAGTCGGCGAGCCGGTCGGCCTCCTCCATGTACTGGGTGGTGAGCAGCAGCGTGGTGCCGCCCGCGACCAGCTCCTCGATGACGTCCCAGAGGTCCAGCCTGGCCCGGGGGTCCAGGCCGGTGGTCGGCTCGTCCAAGAACAGCACCGGCGGATTGGCCACCAGGGCCCCGGCCAGGTCGAGCCTGCGGCGCATGCCGCCGGAGTAGCCGCGGACCGGCCGGTCGGCCGCGTCGCTGAGCCGGAAGCGTTCCAGCAGCTCGCGTGCGCGCTCCTTACTGCGCTGCACGCCCATGTGATAGAGCCTGCCCACCATCTCGAGGTTCTCGAAGCCGGTGAGGTATTCGTCGACGGCGGCGTACTGGCCCGACGCACCGATCCTGGACCGCAGCGCCTGCGGATTCCGGAGGACATCGAGTCCCGCCACCGTCGCCCGGCCCTCATCGGGAACGAGCAGGGTGGTGAGCACCCGGACCGCGGTGGTCTTGCCCGCGCCGTTGGGGCCGAGTAGCGCGGTGACGGTGCCTTCCGGCACCGTCAGGTCGAGTCCATCGAGGGCGACCAGCTGGCCGTAGCGCTTGACCAGACCCTCGGCGACTATTGCGTCGGGCATGATTCTCCTGACGTTGGTGAATTCTCGATGTCGAACGGCGTTCGACGCCCCTCATCCGGGCGTCGAGGCGTTGTCAGCGGGTCGGACAACCGACCGATACGGGGGTCAGTATTGTCCTGACTCCGGTTGTGCGCATCCCCTTTGTTGGGGGACGTCTTGCCTCGGGCCGGACAGCGAAAGGCCGCATCCCGGTCCAGTCGGTGCTCGGGGGTACCGGAACGGGATGCGACCGGTTCGATGGTCCCGCGCGCGGCCCTCTCGGGTCGTGCGTAGCCGACTACCCGTTTCCCGCGCGCGCGGTACTCACTCCGCACCGTGCCGCGGGCGGCGGTCGAACCAGTCCGAGTGACCACCGGCACATACTCGCACCGGGGTACGACAGATTTCGGTCGTCGCCCGACATGCCCAGCCCGCCGCGACACGCGACAAACCCGGCAGAATCGAGCCCGCTCGCCGTCCGGTGGAGGGATTCGCGCCACACTGCGACCACTCGGAATGTTTCCGGTCGGAACCGCTTTTCGTGCCACCGCGCCGAAATTGTGGTGGAATGAGCTGCACCGCAACGTCTTTGACAAACGCCAGGTCACGGACCTGCCGCAGGACCTGCACGGGCGGCCGGTCGACGCCGTGATCGAGCAATCGCACCGCGTGCCACCGCGCCAAATTTCTTGGAAAGTGGCTACCCCCATGCGCACACAATCACAAATCTTCGCGTAGGATCAGTCACGTCGGCCCCTCCCCCCCGGGCCGACCTTACGCGGGCCTCGGCTAACTCCCCCCCTTCGCCGAGGCCCGCTCCCCATTTCCGGACCCTTTTCACGAGGTCCGTTCTCGCCTTCAGCCGGTGGTCTCGGTGTCGAAGCCGACCGCCCGCCAAGCGGTTGCCAGCCGCTGCGCCCGCACCCGTCCCGCCGTGCCGAACAGCGGGCGATCCCGCTCCCAGCGGTCCCTGGCGACCGGATCGGCGGTCCGCCAGAGCGGCGCGAGCTCGTCGACGACCCGGCCGAACTCCTCGAAGACGCCACCGAGTGCAACATGCACGCCGGGCGACCCGGGCTGGTCCAGATCCAACCCGCGCACCGCGGCCACCAGCGCGAGCAGGCGCTGAAGCACCGGACGCGGCCAGGACGACTCGCGCGCGACGCGCACCAGCCAGCCGAGCGCGGCGGCGAGCACGTGCACGTCCTCGATGGTGCGGAACGGCTTGAGGAAATCGGTGTAGCCGTCGCCGGGCAGCACGGTCGCGGGCGCGTCGGTGAAAGTGACGGTGGCGTGCGGGATCTCGGGGGCGAACGGCGGCTCGGGCAGATCCGTCACCGCGACGCCCGGCGCCGAGGTTTCGACGAGCGCGGCCCGCAGGATGTTGCGGCCGTCGTCGGCGACGCCCGCGCTGGCGACGACCAGGAGCCTGCGCGCCAGACTGCCCAGCGTGGTGAAGGTCTTGGTGCCGCTGATCGTCGCCGCGCCGTCGTGCTCGGTCAGCGCGGTGCGGATGGCCGAGGGATGCGCGCCGCCCGCCTCGGTGGCCGAGACCGCGACGGCGTCTTCGGCAGGCAGCTCGGGCAACAGGGTGCGCAGCGCCTCCTGGTAGCCGGAGAGGAAGGCGTAGCCGAGCCGGTCGGCCGCGAAACCGCCCGCGATCGCGGCGTCCACGTGTGCCGCGAAACGGGCCGCGACCGCGCGGTGCCCGGCCCAGGCGGCCGTCACGGAGTCGACCGGTGCGCCGGGCGGTTCGGTCAGGAGATAGTCGAGCACAGATTCCACTCCTGCACGCTAACCCGCGCGGAGCTCATGCCCGACCGACTCGGGCCTAGCTGATCTCTACCCGCAGTCGGCCACGGCGAAGGTCCGGAAAATAGGCGTTGCCGGACGAAGTTCGCCAGGAGCCCGCCCGGAGCCGAGGCCACCTAACCGGTCCGGGCGACCTCGACCGGGGACTGCCATATCCGGCTGCGCAGATCGGCGCCGCGAATCACCTGGATGCGCCACGGCTCCAACCGCATGATGTGCAGCGTCGGATCGTCGGGCGCGCGCCAGAACTGGCCGAGGTGATAACCCGCGCCGGGCGGACTGGTCTGCGCGTACAGGTCCCAGACACGTTGGCGCGTCGGGAGATCGTCCACCCACTCGGCCGTCGCGTCCACCGCGACGGAGTTGTTGCCGCGCGACCAGTAGGAGAAGTTGACGTGCGGGTTCCGCGCGATGTGCGCCGCCTTGACCGGCGTCTTGTAGGTGGCGAGCCAGCCGAGCGGAACCCCGTCGACCCGCTCCCAGACCGGGATGAGCACCCGGGTGCGCGGCCGGTTCTTGCTGTCGACGGTCACCATCGTGGCGTACACGATGTGCCCCACGTAGGCGTTGAACTCCGTCTCGATCTCGTCGAAATCCTCGACCTTCTGCGTCATGCCGAAGTCCTTCCGGTTCCCGCTGCGACTGTCGGTTACTTCTTGTAACCAAGGGCATCATCGGACACCATGGACAGCTATGGAAGACGGCACTTCTGAGTCACCCGGTTACTGCGGAGATACCGAGGACTACACGGCACGCCAGTGGGACACCCGCGAGGACTGCGATGTACGCCAGATCCTCGACCGCATCGCCGACAAGTGGTCGCTGCTGACCATCGCCCTCCTCGCGGAACGCACCATGCGGTTCACCGAACTGCGCCGCGAGATCGACGGTGTCAGCCAGCGCATGCTGACCCGTACGCTGCGCCACCTCGAACGCGACGGCCTGGTGCGGCGCACGGTGCATCCGGTCGTGCCGCCGCGGGTCGACTACGAACTGACACCGCTGGGCGGCAGCCTGCACGAGACCATCCAGGCGCTGGTCACCTGGACCGAGGATCATCAGCGCGAGATCGCCGAGGCGCGCACCGCGTACGACGCGGCCGCCGCGGTGCCGGTGTGATCCGAGGGTCGATCCCCAGCCGGCGGCGCAGCCGGGTGGCGGCTTCGACAACACAACCGGTGACGGCACAGACAACACCGTCGCGGTGACGGCACCAGCAACACGAGCCGGTGACGGCACCAACAGCACCGCCGGGGTGGCGGCACAGACAACACAGCCGCAGTGACGACACCGACAGCACAGCGCGGATGTGAGCTCGGCAAACAACCGGACACACCCAGCATCTGGTCAGCTGATTCTCAGGGCGCGCGGGTATCACTGATTGGGTCGCATCCGCCGCGTGAGGAGCCTGACCTGTGAAACAGCCGGACGAGAGACGGAGAAGGGAACTCTTCGACGCCGAGGCCCGGCTCTCCTGGGTGCTCGCGGCGCTGGCCGGGATGATCGGCGCGGCGGCCTTCATGCACACCGCCGGCTACTTCGTCACCTTCATGACCGGCAACACCGAGCGTGCCGTACTCGGCGCGTTCCATGATGAGCCCGATCTGGCCGTCGCCGCCGCGCTGCTGCTGACCGCGTTCCTGTCCGGCGTGGTCGTTGCCTCTTGGTGTCGCAGGCACTACTGGTCGGGTCATCCGCACGGGCCCACGCTGCTCACAACCGTGTGCCTCGCGCTGGCCTCGATCATCGATATCGCGCTCTACTCCGTGACAGATACCAGCCGGATCGATTTCGTCCCCATCCTGTTCGTCGCCTTCGGCGTCGGCGCGCTGAACACCTCGTTCGTGAAGGACGGCGAGGTCTCGGTGCCGCTCAGTTACGTCACCGGGACGCTGGTCAAGCTGGGACAGGGCATCGAACGCCACGTCAGCGGCGGTGACTACGCCGACTGGCTCGGCTATTTCCTGCTGTATCTGTCCTTCGGGCTCGGCGCGCTGCTCGGCGGTCTGCTGAGCTTGCTGGTCGCGGGCTGGGCGATGCTCATCACGGCGACGGTGGTGTGCACCCTCGTCACCGGCTACACGTATCTGCACCTGGACAGGCACGGTCCGCTGCCGATCGAGTCGCCCGGCAGGTCGAACGACGCATAAACGCTTCATCAGGGCGCTTCGCGACTACAGTCGAGTCATGGCCATCGAGTGCTCGAGCGTCGTCGCCGCGCCCCGATCCGAGGTCTTCGCCTGGTACGCGCGTCCCGGCGCGTTCACCAGACTCGCGCCACCGTGGCATCCGGTTTCCCCGCTCGCCGAGGCCGATTCGCTGGCCGACGGACGCGCCGTGCTCGGCTTGCCGGGCGGGTTGCGCTGGGTGGCGCGGCACGATCCCGCCGGTTATCTGCCGCCGCAACGTTTCGTCGACGCGGTTGCCGCGAAGGGACTCGCCTCGCTGCCCGCCGCGCGGCTGCTGCGCTGGCGGCACGTGCACGAATTCGAGGAGGTCGACGCCCGGCACACCCGGGTGATCGATCGAGTGCGGACTCCGATTCCGGAATTCGTGCTGCGCCCGATGTTCGACTACCGATACCGCCAGCTGGCCGACGACCTACTCGCGCACCGCCGCGCCGCCGAGCACGGCTTCGGCCCGGCCACCGTCGCGGTGACCGGTGCGTCCGGCCTGGTCGGCACCGCACTGTGCGCCTTCCTGAGCACCGGCGGCCACCGCGTCCTGCGCTTGGTGCGTCATCCGGCCCGCACGCCCGGCGAACGCCGGTGGGACCCCGCCGCTCCCGACCCCGAACTGCTCGACGGCGTGGACGCGGTGGTGCACCTGGCCGGCGCGTCGATCGCGGGACGGTTCACCGAGGCGCACAAGCGGGCGATCGCCGACAGCCGGATCCAACCGACGCGCAAGCTGGCCGAACTCGCCGCGCGATCAGGTCTTTCGACCTTCGTCAGCGCCTCCGCCATCGGCTTCTACGGCTACGACCGCGGCGACGAGACACTCACCGAGGAGGCGAGCTGGGGCGACGGCTTCCTAGCCGATGTGGTCGCGAACTGGGAGGCGGCGACCCGCCCCGCCGAGAAAGCCGGAGTGCGGACGATCCGAATTCGTACCGGCATCGTGCAGTCCCCGAGCGGCGGCACACTGCGGCTGCTGCGTCCGTTGTTCACCGCGGGTCTCGGCGGGCGGATCGGAGACGGCCGTCAATGGCTGTCCTGGATCGCTCTGGACGACCTGGTCGATGTCTACCACCGCGCGCTGTGGGACGAATCCCTCGCGGGACCGATCAATGCCGTTGCGCCGCACCCGGTCCGCAACAGCGAATACACCGAGGTGCTGGCCCGCGTGCTGCACCGCCCCGCGCTCCTTCCGGTGCCCGACTTCGGCCCGGCCCTGCTGCTCGGCAAGCAGGGCGCGCGCGAACTCGCCGCCGCCGGCCAGCGCGTGCTGCCGACCCGGCTGGTCGCGGCGGGGCACACGTTCCGAACTCCCGGCCTCGACGCCGCGCTGCGTCACCTGCTCGGCCGGACGAGGCACTGACAACCTGGGGCGCGACACTCGCTCGGCGCACAGGACGGCGGCTGAGAACCACCGCGACGCGTCCACCGGCGGTGCCACGGCCGGACCTTCCCGCGAAGCGACGGCATCCGTTCGGGCGCCGAGAAATTCAGCGCAGCCGGTCGACGGCGTCCGCCAGACTCTCCACCTGCACGGCGGCCGCCGGCAGGATCACGTCGTCCCATCCGGGCCCGCCGAGGAACACCCGAGCCCCCGCCCCGAGACAGGCGCGAACGGCCGAGGTCAACGCCGTGGATTCGCGCTGCGACCAGAGCAGGACCGCAGCCGGATCCCGCTGCCTCGCAAGCGCGTCCACCAATGCCGCGGTCGGAACATCGGGGCCGAGCATCCGCGCGCCGACGCCGCGTTCGGCCAGCGCGGCACGCAGCACGTCGAGCGGCAGCGAATGTGTTTCACCGCTCGTGCAGGCGAGCACGGTGCCCGCGGGCCCGGTGGGCGGATTCGTTCGTTGCATGGCGGCCGCGACACACCAGGAGAGCAGGTGTTCGACATCGACGCACCCCTCGCCACTGCCCTGCCGATCGACGATCTCGGCAAAAGCGGGACGGCACAGGCGTTCCCAGGTGTCGACGACGCCGTAGGCGCGAACGTGCGATTCGACCAGGGCGGTGACCGTGCCGGTCTCCAGGGCGAACGCGGCGGCGAGCAGCGCGGTCCGATCGCCGAGCGCCAGCACGGGCCCGCGTGCTGTCGCGGCGGCGCCCGCCGGGCTGGCGCCACCGCGGATCAGCTCGAGCATCCGTTCCAGCAGCGCGATGTCGGATTCGGTGTAGAGGCGGTGACGGCCGGGCCGATCCTGCGCGGGCCCGATCTCGTAGCGGCGGTTCCAGCTGCGCAGGGTCGCCGTCGGAATGCCGAGACGCTCGGCCACCGCGCGCACCGTGTAACCGGCCGCGTCGGGAGCGGAGGCGGAACCGGCGGGCATCGTCTCATTCTGCCCGGTCGAGTCCGTCCGGTTCCGCACGGACGCCCGGATTCGGAGTGTGTCCGGCGAGAATTCTGCATCGTTTATGCATCGTTGACTGATATCATGGCGAGAGTCGCCGACCCGAGGAGGTCCCATGGACTCGCACCGGACAACACGATGGTGTGCGCGTCTCGCGACCGCTGTCGTCGCGGCGGCGAGCGTCGCCGCCGGTACCGCGACGGCCGAACCGCCCGCCCCGGTGCCGAACTTGGATCTGGATCGCTACCTCGGCCAGTGGCGCCAGCTCGCCGCGATACCGCAGTACTTCAACCTGGCCTGCGCCCGCGACACCACTGCCGACTACGCGCTGGACCCGCGCGGCGACATCTCCGTGCACAACCGCTGCATCACTTGGACCGGCACCGTCAACGAGATCCGCGGCACCGCGCGGGTGAACGACCGGGTGACGGGCGCGCAGCTGCACGTCAGCTTTCCCGGCGTACTCACCCAGGATCAACTGGACGGCCCGACGAACTACATCGTCACCGCGCTCGGCCCGGACTACTCGTGGGCGCTGGTGACCGACCCCAACCGCACCTCGGGCTTCGTGCTCGCCCGCGAACCCGCGTTGGATCCACAGTCCTGGTCGGACGTGCGTGCGGCGATCGTCGCGGCGGGCCAGGACTCCTGCCTTTATCTCACCTCGCCGACGACTGGCGGCATGTCCACGATCGGACCGCTGTGCACTACGTGAACCGCGACAGCGTGCGGACTCCGCGAGGGTCGCGTTCGCGCCGGTACGGAAGAGCCGCCCGTGCCCGCGCGGCGCGACCCTCGTGGGGCCCGCATCGGTCGCGTCGCTCCCCGTGGCGGCCGCACGGAGCCGACCGATGACGACCTCGGTGGCGCTGTTCACCCGCGACCTGCGGGTGCACGACAATCCCGTGCTCACCGCGGCGCACCGGGCGGGCGACGCGGTGGTGCCGCTGTTCATCGTCGACCGCGACCTGGTACCGGACCGCTGCCCGCCCAACCGCGCCCGCTTCCTCGCCGCCGCCCTCGCCGAACTCGACGACGAACTCCGCGCGCTCGGCGGGCGACTCGTGCTGCGCCGCGGTGACGTGGTGGACGAGGTCGACCGTGTGGTCGCCGAAACGGGCGCCACCAGCGTGCATCTCGCCGAGGATGTGAGTGGATACAGCCGCTCGCGAGCACTGCGATTGCGAGAACGGCTGCGGGAGCGTGACTGTCGGGTCGACGAGCACACCGCCACGATCACGGCGGCCGACCCGGACCTGCTCGTGCCGTCCACCGGTCGCGATCACTTCGCGGTCTTCACCCCCTACTTCCGGCGGTGGCAGGAAGCGCACCGGCGCAAGCCCCTCGGCAAACCACGCGCCCTGACCCTGCCGCGAATATCGGGTGACCCGCTGCCGAAGCCCGACGACCTGTGTTCGGGCGAATCCTCGCCGCACTTGACCGTCGGCGGCGAGACGACGGGCCGGAAACTGCTGCGCGACTGGCTTTCCGGTCCGCTCGCCGACTACGCGAAGCTCGGCGACGATCTGGCCGCCGACGCGACCTCCCACCTCTCGCCCTATCTGCACTTCGGCTGCCTGTCCCCCACCGAGGTGGTGCACCGGGTCGACATGTCGGCCGAGGGCGGTCACGCCTTCGCCAGGCAGCTGGCCTGGCGCGACTTCCACCACCAGCACCTCGCCGCCCGGCCCGAGGCCGCCTGGCACGACTACCGCGCGCGGCAGATCCAATGGCGCGACGATCCGCGCGCGGTCGAGGCCTGGCGAGAAGGCCGTACCGGCTATCCGATCGTCGACGCGGGCATGCGCCAGTTGCGCGCCGAGGGCTGGATGCCCAACCGCGCACGACTGATCACGGCCAGCTTCCTCACCAAATCCCTTCGGGTGCATTGGCGGATCGGCGCGGCCCACTTCTTGCACTGGCTCGTCGACGCCGACCTCGCCAACAACCAGCTCAACTGGCAGTGGGTGGCGGGCACCGGCACCGACACCAGGCCGAACCGCGTGCTCAACCCGCTGCGCCAAGCCAAGCGCTACGACCCCGACGGCGATTACGTCCGGCGTTGGATACCCGAACTCGCGCACCTGGAGGGGCCGCGGATTCATCTGCCGTGGCGCGCGGACGTCGACTACCCCGCCCCGATCATCGACTTCGTCGGCATGTGAATACACCGGGCTGCGCTTGTCGGTGCGGGTGATTACGTTGGCCGAGTGGACAACTCACGAACACCAACGCCGAGCGAGTTCGCCGCGCTGGTGCGCCGCCAGCTCGACGACCTCGGCATCGAGGGCGCCGAATACCAACCCGGGGAGTTCTGCTTCGAACTGCCCGACGGCTTGGTCATCAATCTGCACAACATCTTTCGCGATACCGCCGAGTTGACGGCCGAGGAACGATCGGAGCGCGTCACGCGGTTCCTGTCGGCGTTGCGCGCCGACGAGGAATTCCCCGCCGACTGGGAAAGCGCACGTCCCACGCTGTTTCCGGTGCTGCGCCCGGCCACCTACGGCGGACAGGGCATACGTCCACTCTCGCGCCCGGCCTTTCCCTTCGTCGACGAGCTGATCGCGATCGATATGCCCGACAAGCGCGTCCTCGTCACCACCGATCACGTGACGGGTTGGGGCGTCACGATTTTCGAGGTGTTCGAAGCCGCGCGCGAAAACCTCGCCGCGAAACCACCTTCGATCTCCCTGTCGGACGACGGGTACACGCGCATCGTCGACACCGGCGACTACTACGCGACTTCCTGGCCCCTGCTTCCCGGCTGGCTCGCCTCGCTCGCCGCCGAAGGCAGACGCGCGGTCGCCTTCATCCCCGAAGACGACGCCCTCATCCTCACGCTGGACGAGCCCGAACTCCTCGAGCAGCTCTTCGACGCCGTGGAGGACCAGTACGTCACCGCGGTGCGCCGCCTCTCACCGCAGGCCTACACCACCAACGGGAGCGGCGCGGTCGTCCCGTTCGACCTGGCAGGTCCGCATCCCCAGTTACCCGCCGCCCACCGGGCGCGCTGTGGCCTGGCCACCACCGAGTACCAGGCCCAGCAAGCGCAGCTCATCGAGGCGCTGGACGACGAAGACGGCTTCGCGCCCTACGGTATCGACTTCGCCTATCCCTCCCAGCTGAACTTGGCCAGCGGCGACAACGGTTTCTTCACCATCGCCCCGTGGGCTGAAGAGATCGAGACCCTGCTGCCGGAAGCCGACTACATCGACCTCTGCCTGACCGACGAGAAGGACGAGATCATCGAAACCCTGGCGATCCCCTTCGCCACCCTCGCGGCCCACATCGACTTGGTCCCGGTCCGCACCCTGTCCCCACGCCGCTACTTGGCCAAGAACTGGCCCGACGCCCCGACCCTCACCCGCCTGCGCGCCGCCGCCGTCGACCTCTAGCCCGGAAACGAGAATCGGCGCGTGCTCTGAACAAGCACGCGCCGGTTGAAAGTGGAGCCTAGGGGAATCGAACCCCTAACCCCTGCCTTGCAAAGGCAGTGCTCTGCCAATTGAGCTAAGGCCCCGAGTCCCCGAGGGTGGAATGAGTTTCAGCGAGTGGTGACCTCGTGCCACAGGTCCGCTTCGTCACGCTTGCGCAGCTTGGTGATTCCGAAGAGAACCGCGACCACGACGCCGACCGTGAGGAGAATCTTCATGGTTCCCACCCTACTGTCATGTTCGGGAGTGGGCCTAGGAGGACTTGAACCTCCGACCTCTTCGTTATCAGCGAAGCGCTCTAACCGCCTGAGCTATAGGCCCGTGTTCGGCTCTCGCACCGTAGTGGGCGAGCCGAGGCTAGACATTACCAAACTTGACTCAAAACAAACAAAACAGCTGGTAGCGGGCCTAGACCGGCCTATTCGGCCCATCTCTCCGACCCCTGCCAGCCGACCTAGCCGTCAGCGATCCCGTCGCCCGAACGGAAACGGCCGGTATTCCCTGGAACGGGAATACCGGCCGCCGCCGAGAATTTCGCGGACTGGGCGATCCGCCGACGCTCCAGCCATGATGGAGCGATCGACGGACACCGTCCGAGCCGAGTTCCTAGTCCGGATCCGCCAGAGTCACCTGGATACCACCGACCAGGTCGCAGCACTGGTTGTAGATGAAGGTGCCGACCGTGCCGAGCGCGGTGAACAGCACCACGTTGATCAGCCCGATGACGCCCGCGTAGCCGAACACCGTGCCCGCGTCGATCAGGCCCACCGAGCCACTGTCCTGGGACACCATGTCGGTGAAGGTGTTGTTCAGCCGCTCCCACACGCCCATGCCCTCGAGCACGATGTAGAGCAGGCCGACGGCGAGCATCCACACGAAGAACAGCGCCACGCTGATCACCAGCGAGATCTTCAGCGTCGACCAGGGGTCGATGCGGCGGATCTGCACGGTGGCGCGCAGCGGCTCACCGGAAGCCACGGCCGCCGCGACCGCGACCGGAGCCGCGGGCGAGACGTGCGCCTGCGGGTTCATGCCGACGGGCTCGGGGTGCGGTAGTGGGTGCCGGATATCGGACAAATCGGGCATGTCCTTGATCAGTTCCGGCCGCGCGATGCTGCGGGTGGGTCCGTCGATGCCGACCGACTTCACCATCGCCGCTTCCTTGCGCGCCGCCTTGGCCGCGAGGTCGGCCGTGGTGCGCGCGTTGGTGACGCCGCCGTTCAAGCCGACCGCCGCGTTACCGCCCGCTCCGGCGCCGAGCCCGGCGCCGCCGTCCGCGGGCGGCCTGCCCGCCACCGGCGCCTGGCCGGGGCGGTACAGGTTCGACTGCGGCTCGCGCTGCGGCAGCTGCGACCAACCGTCCTTGTACTGCGACTGACCGCCGCCCGGCGCGGGTTTCGCGCCATCGGGGCCGCCGGATTCACCGGGCGAACCCATCCGAACGGTCTCCTGATCGAACCCTTCTTTGCCGCCACCGGGCTCCGGCGCACCCTTGGGCGCGCCCTGCTTGGGTCCGCCCTGCCCGGGCCCGAAATCGCCCTGCTGGCCGACGTTCTGTTGCGGCTGGCCACCCTGCTGGCCCCCGCCCGGCTGTCCGGTTTCGCCCGCGCCGGGCCGGGGGATCGGCCGCGGCGGAATCGGAGACGGTGCGATCCGTTCGGTCACACCGTTCGTCTGGTGTCCGTCATTCGGCTGATTCGGAGTGGTCAATGGGAATCCTTAGATCCGTTCGTTGCCGCCGCTTGGAGGGTCACTGCTGAGAGGAACCGATTTCGTCGCCACCGTCGACCTGATCGGGTTCGTCGGCGTTGCGCGCGATAGCAAGCAACGTACTTCCCTCTGCGAGGTTCATCAATCGCACGCCCTTGGTCTGTCGCCCAGCCTTACGAACCTGCTTTGCCGCCGTCCGGATGACTCCACCGCCGGAGGTGATCGCGTAGAGCTCATCCTCATCGTCGACGATGAGCGCACCGACCAGAGTGCCACGCCTGGCGTCGAACTGGATAGTCAATACACCTTTACCGCCGCGTCCCTGCGCGGTGTACTCCTCGATCGCGGTGCGCTTCGCGTAGCCGCCCGAGGTCGCCACCAGCAGATACGTCTCGGGTCGAACGACGTTGAGCGACAACAGTTCGTCCTCGGCGTTGAACCGCATGCCCTGCACGCCGGAGGTGGCGCGACCCATCGGGCGCAGCGCCTCGTCGGTGGCCGAGAAGCGGATCGACTGGCCCTGCGCCGAGACGAGCAGCAGATCGTCGTCGGCGGAGCAGAGCACGGCGCCGACGAGTTCGTCCTCGTCGCGCAGGTTCACCGCGACGATGCCGCCGCTGCGGTTGGAATCGAAGTCCGAGAGCCTCGACTTCTTCACCAGACCATTCTTGGTGGCCAGCACCAGATACGGGGCGTCTTCGTAGGATTTGATCTGAATGATCTGGGCGATCTTCTCGTCCGGCTGGAAAGCCAGCAGGTTGGCCACGTGCTGACCGCGCGCGGTGCGGTTGGCCTCGGGCAGCTCGTACGCCTTGGCGCGGTAGACCCGGCCCTTGTTCGTGAAGAACAGCAGCCAGTCGTGGGTCGAGGTGACGAAGAAGTGCTTGACGATGTCGTCCTGCTTGAGACCCGCGCCCTGCACGCCCTTGCCGCCGCGCTTCTGCGAGCGGTAGAGGTCGGTCTTGGTGCGCTTGGCGTAACCGGTCTCGGTGATGGTGACGACCACGTCCTCGCGGGCGATCAGGTCCTCGTCGGCCACGTCGCCGTCGGCGGCGATGATGCGGGTGCGCCGCTCGTCGCCGTACTTGTCGACGATCTCGGCCAGCTCGTCGCGCACGATGGCGCGCTGACGTTCCGGTTTGTCCAGAATGTCCTTGTAGTCGGCGATTTCGCTTTCGATCTTGGCCAGATCGTCGATGATCTTCTGCCGCTCCAGCGCGGAGAGGCGCCGCAGCTGCATGTCGAGAATGGCGGTGGCCTGGATCTCGTCGATCTCGAGCAGCTGCATCAGGCCGGTGCGGGCGGTGTCGGTGTTGGCCGAACGCCGGATCAGCGCGATGACCTCGTCGAGCGCGTCGAGCGCCTTGACCAGGCCGCGCAGGATGTGGGCCCGTTCCTCGGCCTTGCGCAGCAGGTAGCGGGTGCGCCGGACGATGACTTCCAACTGGTGATCGACGTAGAGCCGGATCATCTGGTCCAGGCGCAGCGTGCGCGGCACGCCGTCGACGATGGACAGCATGTTGGCGCCGAAGCTGGTCTGCAGCTGGGTGTGCTTGTAGAGGTTGTTCAGCACCACCTTGGCGACGGCATCGCGCTTGACCGTCACCACGATTCGCATGCCCGCGCGGTCGGAGGACTCGTCGTGGATATCCGAGATACCCGCGATCTTGCCGTCCTTCACCTGCTCGGCGATCGAGTTGATGAAGTTGTCGGTGTTGACCTGGTAGGGCAGCTCGGTGATGACGATCGTGGTGCGACCGCGGTTGTCCTCTTCGATCTCCACCACACCGCGCATGCGGATCGAGCCGCGACCGGTGGTGTAGGCGTCGTTGATGCCCTGGTTGCCGACGATCAGGCCGTGCGTCGGGAAGTCCGGGCCCTTGACCCGCTCCATGCACGCGGCGAGGGTGCTCTCCTCGTCGGCGTCGTGGTTGTCCAGCGCCCAGTAGATCGCCTCGGCGAGCTCGTTCAGGTTGTGCGGCGGAATGTTGGTCGCCATACCGACCGCGATGCCGTTGGAGCCGTTCATCAACAGGTTCGGCACCCGGCTGGGGAGAACCACCGGCTCCTGCGAACGACCGTCGTAGTTCGGCGCGAAATCGACCGTCTCGTGGTCGATCTCGCGCAGCAGCTCCATCGCGAGCGGCGTCAGGCGGCACTCGGTGTATCGCATGGCGGCCGCGCCGTCGTTGCCGCGGGAACCGAAGTTGCCCTGGCCGTCGACCAGCGGGTAGCGCAGCGACCACGGCTGCGCCATGCGGACCAGGGTGTCGTAGATCGACGCGTCACCGTGCGGGTGGTAGTTACCCATGGTCTCCGCGACCGGGCGCGCGGACTTCACGTAGCCGCGGTCCGGGCGGTACCCGTTGTCGTACATCGCGTAGAGCACGCGCCGGTGCACCGGCTTGAGGCCGTCGCGCACGTCGGGCAGCGCGCGGCCCACGATCACGCTCATCGCGTAATCGATGTAGCTGCTCTGCATTTCGTTCTGGATGTCGACCGGCTCGATCCGGTCGCCTGCACCGCCGTTCGGGGGCAGCGTTGTCTCAGTCATGCGGTCTCCTTAGCGGGGCGTGAAAAGGCTGAACTGCAGCGGGTTCTCACGCCGGCTACACGTCGAGGAAGCGAACGTCCTTGGCATTGCGGGTGATGAAGCTGCGACGCGCCTCGACGTCCTCGCCCATCAGAACGGAGAACAGCTCGTCGGCCGCGGCCGCGTCGTCGAGCGTCACTTGACGAAGCACCCGCACCGCCGGGTCCATCGTGGTCTCCCACAGCTCTTTGGCGTTCATCTCGCCCAGACCCTTGTAGCGCTGGACGCCGTCGTCCTTGTTGATCTTCTTGCCCGCCGCGAGACCGGCCTCGAGCAGGCCGTCGCGCTCCCGGTCGGAGTAGGCGAACTCCGGATCGCTGCGCTGCCACTTGAGCTTGTACAGCGGTGGCTGCGCCAGGTAGACGTGGCCGTGCTCGACCAGCGGGCGCATGAAGCGGAACAGCAGCGTCAGCAGCAGGGTCGAGATGTGCTGGCCGTCCACGTCGGCGTCGGCCATCAGCACGATCTTGTGATACCGCAGCTTGGCGATGTCGAACTCGTCGTGGATGCCGGTGCCGAACGCGGTGATGATCGACTGGACCTCGTTGTTCTTGAGAACCCGGTCGATACGCGCCTTCTCGACGTTGATGATCTTGCCGCGCAGCGGGAGGATCGCCTGGTACATCGAGTCGCGGCCGGACTTGGCCGAGCCACCGGCGGAGTCACCCTCCACGATGTAGATCTCGGACTTGCTCGGGTCCTTGGAGCGGCAGTCGGCCAGCTTGCCGGGCAGACCGCCCAGGTCGGTGGCGGACTTGCGGCGCACCAGCTCGCGCGCCTTGCGTGCCGCGACGCGCGCCTGCGCCGAGGAGACGGCCTTCTGCACGATGGTCTTCGCGTCGGCCGGGTTGGCCTCGAACCAGTGCGCGAGGTGCTCGTTGCATGTGCGCTGCACGAACGACTTGACCTCGGTGTTGCCGAGCTTGGTCTTGGTCTGGCCCTCGAACTGCGGGTCGGAGATCTTCACGCTCACGATCGCGGCGAGACCCTCGCGGATGTCGTCGCCGGTGAGGTTGCCGTCCTTCTCCTTGAGGAGCTTCTTGTCCTTCGCGTACTTGTTCACCACCGTGGTGAGCGCGGCGCGGAAGCCCTCTTCGTGGGTGCCGCCCTCGTGGGTGTTGATGGTGTTGGCGAAGGTGTGGACGGATTCCGAATAGCCGGAATTCCACTGCATCGCGACCTCGAGCTCGTGCCCGGTGCCCTTGCCGGTGAAGCCGACCACCGAGTTGTGGATCGGCTGCTTGGTCCGGTTGATGTGCTTGACGAAGTCCTCGAGTCCACCGGGGTAGTGGTAGGTGCGGACCTTGACCTTGGCCTTCGGCTCCTCGACGGCGGGCGCGTTCTCGTCGAGGTGCTTGGGCGCCTCGGCGGTGTCGCTGACGACCTCGTCGGTGACCTCGCTCTCGGAGACCCGCTCGTCGGTGAGGGTGATGGTGAGCCCCTTGTTCAGGAACGCCATCTCCTGCAGACGCCGCGCGACCGTCTCGAAGTTGAAAGTCGTGGTCTCGAAGATCTCCGGATCCGGCCAGAACCGGATGGTGGTTCCGGTGCGCTTGGTGGCCTCGCCCTGCAGCAGTTTGCCGGGTTTGGAGTCCTTGTACTCCTGGGTCCAGTGGTAGCCGTCGTTGTCGACCTCGGCCTCGAGCCGGCTGGACAGCGCGTTCACCACCGAGATGCCGACGCCGTGCAGACCACCGGACACCGCGTAGGCGTCGGAGTCGAACTTGCCGCCCGCGTGCAGCTGGGTCATGACCACCTCGATGGTGGGGATGCCCTGCGCGTGCATGCCGGTCGGGATGCCGCGGCCGTCGTCGACCACCTCGACGCCGCCGTCGGCCAGCAGCGTGACATCGACGCGCGTCGCGTAGCCCGCCATCGCCTCGTCGACGGAGTTGTCGACGACTTCCCAGATCAGGTGGTGCAGGCCGCGCTCACCGGTCGAGCCGATGTACATACCCGGGCGCTTGCGGACCGCCTCGAGTCCCTCGAGGACGGTGATGGAGGAGGCACCGTAGTCCTGCTTGCCCGATGTCGCCTTGGTCGAATCGTTGGAGTCCTTGGCAGCCACTGGTCGGTAGCTCTCCTTACTTGCTGACCCCGGTGCAGCGATCGCCACAGCGCAAGCGCGGCCCGGTCTTGACAGGTCGAGATTCACGGGCCCACGCGGGGGCTGTGCGGAACGCACCGAAGGGTTCGCCGCTAGTTACGTCACCATCCTACTGGTAGCCCCGCGCCACAACGCACCTACGACACCCCTGACGGCTTCATGGCTGCGAGAAATCGACCGGCGACGAGTCCGGTCTCCCTCGAAACCGTTTCAGGGTCTCTCAGATGTGCTCAGCACGCCGTGCCGGATGGTCGCCGCGATCACCCGGAGACCGCGACCCGATCCACGAATTCGGCGGTGCGGTCGGCGAGCGCCTCCGGGTGCGAGACCGGCGACCAGTGCCGGGCCGCGATCTCGGTGCGGGTCAGGTTGCCGACCCACTGCTCGGCCTCGGCGTGCACCACCGGACGCACCGCCCGGTCGCCGGTCGAGACGATCAACTGCACCGGGACACCGATCGGGCGCGGGCGCGGATTGCGCAAGTGCGCACGAATATTCGCACGATAGAGCTTGAGGTTGTTGATCATATCGGCGCGCAGCGTCGGCGCTGTCTGCACCAGCGCGGGGTCCAAGCCGTCGAAGAAGGCGAGGAAGCGCGGCCAGCGGCGGGACAGCGCGCGCAGCACCGGATTGGGCAGGCCGGGAATCTGGAAGGCGACGGTGTACGCCGAGGCGATGCCCTGCGCGAGCGCCCCGCGCAGCCGGGCCGCCGAGAACGGGCCGCGCAGGTACGCCCCGAGGAAGTCGAGGTTCGGGCCGGAGACGGAACTGAACGACGCGATCCTGTTTTCGGCGTCCGGATCGCTGACGAGCTCCCAGCCGATCACCGAACCCCAGTCGTGCCCGAGCACGTGCAGGCGCTGCCCCGGAGCCACCGCGTCGGCGACCGCGCGCACGTCGGCGGCCAGTTCTTCGATGCGATAGGCCGAGACCTGGGTGGGCACCGTGCTCTCACCCGCGCCGCGGTTGTCGAAGGCGATGACGCGATAACGATCGGCCAGGCGGGCGGCGACGCGATTCCACAGGATGTGAGTATCGGGCCAGCCGTGCACGAGCAGGATGGGTATGCCCGCGGGATCGCCGCATTCGAACACCGCGAGTTCGACGTCGCCCCGGCGGACGGTGGTGGTGGCCGTGGCGGGGAACGGGCCCGCGGTGCTGATCGTCATCGATCCGTTTCTCCTGTGCATATTCGATCCGGGCCGGTGGCGCGGCCTCGGGGCGTTCCACGGTGAATCCGCAGGTCCCGAGGCTGGGGACTGTGGAGATACCTGTGGATATATGGATAAACGTAACACCAGGTATCGGGTAATTGCCAGAGCGTCTGGGTCACCCGATCCGCGCCCGTCGATCAGCCGTAGGTGTCGCGTGGACCGCGGCCCTTGATGTGCCGCTCCCCCTTGCGCCAGCTCGGCGCGGCCGGGCCGGAGATCTTCAGCTGCGTCACCACGCCATGACCGACCGCGGCGTTGATCTTCGCCAGGATCTGGCCCTGCAACATGCGCAGCTGGGTCGCCCACGCGGTGGACTCGGCGGCGATGCTCAGCACGCCGTCCTTGAGCGCGATCGGGGTGGCGTGCGAGGCGATGTCCTCGCCGACGACGCCCGCCCAGCGCCCGAGCACCGTTCCCTCGGAGACCTTGCCGTCCCAGCCCCTGCTCTTGGCGATGCGGGTGGCGAGCTGGGACAGCAGCTGGGGATCGCGATCGTCCGGTCGCGCGCCGGACCAGCCCGTGCGCCTGCGTGCCCCGGTGCGTAGCTTCCGCACCGGCGAGGCACGGCCCTGACCGACCGACTTTCCGCTGGCCTTCGCCGCGGCGCGGGCCTCTTCCAGTGCGCGCCGGGCCAGATCGATGCCGCGCAACTGCGGCTCGCCGCCGGGCTGCTGTGCGCCCGGTTCGGGCTGGTCGGTCATCGTCCCGCTCCGTTCGACCCTCGGGTTTGTCCCCAGATCTTGCTCTGTTGTCCCCAACCGGTGCGCGGCCGGGGTCCGGCGCCGAAACGCCCGGTCAGCATGATCGCCGGACCGGCGTCGAACGCCTGTTCGTGGCGTTTTCCGGAACCACGGCGGTGACTGTCGAACGATCACCGCAGCACCGTGGGAAAACACCTCGGGGGGACGTTCTCCACAGGTGCTGGGGATGAATCGACGGCTCCGTTCCGGCCCCGGTGCAGGGCAACTGTACGGGAGCCCGCCGACGAACTGTCACACGCGTCGCGGCTCTTCCGCGTCGGCGTTCCCCACCTGTGCACAACCCGGCGGGCTACCTGTGGACACCTCTGTCCGCGCGATTCAAGCGAACCCGGGCGCGGGCTCGACGATGCGTGAGGCGCGGTGCGTGGCCTCGCCGGTGGTCTCCACCCGCAGGGGTACCGCGGCCAGCTCGGCGGGCACGTCCTCGGGGACGGCGGCGGTGATCAGCACCTGTTCGGCGCCTGCCGCGACCTCGGCGAGCGCGGAGCGGCGGCGACGGTCCAGTTCGGCGAAGACGTCGTCGAGCAACAGCACCGGCTCCGCTCCGGTGGTGCGCAGCAGCTCGAACGCGCCGAGCCGGAGGGCGAGGGCGAAGGACCAGGACTCGCCGTGGCTGGCGAATCCCTTCGCGGGCGCGTCACCGAGCACCAACTCGAGGTCGTCGCGGTGCGGGCCGACCAGGCAGACGCCGCGGTCCAGCTCCTTGGACCGCGCCGCGGCGAGTTCGCGCAGCACGATCCCCGCCAGCGCGGCGGCGTCGTCGGCCTGCGGCTCCCTGGCCGGATCCAGGAAGTCCGGCGGAAGATACGAGCTGCGGTAACCGATTGCGGCGGGACGGGATTCGGGCGCGATCGACCGATAGGACTGTGCCAGATGGGGATACAGGTCGTGCACCAGCCGGAGCCGCTCGGCGAGCAGCACGGAGGCGTGCTCCGCCAAATGCCCGTCCCACACGTCGAGTGTTCCCAGGTCGGACCTCGATCTGGCTTGCCGCCCAGCGGTTTTCAACAGGGCGGAACGCTGCCGCAGCACCCGCTCGTAGTCCGAGCGCACACCCGCCAACCTGGGGAGCCGGGCTGTGCACAACTCGTCGAGGAATCTGCGGCGCTCCCCGGGGTCGCCCCGCACGAGCGCCAGATCCTCCGGCGCGAACAGCACCGTCTGCAGAATGCCGAGGATCTCCCGCGTTCTGCGCACCGGCGATCGGTTGATCTGCGCGCGATTGGCCGCGCCTTGATTCAGCTCGACATCGATGCGCAGTTCGCGTCCGGTGTTGACCACCGTCGCACCGATCCGTGCCCGCTGCGCGCCCATCCGGATCAGCGGCGCGTCGGCGGCCACCCGGTGTGAACCAAGGGTGGCCAGGTAGCCGATCGCCTCGAGCAGGTTGGTCTTGCCGTTGCCGTTCGATCCCAAGAAAACCGTTCGGCCTGGGGATAATTCGAGTTCCGCGTGCTCCCAGGAGCGGAAGTCGCGCAGCGACAGCGCTCGGATGAACATTCGCTACACCGCCCCGGTCACCGCGGGAGACGGCACCCGATCACGCACAGATGCTCAGCCCGGGAGCCGGACCGGCATCAGCAGGTAGATGTAGGAGCTGGCCAGCGCGGCGAAGGCGCCGGAGTCGAGGACCTCGGGCTCCTCCTCGCTCGCCGGGAGCAGCACCGCGGGACGGCTGGGGGTGGTGAACCCGAAGGTGACCCGATCGGAGTGCAGCGCGGACAGGCCGTCCACCAGGTAGCCGGGGTTGAAGGCGATGGTCAGCGCCTCACCGCGGAAATCGGCGGGCAGCCATTCCTCGGCGCGACCCGCGTCGTCGCCGCCCGCGGACAGCAGCAGGCCCTCGCTGGAGAACTCCAGACGAACCTGCGCGCCGCGCTCGGCGACCAGGGCGACGCGCTTGATGGCCTCGGTCAGCGCCGCGACTTCCAGCGTGGCGATGGAGGTGTGCTCCTTGGGGAGCAATTGGCGGAACTTGGGGAATTCCGCGTCGAGCAGTCGCGTGGTGGTGCGGCGGCCCGCGTTGACGATGCCGAGCAGGCCGTCCGAGCCCGCGCCCGTGCCCAGCGAGAGCTGCACGGGCGCGTCCGAGGGGCCCAGCGTCTTGGCGGCTTCGGAGAGCGTGCGGGCCGGGATCAGCACCGCGGTCTCGATGTCGGTGCGGGCGGGCTGCCACTCGATGTGGCGCACGGCCAGTCGGAAGCGGTCGGTGGCCGCGAGAACGACCTGGGGGCCTTCGATCTCGACCCGAATGCCGGTGAGCATCGGCAGGGTGTCGTCGCGGCCCGCCGCGACGGCGACCTGACCGACGGCCTCGGAGAAGACATCCACACTCAGTTCACCGGTCTGCTGCGGCACCTCGGGCAGCTGGGGATAGTCCTCGACCGGCATGGTGGGCAGCGAGAACTTGGCGCTGCCGCAGGAGATCAGCACGCGCGTGCCGTCGACGGAGACGTCCACCGGCTTGTTGGACAGCGCCTTGGTGATGTCGGCGAGCAGGCGACCGGAGACAAGGACCTCGCCGGGACCGGCGACCTCGGCCGCGACGCGCATCTGCGCGGAGACCTCGTAGTCGAATCCCGAGACGGTCAGTCCGTCCTCACTCGCCACCAACAGCACGCCGCCGAGGACCGGCACCGGAGGCCGGGACGGCAGGCTGCGCGCGACCCAGGCGACGGACTCCGCGAAATCCTCCCGGGCGACCCGAAACTTCATGCTCGCAAGCTCCATCGCCCGATCTGTCCTCTCCCGGTTCCGTGATCCGTGTGTGGCGTCCGTCCGAGCACTGTTGGCTCGACAGCGTGTTGGCTCGACAACGTGTGGTTCTCGTCAGGGGGTGCTGGATCGGCCGCGCCAGCAGTCTGGCACAGGCGACCGACATAAAACGTACCCGTGTGTGGCCCGGGTACCTAGTCCGACCCTCGATTCGCGCTCGCGTGTCCGAAACGGGTGTCCGCATGTCCGAGAGCGCCCATCCCTCTTCTCCTTGCCTGTGTAGACGCGTGGCTCCAGACCGGACACTCCCCGACCGACTTTCCACACACCCTGTTTTGAAGAGAGATCTATAAGAAGAAGAACTGAAGTAGTAGTAGGCACTGTGGAATCTGTGGACTGAGCCCGTTTCCGCTGGTCCGGGGGTGTGGTGCCGTGGGGATGGCCGTCGGGTGACTCGAGGATGAACCGGAGGCGTCTGTGGAGGTTCGAAAACTGTCCCACGTTCATCCTCGAGCCGTCCTCGAGTTGTTCCACCGGATTCACCCTGTTGTTCACACGTGTGCACCGAATGGTGGACAGCTCGAGGAATCCTCGAGGACTCCACACGGACTCCTCGAGGATTCCACAAGCGCCTGACCGAGACGTGGCTGGTCAGACCCTGTGGGCAGAGATCGATGGGGATGATGTTGATATCCGGCTGTGAGCGACTCCGCCGCGAGCCTGTGCACGAATCGGTGCACAAACCGGTGGATTCCTCGAGGACTCCACAAGGAATCCTCGAGGAATCCACAACGCACAAAAAAGCACCGCCCCTGGTCAGGGGCGGTGCGGGGTTGTGGAGGGCGCTCAGCGCGAGCGCTGTTTGATACGGGCTGTGAGTTCTTGAACCTGGTCGTAGACGCGGCGGCGCTCGGTCATCTCCTTGCGCACCTTCTTCTCCGCGTACATGACGGTGGTGTGGTCGCGGCCGAAGGCCTGACCGATCTTGGGCAGCGATAGGTCGGTGAGTTCGCGGCAGAGGTACATGGCGATCTGCCTGGCCTGCGCCAGCGGCCGCGCCTTGCCGGGGCCGGTGAGCTCCTCGAGCGTGGTGTTGAAGTACTCCGCGGTCACGGCCATGATCGTCGCCGCGTTGATCTCCAGCGCCGCGGTGTCTGGCATCAGATCGCGCAGCACCACTTCGGCCAGCGGCAGATCCAGCGGTTGACCGTTGAGCGAGGCGAACGCGGTGACCCGGATCAGCGCGCCCTCCAGCTCACGGATGTTGCGCTCCACCCGGCTGGCGATCAGTTCCAGCACGTCGTGCGGCACGTCGAGCCGGTCCATCCGCGCCTTCTTGCGCAGGATGGCGATGCGGGTCTCCAGTTCCGGCGGCTGCACGTCGGTGATCAAGCCCCACTCGAACCGGGTCCGCAGCCGCTCTTCGAGGGTGGCCAGCTGCTTGGGCGGACGGTCGGAGGAGACCACGATCTGCTTGTTCGCGTTGTGCAGCGTGTTGAAGGTGTGGAAGAACTCCTCCTGGATGCCTTCCTTGCCCTCGATGAACTGGATGTCGTCGACCAGCAGGATGTCGGTCTCGCGGTAGCGCCGCTTGAACGCGACCTTGCGGTCGTCGCGCAGGCTGTTGATGAAGTCGTTGGTGAACTCTTCGGTCGACACGTATTTCACCCGCATGCCGGGAAACAGCCGCTGGGCGTAGTGACCCGCCGCGTGCAGCAGGTGCGTCTTGCCGAGACCGGAGGCGCCCCAGACGAACAGCGGGTTGTAGGCGCGGGCCGGCGCCTCGGCGATGGCCACCGCCGCGGCGTGCGCGAAGCGGTTGGACGCGCCGATGACGAAGGTCTCGAAGGTGTACTTCGCGTTCAGGCTCGCCGAGGAGTTCGCCGGAGCCGGCGTCTCCTGGCTCTTGGTGAAGTAGGTCGGCCAGTTGTTGCGAACGTTGACGACCGGTTCGTCGTCGGGCTGCTCGGTGCGCAGCGCCTCACCTGACTCGCGGACCGAATCGTGCGCGGCGGCGGGCGCGGCCTCGCGCAACGGCATCCGGGCTGGTCCGCGCATCGGAGCGGGCTCGGGCGTGAACAGCGACTCCTGGCCGGGCGGGGTGGAATCCCGGCGCGAACCCATTCCTGGCTCACGCCGCGGCGCCGTCGACACCTCGGGCACGGCGGCGGAGTCGGGGTAGTCGCCTACGCCAGGCGCGCGATAGGCGGCGGTCGGATAGTCGTCGGCCGGGTAGTCGACGCCGGACTGGTATTCGGCCGGGTAGTCCGAACTCGGCGGGTACTCGGGCGCTGGGGTGTACTCGGGCGCGGGGGCGTACTCGGCGGCGGGCGGGTAGTCGGCGGACTGGGGATAGTCGGACGTTCCCGGATACTCCGGCGCGGGCGCGTAGTCCTGCGGTGCGTACCGCGGGGCCGGGTAGTCGGTGCGGCTCGGCGGATCGGCCGGGTAACCGACGGGACCGCGCGACGCCTCCCTGGTGCGCTGCGTGTCCCGGTTCCGCTGGGCCGCCTCCCTGCTTCGCTCCGGACGACTGGTCATCCTGGCGTGCCGTGGGTTGGCCGCGGAACGATCGGTGCTCGGCGTCGCGGGCGCCGCGATGCGCACGCCGAGGCCCTCGACCTGGGGACCGAGCCGGCGGGCGAGGGAACGCAGGATGGGTTCGCGCAGATCGCGTTCGATGGCCTCCTGGGCCAGCGACGAGGGCACCGACAGCAGGGCGAAGCCCTGCGCGACGGTGATCGGCTTGACGAGTTTGAGCCAGGCCTGCTGTGCTCGGGTCACCGCCGGGATGGATCCGTCGTCGGAACCGGTGGTGAGCTCGGCAATCACCTCGGGCCACACGGTGGCCAGCACGTTCTGCTCGTCGTCCATGCAGTTTCCTCCCCGGAAGTAGGTCGATAGGAGCAGACGGCCGGGGTACGCGAGCAGGTTCGTGGATGGGCTATCCTGTGATCCCGCGTACGTCCGTAGCCGTGTGGACGCTGCTCGGATTCCCCCGTACCAAGGCAGCGGCGTTGGCGCCGTCGGCCTACGAATATGCCACTCCAGGGGTCTTTCCACACAATTATCCACAGATGTGGAAAACCCTGGGGAAATGTGAAACGGGCTCGAAGTTCGCGGGGATCACGCCCCGACCTGCGGATCTGTAGCAACCATCTGGCAACGCCTCGCTCGCGGGCCCGCTCGGCACGCCTAGGGGTGTGGACGAAGTCACGAAGAAGCCCGGGCGCGTCGCACCGGTGCACCGGATTCGCCTGGGGGCCGAGTTTGACCCGTCTCGGGCTGATCAGTACCCTCGTACAGTCACCCCTTGGTGCGGTGGCGGTCCCGTGCTGACCGCGTTAGGTCGTTTGACGACCGTGTGCGCCAGGACCGACGCGCGCCGATGATGACATCGCGATTCATCGCGCACATACGTATCACCGACAAGCTTCGGGCGCCGAACGGCGCCCACCAACTCGAGGAGTGTTGACCGTGGCCAAGGGCAAGCGGACGTTCCAGCCGAACAACCGTCGTCGGGCGCGGGTTCACGGCTTCCGCCTCCGGATGCGCACCCGTGCGGGTCGCGCCATCGTTTCGGCGCGTCGCCGCAAGGGCCGCTCCGAACTCACTGCCTGATCCTCGCTCTCGGACGCTCGGGTGTTGCCTGAGCCGTATCGGTTGCATCATCGTGCCGACTTCTCCCGGACGGTGCGCCGCGGCCAGCGAATCGGGAGGCGAGATCTGGTCGTACACGCGCTCGTGCACGGGTATGACGGAGTCGTGGGCTCTGATGAACGACACAGTGCTCCGGTAGCCACCGGAGCGCTCGTTCGCGTCGGCGGGCCGAGGTTCGGATTGATTGTCAGCAAGGCGGTGGGCTCCGCGGTGGTTCGACACCGGGTGGCCCGCCGCCTGCGTCATATGTGCGCCGAGGTGATCAGCGACCTGCCCGCCGAGGCCGACATCGTCATCCGGGCGCTGCCCGGCGCCGCGAACGCGGAATCCGACGAACTGCTGCGGCAGTTGCGCAGCGGGTTGCGCAAACTCGGTATCGCTCAGGCTCCCGCCCGGACCGGCACACGGGCTCGACCCGTCGCCGTCGACGCGGACGTTTCGTCGTGAGATTCGCCGCCGTCCTGGCCCGGCTGCCCGCCCGTACGCTGATCTTCCTGATCGAGCTCTACCGGACCTATGTCTCCCCCACCCGCATGCCGGTGTGCCGTTTCACCCCGACGTGTAGCGAGTACGCGGTCACCGCGTTGCGCACCCGAGGACTGTTCGTCGGCCTCGGATTGACGGTCGTGCGATTGGCCAAATGCGCGCCCTGGCACCCTGGTGGGTGGGACCCCGTTCCCGAGCGCAGAAATCGCGCACGGAACGAGGCTGCGGCCGACGCCTCGTCGTCGGCGCCACACGCTTGTAAAGGATCGCCGCACGCGGTGATCGGCGATACGAACGACGGGAGTGCATAGAGCCGTGCTCGACTTCATCTACTACCCGGTGTCCTGGATCTTGTGGTTCTGGCACCGTGCTTTCGCGGCCATCCCGGGCCTCGGCAAGGACAACGGCCTGGCCTGGGCGCTGGCGGTGGTGTTCCTGGTCTTCACGCTGCGCGTCGTGCTCTACAAGCCGTTCGTGAAGCAGGTGCGCACCACCAAGCAGATGCAGGAGCTGCAGCCCCAGATCAAGGAGCTGCAGAAGAAGTACAAGAACGACCGCCAGAAGATGGCGCTGGAGATGCAGAAGCTCCAGAAGGAACACGGCTTCAACCCGCTGATGGGCTGCCTGCCGATCCTGGCGCAGGTGCCGGTCTTCCTCGGTCTGTTCCACGTCCTGCGTTCGTTCAACCGCACCGGCCACGGGTTCGGCCAGCTCGGCATGACGCCCGAGGAGAACGCGAACACCGCGAACTACGTCTTCAACGCGGCCGACGTCCAGTCCTTCCTGAGCGCCCGTATCTTCGGCGCGCCGATCTCGGCGTTCATCACCACCCCGGCCAACGAGCTGCTGGCCTTCGCCGACTACGGCGGCATCCCGAGTCGGGTGAGCATCGCCCTGGTCGCCATCCCGCTGATGGTGATCGCCGGTCTCGCTACCCACTTCAACGCCCGCGCCTCGGTCGCGCGGCAGACCCCGGAGGCCGCGGCCAACCCGCAGGCCGCGCTGATGAACAAGCTGGCGCTCTGGGTGTTCCCGCTCGGCGTGCTCGTCGGTGGTCCGTTCCTGCCGATCGCCATCCTGATCTACTGGGTCTCCAACAACATCTGGACCTACGGTCAGCAGCACCTCGTCTTCGGCCGGATGGCGAAGGAAGAAGAGGCCAAGAAGCAGGCCAAGCTCGAGCAGCGCGCGCAGAACGCGCCGAAGCCGGGCGCCAAGCCGGTGAGCACGAAGAAGAAGCCCGCGGCCACCGCCGTCGACGCCGAGCCGTCCGATGCGGAACCGTCGGCGAACGGCACCTCCAAGACCGCGGCAGGCAAGGCCGCCGGACAGCGCAAGGCCGGTGGGCAGAAGCGTTCGGGTCAGCGCGGCCGGGCCAACCAGAAGCGTCGCCGCTGACCGCCGAGCAATCCCGTGATCGCGCAACCGCCCGGCGCCGAGCGTCCGGCGCGCGCGATGGACAGATGAAGGAATTCAAATGACTGTTGAGACCGACGGAGGGGACGCCACCGTGGCGACGAGTGTGGTGAACGCCGGAACGGATGCCGGCGATGTCGTGAGCGATGCCGAGGAAGCCCTGATCGAAGAGGGCGAGATCGCGGGCGACTACCTCGAGCAGTTGCTCGACGTGCTCGACTTCGACGGCGACATCGACCTGGACGTCGAGGGCGACCGTGCCGTCGTGAGCATCGACGGCGGCCGCGACCTGTCGAAGTTGGTGGGTCGCAACGGCGAGGTGCTCGACGCGCTCCAGGAGCTGACCCGGCTCGCGGTGCAGCAGGCGACCGGCGTACGTAGCCGCCTGATGCTCGACGTGGCGGGTTGGCGGGCCAAGCGCCGCTCCGAGCTCAGCGCGCTCGGCACCGAAGCCGCCAAGCGGGTGCTGGAATCCGGCGCCCCGGAATCGCTCGATCCGATGACGCCGTTCGAGCGCAAGATCGTGCACGACGCCGTCGCCGCGGTCGAAGGAGTCAGCAGCGAGAGCGAGGGCGTGGAGCCCAACCGCTTCGTGGTGGTCGTTCCGGGCTGATCGCACGGCTTCCCCGGAGGACGGCGCGTTTCGTCACGCTGACGATTCATGCCCGGGCGCTGCTCCGCCTTTGCTCCGGCCGTGCGCGGTCCGAGGGCGGACGGCCGTCCGATAGTGTCGTCTAGGCCTCCGGTCTTCGGACCGGGGGCCTTCTCCATGCCGGGGCGTCGCCGCCCGTGGCCGAGGCGGACACCCCTCCGCTGTCTTGCAATTTGGTGACCTCGAGCTCGGAAGGATGTTTCACGTGGAACGAGAACTCGGTGGAAGCGCCGCGCTGCCGACCGAGCTGGAGCCGCCCGCGGCGGCGGCCACCGTCTTCGGCGATCGGCTCGACATCGCCCGCCGCTACTGCGCCGCGCTCGCGACCGCAGGCGTCGAGCGCGGTCTCATCGGACCCCGCGAGGTGCCGCGGCTCTGGGATCGGCACATCCTCAACTGCGCGGTGGTCGCGGAGCTCATGCCCGAAGGAACGACCGTCGTCGATATCGGTAGCGGCGCGGGTCTTCCCGGCATCCCGTTGGCCATCGCCCGTCCCGACCTACGCATCACCTTGGTCGAGCCGCTGCTGCGCCGCACCGTCTTCCTGAGCGAGTTCATCGAAGCGGCCGGACTCGACATCACCGTCGTCCGCGGCCGCGCCGAACAATCCGGCGTGATGAAGGAAGCGGGCAGCGCCGACGTCGTCACCTCCCGCGCCGTCGCCCCCCTCGCCAAACTCGCCCAGTGGTCCCTCCCCCTCCTCCGCGACCACGGCCGCATGCTCGCCCTGAAGGGCGTGAGCGCGACCGAAGAACTGGAACGCGACGGCGAAGCATTGACCCGCGCGGGCGCCGGCAACTTCGAGATCCTCGAATGCGGTGTCGGAGTCCTGGATACCCCGACAGTCGTGATCAGCGCCGAACGCCTCCCCCGCGCGGAACGAGCGCCCCGCCGCCGCACGGAGAAGGTCGGAAGCCGCCGTGAGGGCGGCCGCTCCGAGGGCGGCGTCCTCCGCCGCAGCACCGAACGCCGTCGCTCGGGCGGGAAGTAGGCCGAGACCCTTCGCCGCCCGCGGGGACCGCGTGCTGTTTCACATGAAACAGCGCCGCGATCCGCCGACCCTCTTAGATGCCCCGTTGGCACCGCCCGACGACCCGGCCGGATCCCCCAACAGCAGACCGGCTAGGCCCTGTCTCGAAGTCCGGCCGGATGATGCATCCGTGGCTCAGGATCGTCGCCTGGCAAGGCGGAGGAGGAGCTGATACCGGGGTCGTATCGGTGACGACGACAACGCGGCCAGGCGGCGATCTGGGCGCGGAGGCGCCGGATAGGACCTCGAGACAGGGCCTAAGCGTCATCGCTTGCTCGGATGGCGCCCGCGCAAGATCGGCCGCTCGGCTGCCTCGATGTTCCGACGGTGCGGTCTGACGACCCGCTTCCCGCTCCATGGGAGGACGGCTTGGCTTGTTAGCGCTATCCGTTGGTGCGGGCCGATGGCTCAGCGGAACGGCTCGATCGATGACGTGCCCGATGGCTCAGTCCGACGGCGCGACCGGACCCCTCAATCTCGGCCATCGTCGATCGGCTCGGCGCCAAAGCATGGCTGATGGAGCCCGGCCGGTCCGCCGCACGGCTGCCTCGACGTTCCGACGGCTCCGCCCGACGGCGCGGTTCCGATCCTTCGGTCGGAAGGGTTGGCTCGATAGCACGCAGCACGGTGTGATCGACGATCCCCTCCAGACCGATACTCCCGTTCGCTGCCGAGCGCGTCGATGAGCGCCATAGAAGGCAGGAAGGCGTGCGGCTAGCGGGTGGCCGTTCAGGCGTCCCGACGGCTCGGCGGAACGGCTGGAATAGATGGCACTCGACGGCTGGTCCGATGGCGCGGCCGGATGGTGCTCGACCCAATGCCACCACGACGGCTCAGCCTGGTGGCGCGTCCCCTCGCTCCGTGCACGACGCGGCCACGCAACGCGGCTGATCGGTGGCCGCAATGGCGCGGCCGGGGGTGGCTCGGCTACACGGCTCGACTCGACGGCGTGCCCGATGGCTCAGGCCCACCGGACGGCCGGATGGCTAGGACGTGGGACCCGGGCGAGCAACCCACCCGAGCCATCGGGCACGTACTCGAGTCACGCCACCCACCCAAGCCATCGGGCGCGTACTCCAGCCACGCCACCCACCCAGCCGAGCCATCGGGTTGAGCGATCGAGCGCGCCGTCGGGTTGAGCCAGGGTCCGATTCATCGTGGTGGCATCGAGCCAAGCCATCCGGCCGAGCCGTCGGACTAAGCCGTCGGCCACGCCATCGAGTTCAGTCGGAAGGCCCCGCCAGCCACTCGGCCGCGCGGCCGGACCCGGCCTCCCGCCGTGCTCGTAGCTGTGCCCGCGCGCCGAGCCATCGGGGGACATGCCAGCCAGGCCAAGCCGTCGGGGGACGCCGTGGAGTCGAGCTGTGGCCGAACCATTCGACCGCAGCCAATTGGGTCACCGTCCCGCCGCGCTGCGGGACCGCGCCGTGCGTCGATGTCCGCGTGAGTCCGGGTCATCGTGATGGGCATCAAGCCTAGGGCGAGAGGTGCCGATCGGATCGGATTGCAATTGCTCGGCGAATGTTTCACGTGAAGCATCGTCTGGTGCTCGAACTGGATAAGGCACAACGCCGCTCCCCCGGTTCACCACGCCACCAAGCCTCGCCGCTGTCCCGTGGCGGACTCCCGCTGTCCGCGCGACAGCGTCACTTCACGCGGCCCCGTCACCGCTTCTCTCCACGGCGGTAGCCCACAGATCGACGGCAGGGCTCGGCCGGACGACGCGCCCGCTTACCCGATCCGTGGGCCCCGCCCCGAGAGCGAGCCGCGCCGTCGTGCCACCAGGCTTGGCTCGACGCGCGAGATGGCTCGGCGCGCGGCCTCTCGCGGCTTGGCCCGACTGCGGTCGATAGCGCGTAGAGACAGCACGTCACCGTGAGCGCTACGAGGACTCGGCCGGATGCCGCGCACGCTGGCTTGGCTCGATGGTTGGCCGCAGCACTCGGCTGGGCGGCGCGGGTGTTGGTGGCGCGGCCCGGATGGCCCTGCGCGGCGCGAAGGCGCCCCGGGGCAACGCAGCGCGATGATTGGCCGGGTGGTTTCGAGCCGTGAGGCGCAGCCGGATACAGCGCTGCAAGCGGCTCGGCACGATGGTGCGGCCGCGATCGCGGGACGCGATGGGTGGCCGAGTGACTCCGGCACGATGGCCAAGATCCTGGAGACGCAGTCGGATGCAGCGCTACGGATGGCTCGCCCAAGGCTCGGACGGATGGCTCGACCAGGCCCTGTCTCGAAGTCCCATCCGGCGCCTCCGCGGCGCAGATCGCCGCCTGACCGCGTTGTCGTCGTCGCCGAGACAGGGCCCCGGTATCGGCTCCTCCTCCGCCTTTGCCAGGCGACGATCAGAGCCACGCATGCATCCCGGCCGGACTTCGAGACCGGGCCTAGATGTGGCCTGTCGGCTGACTCGATTTCAATTGCGCATGTGACGGCACGGGTAAGGGTTTGGGCTGTGGTGAGACGCCACGAATGAGGTCGGGTGGAGGCTTTGGCGGATGTTTCACGTGAAGCATCGCTCGGTGCGCGAACTTGGTGGTGGCTGAGCGGCACTCGTCCGGATCTCCGCGCCAGGGGCGTTCTCCCCGCTTTTCGCGCGGCCGGTGGCTGCTTCAGGCGCGCCTGTGTCAAGCCACGGCTTCCGGCGGTGGGCATCTGAAATGGTTTGGCTGGATGCACGCACGATGGATCGGCCCGTGGCTCGAGTTGGTGGCTCGGGCGGCTGGCTCGGTGGATCGCTCAACTCAGTGACGCCTTGTTGCCTCGAGTCGCTGGCGTTGCCCGATCGCGGGCCACTGTCGCGAGGCCGTCGGCCGCGACGGAGGGTAGCGCGGACCGATGGAGCGTCCCGATAGCTCGGTCTGGTGTCGCGCCCCTCGACGGCAACAACGTGCGCCTCGACGCTCGTTCGCACGGCTTGGCTGGATGGTGCAGTGGACGGTGGCTCCAGTGCGCGGCCGGGTTTGGGTGGATGTTTCACGTGGAGCATCGCTCCGGAGTTCGAGCTCGGAAGTCGGTAGCGCCTCTTCTTTCGAATCAGCGTGCACGGACGCTCGCCGCTCTTAGCGTGCTCTGGGAGCGCCCCGCCTCTTTCGCTCGCAGCCGCAGTGCGACGCCGCTGTGGATGGTGGCGACGGGATCGAGTGTGCGGGCAATGGATGCGTCACCGACTGGAACGGCTGACGCGCGAACTCGATACGGAATTCGCGAGATGCGGACGTAGATCGGATGTGCGAAGCGGGGGCGATAGACCCAGTGCCTGGACAGCGGCAGGCGCGACCGACCCAGCTTTTGGATCCGAAGCTTCGCAACGGGTTCGGGGCATTGGCTTCGGCTGTTCTTTGGGCGGTCGCCGCGTCCCAGCAACGGGATTGGATCACTGCGGCGCCGTCGAGAGCGCCAGAATCGTGGATGAGTGAACGGAAGGCGCAGTGCCACTCTCCGCGGGGGCGCGGCATTCCGCCGTGGACACAATGCTTCACGTGAAACATCGCCCGGCCGCTTCACGTGAAACATCGCTCGTCGGGTGCGCTATCGGAGCAGTCCCCGGAGCATCAGCGCAACTCGATGAAGCGCCGCAGTTCGTCCTCCGCGCAAGGAATCTGCGACGGCGCGCAAAGCCCAACCCCTAACGCACCCCCAACCCGGCACCTTCGAACCCCCATCCGCCCAGTGAAAATCACCCACCCGGCCGGAAATCCTGCGGCACGCAATGTTCATTCGCGCGGATCTGCGTGTCGCCGCGATTCAACTTTCTTCTAGCGCTCAGTGCTGGCAAGCTAGTGTGCGTCGGGCGTGAGCGTTGATGCCACGGTGGGATGTGGGTGTGCGGGACAGCTCCGCTCGGTTGATCGGGCGCCGTCCCGACGGAGCATCATGTTCGATCCGACACAGGCTGTTGAAGACACGGCGTCGGCGTGGGCCGAGGGCACGTGGTCTGTAGTTCTCTGGTTAGGAGCTGTCTATGTCGAGCGGTCCGGCGAATGTTTCACGGGAAACTACGTCGCGCGTGCCGGGGATGCTGGACTCCAGCAACTTCGACGCGGAGGCATTCGGAAGCACGCCGTTCGGGCACATCTCCCCCAGCGAGACCCCGATCGCGGCCGAAGCTCAGCGCGCAAGTCAGATATTGCACCCAGGAAAGGTGACAGTGCCGAAACCTCGCGAGCAGCGCATCATCACCATCGCGAATCAGAAGGGCGGCGTCGGTAAGACGACCACGACGGTGAATCTCGCCGCGGCCCTTGCGCATCAGGGGATGAAGGTGCTCGTGATCGATCTCGATCCGCAGGGCAACGCCAGCACCGCCCTCGGCATCGAGCATCACTCCGGCGTCCCTTCCAGCTACGAACTGCTCATCGGCGAGGTCTCCGTCAAGGACGCTATCCAGCAGAGCCCGCACAACGAGCGACTGCTGTGCATCCCGGCGACGATCGATCTCGCGGGTGCGGAGATCGAACTCGTCTCGATGGTCGCCAGGGAGGGCCGCCTCAAGGGCGCCATCCAGGAGGCCAATATCGCGGGCTACGACATCGATTACGTGATGATCGACTGCCCGCCTTCCCTCGGCCTCCTAACGGTCAACGCGCTCGTCGCGGCCAAGGAGGTGCTGATCCCGATCCAGTGCGAGTACTACGCGCTGGAGGGCGTCGGCCAGCTGCTCCGCAACATCGGCCTGGTGCAGGCGCATCTGAATCGCGAGCTGCACGTGTCCACGGTGATCCTCACGATGTACGACGGGCGTACCAAGCTCGCCGACCAGGTCGCCGAGGAGGTGCGCGGTCACTTCGGCGATGTGGTGCTGCGCTCGGTGATTCCGCGCAGCGTGAAGGTCTCGGAGGCGCCGGGTTACGGAATGACCGTGCTCGATTATGATCCAGGCTCCCGGGGTGCGATGAGCTACCTCGACGCCGGACGTGAGATGGCCCAGCGGGCGATGGCCCGGCAGGCCGCGAACGGCGCGGAGTGATTCGGGTACCGGTGTCCCGGGTCGGCGTGACCCGGTTTGGTGGCGAACGAGGGAAGGGATCGGTGGGCCGATGAGTCAGGCGAAGAAGGGCGGGCTAGGACGAGGTCTGGCCGCGCTGATCCCGACGGGGCCCGCGACCACGCAGGGTCTCGGCAGCGCCGCGGCCAACGTGGTGATCGGACTCGATCCCGTCGGTCCGCAGCCTGCTTCGGCGTACCTGCACCGCGTCCCGGATCCCGAGGACACCGTCGACGAGGCCGACCTCGCCACCCCCGGTGGCGCGCTCTACCGCGAGATTCCGCCGGACCAGATCGAGCCGAATCCCAAGCAGCCGCGCCAGGTCTTCGAGGAAGAAGCGCTCGCTGAACTGGTCCACTCCATCCGCGAATTCGGCCTCATGCAGCCGATCGTGGTGCGCCGCGTCGAGGCGGACCGCTATCAGCTGATCATGGGTGAGCGCCGCTGGCGTGCCGCCCAGGAGGCGGGCCTGGAAGCGATCCCGGCGATCGTTCGGGAGACCGCCGACGAGTCGATGCTGCGCGACGCCCTCCTGGAAAACATCCACCGGGTGCAGCTGAACCCGTTGGAAGAGGCGGCCGCGTACCAGCAGCTGCTCGAGGAATTCGACGTCACCCACGAAGAACTGGCCACCCGGATCGGTCGATCCCGTCCGGTCGTCACCAACATGATCCGCCTGCTGAAGCTGCCGATCCCGGTGCAGCGGCGGGTCGCGGCGGGCGTGCTGTCCGCCGGTCACGCGCGCGCCCTGCTCGGATTGGAAGCGGGCGCCGACGCGCAGGAGGTGCTGGCCGCCCGCATCGTCGCGGAGGGCCTCTCGGTGCGTGCCACCGAGGAAGCCGTCACCCTGGCCAACCGTGATCCGGACGCGGCCACTCCCCCGGCTCCGCGGCGCAAGCCGATTCATATGCCCGGTCTGCAGGACGTGGCCGAGCGGCTGTCGAATTCGTTCGACACCCGGGTGACTGTGAGCCTCGGCAAACGCAAGGGCAAGATCGTCGTCGAGTTCGGGTCCGTGGAAGATCTGGAGCGCATCGTCGGTCTGATGGCGCAAGAGCAGCTCGGTCAGTGACAGAAGAGGCAAAATAGCCCCGTGTTCTCGGTATATACGGGCCCGGCGTCGAAACGTCACTGTGACGGCGTCGAAAAGGGCAGCGCGACAGCGATATTGCGCGCGCCGACGGTCCGGCACGAGGGCTCCTACCAACAGCACAGCGACGTGGAATGAGGCGGATTCGCTTGATCGCTTATTCTTGCTGGCGAGAAGACGTTGATGCGACGTGAGCGTGGATGAATCGGACAGCTGGAGGCTGAGCAGAGCGGTGTCGACCAGCGTCACAGCACTTACCCTCGACGGACTGGACAAGCTGCCCGCGCATGCCCGGCGCTGTGTCTTCTGGGAGATCGATCCCGCCGTCGCGGAGGACTCGCGCGCGTTCAGCGATCCGGTCTTCGAAAAAGAGGCCTGGCTTTCGACGGTCATGCTCGAATGGGGTTCGTGCGGCCAGGTGGCCCACGTGGACGGCAGCGTGGCGGGTTGCGCCCTGTACTCGCCGCCCAGCGCCGTGCCGCGCGCGACGCTGTTCCCCACTTCCCCGGTCAGCCCGGATGCCATCTTGCTGACCACGCTGCGCACCGAGTTCCCGCACCGGGACGAGGACATCGCCCACCGCCTGGTGCAGGCCGTGGTGTCGGATCTGGTCCGCCGCGGTGTTCGCGCACTGGAAGCGTTCGGCATCCGTACGGATCCGCCGACCAAACGGCTCTCGGACCGTTTGGTCGGTTCGATGACGCTCATGGAGCGGATCGGCGCTCCGGTCCGCGGTTCCGCCTCGGCCGCCCCCACCGAATGCTCACCGCAGACCTGCATGATCGAAGCGGACCTGCTCGAGGAGTACGGCTTCGAGGTGGTCGCACCGCACCACCGCTTCCCGCGCCTGCGCCTGGAGCTGGATTCCGATCACGGCTGGAAGGAAGACGTGGAGCGCGCGCTCGACCAGCTGCTCGCCGCCGCGTCCATGACGGCCCCCACCCGGGCCGGCGCACGCTGAGACGAGAAAGCCCCCGCCGATCACAGCGGGGGCTTTCCTTCGAGACGAAGTCTCAGGTTCGGTCGGCGGCGGCCAGTTCCTCGGCCAGCAGCTCGGCGAACGTGTACGTGCCGGTCGGCTGATCGTCCTGACCCAGCAGATACAGACGCTTCACCGAGATCAGGATGGCCTCGGCGATGACGTCGCGCATCCGCGGATTCGTGAGGACCGAGGCGTCGTATTCGTTGGTGAGGTAACCGATATCGACCTGGACCGTCGGCATCTTGGTGAGCCGCAGCAGATCCCAGGTACGCGAATGCGTCCGGCAGTCCTGCAACGACGTGCGGGCCACCACCTCGCGCTGAATGAACCCGGCCAGCACCTGCCCGATCATCGAGACCGAGCCGTGCGAGTTGCCGAAGTGGAAGCTGGCCACACCGTTCGCCGAGGAGCTCGGGTTGGTGGCACAGCGCAGCGAGATCATCAGGTCGGCGTCGAAGGCGTTGGAGGTCTCCGCGCGCTCGGCGTCGGTGGGATTCGCACCCCACGGCCGTGACAGGAATGTCTCCATGCCGGTGGCGGCCATCCGGCCCTCCAGCCTGCTGGCCAGATCCCACAGGATCTCCGACTCGTAGACGTCGCCGTACTCGGTCGGCACCGCGTATCCCTTGTCGGGACCGCCGAGACCCGGATCGATGACGATCCGCTTGCCGGTGAGCTGCGGCCCAGCCCGATGCACCACCTCTTCTTCGGCGATGCGATGCGGGTTGCCGCCGGTGACGCGCGCGCCGAGCAATTCCAGCGAACGCAGCGTGTCCGGACCGCAGATGCCGTCGGCGGACAGACCGATCTCGCGCTGGAACGCGGTGAGTGCGTCGTGGGTGTGCGGGCCGAAGTACCCGTCCACCCGATGAACATAGAAGCCGAGGTCCTGCAGTTTGCGTTGCAACGTGGCGACGTCGTCGCCGTACAGCGGCGCCGAGAGCTGATAGATCAGCGTGCGCGCACCGAGGCGGTAGGACGCCTCCTTCAAGGCCCGGTAGGTGGCCGGACCCACCACACCGTCGACGAGCAGACCGCGATGCTGCTGGAACGCGCGGACCGCGGAGTCGAGGTGGTGGTCGAAGGAGGCTTCGGTGTCCTTCCAGTACTCGCGTGCGTCGCCGTGCTCGGCGCCGATGGCGTGTGCGTGCAGGAAGCCGAGACTTGCCAGGGTGCTCCGAACCTCAGCGACGGCTGGACCGGTATCACCGTGACGAAGTCGGTGCATGCGTGAGAGCCCTTTCCTTCCGTCAACCCGGGTACCCACTCATGCGACGGCATACACCCTCGCACGACCGGAGCGTCGGTCGATTGTCTCAGACCTGCCCCGGAATCCGACAATTACGGGGGTGGTGCAGGCATCCTACGGCGCGTCGTGGATTCGCGCCGTCAGATCACGTCTTCCAGTTCGCGCAGGAGGGCCGCTTTGCCCTTGGCACCGACGATCTGTTTGACCGGCTTACCGCCGCGGAACAGCATCATAGTGGGCAGGGACAGGACCTGGTACTCGCGCGCCGTCTCCGGGTTGGCGTCCACGTCCAGCTTGGCGATGGTCAGCTTGTCCGCGTTCGCGGCGGCGATCTCCTCCAGCACGGGAGCGACCATCTTGCACGGACCGCACCAATCCGCCCAGAAGTCGACGAGCACGGGCTTCTCACTGAGCAGCACCTCGTCGGCGAAGGACTTGTCGGTCACGGTGACCGTGTTCTCGGACATGGGGTATCTCCTTGTGAATCCGGTAGAGCGAGATCAGTTGGCGTTCACGGCGACCGGCTGGCCCGCGGCGTCCAGGGTGTTCGCGGTGATGTCACCCTGTTCGGCCAGCCAGCGCTCGGCGTCGATCGCGGCGCGGCAGCCGGTGCCCGCGGCGGTGATGGCCTGGCGGTAGGTGTGGTCGACGAGGTCGCCCGCGGCGAAGACGCCGGGAACCTTCGTGGCCGTCGTCGGGTGCTCGACCTGCACGTAGCCTTCGTCGTCGAGCTCGACCTGGCCGCGCACCAGCTCGCTGCGCGGATCGTGGCCGATCGCCACGAACAGGCCGGTCGCGGCCAGCTCGGAGGTCTCGCCGGTGCGGGTGTCGCGCAGGGTGAGACTGGTCACGGCGTTCTCACCGTGCACCTCGACCACCTCGGCGTTCAGCACGAACTTGATCTTCTCGTTGGCCTTGGCGCGCTCGAGCATGATGCGCGACGCACGGAACTCCTCGCGGCGGTGCACGATGGTGACGCTCGACGCGAACTTGGTGAGGAAGGTCGCTTCCTCCATCGCCGAGTCGCCGCCGCCGACCACCACGATGTCCTGGCCCTTGAAGAAGAAGCCGTCGCAGGTGGCACAGGCGCTCACGCCGCGGCCGAGCAGTCGCTGCTCCCCGGGCACGTTCAGGTAGCGGGCGGCCGAGCCCATGGCCAGGATGACCGCGTACGCCCGGTAGGTCTGATCGCCCACCGTGACCGTCTTGACCGGTCCGCTCAGGTCGATGGCGTCCACGTCCTCGGTGCGGATGTCGGCGCCGAAACGCTTGGCCTGCTCGCGCATCTCGTCCATCAGGTCCGGACCCATGATGCCGGCGCGGAAGCCGGGGAAGTTCTCGACCTCGGTGGTGGTCATCAGCGCGCCACCGAACTGGGTGCCCTCGAAGAGCAGCGGCTCGAGTTCGGCGCGGGCGGCGTAGACGGCTGCGGTATAGCCTGCGGGGCCGGAGCCGACGATGATCAGGTCGCGAACTGGCGTGGCCGTGTCGGTGGTTCGCTCGTGGAGCTCGCTCATGGGGCCCTTCCGAGAAGATCTGAGGGGGAACGTGACGGTCAACAACAGCCTAAACGCTGTTGTTCCCGCACCGGTGGGCCCGTGCTCGTCAGCCGATGTCGGTGACTTTGCGCACCTGCGGGTCACCCGTGGTGCAACCTGGGCCGACGACCAGCGCTGTGATCTTGCCCTGGGCGGTGCCGGTCAGCAGGATGAGCACCGCGTCCTTGCCCTGATACCGCATATTCATCGAGCCGAGAACGGCCCGGTCCAGCCCGGCCGCGGCGACACAGCGGGTGAGGGCGCCGCGGCTGCCGAGCGGTCCGGTGACGTCGTTGCGGCCGAGGGCGGCGAGCGCGGCCGTGGGGGTCAGGTCGTCGCCGATCTGATCGTTGGTCGGCGTCGGTTTCGCGGTGGTCGTCGCGTCACCGTCGCGGAGCATCTGGACGCCGATGCCGGTGCCCGCGATCACCGCGAGGACGGCGGCCGCGGCGGCGACCAAGCGCAGGCGTCTACTTCGCCGGTGAGCGAGCGATATCGGGGTCGCGATGCGTTCGGTCCGGTCCTCGGAAGCCGTTGGCTCGCTGCCGTTTCCGAGGACCCGTTGATCTCGGAGCGCCGCGTCCTCGTCGGATGCCGTGGCGTCGAGCCGATGCACGGTGGCGACTCGTTCGGTCGGCTCCTCGCCCAGCTCCAGTTCGGCGACGAAGGCCGCGAGCCGCTCGGAGACGTCCTCCGGCATCGGATGGACGACGCACTCGTCGGTGCGCAGGGTGCGCAGCCGCGTCGTCACCTCGTCCAGCGAGCGCAGGTAGCGCACCGCGTCGGAGTCGGCGCGGACGGCGGGCCACAGCTGCGCGCCGAGCTCGGGATCCACGTTGTCGGCATGCAGATCGGCGAGCAGTTCCGGCGAAAATGGAGGCTGCGGTACGGACCGGGTCGCCATCGCACCTCCAGTGGTCTCATCCGACGTAACTGTCTTGTCTGTCGCGGCCGCGCCGCGGGAACCCGCGGGCGCCATCTGTACATCGCTCAGGTGTTCGTCACTATTAATGACGCATCGCCACTACTTCCGGTTCCCCGGATCGCGGAGAAATTCCAAACGCTCTTGCAGGCGTTGTCGACCCCGAGCGCAGCGGCTCTTGATCGTCCCCTCCGGAACCCCCAGCATCGCCGCCGCCTCCGACACGCTATACCCCTCCAGGTCGATCGCTACCAGCGCGGTGCGCTGATCGGGCGGCAGCGAGAACAGCGCGCGGTCCACCACGATCGACATCTCGACCTCGGCGAACTCGTCCCGCTCGTCGCGTGGTTCCGGCAGCGTATCGGGCGACAGCGAGACCGCGCGACGAGTCTTGTTGCGGCGGATGCGATCCAGGCAGGCGTTCACCACGATCGCGTGTAGCCAACTGCGCACCTCGGCCTCGGCGCGGAACGATCCCGCGGTGCGGTGCGCGGAGAGCAGCGCGTCCTGCAACGAGTCCGCGGCGTCCTCACGGGTGTAGGACGTGCGCAAGGCCGTCTGCCAGAGGTGATCGTTGTGCCTGCGTAGTAGTTCGGCGAAGGCGTGCCGCTCGCCGCGCGCGTGGGCGCTGAGCAGTTCCCGGTCGGATAGCTCGCCGGGCACGAACGAGCGCTCACGGGCCGCGACCCGCGAACTTCCCCCGCGGGAATCCTCGTTCAATTCCGACGACAAAACCAACCCCTTGGACGGCGCTCAACTCACGACAGCCCAAAAAGACCATCGCCGTAGATATTTCGCAGCATCCGGGATCGAAAAAACCAGGTCCCGGGAAGCTCCCCTGCCGAGAGCGCGAGCCGATCATATCGGGACTGCCGAAGTGGCAGCAACAAGACCACGTGCGCGGGCTGCGGGCGGACTTCGTCCGACGGCGCCCAATCAAGCAGGGAGCGGGAGGAATTCGACGCGGGCGATCAGGGCGCGGCGTCGAACCGCAGATCGGCGATCGTCGTCTGGAACTGGTTTCCCGAGTTGCCGAGACCGGTGATCCAGACGAGCACGTAGCGCGCGGACTGGTCCGCGGTCACGGGGATTTCGGTGACTCCGTCGGCCAGCTGGGCGGCGCCGATCAGCTGGGTCTGGTCCAACGTCGGCGAATTCGTCGGCGAGGTACGGATTTCCACGGACGTACCGGGGCTCGGCGAGGTGATCGAGACGTTCGTCAGCTTCGCCGGGCTCGGCAGCGTGGCCAGCAGACCGACCCCCTTCTTGAGGGCCGGGAACTGCTGGAAGTACTGATCGGAGCGCCAGACGGTGGCCGGGTCGTCGTCCAGCACCGCGCCGACGCCGCTGACGTTGTCCGGGGTGCCCTCGGGCGAGAACACGGTCGCGTTGGTCACCGGGACGGGCACGCCGCCGGACGCAGGATTGCTCGGGACCGCTCCGGCCGGTGTCGTCGGCGAGACGGAACTGTTGGTGGTCAGACCGATGTTGCGTGATTCGTCGATCGGCGCGTCGGACGCCCCTGGCGCGAAAACGCTGACCATCCACCAGATCACGATGCCGACCACGAGCGCGGCCAGAATACCGAGGCCGACCATGATCCACATCATCCGCTGCGACCGCTCGCGTTCGGCGGCGAGCAATTCCGGATCGGCGAGCGAATCGTCAGCGTTCGGCGGCTGCGCGCGCTGGCCGAGGCGGAGCACCGGGATGAAGTCGGTCTTCTGGTCGACGACCGAGGCCTGCTCCAGCACGTGCTGGACGGTCGCCGCGGTCCGCACGCCCTTGTTCGACTCCAGCGAGCGCACCGCGACCGCGGAGATCTCGAAGGGCACCTCGGGCCGAATCTGCCTCGGCTCCACCGGCGTTCCGTCCGGACCGAAGTCGGCGAGACGCAGCCCGCCGACGGTGGCCGCGGTGCCGGTCAGCCCGCCGGAGCGGATCGGCCAGCGCGCGGTGATGAGCGCGTAGAGCATGGCGCCGAGTCCGCGCACGTCGGACTGGGCGTCGGAATCGCCGAGCGTGCCGGGGAAGGCCAGCACGGCGTCACCGGAGGCGCTGATGCGCACGCGGTCGGGATGGTCGATGGACAGCGAACCGCCGCCGCGGTGGGCCAATTCGGCCGCCGAGGCGAGCGCCCGGATCGCGCGGGCCGCGCCGATCGGCGAGGGCACGGTCTCGGCCATCTCGCGCAGCGAGCGACCGGGCGTCCACTCGGCGACCACGATGCCGCCGGAGCTGCCGCGCACCACGTCCAGAACGCGAGCCAGACCGGGCGAATTGATGCGGCCGAGCCGCAGAGTGCGCGACAGGATGGCCTGCGGACCGTCGTGGCCGGAGTTGTCGGTGGCCTTCTGGTCGGCGTCGACGAAGGTGAGCGCGACCTCGCGGTCGAGTTTGATGTCGAGGGCCTGCCAGAACTTGAGCCCGCGCGCGCCGCCGTGGCTGGCGAGCAGACGGTATCGACCGCCCGCGACCGACGCGCCCGGAATCAGCTTGGGGCCGCGCGGAGTTCGACGCGCACCCGTCGCCTCCGTTCCGGCGGGCGGCAGCTGCGGAATGGGGATCATTCCGGTGTCGTACATCGGGTCGCGCGGCGGCGCCTGATGCTGGGTCTCGCGCGGGCCGTGGCCGTCGGCGGAGGGCGGGCTGTCGGGTCCCGGGTGCGGATGCTGGGGGTCCGACGGGTTCTCCGCGGCGGGCGGGTGGTCGGTGGACAGGCCGCCGGCCTTGGTCGCAGAAGGATCGGCGGCTGGGACGCCGCCCACCGCCGCGTCGTCGCTCACCCTCATTCCTCCTTCGCCCTGATATGTCGAAGTTCCGGCGAACTCGCCACTTGTGCTTCTCTGCCGAACAGGGTACGGGAACTCACCCCGCCCGGTGCGGTCAACAGCATCCGGTCTGATCACGGGCAAGACCATCGTGGCCTGCGAGTCCAGGTAGGGGTCGAAGCCCGAGTACATGTACGGATCGGGCCTGCGGAACACCTGCGTGGCGTACTCGTCCTCGACCGGTCCGTCGAGGTCGAGATCCGGTGCGGGCGGCGTGATGCCGAGGCGCCGGGAAATGGCCACGGTGATGGCGACGATCTCCGGAATGCCCGCGAGCCGCATGAGCCCGAACGCCGTCGCGAACATGACGATGGCCGTGATGATCACGCGGATCAGCGAGCCGGGACCGCCCATGGACTCCGACAGCCGCTCGAGGCCGAGCACCTTGTCCACGATCAGCATCACCGCGCCGCCCGCGACCGAGGCGAGCACGACCCGAGTGACGGTGCGCCCGACGTTGGCCATCCGCAGGTCGCCGAGACTTTGGTGCAGCAGGTAGCCGCCGATGATGGCGCCCGCGGTGAACCCGAGGCCGTTCGCGACGCCGAGCACGATGACGACCTGATCGCTGTTGTCGGCGATGAACGGCGCCAGCGCCGACAGGGCGATCTTGACGGCGGTGATGCCGAGAATGATCCAGGTCGGCGTCCACGCCTGCTCCCGCGCGTAGAACACCCGGAGGTGGATCAGCACGAGGGCGTAGGGAATCAGCGCGAAGGCCGACCAGCTGACGGCGTAGCCGAGCCGTTCGGCGTCGCCGGTGAAGCGCGCGTACCCGAACAGCGCCTCGCCCAGCTGCGGCCCGGCGAGCGTCAGGAAGGTGACGACGGGGAAGAGGGCGATCATGGTCAGGCGGGTCGCGACGGACAGGTCGTCGACGACGGCCGGGGTGTCGCCCTCGGCCGCGTTGCGACTCAGGCGCGGCATGATCGCGGTGAGCACCGTGACGCCGAGGACGCCGTAGGGCAGCTGGAGCAGCAGCCAGGCCAGCGAATAGATGGCCGGGCCCGCCTCGTCCGCGGTCGAGGCGACGTGGTTGGCGAAGACCAAGCCGACCTGGCTGATCAGCACGTACAGGATGATGGCCGCGCCCATCATGCCGAACTGCTTGAGCCGGGTGTCGACACCCCAGAGCGGGCGCAGGTCGATCCCCTCGCGGCGGATCGCGGGCAGCAGGGCGGCCGCCTGGGTGAACACGCCGAGCGTGACGCCGACGCCGAGGACGAGCAGCTTCGGATCGCTCATCGACACCGGGTCGAGCGTGATCTCACCGGGCGTCACCGCGTAGAGGCCGAGCACCGCCAGCATGACGATGTTGTTCAGCACGGGCGCCCACGCACCGGGTTTGAACACCTGGCGGGTGTTCAATATCGCGGTGAACAGCGCCGACATGCCGTAGAAGAGGATCGCGGGCAGCAGCAAGAAGGTCAGCGCCGTGGTCAGCTGGGTGTTGACCTTGCCGTCGGCGGACACGAAGACGTGCGTCGCCAGCAGCGGCGCGGCGGCCGTCGCCAGCAGTGTCGCGCCCATCAGCACCACGAAGGCGGCGGTGACCAGACGCCGGACGAAGGCCGCCCCGCCGTCGGGGTCCTCCTTCTCCGCGCGCACCAGCGTCGGAACCACCATCGCGGTCAGCACCGCGCCGAGCACCAGCTCGGTGATCATGTTCGGGATCAGGCTCGCCGAGGTGAACGCACTGGCGATCGCCGGGCCGAGCACCGCGGCGAGCAGCAACTGTTTGCCGAAACCGGTGATGCGGCTGATCAGAGTCGCGATCGCGATCGAGCCGGAGTCCCTGAGCAGCCGGGAGTTCGTGCTTTCCTTGGTCTCGGTCGGCTCCGGCTCGGCCTCGGTGACGGCCCACTCCTGGGTGCGCGGCCGATTGGCGGGCGGCGGCGAGTCGTTCACCGCGGCCGCGGGTCGGCCACGCAGCGGCGCGGGGTTCGGCTGCTGCGGCGCGTACTTGGGCGGCGGCGCGAACCGCTGCGGCGGCGCGGGGGTACGTGGGATCGGCTCGCCTTGGCCGTGCGGCGCCCTGGGCGGCGCCTGCCTGCCCTCTGCCGGTGCCGGAGGACGCTGTGTCGGCGGCGGGGCCGATGGCATCGGCGGTACGGGGCGCCCGGGCGGCGCGGGACGCGGCCCGCCGGATTGCGGCGGATACTGGCGCTGACCGGGATGCGGCGCGGAGCCGGGCCGCTGCGGCGGCACGGGCGGACGACCGCCAGGTCCGCGCTGCGCGGGCATGGGGCCGGACTGGCCGGGAAGCGGTCCGCGCTGGGCGGGCATCGGGCCCGAGGGCGGCGCCGTCCGACCGCCCTGCGGCGGTCCGGAGGGGCGGCTGACCCGAGGCACCCTCGGGTACTCGCCGTAGGGGTCCCGGTGCGTCATGCCGGGATCCTCCTGCGGTTCGCTCTGCGGCCGCATCCCCCGTTCCCAAGGCGCGGCGGGCGCCCGGCGGGCAGGCGGCCCGTCAGGTCGTTCATCAGGTCGAGGCCGATGAGCGGATAAATCATCGTCGCTCATCATGCCTCCTGTGTCGTACCGGACCTGCGCATCCGGCATGCCCGATCGGCGTTTCGCCCATCGAGCCTCCCCCGTCGTGCTGGTACCCGCCCGCGCTCCGAAGCGGGCGCGGACATCCACCGATTGTCCCGCACGGTGAGGGCATCGGATCGATCATCCCTCATCGTGCCCCTGTCCCTCTTCACGCAGCACTCGCATGCGCGCCCGACGGTACCTGTTGACCCGACGCCGGATGCCGGGGTCGAAACCCTCGTCGGCGGGATCGGGCTCGCCGCGGAAGCGCCGCCACAGCCGACGCCCGGCCAACAGGAACAGCAGCAGTCCGGCACATGCCGTAATTATGGCCAAGGCTTGGCCGTAGGCGTTCGAACGCACCGAGACCGAAGTGGCGTTGCCGAGCGCGACACCGTCGGGCGTGGCGAGCGAGATCGGAATCACCAGGTTGCGGCTGTCGCTGACCTCGGTCGGTATCTGGAACGACCGGGTGCCCTTCGGCGGCAGCTGCTGTTCGCCGATGTCGGTGATGTTCGTCTCGGACGGCGCCTCGATGCGGAACCTGATGCGGATCGCGACCGGCAGATCGTTGCGCGCGACCAGCAGCAACGGGCTCTGCTCCGAGGCCAGCGTGTACACACCGCCCGGCGGAAGCACCGTCACCGACCGGTACAGGTTGTTCATCGTGCGCGTCGTCTGGTCCAGCCGCCGCTGCGCGAAGGTGTCCGGCTGGGTGGCATTGCCGGTGCGGCGATCGGAGAGCGAGAGCACCCGGATCAGGTCGTCGCGGAGCGGGGTGAGGAACTGGCGCGGCGTCGGCTCGATCTCCGGCACGTCGACGAGGGCTCGCATCAGCTCGGTGATCCGGTGGCCCTGCTCGCGCGTCGGCAGGACGAACCGCGCGGGCACCGCGTCCTCGGCGGCCTGCGGCAGGTAGTCGAGTTCGTAGGGCTGCGGGTCCGGTGGCAGCGCGAGCAGGTCCGCGAACGGGCGCGGCGTCGCGAGATTGCTCTTGACCAGCAGGTCGAGCTGCCGCAGCAGCGCGGCGGCCTCGTCCCGGTTGGCGCCCCACTGCTGCGGCGGGACCAGCAGCAGCGAACGCGGTTTGCCCGGTTCCGGGTGCAGCGCGCTCCACGAGACCGCGCCCAACGCGTCCTGCAGGCGGGCGGCGCGCGAGTCGTTGGTCACGTCGTAGCGCACCCGGTCCGGTGTGAACGAGGGCGTCGGCGGATTCGAGCCGACCGCGGCGAGCGCCGTCGCCGACCAGATGTCGAAGGTCGCCGCGTGCAGCGCGGGGTCGGGCTTCGCTGGAGCGGGCCGCGCGGCGGGCGGCGCGGAAGGATCGGCGGGCGGAGGTGCTTGCTCGGGCGTCGGCGCGGTGACCCCCGGCAACCGGATCATCTCCGGCGCCGCCGTTTCCGGAGCGTCCGTCGTGATCGCGGATCCGCGACTGCTGCTGAAATCCACCGCATCGGCCTGGCCGACCGGGACCGCGGCCGTGTCGGCGAGCACGGCGGTGCCGAAACCGTGGCCGCGCAACAACGTTGCGCCGCTCACGTCGATACTGCCGGAATCGGGCAGGCTGACGCCGCGCAGCGAGCGGGTGGCCAGGATCGAATCGATGATCTCCGCGGGCGCGTCCAACGCGCGGGCGGACAGTTCGGGATCGTTCACCGCAGCCAGCGCGTTCACGTCCACCTGGGCGAACGGCAACGCCACCGTGCACACCGACGAGGCGAGCGCGCGCAACCGGTCCAGCCAGACTTGCGCGTGTTCGGCGCCGGTGCCCTCCCTGGTCGCGCCGTCCGGATCGGATGGGCTGGCGAGGACGCGGTAGCCCCTGGTCATCGCCTGCACGGTGAGCAGCAGATCAGGGTCGACGGCGACGCACACCGCCGAGGCCAGCCCGCGTTCCCGGTTCGGCCCGGTGCCGAGCGCCGACTCCAGCGCGCCGAGCAGCTGTTCCAGCCGACCGCCCTTGCCGAGCGACGCCGCGAGTTCGTCGTCGGTCAGCTCGACGTTCCCGTTCACCGAACCCGGCATACCGGCCACCAGCCGCGGCCGGTCGGCCAACGGCCACAGCAACGTGGTCGCCACCGGCGCGTCGGTCGGCGCGTGCACCGGCTCGGGCGCGTCCGGCCCGGCGGGCGGCAGGCCGAGCACCGGCAGCAGGAACCTGGCGTCGTCCAGCCGCGCCTGGCTGCCGTAGGCGGGCTCGCCGTTGACGTTCAACAGCAGCGGATACACGCCGGGCTCATCGATCTGCAACGACGTGTCGCCGCCGGAGCGCAGCGGAATGCTCAACGTGAACTGCTTGCGCTGGCCGGGACTGAGCCGCTCGACCACATCCTCGAACGGACCGGTCAGCTCGTAGTTGACCTGATCCAGCCGCAACGCCGAACGCAACCCGCTCGGCGCCGACACCATGGAGGCCCGCTGAATGCGGACGCTGATGTCGTCGACGACGCGGTCGCCGATATTGGTCACCGTGCCGGAGACGGTGAGCAGCGGATCACTCGTGGTGGTCACCGCCGAGGGCGTCACCGAATCCAGCGACAACTTCAAGAATTTGGGCGTCGTGGAGTTGTTCGACCCGGTCGGCTGCGCGTCCGCCGGAACCGCGAGCAACACCGGCACGGCCGTCACCGAACCGATCAGGGTCAGGACCGCCACGAGGACCCGGAACAGGCCCACCCGTCGCCCGGCCACCACCCCCCACGGAATCGCAGTGCGATGCCGAAAAGTCTGGGTCATCGCTTGCCGGTCTCCATCCGGTCGATCAACCGGTTCGCGACCTCGGCCAAGCGTCGCTCGTCGGCGTAGGCCAACCGAGAATCCAGCTCGCTCAACGGAACCCACGCGACCTGGGTGACCTCCACGTCGGCATCGGACAACTCACCGCCGACGGAACGCAAAAGATAATGATGCACGGTCTTGTGTACCCGGCGGCCCTCGGTGACGAACCAGTAATCGATACTGCCCAACTCGGCCACCACCACGCCGTGGATGCCGGTCTCCTCGGCCACCTCACGGATCGCGGTCTGCTCCGCCGTCTCGCCTTCCTCGATATGACCCTTCGGCAACGACCACAGCAACCGGCCGCGACGATCGGTGCGACCGATCAAGGCGGCGCTGCGTTTATCGCTCGGTCCGTCCAGACCGTCCACGACCAATCCCCCCGCGGAAGTCTCCCGTACCGTGCGCATACGCGGTTTCGCCGCGTTGGCCGCCGAACCGCGGCGCCGAGGCTGGCGGCGTCGACTGTTCGCGCGATCGGCCGGAGACACCAAGCAATCCTACTGTGTTGGATTTGCCGCCCTGGCGCGCACGGCACGCACCACGCCAGCGCCTTGCCCGAATTCCGCTTTTCCCGCCTCGGTAAGCTGCTGCTTCGTGGTTTCGTCCAAGTCCGAGGATGCGCAAGTGACCGATCCAGCCCCGTTGCCTTCCGAGGATCGGCGTACCCGGTTGCTTGCCGCGGCGGCGGTCACCCTCGGCGGACTCGCCGATGTGCTGACCCCGCTGGGTGAACTGTTCGCGGCGCGCGGGCACGAGCTGTATCTGGTCGGTGGCAGCGTGCGCGACGCGGTGCTCGGGCGGCTCGGCACCGATCTGGACTTCACCACCAGCGCGCGACCCGAGCAGGTACAGGAGCTGATGCGCGGGTGGGCCGATCACCTGTGGGACACCGGCGGGCTGGCGTTCGGCACGGTCAGCGCGGCCAAGGACGATCAGCAGCTGGAGATCACCACCTTCCGCAGTGACACCTACGACCGGGTCTCGCGCAATCCCGAGGTCACCTTCGGCGACAACCTGGAAGGCGACTTGGTGCGCCGCGATTTCACCGTCAACGCGATGGCGGTGAAGATCGCCGCGGATGGTTCGCTGGAGTTCGTCGATCCGCTCGGCGGCATGGATGCCCTGCTGGCCGGAGTGCTGGATACCCCTGCGGCGCCCGAGGATTCGTTCCACGACGATCCGCTGCGCATGCTGCGGGCCGCCCGCTTCGTCTCCCAGCTCGGTTTCGAACTCGCCCCGCGGGTGCGCACGGCCATCGAGGCGATGGCCGAGGAGATCGATCGCATCACCGCCGAACGGGTGCGCGCCGAACTGGACAAGCTGATCGGTGGCGCGCATCCGATCGACGGCATCAACGTGATGTGCGAGACCGGTCTGGCGCAGCGGGTGCTGCCCGAGGTGCCCGCCATGAAGCTGGAGATCGACGAGCACCACCAGCACAAGGACGTCTACTGGCACTCGCTGACCGTGCTCCAGCAGGCCATCGATCTGGAGGACGGCGACCCGGACCTGGTGCTGCGCTGGGCCGCGCTGCTGCACGACATCGGCAAGCCGGACACCAAGCGCAACGAGCCGGGCGGCGGCGTCAGTTTCCACCACCACGAGGTGGTCGGCGCCAAGATGGTGCGCAGGCGGATGCGCGCGCTGAAGTACCCGAAGCAGTTCACCGAGGACGTCGCCCGGCTGGTCTTCCTGCACCTGCGTTTCCACGGCTACGGCAAGGGTCAGTGGACCGATTCCGCGGTGCGCCGTTACGTCACCGACGGCGCCGAGCTGCTGCCCAGGCTGCACAAGCTGGTGCGCGCGGACTGCACCACCCGCAACAAGCGCCGCGCCGCCGCCTTGCGCGCCACCTACGACGACCTCGAGGCGCGCATCGAGCGACTCCAGCAGGAGGAGGACCTCGCCAAGGTCCGCCCCGACCTGGACGGCAACGCGATCATGGAGCTGCTCGGCCTGCGGCCGGGTCCCGAGGTCGGCAAGGCTTGGCGCTATCTCAAGGAGCTGCGCCTCGATCGCGGCCCGATGACCCGCGACGAGGCCGAGGCGGCGCTGTTGGAATGGTGGAAGACGCAGAGCTGAAAGGGTTTTCCGCGCTCAGAAGACGATGAGCGTGGTACCCGCGACGATGGCGTCGCGGATCTGCGCGAGATCGAAAGAGCCGGTCGTCTCGGGCAGGTCGACCCGGAACCGGACCAGGTCGCCGTCTCGGGTCGCCTGCGCGATGCGCGCGTGCCGCGGCAGGTTCTCCAGCAGGATCGCTGGCGCGGTGATCATCCGCCGCGGTATCCGGAGGCCGAGCCAGTTCGCCCGGTGGATCTCGATGGTGAGCAGGTTGTTCTCGACCGCGACGTCGACCAGCGCGGTCAGCTTGCGTCTTCGGTGCTCGGCCCGGATCAGCCCGCTCTCGTGCACGCTCAGCCGCCAGTCCAGCGGCTGGGTGTTCAGCCAGCCGACCAGGGACGCCGTGGTGACGGTGCCCTCCAGGTCCAGCTGGGCGGCTCGCAACTTGGTGGGAACCCCGGGGATCAGCCGCACACCGTGCGCGATCACCGTGACCGCCTCGATCGGATGCTCGTCCCAGCTCAGCCGGGACAACACCGTCTTGGTCTGGAAGTGCGCCCCGCGCCTGCGCACCTTCAGCACCTGCAGTGTCGCGTTCACCTCGTGGCCGAGCAGTGTGGCGTGCACCTCTTGACCACCGAACCGGCTCAGGATGCCTTCGCTGAGCACCGTCATCAGCACGTCCGGCATCAGCGCGGTGACGGTGCCCGAGCCGAGGTCCACCACGGGATCCACCCATGAGGTGGTCGTCGCGATCCACTGCTCCAGCCAGGACTGGTCGAAGAGGCGCTTGCCCAAGTCGACGGCCCGCAGCGGCGACCATGACTTCGGATCGAAATACGTGGCCATGATGCTCCGAGAGTACTTGCCGCCGAGCGGTGCGACCATCCGCGCGGGCGGGCGCCGCGGTGCCGGTCTGCCGATTCTTTGTCTCGTGCGGCGCGCGAGGACGAGAATGTCACGGGCACGCAGGTTGGACGGCGGGAGGACACCGATGGCGCTGGATCTGAACAGCGATCTCGGCGAGGGCTTCGGCCCGTGGACGATGGGCGACGACGCGGCGATGCTCGACATCGTGACCAGCGCCAACATCGCCTGCGGATTCCACGCGGGCGATCCGTTGATCATGCGGGCCACCTGCGCGACGGCGGTGCGCAAGGGGGTGCGGATCGGCGCGCACGTCGGGTACCGGGATCTGGCCGGTTTCGGCAGGCGCGCGATCGCGGTCACGCCCGCCGAGCTGCGCGACGAGGTGCTGTATCAGATCGGGGCGCTCGACGCCTTCGCCAAGGCCGCGGGCGACCGGGTCCGCTACGTGAAGCCGCACGGCGCGCTGTATCACGCGGCCGCCGCGGATCGGGAGCTGGCCGAGGCGCTGCTGACCGCGATGACGGAGTACGACACGGAGCTCGCGCTGCTCGGCCCGTCCGGGACCGAGCTCGAGGCGGCCGCTACCGAGGCGAAGGTCCGGTTCGTCGGCGAGGGCTTCGCCGACCGCGCGTACACGCCGACCGGCCTGCTCGCGCCGCGCGGACTGCCCGGCGCGGTGCTGCACGCCGACGAGGCTGTCACCCAGGCGATTTCGATCGCGGCGACGGGCAAGGCGCGGACCGTCGATGGCGGTGAGGTCGCGGTGTCCGCCGCCAGCCTGTGCGTGCACGGTGACACTCCGGCCGCGGTGGAGATGGCACGGCGGATTCGCACCGCGCTCGCGGAATCGGGTGTGCCGGTCGCGTCGTTCGGGTAATCGGAGCGCCATATGAGAGATCCGAAATCGCCCTGGCAGCAATATATTCGCGCGGCCGGAGACCGGGCGCTGCTCGTCACCCCCGACGAACCCGATCGCGCCGCCGGATTGGCCGACGCCCTGCGCGTCAGCGCGCCGAAGGGCGTGCAAGACGTGCTGCCCGCCGCGGAAACCGTTCTGGTGACCCTGGCTTCCGCCGACGCCGCCGAGTCGGTGCGCCGTGAGATTTGCGCCTTGCTGGAAAGCCTCCAGCAGCAGGATGATTCGGGCGATGTTTCCCGTGGAACATTGCCGCACAACGTCTCTCCCGAGCCGCTGGTGATCCCGGTGCGCTATGACGGCGCGGACTTGGCCGATGTCGCCGAGCTGCTCGACATGACCGAGGACGAGGTGATCGCCGCGCACACCGGCACGGTGTGGCGCTGCGCGTTCGTCGGATTCGCACCGGGTTTCGGCTATCTCGAGTCCCCCGACGGGAGACTCACGGTGCCGCGCAGGGATACCGCCCGCACGTCCATACCGGCCGGTGCGGTCGCGCTCGCGGGCGGCTTCTCGGCGGTCTATCCGCGCAGTACGCCCGGCGGGTGGCGGTTGATCGGCCGCACCGATCTGACGATGTGGGACGTCGACCGCGATCCGCCCGCGCTGATCAGGGCGGGCGGGCTGGTTCGTTTCGAGGTGGCCGAATGATGCTCGTCGAGTGGGTCGGTCCGCTGGCTACCATCCAGGACCTCGGCCGCCCAGGCTGGTTCGATTCCGGCGTCGGGGTCTCGGGCGCGGCCGACCGCGCGTCGTTGCGGCTGGCCAATCGCCTGGTCGGCAATCAGGAGGACGCCGCGGCGATCGAGGTACTGCTCGGCGGGCTGGTGCTGCGCGCGGAGCGGCACCACACCGTCGCGGTCGCGGGCGCGCCCGCCCAAGCGGTGCTGGACGGCGTCCCGGTCGGCCACGCCAGCGTGCTGGAAATCGAAGAGGGACAGACCCTTCGGCTCGGATTCGCGGCGAACGGGTTGCGTTGCTACGTCGCCGTGCGCGGCGGCGTCGACGTCGCGCCGGTGCTCGGCTCGCGCAGCCGCGACACGCTGTCCGGCATCGGACCGGAACCGCTGCGCGCGGGCGATCGGCTGCCGATCGGGCCGGTTCCGCGCGAGCTGCCGCTCGTCGACGTCGCGCCGGTCGACGCGCCACCCGGCGGACTCGTCACGGTGCGCGCGCTGCTCGGCCCGCGTGACGACTGGTTCGAGGACGCCGCAGCGCTTTTCGCGGCCGAGTGGGCCGTCTCCCCCGACACCGACCGCGTCGGCGCCCGCATCGACCGCGTCGGCGGACCGGCGCTGCGGCGGCGGATCACCGGCGAATTGCGCACGGAGGGTATGGCACTCGGCTCGGTTCAGGTGCCGCCGAGCGGCCAGCCGGTGATCTTTCTCGCCGACCACCCCGTCACCGGCGGCTACCCGGTGATCGCGGTGGTACTCGATGCCGACGTCGACGCGGTGGCGCAGGCCAGACCCGGTCAGCGACTGCGGTTTCTGCGGGGCTGAATCACTTCGGTGTGCCGAGGTCGGCGCGCATCAGGTAGACGTTGTAGGTGTCCCAGGCCGAGATGGTGAAGTACAAATCCCGGCTCGAGGACCACGGGTGGATGAAACCGCCGTAGGCCTTCGGGTAGTCCGAGGTGTTCACCAGCGGCACCGTGTCGGTCCAGATGCCCTGCGGTGCGGCGGCTTCGCGCAGCACGATGGCGCCCTGCGCCGAATCCAGATACACCATCTGCCACTTCTCGGTGGCCTCGTCGTAGCGCACCGACACCTCGCTCGCGATGCCGAGGAACAGTGGCGTCGCGTGGTTTTCGATCACCGGGGCCCAAGCGCCGTTCACCCAGTACTGGTAAGCGGTCTTGTTGAGCACCTGGTTCTTCGGAACCCTGGCCAAGCCGACCACGCCGACCCGGCCGTTGGGCGTGCCGAACATGTAGACGTAGTCGCCCTGCGGAACCATGGCCGCGACCTGGAAGCGGCCCGTGCCGAAGAGGTTGTCCCACCTGGCGTGCTGATCCTTGGTCCAGGTGCTGCCGTTGTCGTCGGAGTAGGCGATGCCGCCGTAGTTGGTGAACCACATGCCGGGCACGCGGCTCCACCTGTTCACCGACATGTAGCTCAGGTACTGGCGCTTCCCGATCGCGAACCCGGAGGTCGGGATGACGGTGGTCTCCCAGTTCTTGATCTTGCGGCTGCTCAGGATCTCCGCCGCGTGGCAGCGGCTGTCCTGCACCATGGTGTCGATGGTCAAGCCGTCGGAGAGGTCGCGGTCGGTGCTGTAGCCGAGCACGTTGCTTCGCCAGTCCGGGCCGCCAGCGCCACCGGTCACCCAGCCCTCGCCGAAGGTGTCGCCGAAGACGACGGCGACCTCGCCCGGCTTGGTCTCCCACATGAAGCCGAGGTCGGTGCCGTCGACCTGCCAGCGCATATCGGTGCGGTTGTTCGACCCGTGCCCGGTGACCTGGCCGACCAGCTCGGTCTTGCGCACCCGCGGCGCGACGACGGCCTCGGCGACCGGTCCCGGATCGATCGGGTGCACGACCGGCGGCGGCGCGGGCTGCGGCTCGTCGCCGGGACCGCCGGGCACCGGAATCGGGATCGGCTCGATCTCGGGACGGAACTCGATGCGCGGCAACTGGATTCCGCCCTCGCCGGAACCGCTGCCCGAACCCGAACCACTGCCGGAGTCCGCACTGCCCGAGCCCGCACTGCCCGAGCCCGCACTACCGGAGTCCGCACTGCCGGAGCCGGAACCGCTGCCGGAACTCGATCCGGTGCCGCCGGGAGCGGGAGCCTCGGGCGTCTCCGGGTCCGCCGCTTCGATATCCGGCTTCGGGGTGTCCCGGATGTCGGGGCACGGGTTGTGGCACGGATCCTCGGGCAGCGGCTCCGGGACGATCCTGGTCTTGTCCTGCGGCGGGTCCGGCACCGGAACCGGCGTGATCTCCGGGATCGGCACGGGGATGTCGATCTGCGGCGGCACCACGATCGGCGGTGGCGGCGGCAGGCTCGGATCGGGCTCGCGGGCCAGCGGATCGAATCCTGTTTCGCCGCAGAGATTCACCGGCGGCGGCGCCCACGGGTGCGGTGCGGCCTGCGCGGGCGCCGGGACCGAGAGCACACCCGCGAGCAACACACCGAAGAGCGCTGGGGACTCCAGCTTCCTCGGTATCGCTCCCATACCTGTTGACTCCCTGGTCGAATCGGTCGCAGCGTGATCAACTTACCGGAACCGAGAGCCTGCGGCCGGGCGCCGTGCGGTGCCGATCGCCAATCGCGAGGGAACCGGATCAGGGCCGGTCGCGTCCAAGCAGATATGAACGACATCGAGTACGGCTTCGGGACGGGCGACGGCGCCGTCCACGTCTGGTCGTCACCCGCCGATCTCGACCTGGCCCGCACCGGCACGGCCGACGCCATCCAACTGGATTTCGACGGCGACGGTATCGCCGACGACGCGCTGTGGGATTCGCACGGCACCGGCATCGCCGACGTCGCCGCGCTGGACCTGGACGACGACGGGGTGCTCGACCACTTCTATACCGACCCCACCGACCTCGGCACCTGGAACCACCAGATCACCGGTTCGGCCGCCGACGCGGGCAGCGAACCGCTCGACTGGATCGTGCGCACCGGCCCGGATCCGCTCACCGCCCCGCAGAATGCCGCCGCCCCGGTCGTCACCGAAGCGCTGGCCGACTACCCGATCCCACCGGCGCCGACCGCTCACGGCGGCACGTTGGATCATCCCGCGCCGGGGCATCCGCCTCCGCTCGAGCACACGACTCCGCCCAATCTCCCCGAGCAACCGCACGATTCGGCACCGCTCGCCGAGCACCCGCTCTGGTCCGACCGCCCAGCCCGTCCGGCCGCGGTCCCGCTGGCCACGGAGAGCACGCCGATCACCGAACCACCCGCGACGACACACGAGCTCTGATCGGTGCGCGGCCGCTCCACGGACGCCTCGGCCAGCACGTTCGCAGAACGCGCCGATCGCTCCTTGTCGGTGCCGCGCAACCGCCCGGAAGCCGAATCGGCCGGACCCAAGACGGGCGGCCCCGCGCGTCCAGTGGGCGGCGCCCCCTGCCCACCCGGTCCTGAAGCTCGAGCGTGCGCCAGGCCGCTGGCAGACCGGTCAAGCCATCTCGGATCGAGCGGAGTAGCGGTGACCCGCGTCCGCACGTCGAGCCCGGCAGTCTTATCCCCGGGCCCGCCGCCTGCTGTTCAACGCGATCGCGAGAATCCCCACCCCGTACCCGACCGCGCCCGCGACCACCACCGGCAGCGATCGCCCGTCGTCCGGGACCACCAGCGCGGCCAGTGCGATGGCCAGGACGAACGCGATGTTGAAGACCGTGTCCTGGAGGGCGAACACCTGCCCGCGCCTGGCGTCATCGATATCTATCTGCATGGTGGCGTCGCCGGTGAGTTTGATCGTCTGCCCGGCCAGCCCGAACAGGAAGGCGCCCATGAGCAGTAGTTGATACGCGCGCTGGGCCGCCGCGCCCGCCTCGGCGACGGCGATCGGCGTCACCAAGGTCAGCTGCACGATCATCGCGGCGACGAGCCCGGCGACGACCGTGCGCGAACGGCCGAACCGCGCGATCACCAGCGGCGCGACGACAGCGGCGACCAGCATGCCGCCCGCCGTCGCGGCGATCGCCACACCGAACCCGATCAGGCCGCTGCTCAGACCGGAGCCCTCGGGAGCCTGCCGCAACACCAGCACCATGATCAGCGTGTTCGCGCCGAACACCACTCGGTGCGTGCCGATGCCGACCATCGCCGTGGTCACCGAGACCGACTGCCACACCGCCCGCGCGCCGGTGCGCAACCCGGTGAGGATCGCGTGCACGGTCCCCTCGTGGACCGCACTGCCGTCCTCCGGGCCGAGCACGCCGTGCCGGAACCCGGCCGCGAGCAACGCGCCGAGCACCGAACCCACTCCGCTCATCGCGACGGCGACGGCGGAAGCGAAATCACCCGCCCCGATCCCTCCGATGACAGCCACCGCGATCGCCGCGCCCGCGCCGGCGCACCCGGAGGCGACGGTGGCGAGCACCGAATTCATCGGCACCAGCCACTGCTGCGCGAGCACCCTCGGCAACGCCGCCGAGACGCCCGCCATCACGAACCTGCTGATGCCGACCACGGCAAGCGCCAGCAACAGCAGCGGCGGCTCGGCGATCCCGGCGACCAGCCCGACGCTCGTCACGCCGATCAGCACGCCGCGCAGCACGTTCGCCACCAGCAGCACCGCGCGCCGGTCCCAGCGGTCCAGCAGCGCACCGGCATAGGGTCCGATCAGCGAATACGGCAGCAGCAGGACGGCGAAGCCCGCGGCGATGGCCAGCGGATCGGTCTCGCGCTCGGGGTTGAACAGAATCGCCCCGGAGAGCGCGGCCTGGAACATCCCGTCGCCGAACTGTCCGGCGAAGCGCACGATCGCCAACCGCAACACGCCGGGACTCTCGCGCAGCGCCGTGCGCAACGAAACGCGCGGCTCGTCGGCGGGCGGGCTGTTCTCTTGGCGACCGATCGACACCGCCTTGATTGTGCCCTGTTCCTCAGCCCGAGCTGACCAGGGAACTGACCGCCGCCCGCATATCCGTCGTCATCGGAAGTTCGTCGAGCGCGCTCGCGTCGATCCAGGCGAAGGCGTCGTGTTCGCCCGGCGCGAGCGCCACCTCGCCCGGCTCCACCTCCACCAGGAAGCTGAACTTGCGCACCCGCGGCTTGGTGCGGGTGGCGTAATCGATGCCGCCGAGGAACTCGGTGATGCTGCGCACCCGCAGCCCGGTCTCCTCGAACAGCTCCCGCGCCACGCACTCGGCGAAGGTCTCCCCCGATTCCACGCCGCCGCCCGGCAGTTCGTACATGCCCCCGTGATAGTCGTCGGGCACCCGCCGGACCACGAGCAGTTTCCGGTCGCGGAAGACCGCGACACCGACCACGAAGTCGCTGATGCCGTCGCGGCGCGCCTCGGCGCGGAGCTGTCGCTCGATGCGATCGAGCGCTTCCGGTCGCATTCGGCTCTCACCTCCGATTCCGTTGGGGCGCTTAGTATTTCGAACTCGGTGCCGTCGGTAAGGGGCTCCGTCGCCGGTAACCCTACGTGTCCCGTCCCCGCTTCACCGCACCGGTAGGTATTGCTCGCCTGCCGTTCACCCGCTGGTCGCTCGCGTAAAATGCCGAGTGCAGGACAATTTACTAGGAATCAGGAGTACCGCGACCTCGAGTGCTCCTACCCTGAAAGGTGATCGGTGCACGGTCGGAGAGAGGAGGACCCTGATGTCCACACTCACGACGCCGCACATCGATATCCACCGTGGCGGCGACCGCATGAAAACGCGGGTGTCCTGGTTGGATTCGAAGCATTCGTTCTCCTTCGGTGAGCACTACGACCCGGAGAACACCCATCACGGCCTGCTGCTGGTGAACAACGAGGACATCGTGCTGCCCGGGCAGGGTTTCGACACCCACCCGCACCGGGACATGGAGATCGTCACCTGGGTGCTCGGCGGCAGCCTCGTGCACCAGGACTCTCTCGGCCACAGTGGCGTCATCTACCCAGGCCTCGCCCAGCGGATGAGCGCGGGCACCGGCATCCTGCATTCGGAGAAGAACGACTCCTGGCGGCTGGACGACAGCGCCGAGCACCAGGAGCCCGTGCATTTCGTGCAGATGTGGGTGGTGCCCGACGAACCGGGCCTGACCCCCGGCTACCAGCAGCTGGAAATCGATGACGAGCTGGCGGGCGGCGGTTTGGTCACGGTGGCCTCCGGCCTGCCGCGCTACCGCGACCGCGCCGCGATCGCCATCAACAGCAGCCACTCCGCGCTGCACGTGGCCCGCATGCCCGGCGCGGAACCGCAGGTGATCGACCTGCCCGACGCGCCGTACCTACACCTGTTCGTCGCCCGCGGCGAGGTGGAGATGGAGGGCGTCGGCCCGCTGTACGAGGGCGACGCCGTGCGGCTGACGCGCAGCGGCGGTCAGCGGATCACCGCGCACGGTCCGGCGGAGGTTCTGGTCTGGGAGATGCACGCGCGACTCGGCGGGCAATGAGCGATCCACCGTACGGTTTGTCCTATTAACATCCGAGCGTAGGGAGCGCGATCAGTAGGCGACCGCCGCGCAGCGCACCCGCCAGCGAGTTCCCCAGCGGCACCGACTGAGAGGAAGTCCATGTCGCAATATCCCCCGCCCGGCCAATACCCGCCGCCCGGGCAGTATCCGCCGCCACCCGGCGGATATCCGCCGCCGGGGCAGGGCGCCTACTGGCAGGAATCGCCGAAGGGCAAGGGCCTGGCCATCACCGCGTTGGTGCTCGGCATCCTGGCGCTGCTCACCTTCTGGTCCATCCTCGGCGGCGTCCTGTTCGGGCTGTTCGGACTCATCTTCGGCATCATCGCGTTCGTCAAGGCGCGCAAGGGAACCGCGGGCGGTACCGGCATGGCCGTCACCGGTCTGATCTTGAGCGTGCTCGCGCTGATCGGCGCGATCCTCATCGCCATCGTCGGCTGGAGTTTCTTCGTCGATTCCGGCGGCAAGGATTTCATCGACTGCCTGGACAAGGCGGGCAACGATCAGGCCAAGATCGACGAGTGCGAGCGGAAGTGGAACCAGAACATCGAGGACCGCTTCAGCGTCACGCTGACGCCGCGGCCGACGCCGTAGCCGAACTCACTTGTCTTTGGACGGGATCGCCGCGGTCCTGGTAGCGGCGATCACCTCGGGTAGCTCCGGTCGGTAGTCCATATCCGGCCGCGCGACCCAGGTGCGGTAGCCGCTGTGTTCGTCGGCGGGCGAGGGCAGCACGATCGTGCTGCCCGGCAGGGCGACCGAGGCGCAGACCCGGAACAGGTCCGCGAAGAGTGCCATATCCAGGTAGGAGTTGTCGGTCGGCCCGGTCAGGAAGGTCCAGCGGCCGGAACGCGGATGCGCGATGATCGGTCCGCCGCGTCGCCCGCCCGCGGTGAGCAGCGCGCGCACTTCGGCACCGAGCGAGGCGGGCATGACGACCGCGCCGACGGCGCCGACCTCGAGCATGATGCGGCCCAGCGCCGGATCGACCACGGCGTAGAGACCGTTGTCCTTGCGGTAGTGGCGGCAGCGCGCGAACGCGTCCTGGGTGGCCGAGTACTCCTGGGCCGCGTGTGATGGCGAGGCGTCCGGTGTCCCGAGGGGGCCGTGACTGCCTGATTCGGTGCGGAACGTGCTCATGACGAACCTCGCCTCGATGCGTAGTGAACGTGACGGGTGAATCGGCCGCTGGTGTCGACCCTAGTCCTGGGCAATCAGGTTGACAATAGTCACACGCTGGCGTGTTGCCCAGGCGTAGCATCGCGTGTCATGGCACCCGTCTCGCCTACTGTCGCGCGTTGGGAACTGGTGCTGCGCCTTCGCGAACTGCGCGAGCAGCGCGGTTTCGACTCCGCGACCTTCGCCAAGCGGGTCGGCTTCACCCCGGCGAACTGGTCGCACGTGGAGAAGGGCAGGCGCGTGCTCACCGGCAACACCATCGGTCCCGTGCTCGAGCTGCTGGAAGTCACCGCCGAAGAGCGCACCGAGCTGCTCGCCCTGCTGGACGCGAGCAAGCAGCGCGGCTGGTGGGCCAAGTCCTCCGCGCTGATCGGTCCCGAGCTGCAGCGGCTGTACGGAATGGAGCACGGCGCGCAGAGCATTCGCAGCTACGACAGCCTCATCGTTCCGGGTTTGCTGCAGACCGAAGCTTATGCTCGCGCGCTCATCAGCGCCGACGTGATGATTCGTCCGGTGCAGGTCGAACAGCTGGTGTCCATCCGCATGCGCCGGCAGGATCGGTTGCGCGGACCGGACGGCGTAGAACTCACCGCCGTCATCGGTGAGGCCGCGCTGTTGCAGCAGACCGGCGGCCCCGCGGTGCTGCATGGTCAGCTCGAGCACCTGGCCAAGCTGATCGAAGAGCTGGACACCGTCGAGGTGCGCGTCATCCCGTTCGCCGCGACCGCGGGCGCCACCCTCGGCGGTTGCAGCTTCCACCTGCTCGATTTCGCCGGCGTGCAGTTGCCGACCTTCGGCTGGGCCGAGAGCGCGGTGTTCGGCGGCGCGGTCGACGACCCCGATCTGGTGCGCGATCTGAGCTTCGCCTACCTGCGCGCGCTGGAGCAATCGCTGACCCGTGACGAGTCATTGGCCCTGATCAGGCGGCACGCGCTCGGGTAAAATCCTGCCCATGGCCACCACCGCTTGCCCGCCGGGCTCCACCGGCTGGTTCACGTCGACCCGATCGAACAACGGCAATCAATGCGTCGAGGTCAGGTTCGATGGTGATGCGGTGCTCATCCGTGACAGCAAATACCGCCGCAACCCGGCCAACCGCCCCGCCGAAGAGCCCATCATCACCGTCACCGCGAGCGCATGGACCTCGTTCCTGACCTTGCTCACCAGTGGACGACCGCACACCGATCTGGTCGTTCACACCGCCGCGGACGGCACCACCACGCTCCGCCACGGCGACGTCGCCCTCACCTACACCCCCGAAGAGTGGGAAGCCTTCCTCGCCGGCGCGCACGACGGCGAGTTCGACCGCATCATCCTCCCCGCCTGACCGCCCACCCCGGTCGCCCGCGCGGCCGGGGTTCACTCTGCGTGAACTCGCCGCAGCCCCCGCCACGATCACCTCGCGACACCGCGTCCACTCGGCATACTGGAGATCGTGACTTCCGAACCGATCAGCCCGTCCGGCCTGGACCTGTCCCACCTCGACGACGCCGTGCGCGTGCAGGACGACCTGTTCGCGCATGTCAACGGCAAATGGCTGGACGAATATCGGATTCCGGCCGACCGCGCGGTCGACGGCGCGTTCCGCGCGCTGTACGACCAGGCCGAGCTGGACGTTCAGGCCATCATCCAGAACGCCGCCGCCGCGGGCGCCGAGCCGGGCAGCGACGCGCGCAAGATCGGCGACCTGTACTCCAGCTTCATGGACACCGAGACCGTCGCCGCCGCCGGGCTCACGCCGATCTCCGCCGAACTCGCCGCCGTGCGCGAGGTCGCCGACCGCGGCGCCTTCGCGGCGCTGCTCGGGCGGCTTCAGCGCACCGGTGTCGGCGGCGCGGTCGCCCTCTACGTCGACACCGACGACAAGGACTCCACCCGCTACCTGGTGCACGCCACCCAGTCCGGCATCGGCCTGCCCGACGAGTCCTATTACCGCCAGGACGAATTCGCCGAGATCCGTACCAAGTACATCGCGCACATCGGCCGCATGTTCGCGCTCGCCGCCGCCGATCCGCGCATCGCCGCACTGCTGCCCGAGGACTTGGACTCGATCGGGCAGCGGGTCTTCGAACTGGAGCGCAAGCTGGCCGCGGGCCACTGGGACGTGGTTCGCCGCCGGGATGCCGAACGCAGCTACAACCTCGTCACGTTCGACGCGCTGGTCGCCGAGAACCCCGAATTCGATTGGCAGGCCTGGGCTTCGGCGCTTGCCGAGGGCGTCGACAAGCCGGTCGCGGAATTGTTCGCCGAGGTGGTGGCGCGCCAGCCTTCCTACCTGCGCACCTTCGCGCAGACCTGGGCCGAGGCGGATCTCGCCGACTGGCGCGCGTGGGCTGCGTGGCGCGTGCTGCGTTCGCGCGCGGCGTATCTCACCGAAGAACTGGTCGAGGAGAACTTCGACTTCTACGGCCGCACGCTCACGGGCGCCCAGGAGAACCGGGAGCGCTGGAAGCGCGGTGTGTCCCTGGTTCAGGAACTGCTCGGCGAGGCGGTTGGCAAACTGTATGTGGCCGAGCACTTTCCGCCGGAGGCCAAGGCCAGGATGGTCGAGCTGGTCGCCAATCTCCAGGAGGCCTACCGCCGCAACATCTCCGAGCTGGCGTGGATGGGTCCGGACACCAGGAAGGCCGCGCTGGCGAAACTGGAGAAGTTCACCCCGAAGATCGGCTACCCGGAGCGCTGGCGCGACTACTCCGCCGTGGTCATCGATCCCGCGGACCTGGTCGGCAACTACCGCAGCGGCTACGCGGCCGAGCACGATCGCGAACTGAACAAGCTCGGCGGACCGGTCGACCGGGCCGAGTGGTTCATGACCCCGCAGACGGTCAACGCCTACTACAACCCGGGCATGAACGAGATCGTCTTCCCCGCGGCGATTCTGCAGCCGCCGTTCTTCGACATGAACGCCGACGACGCGGCCAACTACGGCGGCATCGGCGCGGTGATCGGTCACGAGATCGGCCACGGCTTCGACGATCAGGGCGCCAAGTACGACGGCGACGGCAACATGATCGACTGGTGGACCGACGCCGACCGCGCCGAATTCGCCAAGCGCACCAAGGCGTTGATCGACCAGTACAACGTGCTCTCCCCGAAGGAGCTGTCCGACGAGCACACCGTCAACGGCGAATTCACCATCGGCGAGAACATCGGCGATCTCGGTGGGCTCTCCATCGCCCTCGAGGCGTACAAGATCTCGCTGAAGGGCGCCGAGCCCTCGGTCATCGACGGACTCACCGGACTTCAGCGCGTCTTCTACGGCTGGGCCCAGGTCTGGCGAACCAAGGCCCGCACCGAGGAGGCCATCCGCCGCCTCGCCGTCGATCCGCACTCGCCGCCCGAATTCCGGTGCAACGCCGTCGTCCGCAATATCGACAGCTTCCACGAAGCCTTCGACGTCCGCCCCGGCGACGCTCTCTACCTCGAGCCCGCCGAACGCGTGAAGATCTGGTAGCGCCGAAAAAGATTCAGCGAAGGCGGGTTTCGGTCTCGGCGTCGAAGAAGAGGATTTCGTCGGGCTTGGGCCGCAGGTGCAGCGGGGCGCCGAGGCCGGCGCGGAAGCGGCGGTCGACGCGGGCTACCACTTTGCCGGTGCGGCTGCTCCAGTCCTCGGAGGCGCCGTGGCCGTAGAGGAAGGATTCGGCGCCGAGTTCTTCGACGCGCTCGGCGGTGATCGTCACGCTCCCGTCGGAATCGCTGGTGACCGCCCAGGATTCGGGACGGATGCCGAGGACGACGCGGGCGCCCGGTTTCGCGCTGCGCGGCAAGGGGATTCGCAGGTCGTCGAGCATCGCGGCGTCGTTGTGCACCGGGGCGTCGAGCAGGTTCATGCCCGGCGAGCCGATGAAACCCGCGACGAACGTGTTGACCGGGTCGTCATAGAGATCGCGCGGGGCGGCGATCTGCTGAAGCCTGCCTTCGCGGAGCACGGCGACCCGGTCACCCACGGCCATCGCCTCGACCTGATCATGGGTGGCGTAGAGGGTGGTGGTGCCGAGGCGCTTCTGTAGGGAAACGATCTGGGGCCAGGTGCTGACCCGCAGCCCGGCGTTCAGGTCGGCCAAGGGGTCGTCCATGCACAAGACCTGGGGTCTGCGCACGATCACCCGCCCCATCGCGACGCGCTGGCGTTCCCCTTCGGAGAGTTTCGCGGGTTTGCGCTCCAGCAGATCCTCGAGCTCGAGCAGCTTCGCGGCCTCGTCGACCCGAACCTGAACGTCGGCCTCGTTCACGCCCGCGTCGCGTAGCGCGAAACCCATGTTCTGGGCGACGGTCAGATTCGGGTAGAGCGCGTAGCTTCCGAACACCATCGCCACGTCGCGGTCGTGCGCCGGCAACTCGGTGACATCCCGCTCGCCGATCGAAATGCGCCCGTGCTGCACCGCGGCCAGCCCGGCGAGCATGCGCATACTGGTGGACTTACCGCAGCCCGACGACCCCACCAGCACGACGAACTCCCCGTCGGCGATCTCGAGCTCCAGGTCGTCGACGGTGGGCCTCGGCGCACCGGAATACCGGTGCGTCACCCGGTCGAAATGCACCGTCGCCATGCTGTCGTCTCCTCGTGTCGTCGCGAAACTTATCGCCGTATTCGCACGGCGGAGACTTTACGACGTGAACAGCAAATCATCGGTGAACATCGCCCGGCGGCGCGTTGAACATGCGACCAGTCCGCCGTGCGCCACCGAATCGCGAACCATGAACGGTTATTTCGCGGCGGAGCGAGCTGTAGAGACGAAAACGCCGACCGCGCGGTAGTGCGCGGTCGGCGTTTCGTTGGCTATCGGCCGGGTATCAGTTCCAGTCGCCCAGGCCGTCGCGCGAGTTCAGCGTCCCGCCGTCGGTGTTCTGCACGATGACCGGATCGCCCTTCTGCGCGTTCTCGAAGAACCAGCGGGCGTTCTCGGTGCTGACGTTCAGGCAGCCGTGGCTGACGTTCGACACGCCCTGCTGGCCGACCGACCACGGGGCGGCGTGCACGAAGATGCCGCTGTTGGAGATGCGGGTGGCGTACTCGACCTCGAGCTTGTAGCCCTCGGGAGCGTCGATCGGGACGCCGTAGGTCGACGAATCCATGATCATCTTGCGCTGGCGCTCACCGACGATGTAGATGCCGTTCGGGGTCTCGTACTTGGGCTTGCCCATCGAGACCGGCATCTCCATCACGACCTCGCCGTTGCGGGTGACGGTCACGGTCTTGGTGGTGTCGTCGGCGGTGGTGATCAGCGCGTCGCCGATGCGGAACGAGCTGGTCGTGCCGCCCGCCGCCACCGTCACGTCGGTGTTGTCCGGCCAGAAGTCGTTCGGCCGGTAGCGCACCTGCTTGTCGCTGAACCAGTAGAAGTGGCCGGGCGCGTCCTTCGACGAGGTGACCTTGATGGCCTTCTCGGCGGTGGCGTGATCGGTCACCGGCTCCTGGAAGGTGATGATGATCGGCTGCGCGACGCCGACCGTCTCGCCGTCGGCGATATTGATGCTCGGCGGCGCGAAGTTGGCCTGAGGGGCGGGATCGGTGGCCGCGGCCGCCGATCCCGAACCGACTCCGGGGATGCCCGGCTCGGCCTGAGCGGGAGCGACGATCATGGCACCGGCCGCCGCGATCGCCGCGGACAAGAGAACGCCCCGCCGGATCCGGCGGGCTAGCCGTCCTTCCTCGCGGAAAGTCGACAGCGTTCTGTTGTTCGAAGCGGCATGCATAGGTTATTCGTCCATTCCAGCTCTCGCGCGCGCGTACGCGGGCGAGATGTCTCATCGGTGTGGGTGCTCGGCGCCCGCGCGCGGACGTCACGGGTCCATCGGAGCTGCCACGGATACTGACGGGGGCCTTCGAAGCACCCCACGGGTATTGACGCCCGACCCCTGTTCATTCCTACCGTTTGGATGCGACAGCTAGCCAGTGCCAATATCCGGTTATTCGCCCTATTGGTCAGATGTGTCCTGGGACACATCAGTCAAAGCCGATCACTGAGTTCGGTCAAACGGCCCGGTCAGGTCCGCAAGTCCGGTGCAAGTGCGGCAACCTGCGGTCCGTCCGGTTTTCTGCAAGATCAAACAGTTTCGTGACAGAAATCACGCCAGGACGTCGAAGGGGATCGACCGATGCGGTCCCGTCGCGATGTTGTGCGGCACCGAGAGCGGCGCCCGCCCGCGCGCGTAGCGCGGCGGCAGCGCGAGCCGCACGCGGCCGAGCACCGTGGCGAGCGCGATGCGCAGTTCGTAGTCGGCCAGGCTCGCCCCGACACAGCGCCGATGTCCGCCGCCGAAGGGTGCGAACTCGAACGGGCCGTAGCGACGGTCCAGGAACCGTCCGGGACGGAACCGCTCAGGATTGTCCCAAATGTCCGAGTCGGTATGCAGCAGGGGTAGCGCGAGCCCCATCGTCTCGCCCGCGGCCAAGCGCACGCCGCGCAGCGCGAACGGCTCGGTCACCCGGCGCAGCACGATCGGCACCGGCGGATGCAGGCGCAAAGTCTCCTGGCAGACGGCGTCGAGGTAGGGCAGCGCCGCGATTTCCGTCGGTGTATCGCCCGCCTCGCGCAGCTCCGCGCACAGCGTGCGCAGGGTCTCCGGTACACGGTGCAGGTGGTACAGCGCCCAGACCAGGCTCGTCGCCGTGGTCTCGTGCCCGGCGACCAACAGGGTGCGCAGCTGGTCGCCGAGCTCGGCGTCGGTGGGTGCGCTTCCGTCGTCGTAGCGCGCGCTCAGCAGCAGGCCGAGGATGTCGCGGTCGTCTTGGCGCGCAGTGCTTTCGCGCTCGGCGAGGTCTTCGCGGATCAGTCGATCCAAGCGGGCGCGCGCTGCGACGAACCGATCCCACGGCGCCCGACCGAACGCACCGCGCCGCAGGGCGGGCGCGAGCAGCAGCGGGCCGGAGAAGGCGGTGAGGAACTCGGTGATCGCGGCGGTGTACGCGGCCCGTCGTTCGCCGGCGCGCACGCCGAAGACCGCCTCCAGGATCACCCGCAGCGTGATCGACCGCGCCGCGGCGCGCGAATCGACGCGCGTACCCGGACGCCACGGCGTCGGACCGGCGCAGATCTCGTCGAGCGTCGCGGTCCGGATCAGCTCGCCGTAGGCGCGGATCCGCGCGCCGTGGAAGGCAGGCGCGAGCAAGGTCCGATCCCGTCGGTGCACGGCGCCCGAGGTCAGAATCAGCGAGGCCGGTCCGACCAGCGGCTCGATCGGATTCGGCCGCGGCGGTTCGAGCAGGTCGATCGGGGCGCGGAACAGTTCACGCGCGCCCGCGGGTGTTCCGGTGAACAGCACCGCGCCGAAGCCGGGGAACCTGACGTAGAACGGATCACCCTCGCGCGCCCGCCGCCACCGGAAATACCGCTCGAAGTCCAGCCCGGCCGCGAGCGCGTGCAGTGCGAAGAACCGAGGCGGAGCCGGTGCGGCGGTCTCTGTCGCCATGCCCTTACCTACGAGACGCCCACGGCCGCGGTTCGACCGGCTCGTTCAGTGCGACGCGACCCAGCGGCCGAACGGCGTCGCGAGGCAGGACGCACCGGTGGCCGCGTTCCACGCGAAGGCCGCGGACCCGAGGCACACCACGGTGCGTTCCTCGCTGCTGACCTGCGCGCGCGAGCCTTCGAAGGCGATCGAGATCGCGATCGTGGTGCCGTCCGCCGCGTCGGGATCGGTGATCGTGGTCAGTGCCAGCGCGTCCGGGCCGAAGCCGAGCGCGACCGGAATCCCGCCCGCGCCCTCGCTGGCGCCGATGCCGCCCGCCGCGCCGATGCCCAGCGCCATCGCCCCGGAGGTTGCTCGCGCGTAACCCACCCCGTCGAAACCGGCCGATCGTGCCTGTCCTTCCGAGTCGGTGGCGGCCCGGCACCCGGCCCGACCATCGATGACGGTGACGTCGACACCGTGCTCCGAACCGCAATGCGCATCGGTTGCCGAAGCGAGAGCCGGAAGTGCGAACGAGGATCCCACCGCGGCGGTCGAGCAGATGATCGCGCTGATCAGCTTCACGGTCTACCCCTTTCACACCGTAGGGCCCACCATACCCAGGTCCATTGCCGCCGAGGCCTTTCCGCAGCGCCCCTGGACTGTGTCCCTTTCGACTCGACTACCGCGTCCGTGATGGTGTATGCATGGCGTGATATTTGAAGATCAGATCGTCAACTTCGGATTCTTACGGGGGTATAGGTTCGGAGCGTTACAGCTCGGGAGGACTGTACGTGTCTCGTCAACTGCTATCCGGTCTCGCGCTCGCGCTCGGAACCGCCGCCACGGCGCTCACCTTGGTGGCCTGTAGCTCGACCATCGACGGCACCGCGCAGCCCGCGCTGGACAGCGGGACCGTCGACGCCGTCAACACCAGCACTCCGAAGACCTCTGCCCCCAAGTCGAGCGGCAGGCCGACGTCCGGCCGTCCCACGCCGACCGGCGGCAGCACCGATTTCGAGGCGTCCATCGGCGACTGCGTCACCCTCGGCGGCACCACGACCAACGCCACCATCGCGAAGGCGTCCTGCGGCAGCCGCGCGTCCAACTACAAGGTCATCGGCAAGACCGAGACCAGCTCGGCGTGCCCGGCGGATCGCGACAACTACTACGCCGAGACCATCAACGGCGTGCAGCAGGGCGCGCTGTGCCTGGACATCGACTGGGTGGTCGGCGGCTGCATGGACGTCGGCGGCGACGATCCGAAGCGGATCGACTGCACCGAGCGCGGCTCGCAGGGCGTGCGGGTGACCACCATCGAGCAGGGCGCCGCCGACGCGAGCGTCTGCGACAGCGGCATCGGATTCGAGTACTCCGAGCGCCGGTTCGTCGTCTGCGTCGAGGAACTCTGACGACCGCGAGACGTACCCGCGCTCCGGCCGTGCGCGGGCTGTCGACGGACTGACGTCCGGCTGCGCCTATAGGTTGGACCGGTGAGCACCATCCAGGAGCTGCCCCGGTTGCGTTCGGCGACCGGCCGCTGGATCCTGCTCGCCACCATCCTCGGCTCCTCGGTCGCCTCGCTGGACGCCACCGTCGTCAACATCGCGCTGCCGCGCATCGGGGAGTCGCTGGACACCGATGTGGCCGGTCTGCAATGGACGCTCAACGGCTACACCCTGACGCTGGCCTCGTTCATCCTGCTCGGCGGCTCGCTCGGCGACAAGCTCGGCAGGCGCAGGGTCTTCGTTTGGGGCGCGGTCGGTTTCGCGGTCACCTCGGTGCTTTGCGCGGCGGCGGTGAACATCGAGATGCTGGTGGCGGCGCGGGTGTCGCAGGGCGTGGCGGGGGCGATGCTCACCCCGGGCAGCCTCGCGCTGATCTCCTCGTCGCTCGATGAACGCGATCGGGGCGCGGCGATCGGGCTGTGGTCCGGTTTCGGCGGCGTGGCGGGCGCGCTCGGGCCGTTCCTCGGCGGCTGGCTGATCGACTGGGTGGGCTGGCAGTCCATCTTCCTGATCAACGTGCCGCTGGTCGCCGTGGTCGTGGTCCTGGCGTTGCGTCACGTTCCGGAGAGCTTCGATCCGAATGCCGCCGCGCGACTGGACGTCCCTGGCGCGGTGGTGGTCGCGCTGGGACTCGGCGCGCTGACCTTCGGGCTGATCGACGCGATGCCGCTGCTGGCCGTCTCCGGCGTGCTGCTGCTCGTGGTTTTCGTGGTGATCGAGGTGCGCAGCGATCATCCGCTTGTGCCGCCCGCGCTGTTCCGTTCCCGGGTGTTCACCGCGGCCAATCTGGTGACGCTGGCCGTCTACGCCGCGCTCGGCGGCGTCTTCTTCCTGCTCGTCATGGAACTTCAACTGGTGGCGGGTTATTCGCCGCTGCTGTCCGGGTTGGCCACGGTGCCGATCACGCTGATCATGCTGGCGCTGTCCGCGCCCGCGGGACGCTGGGCTCAGGCGCACGGGCCGCGCGTCCCGATGACGCTCGGCCCCCTACTGGCGGCGGCGGGATTGATCCTGCTGCTGCGCATCGGACCGGCCGCCGGATATGTCGGCGACGTGCTGCCCGGCGTGGTGGTCTTCGGGCTCGGGCTCGCGGTGCTCGTCGCCCCGCTGACCGGCGCCGTGCTCGGCGCGGTGCCCGCGTCCGAGGCCGGGATCGCCTCCGGCGTGAACAACGCCGTGGCGAGGACCGCCCAGCTGCTCGCGGTCGCCGCGCTGCCCGGGCTGGCGGGGATCTCCGGCTCGCTCACCGACCCGGCCGCGTTCGACGACGGGTTCGAGACCGCGATGTGGATCTGCGTCGGGCTGCTTGCCGTCGGCGCGCTGATCGCCGCCGTGCTGCTGCGTCCGCCGCGCCGGGCGCCGGACCCGGCCAGCGTCGAGTGTCTGCCGCAGTGCGCGGTCGCGGGCCCGGCCGTCGCGCCACGCCACGGCCTCGTCGACGCTCCACGGGGTCCGCGGAGTTCCGCGTAACAGAAAGGAGCGGGCGATGCCGCCCGCTCCTCGTGGTCTGTGCTGTGGCCGATCAGATCGGCACGTAACCCGCGCCGATGCCGCCGCGCGCGTTGATGTCGTTCATGATCGCGCTCATGTTGGTGCCGACCTCGGGGCCGAAGCACGCGATCGCCAGGTAGGCGTTCACCATGCCGACCAGGGTCGTGCCCGCGACCACGGGCGCGCCGGAATCGCCTTCGACGACGCACATCTGGGTCCAGGTCTCGATATTGGTGCCGAACACGTCGCCGTAGGTGATGCCGCAGGTGTTGCCCGTGGTGCGGCCTTCCTTGCAGACGATCATCGGGAACTGGGCCGGTCCGCCGATGCCGGTGATGGTGACGTTGCCGATCCGGTTGACCGGGGTGATGGCGCCCGGCTCGAACTCGATGACGGCGTAGTCCAGTTCCGAGTTGGAGTAGACGAAGCGACCGATCACACCCGCCTCGCGATCGACCTCGGCGTACACCTGCGCGCCCGGGTCACCGCAGTGTCCGGCCGTGAGTCCGACCAGTCTGCCCGCGTTGTCGTGACCAACCGTGGTGACGGTGCACTCGAACATGTTGTCGATGACGATGCCGGATCCGCCCCCGATCACCGGCGGACCGGGCGCGGCGGCCGCGGGGCTCGCGCCCGTCCCGAGCAGCGCCGCACCGAGGGCGACGGCGAAGACGGCGTTGGCCGCCTTGGCGAGTTTGCTGAACATGTCCCTCCAGACGTCGGAAGCCCGCACGATATCAATCTGTCGCATACATCGTGTCAGTATTCGGTCTCGGGCGCGTCTCGTCCCGGCGGGTGCCGCCGAATCGTGATGGTGATAGCTAGGATCTATAACAAAGGTCGCGGGATGACACGCTCAATGCGTTTCCAAACGGTTTGGAACGCATTCGAGAGCCCTCGAATAAGACGTCAATTTTAGATGAATATTTTCCGCGTAATTGATCGGTGATAGTGGACGACGCCCATATAGAGGCGCCCCACCTGTAACTTGTTCTAAAATCTGGACGCTTTATTTTGGGACGCAAGACAAAGGCCTGACCGCGCGCTCTAGGACATTCCCCGACGGTGACTCACATCTATGACTGCAATCACATGGGGATGGTGTGTTCTGCACTACTCCGTAGTAAGGTGCGTCAAGCAAACAAGTCGTCGGGGTGAGCAACCGGCGTCGAGAGGGGTTAGCCAGTGCAGTCGACCAAGAGTCCTCCCACGGGATCACGGATAAGTGAAGCGGTCGATTGGACGAGGTCGTACTGGGAAGACCATCCCAAGCGGTCACTGGAGACCTTCGGCCGACAGATCACGATGGGTATCGCCGCCGTGGCGGAACTCGTCCTCGCCATCTTCCGGCGAAGGTTCCCCTTCGGCGAATTCGTGCGTCAGTGCGCCTTCATGGCCAATGTGGCCGCGGCGCCCACGCTGCTCGTCGCGATTCCCATCGGCGTCATCGTCTCGATCCAGGTCGGCGCGGTGGCCGGACAGGTCGGCGCGACGTCGTTCATCGGAGCGGCCAACGGCCTCGGCATCATCCAGCAGGGCGCGCCGCTGGTCACCTCGATCATGATCGCGGGCGCGGTCGGGTCGGCCATCTGCGCCGATCTCGGCTCGCGCACCATCCGCGAGGAGATCGACGCCATGAAGGTGATGGGCGTGGACCCGATGCGCCGCCTCGTCGCGCCGCGGCTCGGCGCCGCGATGTTGGTCAGCGTCCTGCTCTGCGGCTTCGTCGTCTTCGTCGGCTTCCTGACCGGCTACATCTTCAACATCTTCGCCCAGGGCGGCACGCCCGGCTCGTACGTCAGCACCTTCTCCTCGTTCGCCGTGACCCGCGATCTGCTCGTCGCGCTGGTGAAGTCGCTGATCTTCGGTCTGCTGGCCGCCATCATCGCCTGCGATACCGGCCTCAATACCCGAGGCGGCCCGGGCGGCGTCGCGAACTCGGTCAACTCGGCGGTGGTGAGCTCCGCGCTGATGCTCTTCGGCGTGAACCTCATCATCACCCAGGTCTACAACGCACTCTTCCCCCCACAGGTGGTCTGAGCCGGTGTCATCAACCTACGTACCACCGCTGCTGCGGCCACTCCAGGGACTCAAGCGTTCCGCGCAGGCGCCGGTCGATCTCGTCGCTCGGCTCGGCCACCAGGTGTTCTTCTTCCTGCGATCCGTCGGCTCCATTCCGCTGGCGCTCAAGCAGTACCCGAAAGAAGTGTGGCGGCTGCTCTCCGACGTCACCTGGGGCAACGGCAACCTCGTCGTCGGTGGCGGCACCATCGGCGTCATCGTGATCCTGAGCGCGTTCGGCGGCATGACCGTCGGCATCCAGGGCCACACCTCGCTGAACCTGCTGGGCCTCAGCCCGATCACCGGCGCGATCTCCGCCTTCGCGACCACACGTGAACTCGGTCCGCTGCTCGCCTCACTGGCATTCGCCGCCCAGGCGGGCTGTCGATTCACCGCTCAGCTCGGCGCGATGCGCATCTCGGAGGAGATCGACGCGCTGGAGTCGGTGGCCATCCGGCCGCTGCCGTACCTGGTCAGCACCCGGATGTTCGCGGCCATCGTCGCGATCGTCCCGCTGTACTGCCTCGGCCTGGCGACCGCCTACATCTCCTGCTCGCTGACCGTGCAGTTGGTCGGCGGTACCCCGAGCGGTACCTACGCGCACTACTTCTATCAGTTCCTGATACCGACCGACGTGCTGTATTCGCTGCTCAAAGCGATCGTTTTCGTCGCGATCACCACCTTCATCCAGTGCTACTACGGCTTCTTCGCCTCGGGTGGCCCGGAGGGCGTCGGTGTCGCGGCGGGGCGGGCGATCAAGATGTGCATCATCCTGGTCGTCTTCGCGGACCTCTTCATGACGTTGGCGATCTGGGGCGTCAACCCCGGAATCCGGATCTCGGGGTAAGGGCCAGATGATCATCGATCCCAGTGGGCGCGGGCCCACGATGCGGCAGTTGCTGATCGCGGGCGTGTGCGGACTGATCGTCTTCGCGCTGGTGCTCGCCTTCCTCATGGCGCGCTACACCGGCTACTTCGTGCCGAAGGTCAACGTCGTCGCGCAGCTGACCACCACCGGTGACGGCCTGCCGTCGGAAGCCGACGTGAAGTTCCGCGGCGTGCTGGTCGGCGCGGTCGACGAGGTCGAGGTCGCGGCCAAGGGCGAACTGCAGAAGGTGCAGATCGAGCTCAAGCCGGAGTACGCGGGTGACATCCCGTCCAACGTGACCGCCCGCGTCGTGCCGAGCAACCTGTTCGCCGTCACCTCCATCGAACTGGTCTTCAACGGCCCGTCCGACACCTACCTGAAGGAAGGGTCGGTCATCGAGGAGGACCGCAGCAAGGGCACGATCGCACTGCAGGACACGCTGACAACGGTCCGCAACATCCTGGAGAAGATCGACCCCGTGCAGTTCGGCCGGGTGCTCGGCACCCTCTCGCAGGCGCTGGACGGCAGCGGCCGGATGCCCGGCTCGACCATCGAGCGGCTGGACCGCTGGGTGCTCGCCGTCGACGAGTCCATCCCGGATCTCGGCGTCTTCCTGAACGACTTCTCCAGCTCGTTCCGCGCGCTGAACGAGTCGGCGCCCGAACTGCTCGACGTGCTCGGCAGTTCGGTGCAGACCGCCAGCACCATCGCCGAACGCCGCGACGAGCTCGTCGCGCTGATCACCGGGACCAGCGGCACCGTGGACCGCGTGAACGACCTGTTCGCCCGCAACCCGGACGTCGGCAAGGAAGTCACCGTCGGCACCTCCGACCTGTTCGGCGCGCTCACCGCCGATCCCGACGCGATCACCAGGACGCTGCTGAACCTGAGCGAGTCGGTCCGGGCGATGAACACCACGTTCCGCTGGGGCCCGCAGCAGCAGCAGATCTGGAACGCGGGCATCACGCTCACGCCGTACACGCCGTACACCGTCGCGGACTGCCCGCGCTACGACGAGATGGCCGGACCGAGCTGCGCCACCGCGCCCGAGGTGAACGAGCTGCCGCCGCTGCCGGAGAACCTGCGGCCGCGCGCGCTGGACTCGGCCGCCGGGCTGCCTCCGGTGGTGCCGATGCCCGGCTTGCCGCTCATCCCCGGCGTCACCATGCCGGATCCGGGCCGGATCGTCGCCGACCGCCAGGAGACCGCGCAGCAGCCGTTCGCGGGTACCCCGCTCGAGGGTCTGTTCCCGGCGCTGCCCGGTCTGCCCGGCCTGCTGCCGCCCGCCCCCGCGCCCGCGGCGGCTCCGGCGGATGCCCGGCCGATCTCCTACCAGGGTGACGCGGCGATCGAGAAGCTGCTCGGCCGCAAGCCGACCACCGCGGAGTACCTGCTGCTGAGTTCGATTCTGAAGGGCGGAACGATGGAAGTGTCCGAAGGCGGTGCCGCTCGATGAGTGAACGCAGTGAGCGAATCATGTGCCAGCGTGCCATGCACATGCCGGAGCCGAGCGCTAGCGAGGCGCAGGCATGAGTATCCGTAAGCCGCTGATCGGGTTCGGTATCTTCGCCATCGTCTCCATCCTGGTGACGGTGGTCGTCTGGAACACCCTCGCGCGGGTCGTCGCAGGCGATACCAAGACCTACTCCGCGACGTTCACCGATGTGCTCGGTCTGCGCGAAGGCGACGACGTGCGCATGGCGGGCGTGCGGGTGGGCAAGGTCGAGAAGATCGAGCTCGCCCGCGACGATCGGACGAAGAAGTCGGTCGCGAACGTGACGTTCATCGTGCAGAGCGACCAGACGATCTACGACGACACCAAAGCCCTTGTCCGCTACCAGAACCTGATCGGCCAGCGGTACGTGGCGCTCGCCCCCGGCGAGGCGGCCAACCCCGCGCCGCTCAAGGACAAGGCCTCGATCCCGCTGGAGCGGACCGAACCGTCGTTCGACGTGTCGGGTCTGCTCAACGGGTTCCAGCCGCTGTTCCAGGTGCTGCAGCCCGAGCAGGTGAACCGGCTCTCGGAGACGTTCATCCAGGCGCTGCAGGGCGACGGCGTCTCGCTGAGTTCGTTCATCGTGCAGGCCGCCCAGCTGGCCACCGATTTCCAGCGTCGCGACGCGATTCTGTCCGGCGTGATCGCCAACCTGTCCGGTGTGATGGCGGGCTTGGCCAAACGAGGTGATGAATTGGAGACCCTGGTGACGCAGACCCGGGCCTTGATCGGCGGACTGTACGAGCAGGGCCAGTCCCTGCTCGCGTCCACCGAGCAGATCGCGAGCGCGACCACGTCGCTGGTCGGCATGGTCGGCAACATCCAGCCCAAGCTGCAGACGGCGCAGAACTCCACCAGCGCCGCGCTGACGCTGCTGCTGGACAACGGCGCCAAGCTCGACCAGGCCGCGATCGACCTGCCGCACGTCCTCTCGGCGGCGGGCAGGCACACCTCGGAGGGCGCCTACGCGAACGCCTATCTCTGTGGCTTGGACATCTCGCTCTACGGCGTGCTGTTCCCCCGCGGTCTGTTCTCGCAAATCGGCGGTACCGCGCACTCGGCGGTGTGCCGCCCATGATCGCGAAGATGAGGAACCGCTTCGAGAGCAACCGCTACTTCTGGCTCGGCGTCGTCGGCGCCGCTCTGATCGTGGTGCTGCTGATGGCGTCGGGCATCATCCGGATGCTCGGTGTCGGCGATCAGACGGTCAAGGCCGAGTTCGTGCAGGCGGCCGGGATCAAGGTCGGCGACAAGGTCAACGCCGCTGGCGTTCCGGTCGGCACCGTGACCGGCGCGAAGCTCGAGGGCAGCCACGTGCTGCTCACGATGAACGTCGACAACAACGTGAAGCTCGGCCCCGATGCCCGGGCCTCGATCAAGATGGCGACGCTGCTCGGCGCCAGGTACGTCGACCTGGATCCGGGCGACGGCTCCGGCCTGAAGGACGGCCGAATCCTGGTGTCCAACACCTCGGTTCCGTACAACCTCGCCGACGTGGTGCAGATCGGCACCCCGAAGTTCGAGGCGCTCGACACCGCGAAGCTGGCCGAATCGCTGAACGTGATCAACCAGTCGATGGGTGACTCGCCCGAGCTGACCGCGCAGGCGCTGGACAGCGTCGGCGCGCTGGCGAAGGTGATCGACACCCGCCGCGGCGAGGTCGACCAGCTGCTCAAGGACCTGGACCGGGTCACCACGATCCTCGGCGAGAACCGCAACAGCGTGCTGCTGGTGATCACCCAGGGCGAGGCCATCGCCAACCGGGTGATGGAGCGCCAGGACCTGCTGCGTCAGCTGCTCGACAACATCGCGGCGCTGACCAGGCAGCTGCAGGAGATCGGCGCGCAGAACGAAGGTCAGCTCGGCCCGACCATCCAGCAGCTGAACACGATGGCCGAGGGCCTGCAGAAGAACAAGGACAATCTGGACCGGATCCTGTCCTTGCTGCCGCCGACCGTGCGTTACCTGGCCAACTCGTGGGGTGGCAGCGGCCCGTACGGCGACGTGGGTCTGCCGTGGCTGTTCCCGGACAACTGGTTGTGCTTCGCCCAAGCTATCGAGGGGTGCCAGTGATGAGATTCGCTCACGCGGCCAAGCTGAAAACCGCCGCCAAGCTGGTCGCGATCAGCGCCGCGGCGCTCACGGTCGGCAGCTGCTCGCTGCTGCCGACCTCGGTCAACGACGCGCTCGGCGGCACGATGAAGATCACCGCCGACTTCGAGAACATCGCGGGCATCTACGAGGGCAACCCGATCACGGTGCTCGGTCTCCAAGTCGGCAAAGTCGACAAGATCGTGCCGAAGGGCACCCTCGTCGAAGTGCACCTTTCGGTCGATTCCGGCGTGAAGATCCCGAAGAACGCCGAGGCGGCGATCGTCTCGCCGTCGATCGTCACCGACCGGCACATCGAGCTCACCCCCGTCTACACCGAGGGCGAGACGATGACCGACGGCACCCACCTGCCGAAGGCGCGCACCAGGACTCCCGTCGAACTGGACACGATGATCAAGACCATCGACCAGTTCGCCGCGGCGCTCAAGCCGCAGGAGGGTGTCGAGGGCATCGGCCCGCTCTCCGGACGGGTGCTGTACCCGATGCTGAACGGCAACGGCGAGAAGATGCGCGACACCCTCAACGCCCTGTCCGGCGCGCTGAAGGTCGGCGTCGACAACAAGGACGCGATCTCCAACATCATCATCCAGCTCAACGAGCTGACCACGATGCTGGCCGAGAACGACCAGTCCGTGCGCGATTTCAGCAACCGGGTGACCCAGATGACCGGCCTGCTCGCCGAGCAGGCTCCCGGTCTCCAGGCCACGCTCGACCAGCTCAACGACTTCCTCGCCAACACGAGCACCACGCTCGGCGACTACCAGGGCGAGCTGGCCAGCAGCCTCGCGGGCCTGACCAACGTCACGAACCAGCTGCGGGACAACGCCTACGGCCTCGTCGAGGTCGCCGACGTGGCCCCGATGGCGATGCAGAACATCGACAGGATCGTCAACCGCGAGGGTCGCTACGTGCGCCTGCACGCCATCATCGGCACCGCGCTCAACGGCGAGATCGTCGCCCTGTTCTGCGAGCGGATCCAGATGAAGGCCGACGGGTGCCGCACCGGAAATATGCAGGACTTCGGACCCGACTACGGGCTCACCGCCGCACTGCTTGGACTGACGAAATGACGTACCGGATGACGATCAAGGCACGCAGGGCGCTCGTCGCCATCGCCGCGGTGGCCGGGGTGGGCATCACCTCCGGCTGCGGATTCACGGTCGAAGACCTGCCGCTGCCCAAGCCGGGGCAGGCGGGCGACACCTACACCGTGCAAGCGGTGTTCGAGAACGCGCTGAACCTGCCCGACCAGGCCAAGGTGAAGATCGGCGGTTCGGATGTCGGTGTGGTCACCAACATCACGACCGAGAACTTCCAGGCCGTCGTCGACCTGAGCATCCGCAGCGATATCGAGCTGCCCAAGGGCAGCACCGCCGAACTGCGCCAGGCGACCCCGCTCGGTGACGTGTTCGTCGCGCTGTCCAAGCCGAAGGTCGAGCCGGGCGCGCCGATGCTGCACGACGGCGACACCCTGACGATCGAGGACACCTCGGCGGGCGCCACCGTCGAGCAGCTGCTCATCTCGGTGTCCATGCTGTTCAACGGCGGCGGCATCGCCTCGCTCACCAAGCTGACCTCGGAACTGGATTCCATCGTCGGCGGGCGCGGGCCGCAGGTCGCGCACCTGATCGACGAATTGACCGGTGTGGTCGGCAGTTTGAACGACAACACCGCCCGCGTCGACGCGGTGCTGAACCAGTTCAGCACGCTGGCGAACACGCTCGACTCGCGGCGCGCGGAACTGGGCCAGGTGGCCGACACGCTGCCCCAGATGATCGGCGCGGTCGCCGAGAACAACCGGGCGATCGGCGAGCTGCTGACCAAGATCTCGGTCACCAGCGCCGCGCTCGGCGACTACTCCGACACCACGGGCGACCAGCTGGGCAACCTGCTGACCAACACTCAGGCGCTGATGGACGCGCTCGCGCGAACGGGCGACGACTTCGGCCTGCTGATGGACCGTCTGCACGACATCCGCCCGAAGGTGGACGCCACCTTCCGCGGCCGCAGCTTCGCCGTCTACGCGACCGCGACCAACCTCGATCTCAGCGCGCTGACCGATCCGCAGCACGGCAGGCTGCCGAACCTGGAAGACCTGCAGGACTTCGCGGGCAGCCTGATCCAGGTGCTGCAGCTCGTGCAGCAGCGGGTGGGAGGCCACCGATGAGCGCGGTGTCGAAGCTCTGGACGAACAAGCTGATCCTCTCGGGGGTCGGCCTGGTGCTCGTGCTGCTCGTCGGCGCGTCGTACCTGCTGGTGAGCGTCATGCGGATCAATCCGCTGCGGTCCAGCTACACCGTGACGGTGAACCTGGACCGTTCCGGCGGCCTGCAGCCCGGCAACGACGTGACGCTGCGCGGCTACCGCGTCGGCAAGGTCACCTCGATCGAGCTGACCGACCGCGGGCAGGCCATCGCCGCCACGGCCGAGATCGACGGGCGATACAAGATCCCCGTCGACACCGACGTCGCGGTGCAGGCGCTGTCGGCCGCCGGTGAGCAGTACATCGACTTCCGGCCCGGCACCGAGGACGGTCCGTTCCTGGCCGACGGCGCGGTTGTCGAGTTCGATCCCGAGACGGTCAAGACGCCGACGCCGGTGTGGTCGGTGCTGGACAACACCAGCGCGCTGATCGCGCAGGTCGATCCGGACAAGTTCAGCGTCATCCTCGCCGAGTTGGACGTCGCGCTCAGCGGCGGCCCGGATCAGCTGCGCGGCCTGGTCAACGGCATCAGCCTGGCGACGTCCGGTCTCGACTCACTGCTGCCGCAGACCACCAGCCTGATCACCAACCTGCGCACAATCGCCGACACCACGTCGCAGGCGCAGCCGGATCTCGCCACCCTGACCGCCAACTCCGGCGAGCTGTTCGCGCAGTTCAACGCGGCCAACGCGGAACTGGTCGGCGTGCTCGACTCGGGCCCCGGTCAGCTGGAGAGCCTCGGCGCGGTGCTCGACCAGACCTCGGACCCGATCACCAGCCTCGCGACCAACTTCGTCGCCATCACCAAGGCCGCGCAGTTGCGCCTGCCCGCGCTGCGCGCGCTGTTCCCCTCGCTCGCGCTCGGCGCCGAGGCGCTCGGTATCCCGGCGCACGACGGCGAGTTCCACGCGATCATCGACATCTGGCCCCGGCCGTACTGCACGTACGAAACCCCGCAGATCCGCAACGAGGTCGTCCAGGACGGCAGCATCCCGAAGTGGAACTACTGCGTGAATCCGCCGCCGGGGCAGCAGATCCGAGGCGCCGCGAACGCGCCGCGGCCGAACGTGCCGAACAACGGCGCCCAGATGCCGCCGGGCGTGGATCCCAACGAGCGGACCCTTCCCCCGGTGCGGTGAGTGACCCGGGCCACCGCCTGTTCGGTCGGCCCGGCATACTCGCTGGTAGAACGCGTACGGTTCGCGCATGCGGGCCGGCGAGCCGATTCGGTGCGTGCGCGCGCCGGGAAAGAGCAGGATTTATCGATGTCCACCGACGACGCCGACACCAACAAAGACGCCGAGACCACGAAGAAGTCCGCCGAGGAGAATGCCGCGACCGACGCGGCGGGGGCGAGCGACGCGGCGACGGCCAAGCTTGATCTGGGGAAGGCGGGCGAGAAGCAGGCGAAGAGCGAGCCGAAGCCGAAGCCGTCACCCGCGGCGAGCCCGGACCGCTCGAATCTGCTGCCGGTGATCGCGGCCTTCGTCGCGGGCATTCTGCTCGTCGCGGCCGTCACCGCGGTGGTGGTGTTCTACCAGCAGGCACAGAAGAAGTCGGACGAGCTCGCCGCCGTCAACGACGCGACGCGCGCAGCGTGCGATTTCGGCCGCGACGTCTCGGTCTACGACTACTCCAAGGACCTCGAGGGCTACTTCAACAAGGTCAAGGCGGGCTCCACCGGCGAGTTCCTGAAGGAATTCACCGACGCCACCACGGCGCTCACCGACGCCATGAAGCAGGCGCAGGTCAAGTCCTGGGCCGACGACGTGCAGTGCGGGTACCAGTCCGGCGACACCAGCGAGGCCAAGGTGCTGGTGACGCTGACCCAGTTCCGCACCAACTTCACCCAGCAGCAGCCGGATCGGCAGTTCGTGGTCATCGTCGCGGACCTGCAGAACGAGGGCGGCAAGTGGAAGGTGGCCAAGCTCGACTCGCCGATGCTGAAGGGTGGCGGCACCGGCCTGCCCGGCGGCGCTCCGGCGCCCGCTCCGGCTCCGGCCCCGACGGAGCAGCCGCAGCCGCAACCCGGCAACTGATCACTCGACAGTTCTCCGAAAGCGCCTCCGGCGGTGGGCCCAGTCACCACCGCCGGAGGTCTTTCGGGCGGTCCTGCATGCGGTCGCGGAGCTGCTCAGAACAAGGTCAAGGTCTGAGGAGCCGACGCGACCGCCTTCCCCGAGGCCCGCGGCCCGGTGGTCTTCTGTTGCGGTGCGGCATTCCGCTGTTGCGGTGCAGCGCTTTTCGCCAGCGTCACCGAGAGCGGAACGGTCGTCTTCGCCAGTGGCACCGTGGTTTTCGGCGTTTCCACGGCGGTGAGCTCGGTGGTGTCGGCCTCGGCGACGGACGCCGAGGCGGCGGCCTTCCGTGCCGCTTCGCCCGCGAGGGTGTCGGCCATCTCGTTGAAGTAGTTGCCGACATGGCCGCGCACCCAACGGAATCGGACCGGACCCGGCCTGCTCGCGATGGCGCGGTCGATCTGCTTGATGATCTCCACGTTCTTGACGGCGCCGCCGGTCGAGGTGCGCCAGCCGTTCAGCCGCCAGCTCGAGATCCATTCCGACGCGCACTTGATCGCATAGAGCGAATCGCTTTCGATCAGAAGGGGTTCGGCGCCGGGGTGGGCCTCGATGGCCTCCAGGACCGCGCGTAGCTCGGCGATCTGATTCGTCCCCGTCGCGGCTCCCCCGCTGCGCGAGGCGCCCCCCTGATGATTGACCCAAGCCCAGCCGATAGCGCCGCCGGGGTTTCGGAGGCAGGATCCGTCGGTGCTCACGATGATCATGGCTGGCACCTTACGCAATCCGACCGACAAGATCGGTACCGTGGAATTCCTCTATCTCCCTTCGCAATTGGGACTCGGTGCGACGTAGCGCCGATCGCACGGCACTGTCGACCAAGCCCGCGCACATGCGGCCGAGGAAGCCGCGAGGTGCAGCGTACTCCGCTTCGGAGGTCAGCACCGACCGTCCATAGCCGAGCGGGTCGAAACGCAGCGTCAGCGTTCCCGACAACCGCCCACGCAGCGTATACCCGATCACCACGTTGCGGCGATATTCGGTGATCTCGCAAGGGATCTTCGGATGCCACAGGCCGAGTCGGACCGTTGTCGCGAAACAGGCGCCGGGACCTTGGTCCAGCTCGCCGGTGGGTTCGAAGGAAGCGACGCCGAACATCCAATCCGGCACGAAAAGATGGTTGTCCGTGTACGTGAATGCCACCTCGACCGGTGCCCCGACGTCACTCGCGTACTTGATGTGGCCCATAGGCCCTCCCTGATCCACGGCTGCGGACAAAAGTACTACAGCTCTCCTTTTTATTCGAGGGGTTGGGCGCAAATCGGACAGTAGCCCGGTCGACACAGCCGGACGCCGTCCGCCCGTAGCCTGTGGCCGGAGCGAAGGCGGAGGTACGCCTTTCCATATCCAAACCGGCCGGTCGCCGAGGTGGCGTCAGATTTGGTCGACGATGTACTCCGCGATGGGCATGGCCGAGGTCGCCGCGGGCGAGGGCGCGTTGAGCACGTGCACCGAGCGCGCGGTGCGTTCGATCATGAAGTCGTGGACCAGGGTGCCGTCGCGCAACACCGCTTGGGCGCGGATGCCCGCCGGGCGCGGCCGCAGGTCGGCGGCGGTGAGTTCCGGGCAGTAGCGGCGACATTCGGCCAGATAGCCGCGCTTGAACAGGGAATTGCGCAGTTCCCGCAGACCCGTCCTGAGGTGCGTGCGGGCGACCCGGTGCACGCCGGGGAAGCCCACGACCTCTTTGGCGTCGCGCAGGTCGACGCTGCCCTTTCGATAGCCCTCGCGCGCGAGACCCAGCACCGCGTTCGGCCCGACGGTGAGCTCGCCGTCGATGGTCGGGCTCAGGTGCACGCCGAGGAACGGCAGGTTCGGGTCGGGCACCGGATAGATCAGCGTGCGCACCAGACCGGCGCGTTCGGGCGGCAGTTGGTAGTACTCGCCGCGGAACGGAACGATGCGAAAGTCGATCGGCAGACCCGCGAGCCGCGCCATGCGATCCGCTTGCAGTCCGGCGCAAACCACCAGGGTGCGGGCCGTCCACGTGCCGGTCTTGCCGGTGATCGTCACCGCCGAGTCGGTCTCCTCGATGGCGGTGATCTCCGCGCCGAGCACGATCTCGCCGCCCGCCGCGCGGACCTGTTCGGCGAGTGCCGCGGTCACCTCGCGGTAGTCGATGATGCCGGTGCTCGGCACGAAAAGCGCGCCGACGCCGGTGATTCGCGGCTCACGCCGCACCAGTTCGGCGGCGTCGACGAGTTCGACCTCCACCCCGTTGGTGACCGAGCGCTCGTATAGCGCCAGCATCCGTTCGTACTCCGCGGAGTCGGTGGCCACCAGCAATTTTCCGCACACCTCGTACGGAATCCCGTGCGCCGCGGCGAAATCCTTCGTCCACCGCGCACCCCGCCTGCACAATTCGGCCTTGAGACTCCCCGGCTCGTAATAGATCCCGGAGTGGATCACCCCACTGTTGTGCCCCGTCTGATGCGTCCCCAGCCCCCCGGCCTTCTCGACCAACACCAGCCGAGCCCCGGGATACCGCTCCACCAGCCGCCGAGCCGTCGCCACCCCGACGATCCCGCCCCCGATCACGCAAAAGTCGTACACGTCAGCCGACAGTACCGGGGTGCGGCGCAAACGCGTTGGCGGTGGTCCCGCCCGGCTTTTACGGTGACAGCACCAACCCGGCCTCTCGATAGGGCCGGGTCTTTTCGTATCGTCGAGCGGTGCGTAAGCCCCCTGATCCGGGATCCGGATCAGAGGGTGACGGTGGATTCGGCTCGGGCCGAGGGCGCGGACTGGATGTCGTTGCCCGCAGGGGCGTCCGGGTCGGTGGGGGTGTTTTCGTCCGTCGGGGTCGGGTGGGGGTGGAGTTCGATGGTGTGTTCGCCGAGGTTGGCGTCCGAGAGGACGAGGGCGATTTCGCCGCCGCGGGTGTCGATTTCGGCGCGGATCCGGGTGATTCCGGTGGGGTCGAGGTCGATGCCGAGGTGGTCGCGCACGGGTTCGGACAACACGAGGCCGGTGAGGGTCGAGAAGGCGTTGGTGTCGACGGTGAACGCGACGGTGCCGGTGCGGACCGGGGCGACCTGCGCGCCGACGTAGGCGTTACCGAGGCCCAAACGCCCGCCGACCCCGGCGGGTCGCTGCGGGGTGGCAGCTGGATCTGGTTGCGGCACAAGGACTTTCGCGGGAAAGACGGACGCCTGGTAGGGCGACGGCAGCGCGTGCGTCTCACCGGCCAGCAAGGTGTCGACGGTTCGTGGGCCCGGACGCGGCGCGAAGGGCTCGACGACGGGCGCGGGCGGCGGCGCGGCTTGCCCGGCGCCTGCGGACTGGGTGTCGGCCATCTGGTTCCCGATGTACGAGCCTGCGACGAAGGTGAGACTGAGGCTGGCCGCACCGGCCAACACGATCGCGGTATGACGCACGATCTGAGCAGGTTTGTGTGCCGTCACGATGCGTTCCTTTCCCTCCGCCCCGACTCCCCTCGCGTCGTCGGCCCGCATCGTTGAAAGCCGAACGCCTGTCCAGGTTACGACGCTCCGCGATCTTGGACGGCATCCGTGCGAGCAGGATCACAATAGACCGCCCTACGGATGTTTCCGGCATCTGAAGAGAGGGTAAAAATCGCTTAGCTGGCGAGCGTCATTCTCGACTGCCACTCTTAGACACCCGGCCAACGGCGTCCGGCCGTCGACGCGAACGGCGCACCCAAGTGTGGCGCTCGCCCGCTCCCGAATTTTCGGATCGGGTCGGGTGAAGCCCGGTCGGACGGTGTCCGGCCGGGCTGCCTGCCATTTCGGCGGTGATCAGGCGAATTGCCCTGCGGCCCTGCCCTCCCCGGACGGTCCCGCGAAGACCTGGGCGATCGTCAACCACTCCTGCGCATCCGTGCCGTCGGCGCGTACCGCCAGGTCGTCGGGATGGCGACGCTGGGTGACGAGCAGGCAGAAGTCCAGCGCGGGCCCGGTCACCCGCTGCGCCGCGTCCTCCGGACCCCAGGTCCACATCGTGCCGTCCGGCGCTGTGAGCTCGACGCGGAATTCCTCGGCGGGCGCCGTCTTGCCCCGCACCGAATAGGCGAAGTTCCTGGTCCGTACGCCGAGATGAGCCACGCTGCGCAACCGCGCGGTCGGTTCGCGCGGCACGCCGAGCGCGTCGGCGACGTCCTGACCGTGCGCCCAGGTCTCCATGAGCCGCGCGGTGATCATCGAGGCCGGGCTCATCGGCGGGCCGAACCACGGCAGCTTGGTCCCGGCCGGCACGGCGCGCAGCGCCTCGATCAGGGTCTTGCGTCCGGCGCGCCAGCGCTCGAGCAGCTCGGCGGGCGGGGCCGCGGCGGCTTCCTCGGCCGCCTCGTCGACGAAAGTCAGCGCCTTGGGCGCGGCGGCGGCGACCTGTTTCGCGAACTCGTCGGCATCGGAGGCCGCGACGGACGCGATCTCGTCGGTCCAGGTCAGGTGCCCGATCTGATGGGCGATGCTCCAGCCGGGCGCGGGCGTCGGCCGTGCCCACTCCGCGGGGGCCAGCGGGGCGACAAGTCGTTCCAGGTCCGCGCATTCGTCGCCGAAATCGCCGAGCAGCGCCTCGAGGTCAGCCATGAGTTCCCTTGCCGATCGCGGGCACACCGCCGCGTGTGCCTGGTATGACCAAGCATCGCAGCGGTGCGGAAAAAATGCAAGCACGCGTGCTTGTATTTCCGGCGCGACCTACCAGCCGAAAAGCACCAGGTGGGCCGCGCCGACGGCCAGCCCGAGCACCGCGCCGTGCAGGTACAGCAGCCAGGCGTCCTGCTCCACCGAGGCGTAGAACATCTCCATGAACTCGCCCGGGCTCAGCTGCTGCAACTTGCGCGCGGCGAACTCGTCGATCTTCTTCGCCTGCTCGCGCGCGAACTCCTCGTCCTCGATCATGCTCGGCGCCAACGCGACCGCGGCACCCGCCGCGCCGACCTTCAGATTGTCGAACTGCCGCTTGCCGAACGCGGCGCGCACCATCGAGTGCGTCGGCCCGAGCTGACGGTGAATCTCCTCCGAGATCAGCCGCTCGACGAGCTGGCGGGTCTTGTCGCCGTTCGGTCCGTCGAGCAGTTCCGAGGCCAGGTTCGGCAGCGTGAGCACCTGGTAGGCCAGGATGCGCGCGAGGTCGGTCGCGGCCTGCGGCTGGCGCTTGGCCAGCAGGGCCTGGCGCCACAGGTACTTGTACCTCGGCTGCGGATCGCCCGGCTCGAAGACCATCTTCACCGCGATAACGTTCACGACGACGCCGATCGCCGCCGCGCTGAGCAGCACGATCACCCAGGCGGGTACCCAACCGAGCACCGGAATGCGGTCGTGCACGTGCAGATACAGCGCCATCAGCAGGCCGAACGGCGCGCCGAGGAAACCGATGCGCACCATGAACTTCAGCTCGGGGGCCGCGATGGTGGTGGTGAGATCTTTGAGGATGTACGGGTTCTCGCGCAGGTAGCGGATGACGAAGCTCTTGATGTCGATGAGCTGATCGATGTTGTCGCCGAGCGAATCGAAGGCCCGCCGGCACAGCTTCGGCAGCTGCCGGTCCACCCGCTGGTAGATGACCTGTCGCATCTGCCGTGGCACCGAGCGCCACAGGTCCGGGTTCTCCCGGTACATCACCTCGTCGACCAGCGGCTGCACCTGCTTGCGCGCCAGCTCGGCGATGTAGTCGGCGATGCCGTCCAGGTCGAGTTCGTGGATGAAATCCCTGGGACTGCCGATCCGCATCAGCGCCTTGTCGACGCAGATGCTCGCCATCTTCTCCGCGCGCGCCGGAATGAAGCCTTGGAAGCCGAGTCGGCGCCCGTCGCCGGAGAAGGTCGGCAGCACCTGCACCCGCCGCGGCAGGTACGGGTACAGCACATGCAGGCCCGGCACGCGGACGCCGCGGAACTGTACCGGCCAGAAGAGCATCAGCACGCCGGTCCAGTTGGTCAGCCAGCCCGCGAGCGCGCTGAAAATCGGGAAAGTGACCAGGTCGACGACGAACTTCGTCTGGCCGGTGAGCTCTTCCCAGTCGATGAACACCCCGGAGGCGAGAGTGGTCATCCTGGGATCCCCTTAGTGCCGCGAGCTGTAGTGGCCCCCACATTCTCATTGCGATTGCGAGGGTGTCAACGCGGCAGCGGGAACTGTCACAGACGGCCCTTCCTTCGCTCTGAGCGAACGTCCAGGAAGGGCGGAACAAAGACGGAACGGGTGGGGTTGAGTAGGCATCGCTCAACCTTTGGAAGGGTCGAAGACGTGACTACACCTCAGAATCTGCCGGTGCTGTTCCTGACCGATCCGATCGTGCTGCCGGGCATGGTCGTGCCCATCGAACTGGACGAATCGGCGCAGGCCGCGATCGACGCCGCGCGCGCCGCCAAGACCGAGGCGGTGCTGCTCGCGCCGCGACTGACCGAGGGCTATGCCTCCTACGGCGTCGTCGCGACCATCGAACAGGTCGGCCGGATGCGCGGTGGAGCGCCCGCGGCGGTCCTGAAGGCGGAGCGGCGAGCCAAGATCGGCCACGGTGTCACCGGGCCGGGCGCCGCGCTGTGGGTCGAGGCCGAGCCGGTCGAGAATCCGGCGCCGGACGGGCGGACCAAGGAGCTGGCCGCCGAATACAAGAAGCTTGTCGTCTCGGTGTTGCAGCGCCGCGAGGCCTGGCAGATCATCGACGCGGTCAACCAGCTGACCGACCCGTCGGCGATCGCCGACACCGCGGGCTACGCGCCATACCTGACCCCCGAGCAGAAGCGCGAACTGCTCGAGACTCCCGAGGTCGCCAAGCGCCTGACCACCCTCATCGAGTGGACCAAGGCGCACATCGCCGAGGCCGAGGTCACCGAGAAGATCAGTGACGAGGTCCGCGAGAACGTGGAGAAGAGCCAGCGCGAGTTCCTGCTTCGCCAGCAGCTCAACGCCATTCGCAAGGAGCTCGGCGAGGACGAGCCGGATGGCGCCGAGGGCTTCCGCACCCGCGTCGAGCAGGCCGATCTGCCCGAGTCCGTCCGCGAGGCGGCGCTGCGCGAGGTCGGCAGGCTGGAGCGGTCCAGCGATCAGAGCCCGGAATCCGGCTGGATCCGGACCTGGCTGGACACCGTGCTGGAGCTGCCGTGGAACGAGAAGACCACCGACTCCACCGATGTCTCCGCCGCCCGCGCGGTCCTGGACGCCGATCACCACGGCCTGGACGAAGTCAAGGACCGCATGGTCGAATACCTCGCGGTGCGAGCCCGGCGCGCGCAGCGCGGGCTGGAGGTCGTCGGCGGACGCGGTTCCGGCGCGGTGCTGGTCCTGGTCGGTCCGCCCGGTGTCGGCAAGACCTCGCTGGGCGAGTCCGTCGCTCGGGCGTTGGGGCGCAAGTTCGTTCGCGTCGCTTTGGGCGGCGTGCGCGACGAGGCCGAGATCCGCGGTCACCGCCGCACCTACGTCGGCGCCCTGCCCGGCCGCATCGTGCGCGCCATGAAGGAGGCGGGTTCGATGAACCCGGTCGTGCTGCTCGACGAGATCGACAAGGTCGGCTCCGATTTCCGCGGCGACCCGGCGGCGGCCCTGCTCGAGGTGCTCGATCCGGCGCAGAACCACACCTTCCGCGACCACTACCTGGATCTGGATCTCGACCTGTCCGACGTGCTGTTCATCGCGACGGCCAACGTCATGGAGACCATCCCCGGTCCGCTGCTGGACCGCATGGAGCTGATCACGGTCGACGGCTACACCGAGGCCGACAAGGTCGCGATCGCCCGCGACTTCCTGATCCCGCGCCAGCTCGAGCGCAACGCGCTGACCGCCGAGGAGGTTTCGATCACCGAGGAGGCGCTGCGCGAGATCGCGGCGAACTACACCAGGGAAGCGGGCGTTCGGCAGATGGAGCGCCTGATCGCGAAGGCGTTGCGTAAAGCGGCGACTCGGCTCTCGGAGGACGAAGCCGGCTCCGGCGCAACGGTGTCCGACATCGGCTTGGGCTACGACCCCGAGCTCGGCTACGACCTGCCGGCGACGATCTCTTCCGGCCGACTCACCATCGGTCTCGGCGATCTGAAGGATTACCTCGGCCGTCCCCGCTTCACCCCGGATTCGGTGGAGCGGACCGCGGTCCCCGGTGTGGCGACCGGCCTTGCCGTGACCGGCGCGGGCGGCGACGTCCTCTACATCGAGGCCAACGCGGCCGAGGGCGAGCGCTCACTGACCCTGACCGGCCAGCTGGGCGACGTCATGAAGGAATCGGCGCAGATCGCGCTGACCTACGTGCGCTCGCACCTGGAGGAGATCGGCATCGAACCGTCGGTGCTCGACCGCAACATCCACATCCACTTCCCGGCGGGCGCGGTGCCCAAGGACGGTCCGTCCGCGGGCGTCACCATGGTCACCGCCCTGGTGTCGCTGGCACTCGGCCGCCAGGTGCGCTCGGATGTCGGCATGACCGGTGAGGTCACGCTGAACGGGCGGGTCCTGCCGATCGGCGGCGTGAAGCAGAAGCTGCTCGCCGCGCAGCGAGCCGGGTTGAAGACCGTGTTCATTCCGGCGCGTAACGAGCCGGATCTGGACGAGGTGCCCGCTGAAGTGCTTGCGGCGCTGGATGTTCGGCCGGTGGCGGACGTCGCGCAGATCCTGGCCTACGCCATCGAGCCGGTGGTGGAGGAGTCGTTGAACCGTCCTGCCTTCGCCGCCACCGCGTGAGTCCGGATCCGGGCCGGGCACGGGAAACCGCACCCGGCCATCACCCCTGACTAGTGCCACACATGCTGTACACGCCTCACATAGGCACCGCCTATGTGAGGCGTGTGAACCCTATGCGCCACCGTCTCTGTGAACCCGATCAAGCGTCGCCGAGTTGCCTTTCGACGCTGCGAGTGGTTCCCTGCGCGACAGCGCACAGCACCGGTTCCCCGTCCTCGGATTCCGCGTAGATCTCGCAGCTGACCACGGCTTGGCGTCGCGTGGACGCCGTGACCGAAGCCTCCGCTCGCAATCGCACCCCCGCGGCGGGGCGCAGATAGGTGATGGTGAACCCGCCGGTCAGCACGTTCGCGCCGAGTACGGTTCCGGCGGCGAAAGTGAGGGCGTTGTCGGCCGCGTAGGCGAGGACGCCGCCGTGGACGAAGCCGAACTGCTGGCCGAGTTCCTGGCGGATCGGGATGACGAGAGTCGCGGCGCCGTCGCCGAATCGGGTGAGTTCGGAGCCGACCAGATTCGCGAAGGGTTGCGCGGTCAGGACCTGTTTGGCCAAGTCGAGGTCGAGTGCTGTGGTGCCGACGGTCATTGCCGCTCCGTTCTTTTCGATGTCGATCCGGCGTCGAGGGCGAGCCAGGCCGCCTCGGCGAGTTCCGCGCCGACCTGCGTCGGCGCGATGCGGATGTCGCCGCCCAGCCACTGCCGCGAATACTCCTGCGCGGGGCCGAGCCATAGTGCGTAGACGAGATCCAGATCCAGTGCGCGCACCGCGCCGTAGGACGCGTGGGTGCGGTACCAGCGCGCGATGTCGGTCATGAAGGTGCGGTTGGTTTCGCTCTCGCGCACGCCGGGCGGCCGCGCCGAAGTGAGAACCTTTGCGCGGTGCTGGTTTTCGGTCACCCAGCGCAGATGCTCCCGCACGCCCGCCGTGATGCCCTCGCGCGCGTCGGTGCTCTGGCCGACCACCACCCAGAAGTGCTGCTGATAGTCGGTCAGCGCGTGCGCCCACACCTGCCGATACAGATCCGCCTTGTCGGGGAAGTGGTGGTAGAGCGCGCCGACGCTCGCTCCGGCCGCCTCGCGGATCTGCGCGAGCGTCGCGTCCAGCGCTCCGTGCTCGGCGAACTGGCGCTCGGCCGCCAGCAGCAACCGATCTCGGATCTTCATAACCAGAATTTAGTTCTGTTCTCCGGTCAGCGCAACACGTCCACCTGCTTCCGTCATACCCGTGCGGTATGACGGAGAGGTGGCCAGATGGCTGTTGCACGTCGATCTCGACCAGTTCCAGGCGGCGGTGGAGTTCCGCCGCCACCCGGAACTGCGCGGCAAGCCGGTCATCGTCGGCGGCCACGGCGACCCGAACGAGCCGCGCAAGGTCGTGACCTGCGCGTCGTATCCCGCTCGTGCCTACGGTGTGCGCGCGGGCATGGCGCTGCGCAGCGCACTGCGCAAATGTCCGGACGGCGTCTTCCTGCCGCTCGACATGGCCGCCTACGAGGAGGCTTCCGAGGAGATCATGGCGCTGTTGCGCACGTTCCCCGGCCAGGTCGAAGTGTGGGGCTGGGACGAGGCGTTCCTTGCTGCCGACACCGACGATCCCGAACTGCTCGCCCGCGAAATCCGCGGCGCCATCGCCGAACTGGACCTGACCTGCTCCATCGGCATCGGCGACAACAAGCTCACCGCCAAGCTCGCCACCGGCTTCGCCAAGTCCGCGGGCAAGTCCTCGGACGCGCCAGGCGTGGGCGCCGCCGCGGGCATGTTCCGGTTGACCGCCGCCAACTGGACCGAGGTCATGGCGCACCGTCCCACCGATGCGCTGTGGGGCATCGGCAGCCGCATCGCCGCCCGCCTCGCCGACCTCGGCATCCACACCGTCGCCGACCTGATGGCGGCCGACCGCCACCGCCTCGCCGAGGCGTTCGGCCCGACCACCGGCCCCTACCTGTGGGTGCTCGGCCACGGCAAGGGCGACACCGAAGTGACCACCGAGCCGCGAATCCCGGTGGGCCGCAGCAAGTCCGAGACCTTCCCGCACGATCTCACCGATCCCGCCGAGATCCGCGCGCAGGTGGCGCGCATCGCGACCGAGGTCGCCGAGGAGATGGCCGAGGTGGGCCGGATCAGCATCCGGGTCGCGGTCACCGTGCGGACCAAGACCTTCTACACCAGCAGCAAACAGGCCAAACTCCCGAAGCCGACCGCCGACATCGCGACCATCACCGAGACCGCGCTGCGCATCATCGACCGCTTCGACCTGGACCGCCCCGTCCGTCTGCTCGGCGTGCGGCTGGAGTTCGTGCCCGAGGAGTAGTCGCGCTCAGCCAGCACCGGTAGCGGGCCGGTCCCGGAGCCTCCGTGTCGCCCGGGAGGAGGAACGCCGCGCGGGTCAACGGGCGGCCCTCGCGGAGCCCCCTCGAGCGCCGCCCGATCCTCGTATGCTCGTCCGCATGGAGTTCTGGGCGATGGTGGCACACGAATCGGACAGCGGGATCGTGTTGACGCGGCAGCAGGTCGACGAGGAATTTCTCGGCCAGGGCACCGTGACGATCAAGGTGCATTACTCGAGCGCCAACTTCAAGGACGGACTCGCCATCACGCCGGGCGGCGGTGTGGTCCGCAACTACCCGATCGTGCCCGGCATCGACATCACCGGCGAGGTCGTCTCCTCCGAATCCGACGATTTCGCGCCGGGCGACCAGGTCGTCGCGCACGGCTACGAGATCGGCGTCTCGCGCAACGGCGGCTTCGCCGAATACGCCAGGGTGCCCGACGAGTGGGTGGTGAAGCTGGACGGGTTGAGCACCCGCGACGCCGCCGCCCTCGGCACCGCCGGTTTCACCGCGGCACTGAGCGTGCAGGCCCTGCTCGACCGCGGCCTCACCCCCGACGACGGCGCGATTCTGGTGACCGGCGCGACCGGCGGCGTCGGCAGCGTGGCCGTGGACATCCTGTCCGGCCTCGGCTTCGAGGTCATCGCCTCCACCGGCAAGAAGGACGCGGGCGATCTGCTCTCCGAACTCGGCGCCAACGAGGTGATCGGCCGCCTGCCCGAGGATCCCGAGGCGAAGCTGCGCCCGCTGTCCAAGGCGCAGTGGGCGGGCGCGGTCGACAGCGTCGGCGGCAAGTCGCTGGCCTACGTGCTCAGTTGCATCGGCTACGGCGGCGCGGTCGCGGCCAGCGGCCTCACCGGCGGCCACGACCTCCCCACCACCGTCATGCCGTTCATCCTGCGCGGCGTCGCCCTGCTCGGCATCGACTCGGTCAACCTCCCGATCGAGAAGCGCCGCGAACTGTGGTCCCGTCTCGGCAAAGACCTACGCCCCCAACACCTCTCGACCCTCGAGAACTACGCCCCGATCACCGAAGTGGAATCCGTCCTGCGCAGCATCAAGAGCGGAAACCACTCCGGTCGAACCGTCCTCGGCGTCGCAGGCGAATTCTGACCCGACCGGCCGCGCCGAGGTCTCCCCGCGCCGGTTGGTTCGGCGCGGCCTTCGGGTGTGGGTCAGGCTGCGACGGTGACCGGCTCGTCGGCGAACTGGGTGCGGTAGAGCTCGGCGTAGCGGCCTTCGGCGGCCAGTAGTTGGGTGTGGGTGCCGCGCTCGACGACACGGCCGTCTTCCAGGACCAGGATCTGGTCGGCGGCGCGGATCGTGGAGAGGCGGTGGGCGATCACCAGGGCGGTGCGACCCTCCAGCGCTTCCGAAAGGGCTTCTTGCACAGCCGCTTCGGAGGTCGAGTCGAGCGAGGCGGTCGCCTCGTCCAAAATGACGACGCGCGGTTGCTTCAGCAGCAATCGGGCGATGGTCAGGCGCTGGCGCTCGCCGCCGGAGAGGCGGTAACCGCGCTCGCCGACCACGGTGTCCAGGCCGTCCGGTAGTCCGGCGATCAGATCGTGCAGGCGGGCCCGGCGCAGCGCGTCCCACAGCTCGGGCTCGGTCGCCTCCGGTCGGGCCAGCAGCAGGTTGGCGCGGATCGTGTCGTGGAACAGGTGCCCGTCCTGGGTGACGAGGCCGACCGTCTCGCGTAGCGAGCGCGCGCCGATCTGCCGCACGTCGGCGCCGTTGAGCCGGACCGCGCCGCCGTCCACGTCGTACAGGCGCGAAACCAATTGGGCGATGGTGGATTTCCCCGCTCCGGAGGAGCCGACCAGCGCCACCAGCTGACCGGGCTCGGCGCGCAGCGACACATTGTGCAGCACGTCGACCCCACCCCTGGTGTCCAGCGTCGCGACCTCCTCCAGCGAGGCCAGCGACACCTTGTCCGCCGACGGGTACGCGAAGGTGACGTCGTCCAACTCCACCGCGACCGGACCCTCCGGCACCGCGATCGCGTCGGGCGCGTCCTCGATCAGCGGGCGCAGGTCGAGCACCTCGAAGACCCGCTCGAAACTCACCAGCGCGGCCATGATCTCCATCCGCGCACTGGCCAGCGCGGTCAGCGGCGTGTACAGCCTGGTCAGCAGCAGCGAGAGCGCCACCACCGCGCCCGCGTCCAACTGCCCGCGCAGCGCGTACCAGCCGCCGAGTCCGTAGACCAGAGCGACCGCCAGGGCCGAGACCAGCGTCAAAGAGGTGACGAACACCGTCTGCAACATCGCGGTGCGCACGCCGATGTCGCGCACTCGCCGCGCCCGCAGCGCGAACTCGTCGGACTCCTGCTCGGGGCGGCCGAACAATTTCACCAGCGTGGCGCCCGGCGCGGAGAACCGCTCGGTCATCTGCGTGCTCATGGCCGCGTTCAGCCGCGCGGCCTCGCGCTGCAACCCGGCCAGCCGGTTGCCCATCCGCCGCGCCGGAACAACGAACACCGGAAGCAGCACCAGCGCGAGCAGCGTGATCCGCCAGGAGATGCTGAGCATCACGGCGAGCGTGAGCGCCAGCGTGACCAGGTTCGCGACGACGCCGGACAGGGTGTCGCTGAAGGCCCGCTGCGCGCCGATCACGTCGTTGTTCAGCCTGCTCACCAGCGCGCCGGTCCTGGTGCGGGTGAAGAAGGCGATCGGCATCCGCTGCACGTGGTCGAACACCGCGCGGCGCAGGTCGAGGATCAGACCCTCGCCGATCCGCGAGGAGAGCCAGCGGATGCCTAGCCCGAGCGCCGCGTCCAACACGGCGAGCACGCCGATGATCGCCGCCACGGTCACCACCATGCGCGGCGCGGCCCCGCCGACGATGTCGTTCACCACGCGGCCCGCCAGCACCGGCGTCGCCACCGCGAGCAGCGCCGAGACCACGCTGAACACCAGGAACACCGCGATCCGCCGCCGATGCGGCGCGGCGAACCGCAGGATGCGCTTCGCGGTGGCGAGACTGAACGGGCGCTGTTCGTCGGGCGCGTTCATCCGCCGATACATCTGGCTCCACGCCACCGATTCGATACTCACGATCGCTCCCTCTCGACCCCCGCCATCCAACTCCTGGTCACCGACACTAGGACCTCAACAAAGGTTGAGGGCAAGTCGTTCCGTGGCGGCCGTGGATTCCGCCGCGAGCGAACAAAGTGGCCGATCAGCGGCGGGGTTCCCGCTTCGAAGATCGACCGGCTGCCATGCGCCCGATGCTCGCTCGGCGTCTGGCCCGACTCCTCGGCCAAGCCCGCTCCGTGGCAACCGCCTCGCGTCGGGTCGACTGATCACCGTCCGACAGCGGTCGATGGTCCCCGCCGAGGGCTGCCGCGCGAAGTCCCGATCTCAGTCCGCGCATAGCCGTTGGACGCCCGAAGACCGCTGCCGGACGTGTCCGTCGAAAGCCCGCGCACGGCCGGACCGAAGGCGGAGGTACGCCCTAGGCTGACATCGTGACCGAGGAGCGGATGCTGGCGGCGCTGCGCGGACGGGTCGACGGTGAGGTCGACGCGTCACCGCGGCGGCGCGCGGAGTACTCCTCCGACGCGTCGAACTATCGCGTGCCGCCGACCGCCGTCGTCTTCCCCCGCACCGACTCCGACGTCGCCGAAACCCTGAACTTCGCCCGCGAACACGGCCTGCCGGTCACCGCCCGCGGCGCGGGAACCTCGGTGGCGGGCAACGCGATCGGCCCCGGCCTCGTGCTCGACTTCAGCAGGCACATGAACCGCATCGTGCACATCGATCCGGACCGTCGAACCGCGCGGGTGCAGCCGGGCGTGGTGCTGTCGGCATTGCAGGCGGCGGCTCGGCCGCACGGATTGCGGCTCGGCCCCGATCCCTCCACGCAGAACCGCTGCACCCTCGGCGGCATGATCGGCAACAACGCCTGCGGTCCGCGCGCCGTCGCGTGGGGCCGTACCTCCGACACTGTGCGCGAGCTGCGCGTTCTGGACGGAACCGGAACCGAGCGCGTCCTCGCGGACGATCTCGCCGCGGTGCCGGGCCTGCCCGAGTTCACCAGGTCCAACCTCGCGGTACTGCGCACCGAGCTCGGCCGCTTCGAACGGCAGGCGTCCGGCTACGGACTGGAACACCTGCTGCCGGAACGCGGTTCGGCCCTCGCCAAGTCGTTCGTCGGTAGCGAGGGCACCTGCGGGTTGCTGCTCGACGCGGAGGTCGAACTGGTCGAATTGCCGCGCGCCACCGTGCTCACGGTGCTCGGCTACCCGGACATCGCGACCGCGGCCGACGATGTCGCCGCTGTCATGGCGTGCGCGCCGATCGCGGTCGAGGGCATCGACGCCCGCCTGGTCGACGTCGTTCGCACGCACCGCGGCACGGTGCCCGAGCTGCCGCGCGGCGACGGTTGGCTGTTCGTGGAGACCACGGGCGCGAGCGCGGCGGAGGCGCTCGCGGTGGCCGAGCGGCTGTGCCGGACCACGCACGCGCTGGACGCCCGCATCGTCACCGACACCGCGGCGGTCGCGGCGCTCTGGCGCATCCGCGCGGACGGCGCGGGCCTCGCCGGACGCACCACCGACGGCAAGCCTGCCTGGCCCGGCTGGGAGGATTCCGCCGTTCCGCCCGAGCACCTCGGCGCGTACCTGCGCGATTTCGCCGAACTCACCGCGCAGCACGGAGTGGACGGCCTGCTCTACGGCCACCTCGGCGACGGCTGCATCCACGTGCGCCTCGACCTGCCGATCACCGAAGCGCCGCAACGCTTCCGCGCCTTCGTGTTCGACGCCGCCGAACTCGTGGTGCGATACGGCGGTTCGCTGTCCGGCGAGCACGGCGACGGGCGAGCACGCTCCGAACTGCTCTCGGTGATGTACTCCCCCGACGCGCTCGCGGCCTTCGCCGGATACAAGGCGCTGTTCGACCCCGACGACGTGCTCAACCCCGGCGTGCTCGTCGAGCCACGCCCCGTCGACGCCGACCTGCGCGTCGCCGGCCTGCCGCTGCTTCCCGGCGCGGGCGGCTTCGCCTTCCCGCACGACGACGGCGACATCGGCACCGCGGTACATCGGTGCGTCGGTGTCGGGAAGTGCCGCGCCGACAGCTCGGCGGCGGGCGGTTTCATGTGCCCCTCGTACCTCGCCACCGCCGACGAGAAGGACAGCACCCGCGGCCGCGCCCGCGTCTTGCAAGAGGTGGTGCGCGGCGAGCTGCCCTGGTCCGCGCCCGCCGTCGCCGAGTCGCTCGACCTGTGCCTTTCCTGCAAGGCCTGCCGCTCCGACTGCCCCGCGGGCGTCGACATGGCGACCTACAAGGCCGAGGCCATGTACCGCCGCTACCGCCGCAGACCGCGCCCACTCGACCACTACGCCCTCGGCTGGCTCCCCCGCTGGCTCCGCCCCGCCAGCCGAATCCCGCGCGCCGCCAACGCGATCGCCGGTATCGACTGGTTGCGCCGAATCGGCCTGCGCGCGGCGGGCATCGACCCGCGCCGCGAAATCCCCCGCCTGGCCGACCGCCCCTTCCGCCGCACCGAACGCGCCCGAGCGCTGCTGTCGCCCGAACCGCCGCCCCCCACCCTCAACCCTCTGAGCACCACATCAGCCGGTGCCCCAGCCGACGTTCTCCTCTGGATCGACACCTTCACCGACGCCTTCGACCCTGACATCGCCCAAGCCGCCGTCACCTTGATCGAATCGCTCGGCCACCGCGTGCGCATCCCCCGGCGACGAGTGTGCTGCGGCCTGACCTGGATCAGCACCGGTCAACTCGACGGCGCGCGAGCAAAACTCCGCGCCACCCTCACCGAGCTGGACGAGCACGTCCGCGCGGGCGGCATCGTCATCGGCCTGGAACCCTCGTGCACCGCGGTCCTGCGCGCCGACCTCCCCGAACTCCTCGCCGACGACCCGCGCGCCGCTCCCACCGCGGCGGCCGTCCGCACGCTCGCGGAGTTCCTGCTCGACCACCCGGACTGGCATCCGCCGCGACGGCCGAACAGCCGAGTGGTCGTCCAGCCGCATTGCCACCAACATTCGGTGCTCGGCTTCGCCGCCGATCGCCGAATTCTGACCAGCACGGGAGCACAGGTGACGGAGATCACCGGATGCTGCGGCCTCGCGGGCAATTTCGGCATGCAGAAAGGCCACTACGACATTTCGGTCGCGGTGGCCGCCAACGGCTTGCTTCCCGCGCTGCGCGAGGCGCCCGACGACGCGATATTCCTCGCCGACGGTTTCTCCTGTCGCTGCCAGAGCGCCCAGCTGACAGGACGCCCAGGAATGCACCTGGCGCAATTCCTCATGGGCGAGTGATCAAGGCTACGGAACACGCGGTCCAGGGCACCGTGGCGTGCGTCCGAAACCGGAATCGTTCATCCCCGAGGGATCACGGCAGGACCTGCGGAATGACGTCCGGGGCGATCGCGCCGACGATCAAACCGATCACGGCGCCCTGGAAACCGGAACCGAGCGCGCACAGCGGAATGAAGGGAATCCCGATGATGGTGGCGCCGCAGACCACGGCTCCGAACACGGCCCCGGCGATTCCGCCCGCTGCCGCACCATTGGCCAGCGGATCGTGGTTGGCCGCATTGGGGTTGGTGGCGATGTCCTGCGGAACCGCGGCCGCCACCGGCTGAGCCACCTCCGGGGTGACCGGCTGTGCGATATCCGCGGCCGCGGGCTGCGCGGCGACCGGGATCACCTGCTGGATCGTGTCCAGAGTCTGCGAAGCCTCGACCACCTGCACGGCTGCGGACGACTGCGGGGCGATGCTCGAGGCGTCGGCAGAAGCCGCTCCCGCGCCCGCGAAGGTCACCGCGACAGCCAGCGGCAATGCGGCGACGAGAGCCTTACGGCCGAATTTCTTGGTGGTCAGACGCATGATTTCCGTACCCTCCCGGCACCGTGAACGTCGCAAACCGATTGGCGTGCAGATTGTTTCGCGGTGCGAATTACAACAATGAAAGTTATGAGAGGTTATATCGAGCTCGGTCGCTCGATCAAATCTTCGTGCGGCCGCCCGCGACGGAAATATGTTCGACGACAAGGTGATTGGCGCATCCATCCTGGTTGTCACAGTTTCGACCGGGCCGGGTGCGCCCGCCGCACCGGAGGCGCGGAGAATGGATCCGTGCGCGAACAGATGGCAACGGCCGCGCGGTCCGGCCTGGCTCGAACGGTGACGTCCGACCGGCCGATCGATCTGGCGCACACCCTCGCGCCGCTGCGCCGCGGCACCGGCGACCCCTGCCATCGGGTCACCGCCGACGGCGCACACTGGCGCGCTTCCCGGATGCCGAGCGGTCCGGTGACCTATCGGCTCGTCCAAATCGATCGGTGTTCGGTGCGGGCGCAGGCCTGGGGTGCGGGCGCGGCCGAATTCCTCGACCGGCTGGATCACATGCTGTGCCTGGACGAGGACCTGTCCGGCTTCGCTCCCGAGCACCCCAAGCTGGCCGAGGCGCACCGCCGCTTCCCCGGCCTGCGCATGCTGCGTACCGGCCTGGTCCTGGAATCGCTGGTGCCCGCCGTGCTCGAGCAGAAGGTGCACACCATCTCGGCGCGCGCCTCCTGGCGAAAACTGGTGCGCGAGTTCGGCGAGCCCGCACCGGGCCCCGCGCCGGACGGGCTGCGCCTACCCCCGGATGCCGAGACCTGGCGGCGTATTCCGTCCTGGACCTACCACCGCGCGAACGTCGGACCGCAACGCGCGCAGACCATCGTGCGCGCGGCGCGGCTCGCGGAATCGCTGGAGCGCACCGCCGATCAGGATCCGGCCGAGGCGGCGCGGCGGCTGTGCTCGGTGCCGGGCATCGGCGTGTGGACGGCCGCCGAGACCGCCCAACGCGCCTACGGCGACGCCGACGCGCTCTCGGTCGGCGACTACCACTTGGCCGCCGTGGTCGGCTGGACTCTGCTCGGACGCCCGATCGACGACGAGGCGATGGTCGAGTACCTCGAACCCCTTCGCCCGCACCGCTACCGGGCCATCCGGCTGCTGGAGATCAGCGGCCAAGCGCACAAGCCGAAATTCGGCCCGCGCACCCCGCTCACCGATCACACCTGGCACTGAAGGTCACCTTCGGTCGGTCGGGGCGGTTTCAAGCGGTGAAGGTGACATTCAGTCGAGTTCACAATTGCAGTGCCCGCTCGTCCAAGACGCATTTGCCCGATTCGACCAGGGTGGTACGGGCCCGGCGGCGCACCAGGCACTGGTCGACGGTGCAGTCGATGTGCAATTGCATTGCCGCGTGCGCCTGTTCGTCGGTCATCACGCCGGGGTCGCGACCGCAGACCAGCAGACCGGCGACGTGCATGTTCAGATTCGTCAGTTGCATCAGGCGACCCCAACCCGCTCGCGGTCGGAGCCGAATAGTCGGGAGCGCCGTGGTGCGGGCCGTTCGTCCCACGGAGCGAGGCGCACCGCCATGCCGACCGCCTCGAGCGCGGTGAGCCCCACCTCGTCGGCCAGCTCGCCGACGGTGTCGAGGAGGCTTGGCACCACCTCGGCAACCCGCAGCGCCGCAACCGCTTGCGCGCAAGTGAGGGTGCGCCCGGGCAAATAGGAGACCACCCAGCCTTCCTGCCCTACGCTGCGCGCTCGATGCGGTGTCAGATCGCTGGTCATCAACGACGACCCTATGACTTGTACGGCCATGACTCCTCGTTCCTGCGTGCGGTTTACGGTGCCGCGCTCGATCCGAGCACACTTCCAGCACACCATCGAGGCGGCCACGACACGGTGTCCTTCGTGGATATCCAAAGATTTCGCGCGAATTCCCAGCACGAAATCCAGCCGGGAGGGCAGGATTCTCCATAGTGGACGAGGAAGTCCGCGATCGACGTTCGACAACGCCACAGCAGAGCCACACGAAGCCCCATTGCCCTTATTGCCCAAGCGAAGTCACGGGGAACCGAGCTTGTGGGTGCGCCCCTGACCGACTCGGGTGAGGAGACCGAGCACAGAACGGAGCGTACTGTGTCAGCGAGTTCGGCGAGAACAGCAGCGAATTCGGAGCACGCGGCCGCGGAGACGCACCGCACGCCCGCGGCCTCCGACAACGGCTCGTCCACCCTACCGCGCCGGCAATTGGGCCGATACCTCAGGGACTGGCGTACCCAGGCCGGGCTCACCATCGCCGAGGCCGCCCGCCTGATGGAGTGGGGCGCCAGCACTTTACAACGGTTGGAGAAGGGCCAGGCCGACCGCATCCGCACCATCGACATCCAGGAGCTGTGCCGCATCTACGGCATCCCCGACGAGCTGTGCGACGGGCTCAAGGGCCTGGCGCAGCAGGCGGCGGTCAAGAGCTGGTGGCACGCCTTCGGCGACCTGATCCCCGAAAACTTCGACGTCTATGTCGGTTTGGAGGCCTCGGCCCGCGAGCTCCGCTCCTACCAGTCCGAACTCGTGCTCGGGCTGCTGCAGACCCCCGACTACACCAGGGCGCTCAACCGGCTCTGCTACCCCGACGACACCGAGGACGAGATCGAACGGCGCGTCCAGCTGCGCACACAGCGGCAAGCCTTGGTCACCCGAAGGGTCTCGCCCGCCATCGTGGACGTGGTGTTGCACGAGTCGGTATTGCACCGCGCGGTGGGTGGCTCGAAAGTGATGGCGGCGCAGCTACGACATCTTGCCGATTTCAGCACCAGACCCAATGTCTCCCTGCGTATCCTGCCGTTCGCGGCCGGCGTCCCGCTCGGCGATTCCACGGGTCCGTTCACCGTTCTAGGGTTCGGCACCGACAGCAAGGGACATCAGGTAGAGCCTCCGGTGGTGTACGTAGAGGGTTTCACCGGAGACCTCTATCTCGAAAGACCGGCCGATGTTGAGCGTTACCACCTGGCACACGAGTGCCTCCAGCGCTCTGCGCTGGACATCCAACCCAGTAGACATCTGCTTCGGCAGTTAGCGAAGGAGTGTGCGGCATGAGGACGGAACTCGTCGGGGCGACTTGGATCAAGAGCACCCGTTCCGGCAGCAGGGACTGCGTGGAAGTGGCTTTCCTGCCCGGCGGGCAGGTCGGCGTCCGCGACAGCAAGAACCCGGAGGGCCCGGCCTTGATCTTCACGCCCAGCGAGTGGGACGCCTTCTCCGCGGGGGTCGCGGACGGCGAATTCGCTCGCCCGTGAACACCTCTGGCGAAGCCGTGAACGACAAACTCGGCGCGGCGGTGGATCTGGCCGCTGCCGAGTGGCGCGGCGCGAACGGCGCGGGATCCGAGGGCGTGCAGGTGGCACTGCTCCCGGCGGGGTATGTCGCGCTGCGCAGCGCCGGGGACCCCGACGGTCACGTGCTCGTCTTCACCCCGGGGGAATGGGCGGCCTTCACCGCCGGCGTGAACGACGGGGAGTTCGAGCTACCGTGAGGTTCGACGGACCGGCCCGGCGGCGTGCGATCCCGCCCGGCCGGGCCGTGGCGTATCCGGCGCCGTGATCATCTCTGCGCGAAGATCACGAAACGGAGCAGATTCGACAACGAATCACGTTTACCTGGGCTGCGAACGGGTAGCCCATATTTCGTGGACCGCGGGTTGAAGAACCCCCCACCTCGGTACAAGAAGTTGCGGCCGGGCGATTGGGTGGAATGGCTGATCGTCGCGCTGCTTTTCGCGGTGTCATCGGTGGGCGTGTATGTACTCACCAGCTCATTGCTGTCGGCCTTGTTCGTCGGTGTGCTGGTGTGGCTGGTCGCCATCGGCGTCGTCGCGATGCTGTGAACGGGTGCGCCGACCGGCCGGGTGTGAACCCGGCCGGTTGACATCGGCGGGTCAGCGTCGAAAGAGCTTGTTCCCCAACCAGACCAGCGGATCGTATCGCTTGTCGACGACCCGTTCCTTGAGCGGAATCAGCGCGTTGTCGGTGATCTTGATGTGCTCCGGGCACACCTCGGTGCAGCACTTGGTGATGTTGCACAGGCCGAGACCCTGGTCCTGCTGGGCCAATTCGCGCCGATCGCCCACGTCCAGCGGATGCATCTCGAGCTCGGCGATACGCATCAGGAAGCGCGGACCGGCGAAGGCCTCTTTGTTCTCCTCGTGGTCGCGCACCACGTGACAGGTGTTCTGACACAGGAAGCACTCGATGCACTTGCGGAACTCCTGCGAGCGCTCCACATCGACCTGACTCATCCGGTAATCCCCGGGCTTGAGGTCCGGGGCCGGAGTGAACGACGGGATCTCCCTGGCCTTCTCGTAGTTGAACGACACGTCCGTCACCAGATCGCGGATCACCGGGAAGGTGCGCATCGGCGTCACGGTGATCAGCTCGTCCGGCTCGAAGGTGGACATGCGGGTCATACAGAGCAGGCGGGGACGCCCGTTCACCTCCGCGGAGCAGGAACCGCACTTACCCGCCTTGCAGTTCCACCGCACCGCTAGATCGGGCGCCTGGGTGGCCTGTAGCCGGTGGATGATGTCGAGCACCACCTCGCCCTCGTTCACCTCGACGGTGAAGTCCTCGAGCGCGCCACCGTCCTGATCGCCGCGCCACACGCGGAATTCGGCGTCGTAACCCATTGCTACGCCTCACCTTCTGTGGCCGAAACCAAACCGTCCGGGTGTTCGGCGAGGTCGGCGGAGTTGTAATATTTTTCGAGTTCGGCGAGGTCGAACAGCGCGAGCAGGTCGTCGCGCATCGGCACCTGGTCCTCCGGCGTCACCCGCACCCGCGGCACGGCTTCGGCCGCGTCGTCCGGTTCGATCGCGCAGACCAGCAGCTTGTTGCGCCAGGCCGGGTCCATCGACGGGAAGTCGTCGCGGGTGTGCCCGCCGCGGCTCTCGGTGCGCAGCAGCGCCGCCTGCGCCACGCACTCGCTGACCAGCAGCATGTTGCGCAGGTCGATGGCGAGGTGCCAGCCGGGATTGAACTGCCGGTGCCCCTCCACGGTGACGTGCGCGAAGCGTTCCCGCAGCGCGCCGAGCCGTTCGATGGCCTCCTCCAGCTCGTGCTCCTTGCGAATGATGCCGACCAGGTCGTTCATCGCCTGTTGCAGATCGGTGTGCAGGGTGTAGGGGTTCTCCCCCGCGCCCTCGGCCGGCGGATCGAACGGCGCGACAGCGGCTTTCGCCGCCGCGGCGATGTCGGCGTCGGACACCGTGGGCTGTTCGGTCAGCTGTTCCACGTACATCGCCGCGCCCAACCCAGCCCGGCGACCGAAGACCAGCAGGTCCGACAGCGAGTTGCCGCCGAGCCGGTTCGAGCCGTGCATGCCGCCGGAACATTCACCCGCCGCGAACAATCCGGGCACCTTCGCCGCGCCCGTGTCCGGGTCGACCTCGATACCGCCCATCACGTAGTGACAGGTCGGCCCGACTTCCATCGGCTCCTTGGTGATGTCGACGTCGGCCAGCTCCTTGAACTGGTGGTACATCGAGGGCAGGCGGCGCCGGATCTCGTCGGCGGGCAGGCGCGAGGCGATGTCGAGGTAGACGCCGCCGTGCGGGGTGCCGCGGCCCTCCTTGACCTCCGAGTTGATGGCGCGCGCCACCTCGTCGCGTGGGAGCAGATCCGGTGTGCGGCGGGCCGAGTCGTTGTCCTTCAGCCACTGATCGGCCTCGGCCTCGCTCTCGGCGTATTGACCCTTGAACACCGAGGGGATGTAGTCGAACATGAACCGCTTGCCGTCGGTGTTCTTCAGCACGCCGCCGTCGCCGCGCACGCCCTCGGTGACCAGAATGCCCTTCACGCTGGGCGGCCACACCATGCCGGTCGGGTGGAACTGCAGGAACTCCATGTTGATCAGCGTCGCCCCGGCCCGCAGCGCGAGCGCGTGACCGTCGCCGGTGTACTCCCAGGAGTTCGAGGTGACCTTGTACGACTTGCCGATGCCGCCGGTCGCCAGCACCACCGCGGGCGATTCGAAGAGCACGAACTTGCCCGATTCGCGCCAGTAGCCGAACGCGCCGGAGATCCGGTCGCCGTCCTTGAGCAACTCGGTGATGGTGCACTCGGCGAACACCTTGATCCGCGACTCGTAGTCGCCGGTCTCCGCGTGATCCTCCTGCTGCAGCGAGACGATCTTCTGCTGCATGGTGCGGATGATCTCGAGCCCGGTGCGGTCGCCGACGTGCGCGAGCCGGGGGTAGGTGTGGCCGCCGAAGTTGCGCTGGCTGATCCGGCCGTCGGCGGTCCGGTCGAACAGCGCGCCGTAGGTCTCCAGTTCCCAGACCCGGTCCGGCGCCTCCTGGGCGTGCAGTTCCGCCATGCGCCAGTTGTTGAGGAACTTGCCTCCGCGCATTGTGTCCTTGAAATGGGTTTGCCAACTGTCTTTTTCGTTGGCGTTGCCCATCGAGGCGGCGCAGCCGCCCTCGGCCATGACGGTGTGCGCCTTACCGAACAGGGACTTGCACACCACCGCGACGGAGAGCCCGTGTTCGCGGGCCTCGATCACCGCGCGCAGTCCGGCGCCACCGGCACCGATAACGACGACGTCGTACTTGTGCCGTTCCACTTCTGGCATTGCCGCGTGTACTCCTGAGTCGAGCGGTCAGTTGATGAACCGCAGGTCCGAAATGGTGTTGCTGGCCACCAACATCACGTAGAAGTCGGTCAGCACGAGGGTGCCGAGCGTTGTCCACGCCAGCGCCATGTGACGGGTGTTCAGCTTGGACACCTGGGTCCAGAACCAGTACCGCACCGGGTGGGCCGAGAAGTGCTTCAATCTGCCGCCCGCGATGTGCCTGCACGAGTGGCACGACAACGTGTAGGCCCACAGCAGGATCACGTTGCCGAGCAGGACGATGTTGCCGAGACCGAAGCCGAATCCGCCGTCCTTGCCGTGGAAGGCGATCACCGCGTCGTAGGTGTTGATCACCGAAACCACCACCGCCACATAGAAGAAGTAGCGGTGCGCGTTCTGGATGATCAGCGGCAGCCGGGTCTCGCCGGTGTACTTGCCGTGCGGTTCGGCCACGGCGCAGGCGGGCGGGGAGAACCACACCGCGCGGTAGTAGGCCTTGCGGTAGTAATAGCAGGTCAGACGGAAGCCGAGCAGGAAGGGCAGCACGACGAAGCCCAGTGGCAACCACATCGGCAGCTCGCCGAAGGGTTCACCGAAGTGGCTGGAGCCCGGGACGCACGAGGTGCTCAGGCACGGCGAGTAGAACGGCGTCAGGTAGTGGTAGTCCGGCACCCAATATGCCGTTCGCACATACGATCTGATGCCCGCGTATAGGACGAAGGCGGCTAGGCCGAGCACGGTGAACAGCGGCGGCACCCACCAGCGGTCGGTGCGTAGCGTTCGCTCGGCGATTCGGGCCCTGGTCTTGCTGAAAACGCCGGTCCCCTGCTCCGGGGTGGCGGTCGGTGCGGCACTCACAGGTGGATGCCTCGCTGATCTGTCTGCGGGCGGTGATCGATACCGACCGCGATCCAATGTGATGCTCAGCACCATACGACACGTCAGCTATTGCTCGAGCGCGGTCCTGGCAATACAGACCCGCGTGGCAGCCCGTGATTTGCGCCACACAGCGGCCTCGCGCGCGTCTCCGCTCGGACGGTACGGCAAACCTTTCGAACTCCTTTCCAGGAGAACGAGTTTGCCGCCCCAGCGTGCGCGGGATTCGCTGTCCCGGATTTCGGACGGCTCACCCGGACCGCCCATCGCGCCGAAGTGCGCCGCGCCAGGGGTGAGCCGGAGGTCGTCGTCGCCGCATCGCGTGCTGTCCGCCTGCGAGGCTGTTTCACGAGGCGCCCGCATCGCGCGGGTTCGGTCGGTGGTCGCGCGCAGCCGGGAATGGCATCGGTTTCGGGTCACCCGAGGGTGAACCGAAACGGTGCTCGCCCGCATCAGCGGACGAGCACCGCTGGGTGTTTGCTATTTCGTGCGCGGCCGGGAGTGGAAACCTAGGCCTTCGTCCTGCGCGCCCATCCAGGCCGCCTCGTCGGACTTGCTGTCCGGGACGTAGATGGTCTCCTGCGGTCGGCTGGTCACCTCGGGCGGCGGCGCCTGCTCGAACTCGTCGGCGTCGATGACGAGCCGTTCGAGGTCGTTCTCCAGCCGTCGCACCGTCTTCGCGTCGCCATAGTGGGAGCGCAGTGCGCCGATGGATTGCCGGAGCTGGTTGACGGCGTAGCGCAGTTCCGCGATATCGCTGCGTGTCATCGTTACCTCCTGTGTTCCTTCGGTGGCCGTGCGAGCCCGGTCGGCACCTACGGTTCCGGAGATCTCCCCAGGGCCGCACACCACCGAGTCGTGTGACCCACCACACAACGTGATCTACAACACAGTACAGAAAGATTCCCGAACAAGCTCGTGCGATTCGGGATTCTCAGATTTGCGGATAGCTTGCCCGCATCATCGGGGGATGGTTCCAGCGTGCGGGCTCCTCCGGCGGTTCGCAACCGCAGGGGGAACATTCGAGCCGGGTCAGCTGGCCGCGGCGTACTCGGGCCCCGGTGTGGTCATCGTTCCCGAGGCGCGGTTGACCAGCGCGACGATCGACAACGCGACCTCCTCGGCGCGTTCCAGGATGACGCTGTGGCCCGCGCCCTCGATCCGCACCAGTTCGGCGCTGGTGAGCTGGGAGGCGAGCAACACCGAGTGCGCGAACGGCACGACGATGTCGGCCGAGCCCGCCAGCACCAGCGCCGGGATGTCGCCGAGCCGGTGCAGCGACGCGGTCTCGTCGAAGGTGATCAGCGAGCCGAGGAAGCTCGACATGGTCAGCAGCGGCGTCTCGTTGAGCATGGCCGTGGCGACGGCGACCATCCTCGGGTTGATCTTCCTCGTGCCGAAGCTCGCCTCGCGCATGATCGGCTCGAAGATGCGGCGGGAGAACTGTTTCGACGCCTGCATGACCCGCGGTGCGCGCACCACCGCCGCCTGCAACGAGGTGACGGCGTACCGGTGCAGCAGCCTGCCGATGCCGACCTCGTTGAGCCCATTGGCGATGCCCGCGATCAGCCCGACGCCGAGCACCTTCGTGCCGATGGCCTCGGGGAACAGCCGGGCGTAGGCGAGCACCACCATCGCGCCCATCGAGTGCCCGACCAGCACCACCGGGCCGGTCGCGGCGATCGTGCGCAGCACGGCGTCGAGATCGTGGCCGAGTTGGTCGATGGTGTAGGTCGACGGGTCGGCGACGCCGGACTCGCCGTGACCGCGGTGGTCGTAGAAGACCATCCGGACGCCCTCGCCCCACTGGCGCGTCAATTCTTCGCGCAGGAAGGTCCACGATTCGGTGCGCAGGCAGTGCCCGTGCACGAACACGACGGTGAACGGCGCGTCGTCGGCGCCGAAGGTGCGGACCGAGATCGGGACACCGTCATCGGCCGACACCGTCACACGGTGGCCGTCGAAATCGGCGGCGCGGCGGGCGATGGTCGACATGAGATTCTCCTGCGGCGGGCACCTGGTCGGAGCGTCTTGCCAGGATGTCGATATCCATTTCCGCACCGTTAGCCGTCCATACCGGGCGTTATGGACACGTTGTCCAACCGAGGCCGCTGGTCGATCACACCGGTCGGTACGACCGGACGAAGGCCGCGTTCGACGCGCGCCAGGCGAATGTCCGCCTGGCTCGCGGCGGCTTCGCCGGAGAATCTACGGAAAACTAGGTCGATTGCTAGATACGAGTAGATCTTGATCGATGTCCCGCTCGCGATCTCCGTATCCGGCGTTCTATCGAACCTCCTAGAACGCGGTAGATTTCCCTACCGCTTTCGCGAGTATCGGAAATCTATGGGCTTCTAGCGGATCCGCCATACATCGGCAGATGTGCATGACGCCCGGCGGGGACAGTCCACCGGGCGCACGCCCCGCCTCGCTACGGGCTCACGTGAGACTTCGTCGACGGCAGGAACGGCCGCAGCAGATTGGCCTCCGTGGACGGACCGATCTGCCATTCGGCGATCCACGGCCCGGTGCCCTCGCTCGGGTCGATGATGCCGTCCTCCAGCCACGTGTACCGCCCGTCCAGCACGCCCCTGGTGAGCGTCCGGTCCTCGTCGTCGGTGTTCTCCCAGAGCCCGTCGAAGAGCTCGCGCACCCGGATGCGCGATTGGCGGCAGAACGTGTCGGCGAGTTCTACGGCCGCGTGGCCCTCGGGCCCACCGGTGGCGCGCTGGGCTTCGGCCCGCACGCACGCCGCCGACATGGCGAACAGCTCGGCGCCGATGTCGACGATGCGCCCGAGGAAGTTCTGCCGGTACTCGAGGCCGGCCTGCCAGCGCGCCATGCCGTACATCAGCGAGCGCGCCTGCTTGCGCGAGGTGCGTTCGACGAACCGCAGATGCCTTGCCAGCGGACCGAATTCGGCGTAGGTGCCGGTGACGGTGCCCGCGCCGACCGCGAGCTGCGGGAACCACTTGGCGTAGAAGCCGGTGGCGCCGACGGCGGCCTTGGCCTTGTCCTTGAACTCGGCCTTGCGGTCGACGAGCGCACCCGCGGCGGCCATGTGGGCGTCGGCCATCTCGCGGGCGATCAGCAGCCGCATGATCTCGCTGGAGCCCTCGAAGATCCGGTTGATGCGCAGGTCGCGCAGCAGCTGTTCGGCGCCGACCGCCCGCTCTCCGCGCGCGGCGAGCGACGCGGCGGTCTCGTAGCCGCGTCCGCCGCGGATCTGCACCAGCTCGTCGGCGATCCGGCAGCTCATCTCGCTGGCCCACAGTTTGGCGAGCGCGGCCTCGATGCGGATGTCGTTGCGGTCCTCGTCGCACATGGTCGCCGAGAGGTCGAGCGCCGCTTCCAGCGCGTAGGTGGTCGCGGCGATGAACGAGATCTTCTCGCCGACGGCGGCGTGCTCGCCGACCGGCCTGCCCCACTGCACGCGCTGGGCGCTCCACTCCCTGGCGATCTTCAGCGACCATTTCGACGCGGCGGTGCACAGTGCCGGAATGGCGAGCCGCCCGGCGTTCAGCGTGGTCAGCGCGATCTTGAGGCCGTCGCCCTCCCTGCCGATCAGGTTGCGCTTCGGCACGCGGACGTTGTGCATCCGCGTGACGCCGTTCTCGATGCCGCGCAGACCCATGAACGCGTTGCGGCGCTCGACCGTGATGCCCGGGCTGTCGGCCTCGACGACGAACGCCGAGATGCCGCCCCGGTGCCCTTCGCTCTTGGGCACCCGCGCCATCACCACGAGCAGCTCGGCGACGACGCCGTTGGTGGTCCAGAGCTTCACGCCGTTCAGCTCGTAGGCCTCGCCGTCGGCGGTCGGCGTCGCGGTGCTGGCCATGCGGGCCGGGTCGGAACCGACGTCGGGTTCGGTGAGCAGGAACGCGCTGACCGCGCCCGCCGCGCAGCGGGGCAGGAACTCGGCCTTCTGCTCGGGGGTGCCCGCCAGCTTGAGCGGTTCCGGCACACCGATGGACTGGTGCGCCGAGAGCAGCACGCCGAGGCTGGGATGCGCCGAACCGACGAGCATCAGCGCGCGGTTGTAGCCGTACTGCGTCAGGCCCTGGCCGCCGTAGGACTCCGGGATCTTCAGGCCGAAACAGCCGAGCTCGGCGAGACCCTTGACGTATTCGTCCGGGATGCGACCCTCGGCCTCGATCACCGAGCCGTCGATGCTCTCGCAGAGCGGCCGCAGCCGCGCCAGGTAGGCCTCGGTGCGCGCGGCCTCCTCCGCGCCTGGCCGGGGGTACGGGTGGATCAGATCGAGCCGGAACCGTCCGAGAAACATCTCCTTGGCGAACGACGGTTTGGCCCAGCTGGTCTCGCGGGATTCCTCGACTAGTGCGCGAGCCTGTTCTTCGGTGGCGTCGACTTTCGCGGCAGTCGCCATGGTGTCCTCCTCGGACGTGATCAGAATCACATTCGAGTGTAGGAAAGTCGGTTACTCACCGGTAGGCATATGGGCCGATCGATATCTACCGATTTCTAATGATCTTGATAGAGAGCGAGGGCGCATCGCCGTCCATGCGCCGTTTGCCGGGGATCGCTCCCGGCGCTGTGGATATACGCCGATCACACGCTGCGCAGGTAGCGACCGAAATGCGGGACCGTGAAACCGATCGTGCCGCGCTCGGCCGAGTAGATCAGCCCCTTCTTGATCAGACCGTCCCGCGCGGGCGAGAGCGAGGCCGGTTTGCGACCGAGTTCGCTCGCCACCGCGGCGGTCGCGACCGGGCCGTCGTCGCCGGACAGGTCGGCCATGGCGCGCATGTACTCCCGCTCCGCCGGTGTTGCCCGCTCATAGCGGGAGCCGAAGAAGCCGACCGCCAGCTCCTCCTCCGCCGCAGGTGAGGCCACCTCGACATCCTCGGCGGTGATCGGGCTCTCCGGCGCTTGATCCCACGCCGCCTTGCCATACGCCTGCACGAAATAGGGGTAGCCGTCGGCCCTTTCGTACAGCGCGTCCAACGCCTCCTCGGTGAACTTCACCTCCTCGCGCTCGGCGGGCGCGATCAGCGCCTGGTCGGCCGACTCCCGATCCAGCCGATCGATTCGGTGGTAGCTGAACAGGCGCTCCGAGTAACTCTTCGATGCCGACAGCACCGCGGGAAGATGGGGAAGACCCGCGCCGACGACGATCAAAGGCGCGCCGTCCTGGCTCAATTCGTGGCAGGCGCCGCAGATCGCGGAGATGTCGGCGGCGCCGAGATCCTGCATCTCGTCGATGTAGATCGCCATGCCGACGCCGATGTCGCTGGCCAGCCCCGCCGCCTCCTTGAGCAACTCCACCAGGTCGATCTCGATGTCGCCGGAGTCGGCGCGGCCCGAGACCGCGGGCACGTCGATGCCGGGCTGCCAGCGTTCCCGCATGCCCTTGTCCGCGGTGGCTCGCAGCGCGAAGGCCTTGAGAATGCCGAGGAAGTCGTCGACCCGCTCCGGATTGCGGTGCGCCATGGCGATGGCGCGGGTGGCCATGTGCAGCGCGGAGGAGAGCGGCCTGCGCAGTTCCTGATCCGGTCGCGCCTCGATCTTGCCGGTGCCCCAGCCGCGCGAGATCGCGGCCGAGCGAAGTTGATTGAGCAGCACCGTCTTTCCGACGCCGCGCAGGCCGGTGAGCATCACGCTGCGTTCCGGCCTGCCCCGCGCGACGCGCTCGAGCACGATGTCGAAAGCCGTCAGTTGTTTGTCGCGCCCGGCGAGTTCGGGCGGGCGCTGGCCCGCGCCGGGTGCGTACGGATTGCGCACGGGGTCCATGCCGACACACCGTAGCGCGTTCGGGCACAAGAATCTTCCTATCTCTACCCGATGTCGTAGAGAGGGGTATTTCGCCCTTGTCTTCCGCGTGGAAGTCTTTACGCTTGGGGCGGTTCGGTGAACGGCCCGCGTGGGAACGGAGGAGTCATGTCCGAGGAGCCAGCTCCCCATACCACCGCCGAGGTGGTCGAGTCCTGGACCGTGCCCGCCGGAGCGACTCAGGCCGGGCTGATCCGGTCCAACATCCTCGTCGCCATCGAGCAGGGCTACGACGATCCGCAACTGGTCGCCGATCTCGCGGTCGGCCCGTTGGTCATGGCGCTCGGCAAACTCGAGGTCGGCCTGGCCGAGGCGCGGCGGCGCATCGAGGAGCTGGAGCGGGCGCTCGCCGAGCGCGACTCACGGTCCTGAACTCGCCCGACTCGCTTCGTAACACTGTGCAGTCCGCCGAGACCGGACCGTGACCTGATCACCTCGGCATCATTCCGCCCGGTCGTCCAGTGATTTTTCACAAGGGCTGGAAAAACTGCACTGTGCGCTGGACAACACCGCTTCCGACATCGTAATCTCTTCGTGACTTCGTGGAGGGAGTCGCTTCGTAAGAGGAGTGGCGCCATGGAGTCACCACCTAAACGGCAGTCGGCCCACCAGGATCCGCCTGCCGTGCCGGGGACCCACAGGTTCGTCTGGGGTGAATCCGCGAAGGCCGCACGGCCGGAGTGGTAGGGCCGATCTTCCCGGCCCGAACCCGTCAGCTAACCCGGTCGGTGGAAGAGCAGGAAGATCGGAGACTCAGCTCGGTGGGTAAACACAGCTTGCAGCGGGAATCGCGACTGCCGAATTCCGTTAAGGGTGCTCTCGTTATGGGTGCGGTGGCCGCCACTGGCGCGATGCCCGCGGTGCCCGCGATGGCCGCCACGATCAACATCCCCGGCATCGGCGGTTTCGATGTTCCGGTACCCCAAGAGTTCGAGCAGCCGGTCCAGCAGCTCAACCAGCAGCTTCAGCAGGCGCTCGCCGCGCCGCAGGCCGGTGCCCCGCAGCAGGCGCCGCTCGCCGCGCCGCAGTTCCCGAACTTCCAGATGCCCAACCCGTTCGAGGTGCAGAACTCTCCGGGTGACATCGCTCTGGACGCCGCCAAGACCAAGGTCGGCGCCATGTACTCCTGGGGCGCCGCTGGCCCGTCCAGCTTCGACTGCTCCGGTCTGGTGAAGTGGGCCTACCGGCAGGCCGGTATCGAGCTGCCCCGCACCAGCTTCGAGCAGTCCCACGTCGGCGCCCCCGTCGCCTTCCAGGACCTGAAGCCCGGTGACATCGTCATCACCAACGGTGGCGGCCACGTCGGCCTGTACGCCGGTGACGGCAAGCTGCTCAACGCGGTCCAGTCGGGCCAGCCGGTGTCCTACACCTCGCTGAGCCCGGACGACGTGGTCACCGCTCGCCGCATCGTGGAATAAGGGTCACCCTCGGGCAAGTCCGTCGTCGGCCCGTGCACGGCTGGAGCCGAGGCGGATGTACGCATAGTCTGAACCGGTGCCGAAGGGAGAACAGGCTGCCTTGACGCAGGCCAGGGTCGATTCCTGGACCTGGGCGGTACGCCTGTTCAAAACCCGGTCCGCCGCCGCGGAAGCCTGCCGAGGCGGGCACGTCCGCGTCAACGGCAGCACCGCGAAACCCGCCCAGCCCGTGCGGCCGGGCGATGAGATCCGCATCCGCGCGGGCGGTGTCGAACGCATCGTGATCGTCGAGCGGGTCATCACCAAGCGCGTCGGCGCTCCCGTCGCCGCGCAGTGCCTGATCGACCGCAGCCCGCCCCCGCCCTCCCGCGAGATCCTCGCGACCATGCCGCGCCGAGACCGCGGCACCGGTCGCCCCACCAAGCGGGAGCGGCGCGAGACCGATCGTCTCCTCGGCCGCACCGAGGACTGAGGTTCACGGCGCGGGCCGGTGGCCGATCGTCACCAGGTGCGGAAGCCTGCCCGCGCCGAAGAGCCTGCGACATTCGCCGCGTCGTAGTTTTCCGCTGGAGGTCTTGGGGATTCCGCCCGGCTCCACGAGCACGACCGAACCCGGCATCACCTCGTGCGCCGTCGCGACCGCGGCCCTGATGCGCCGCGCGACCTCCGCGAGCGCGTCGGCTTCGGCGGCGTGCTCCGCGAGCTCCGCGACCACCACCAGGTCCTCGCGTCGTCCGTCGTCGTGGCCGAAGGCCGTCACGTGGCCGGGGCGCACTTCCGGCGCGTGGTCGGTCACCGTCGATTCGATGTCGGACGGGTAGTGGTTGCGGCCGTCCACCACGATGAGGTCCTTCAGCCTGCCCGCGATGTAGAGCTGGCCGTCGAACGTGAAGCCGAGATCGCCGGTGCGCAGCCAGCGTTCGGGCCGCCCCGCCAGCGTGGCGCCGAACGTCTCCTCGGTCGCGGCGGCATTGCCGAAGTAGCCCCCGCAGACGTTCGGGCCCGCCACCCAGATCTCGCCCACCATCGTCGCGGGCAGCTCGGTTCGGGCGGCCGGATCGACCACCGCGACCCGCTGTCCGGCGGGAAAGCCGCAGCCGACGAGCGGAACTCCGGCGGCGCCGGTCTCGTCGACGAGTGCCATGCCCTCGGCGAGACGAGCCCGGTCGAAGCGGTAAGTCACGGGTTCGGCGGCCTGATCACCGATGGTCACCGAGAGCGTCGCCTCGGCGAGGCCGTAACCGGGCGTGTGCGCGCAGTGGCGGAAACCGTTGGCCGCGAACGTCTTCGAGAACAGCTCCAGCGCCTCGGCGCGGATCGGTTCGGCGCCGTTGAGCAGGGCGTCCAGGGCGGAGAGATCCAGCTGTTCGCGCTCCCGCGGAGTGGTGCCCGAAACTGCCAGGGCGAGACCAAAATTCGGGCCGCCGGTGACGCCCGCCCGGTAGTCGGCACAGGCGCGCAACCAGCGGATCGGACGCTTGACGAACTCCGCCGGGGCCATGGTCACGCCGAGCACGCCGGAGTACAGCGGCAGTGCCAGCGCCAGCACCAAGCCCATGTCGTGGAAGAACGGCAACCACGTGACGATGGGTTTGTGTCGCGCCGCGGGCACCGCGGTCCAGAGCTGGGCAAGTGCCGCGCCGAGATTCGCGTGCGTCACCTCGACGCCGGCGGGCGCCTTGGTCGAGCCGGAGGTGTACTGGAGGTACGCGGGACCCCGGCCGACGGGATCGAGCACCGGGTCCGAGGCCTCCGCGATCACCAGTTCGTCGGGCAGGTAGTGGATTCGGCCGAGCGACGTGCCGACGCTCGGCTCGGTCACCGCGTCGCCAGGGGAGAGCAGGCACAGCGCAGGACGGGAGTCGGCGAGCGCGCCCTCGAGCCGCGCGGTATTGCGCGCGCCGGAGACCGGGAAGAGCGGCACCGCGACGCGGTCGGCGTAGAGACAGGCGAGGAAGGCCACCACGTAGTCCAGGCCGTGTGCGCACAGGATCGCCACTCGGCCGCGCGGTTCGGTGGTCGCGCGCAGCTGCGATGCGAGTGTGCCTGCGGCGCGGTGTAATTGCGCGTAGGTCAGCGACCGTGGGAAGCAGGACGTTCCGCGATAACGCAATTCGACGAAGGCTTCGGCATCGGGCTTGGTCGCCGCCCACGCCGCGACGCGGGCTGCGAGTGGGCTGGGAAAGTCGGCAGTCACGGTGCCTCGCAGTGGTTTCTGGCGACCCGGTCGGCAAGAGCGGCGAGCGGGCTGGGGTGTTCGGTGGTCACGATGCCTCGCTGTCGTTCGCGGCGACGCGGTCGGCGAGGGCGGCGCCGAGGGCGGCGATGGTGGGGTGCTGGAAGAGTTCGGCTGTCGAGATAGCGATGCGGAGCCGCGCCTCCAGCGTGCGGCGCGCCTCGATGGCGAGCAGCGAGCTGAGGCCGAGATCGTTGAAGTCGTCGGTGGCGCCGATCATTTCGGCGGGCAGGTCCAGGGTGGCGGCCAGCACGCGGCGGATGGCGGCGGTGATCGACTCCGGATCGGCCGGTGCGACGCCGTCGGATCGGCGGATCGGGTTGTCGCTACCGCGGGCCGTCGATACACCGGCCGAATTCGGCGATCGCTCGAAGGAGGACGGTGCGCCGAGGAGCTCGCGGAGGCGGGCCGCCACCGGCGACCGGTCGTCGGTCGGCGTGTAGTCCAAGGCGAGCAGATACGGTCCGTGGTATCGCAAGGCCTTGGCCAGCATCGCCGCGCCACGCTCCGCGTCGAGGGCGGCGATGCCCGCACGGCGCAGGTGCTCCGCGCCGCCTGCCGTCGCCGCGAGGCCCGTCGCCCACACTCCCCACCCGATGCTGAGCACCCGGCGGTCTCCCGCAGCGGCGGCAACCGCGTCCATCGCGGCGTTGGCGGCCGCGTACGCCGCCTGACCCGGTGCGCCGAAAGCGCCGGTGGCAGAGGAGAACAGGAGCACGAAGTCGGTGGGGTCGGCGGCCGTGAGCGCCACCAGGTCGGCGGCCGCGCCGACCTTCGGCGCGAACATTCTGGCCAGCTGGTCCGGGTCGACATCCTCGAAGGCGGCGTCCTCCAGCGCGCCCGCGGCGTGTATCACGCCACGGATGGTGGAGCCGCATTCGCGAATGTCGTTGAGCGCGTTCGCGAGGTCGCTGCGATCGGCCACGTCGCAGCCGACGACGACCACGTGATCCTCGGAGCCGTCCAGCACGGCGGGCACCGGGCGGGGTGAACGCGTCAACACGACCACGTCGCGCGCGCCCGCGTCCAGCAGCCAGCGCACCGCGACCGCGCCGAGCGCGCCGAGACCGCCCGTCACCACGTAGGTTCCGTCCGGATCGATCACGATGGGCGGGGCGTCCGGCGTGGCCGGGACGAACCGCCGCACCGCCAGTTCGCCTGCGGTCACCTCGAGTTCGGCGGGGTGCGCGTCCTGGGTGACCAGCTCGACGAGCCGGGGCAGCGTGCGCGGATCGGTATCGGTCCAGACCAGCCGCACCGGACGGCCGGACTCGAGCTGGAGTGTCCGGGTCAGCGCGGCGATGGCGTTGGCGGTGCTTCCGCGCCGTGCTCGTTGCGGAAGCAGGACGGTCAGCGAGCCGATCGCCGGATCGGACTGCGCGCATTGCAGCACGTCCAGAACTCGGCCGACCGCGGAGGTGCCGGGTTCGCCGCCGTCGTCGGGCCAGACGGTCACCAGCGCGGTGCGGTCGGCGGCGTCCCGGGCCAGCAGCACCGACGCGAGGATGGCTCCGGCCGCGTCGGGTTCCCGTGCGATCCGCTCGGTCGGCAGTGTGCGCTCCAGCGCGCGGGACAGTCGAACGGCGAGGTCGGACTCGCCCACCACGAGCGCGCGCCTCGGATGCGGAGCGCCGGATGTGCTTCCCCTCCGCGCTGGACTTGCCGGTACCGGTTCATTGCCCGGCGAGGAGTGCGCGATGTCGGCCGAGCTCGCCTGTGCCGGACCCTTCCCCTGATGCGGGGCAGAGTGCGCGGCGTTGGCCGCCTTCGCCAGTGCCGCAGCGCTCCCCGGGTGCGGGGCGGAGTGCGCGGCGTTGGCTGCCTTCGCCAGTGTCGCATCGTTGGTCGGGTGTGGGGCGTAGTGCGGGGCGTTGGTTGAGTTCGCCGGTGTCGCATCGTTGGTCGGGTGTGGGGCGTAGTGCGGGGCGTTGGTTGAGTTCGCCGGTGTCGCATCGTTGGTCGGGTGTGGGGCGTAGTGCGGGGCGTTGGTTGAGTTCGCCGGTGTCGCATCGTTCCTGGGGTGTGGGGCGGAGTGCGCGGTGTTGATCGGCGGTACTCGCGTCAGGTCGTAGCTCTGGCTCGCGGGGGCGAGGATCGGCTGCCACGTTTCGGTGCGGAAGATTCCGCGCTCCTCGCCGCCGAAGTCCTCGTCGTGCCGGAAGTGATCCACCGATCGCGCGTCCGCGAAACGAACCCGCACGCCGGAGAACGCCAGCACGGGCACACCGTGCTGATCGGTGCCGACGACGTCGCCGATCAAACCGCGCGCCGTGCGCTCACGGGTGACGGCGTGCGCCTCGGCCACCACGCGCCCCGGCTCGGTGGACACCCACGCCGTATCCATGGCGATGGGCAGCGGGACGAGTCCGTCGGGCAGCGTGCCGTCCGCGGCCGCGGCGAGCAGGTGCAGGCAACCGTCCAAAGTTGCGGCGCTGTGCAATTCGGCCGCATCGAAATGCCCGAGCGCGCGCCCGGGTGCGGCGGCGACGGCGCGCAGCGGACGAAAGCGCGGACCGTATTCGAGTCCCCTGCGGCGCAGCGCGTCGTAGAACGAACCTGCCGCGAGCGTCCGCATCCGGTGCTGGGCGGCGCGATTGGCGTCGACCGCCCGCATCCACGCGACGATGTCCGCGGGGGTCGGTCCCGGTGCGGGCCGTGCCGCGGCAAGCAGCGTCGCGCCCGCGTGCACCCGGACGCTCGCGTCGTCGGTGCGGTAGACGGCTTCGGGAAGCACGGACAGGTCGGTGCGTTCGTGGACGACGAAATCGGCGATCATCCCGGCCGCCGCGCTGTTCGCTTGGTGCAGCAGCCTGCGCACCCAGTGCACGGCGGGCACGGTGGGAACGCCGCGCACCACATGATCTTCCAGCGAGCCGGTGCGGAAAGGGGTTGTCGCTCGGCCGGTTCGGTGTCGCGTGACGAGGTCGAATTGGCTGCGCCGCCAGCGCCTGCGCGGTGGCGGAACGACGAAGGGTCCGCTCGCGGACCAGTCGAGCGGACGGCCCTCGTCGTACAACCCGGCCAGGCACCGCAAGAAGGCCCCGGCTTCGTCGTCACGATCGGCGATCGGGTACGTGGCGTCGCGGAATTCCGGATACTCGCGGGCGGCCGAAGCGAGGACGGAGTGCGGCGCGAGTTCCAGTACCGTCGCCAGTCCGTCCGCGGCGGCGCGTTCCAGTGCGGCCGCGAGTTCGACTGTCCCCGAGGCGTTCTCGGCCCAGTAGTCGCGGTCCAGCGCGGCCGTCGTCAACACTGCGCCGCGGCGTGTCGTGGAGTAGACGGGGGTGTGTGGCGTACGTGGCGCCAAATCGCCCAGTGCGCCGATGAATTCGGTCAGCACGGAGGAGACCTGAGGACTGTGCGCGGCGAAGTCGACGGCGATGCGCTGTGCGAACATGCCGCGGCGCTTCGCCCGTCGCACGACAGTGTCGATATAGCGCGGCGTCCCCGACACCACAACCGAACGCGGTCCGTTCACCGCGGCGATCGCCACCTCGGCCCGCACCGGCGCGACCAGCCGCTCCGTCTCGTCCGGGGTGGCCTCCAGCAACGCCATCGCGCCCTGCCCGTCGAGCGTCGCCAGTGCACGGCTGCGCCGCACCGCGACCAGCGCCGCGTCGGCGAGCGTCAACGCGCCGCTCACCGCCGCCGCCGCGATCTCGCCGAGGCTGTGCCCCGCCACCGCGTCCGGCCGAATCCCCCAGGAGGCCAACAGCTCCGCAGACGCCACCTGGTAGGCGAAAATCGCGGGCTGCACCAGTTCGGTGGCGGCTCGCCCGTCCTCGCCGAGACCGAACCCGTAGCGCGGGGTCCACACCTTCGGCCCGCCGTGCGCCGCGATCGCGTCCGCTGCCTCGGCCAGGGCACGGGCGAACACGGGATAGCGCGCCGCCAACGCGCGTCCCATCCGCGCATGCTGCCCGCCCTGCCCCGAGAACAGGAACAGCACACCGCCGCGCCGCCGGACCGTGCCGGGACCGGTGATCGCGGGACCGCTCTCGCCGCGCGCCAACGCCCGCAACGCGGTGACCGCCGTCGCGCGGTCGTGCGCGATCACGCTGGCGCGCGCGTCCTCCGGCACTAATCGGGCCGCCGCCGCGGCGAGTGGGCGAAGGGTTGAAGTGGAATACCCAGCCGCCGCAGTGGTTTCATCTCTGCCCGCGGCGCGTGTCGTGGGCTCGGGTACGGGAATGCGCTCGGATGTCCTGGTTTCCGCGATCGCGGTCGCGGAACTGCGGCACCATCCACTCGGCCATGGTCGCGCCGTCCGTTCGGTCGCGTCTGCCGTCGAGGCTATTTTGCCCGGTACCGGTGGGTCAGCCGTCGCGCCCACCCTGTCCAGTACCGGTGGGGCGGCCGTGGGGGATTCGCCGTCGTGTGTCGCTCGGGCGGCGGTTGGGGATTCGCCGTAAGGTACTGGCCGGGTAGCCGTTGGGGATTCGGCGTCGAGTACCGCCGGGAGACCTGTGGGGAGTTCGCCGTCGAGTACTGGCCGGGCGGCCGTGGGAGACTCGCCGTCGAATACCGGTGGGGCGGCTGTGGGGGATTCGCCGTCGCGTATCGCCCGAGTAGCCGTGGAAGATTCGCCGTCCTGTACCGCCCGGGTAGCCGTGGAAGATTCGCCGTCGCGTATCGCCCGGGTAGCCGTGGAAGATTCGCCGTCGAGTATCGCCCAGGTAGCTGTGGGGACTTCGCCGTCGAATACTGGCCGGGCGGCCGTGGGCGATTCGCGGCCGAGTACCGGTGGGGCGGGCGTGGGGGATCCGCCGTCGCGTATCGCCCGGGTAGCCGTGGGGGATCCGCCGTCGTGTACCGCCCGGGTAGCCGTGGGGAATTTGCCGTCGAGTATCGGCGGGGCAGCCGTGGGGAATTCGCCGTCGAAGATCGGCCGGATAGCCGTGAGGGGCTCGCCGTCGAGTACTGGCCGGGTAGCCCTGGGGGGCTCGCCGTCGAGTATCGCCCCGGTAGCCGTGGGGAATGTGCCGTCGAGTTCCGGCGGGGTATCCCTGGGGGATTCGCGGCCGGGTGAGCGCTTGGCCGCTCCGTCCGAAAGCCCCGTAATGCTGGTCTTCCCAGCGGATTCCGAATTCCACCCGGCTACGGAGTCGCGCACCGAATCGCCGCGACTCGAGGCGAACTCACCCTCCGAATCCAACCGCTGCGCCAACGCCAGCGCCTGAATCTGCAGATCCGCCACGTCGCGCCCGGTCACCGGTATCAGTACCGGCGGCTCGTCACCTCGCGACGCCGCGAACTCCGGATACCCGCGCAGCACGACGTGCGCGTTGGTCCCGCCGAATCCGAACGAGCTGACCCCGGCCAGCCGCTCTTCCGGCGCGGCCGCCCAGTAGACCGGCTCCGTGGGCACCCGCAGTCCGCGCTCGGCCAACTTCAGCAGCGGGTTCGGGGTGTCGAAATGAATGGTCGGCGCGATGACGCCGCGATGGATCGACAGCGCGGTCTTGATCAACCCGGTCACGCCCGCCGCCGCCTCGAGGTGGCCGAGATTGGACTTCACCGAACCGATCCAGGTGTCCCCGCCGCCGAGCACCGCGGCCAACGCGCCGACCTCGACCGCGTCACCGAGAGCCGTTCCGGTGCCGTGGCATTCGATGTAACCCGCGCGGCGCGGGTCGAGTCCGGCGCGAGACCACGCGGCGCGCACGGTCTCTCGCTGAGCGCGTCCGTTCGGCGCGTATAGGCCGTTCGAGCGGCCGTCCGAACCGACCGCCGCACCGAGGATCTCGGCGTACACGCGGTTTCCCTCGCGCCGCGCGTCAGCGGTGCGCTGGAGGACGAGCACGCCGCACCCGTCGCTGCGCGTGTAGCCGTCGGCCGCCGCGGAGAACGGCTTGCAGCGCCCGTCCTCGGCCAGGAATCCGCTCTCGGCCAGGTAGTCCGAGGTGTGCGGCAGCAGCGTCAGATTCACGCCGCCGACGATCGCGAAGGGCACGGTCTCGTCCGCGAGCAGCCGCAGCGCGATGTCGACCGCCGCGAGCGAGGACGAGCACGCGCTGTCCACCACAAGGCTCGGCCCGTGCAGGTCGAGCGCGTAGGACAGCCGGTTGGCGATGATGCTGAGCGCGGAACCCGTCACCGCGTACGGCGCGTCCTGTTCACCGCCGCCGAGCACCGTGACGCCGTGGTCGTATCCGCACGCGCCGAACACCACGGCGGCATCGGAACCTCTTGAGCGATAGCCGATCCCGGCGTCGTCGAGCGCCTCGACGGAGACTTCCAGCGCGACGCGCTGCTGCGGATCCATCAGCGCCGCCTCGCGGGCCGAGATGGCGAACCAGTCGTTGTCGAACCACTCGATGTCGTCGAGATAGCCCGCCCGCCTGGTCACCGACCGGCCCGGAGGTGGATCGCCGGTGGCATCGCGCCCGGCCGTCAGCAGTCGCCAGAATTCGTCCAGACCAGCGGCGCCGGGCACCCGGCACGCCATGCCGACGATGGCGACCGATGGCTGGGTGGACGGAGTGCGTGCGGTCATCGCATCGCGAGAAACTCGGCCAACTGCTCGATATCGGGGTGGTCGTACACGGCTTCCAGCGACACCTCGACGCCCATCGCGTCCTCGAGTTGTGCGGTCAGCCGCGCCAGTTGCGTCGAGCTCAGCCCGAGCTCGGCGAACGGCGTGCGGGTGGACACCGCGGCGGGCGCGACGCCGAGCAACTCGGCGATCGCCACGACGGCGGCGTCGGCGAGCGCGGCACGTCGATCGCGCACGCCGGTATGGCCGTTTCCGGTGGTATCACTTTGCCCGTCCGGCTGACTGGGCCGCATCTCGTCCTCCCTCCCCGTCTCCCGGCGGTTCGCGGCCCGGGAACGGTACCCCCGCGATTATGCCGTACCTGAAGAGGCCGGAAAACGTCCGTTTTCCGCTGTTCGCCTGCGCGTTTGGCGACACGCCAAGAGTTCTCGCGGCCCCCGCGTGTCGCCCGGATGCTTTCCGGAAACCGGCCCATCCCCTACCGTGACAACCGTGCTCGAACCCGACCGTGCGACGCGCGCCGAGCGGACGCCGACCCTGCCCACCGTGCTGCGCTGCTGCGCCGCGCTCGCCGCGACCCCGGGCAAGCTGTTGCGCCCCCGCCGCCCCGACACCGACCTGCTGGCCCGGCTGACCGTCGCCGAGCCGCCGCGCCCCACCGCGACCGTCCGGCTGACGGTGCTCGCCCAGGGCGACATGACCGCACCGGAGACCATCGTCGCCGAGGGGGTGCGCAGCCTGCGGGAGCTGCCGCTGATCATGTCGGCGTTCCTGATCGAGCACCCGAAGGCGAGGTTCATCGTCGACCCGGCGCTGTGCTCCGGCGTGCACGATCGCGTGATACCCGAGCTGCCGTTCCCGGTGCCGCTGTTCGTCGCGCCGGACAAGCCGGTGCTCGGCCTGTCCGACGCGCTGGCGGCGCGCGACTTGGCGGGTAGCGACATCGATTTCGTGATTCCCACCCATCTGCACTGGGATCATGTGTCGGGCCTGCTCGAGCTGCCCGCCGAGGTGCCCGTCCGGTTGCCCGCCGCCGAATACGCGTGGGCCATGCTCGGCGCGCACGCACCGGTCGGCGTGGCGCGCGGCCCCTTGCGTGGACGCACCTTCGACCCCTTCGAACTCGACGGCCCTCCGGTGCTGACCTTCCCGCGCAGCAAGGACCTGTTCGGCGACGGTTCGGTACTGCTGCTCGACCTAGCGGGCCACACCCCGGGCAGCATCGGCGTGCTCCTCGCGGTGGACGACGGCACCCGCGTCCTGCTCGCGGGCGACGCCGTATGGAGCAAGCTCCAGATCGACCTGCTACGCGAAAAGGCCCCCATGCCAGGCCAATTGTTCGACTCCGACCGCGACGCCGCCTTCGCCGTCATCCACCGCCTACACGCCCTCCCCGACGACATCGAGATCGTCGCGGGCCACGACCACGCCGCGGTCACCGCCCGCGCCACCCGCAACCCCTCGCGCTGAGAATGCCGTTCGCCGCGCACGGTGTCCAAATGCGCTGAGTGGCACCGTTGCCCGTTGTAGGCGTTCGAGCACAGCGATCCGCGCGGTGTCGGCGGCTTGGCGGCGCTTGCCGCGCGACGGCCTTGCTATCGCCATTCGACTACCGTCGATTTCGCCCGACCTCAGGCGACGACGTCGGCGAGGCGGGCGGTGATGAGCTGTTCCGCCTCGGAGACCATGCGGCTGATGAGTTCGCCGCAGGTGGGGATGTCGTGGATCAGGCCCTGGGCCAAGCCCGCCGACCAGATGCCCGCGTCCAGGTCGCCCTCTTCGAAGACGCGGCGGCCGCGCGCGCCCGCGACCAGCTCGCGCACGTCCTCGAAAGTGCCGCCCGCCTTCTCGATTTCGACCACCTTGCGGCTGATCTCGTTGTCCGCGACGCGCGCGGTGTTGCGCATGGTGCGGAAGATCAGCTGGGTGTCGAGTTCGCTGTTGGCGACGATCTGTTCCTTGACCTTCTGGTCGATCGCCGACTCCGCGGTGCACAGGAAACGCGTGCCCATGTTGACGCCGTCCGCGCCGAGCGCGAGCGCCGCGACCAGGCCGCGGGCGTCGGCGATGCCGCCGGAGGCGATCATCGGGATCTCCAGCACGCGGGCCGCGGCGGGAATCAGGATCAGGCCGGGGATGTCGTCCTCGCCGGGATGACCCGCGCACTCGAACCCGTCGATGCTCACGCCGTCGACGCCGATCTTCTGCGCCTTGAGCGCGTGCCGCACGCTGGTGCACTTGTGCAGCACCTTGATGCCCGCCTCTTTGTAGTACGGCAGGAACGGCTCCGGATTGCTGCCCGCCGTCTCGACGAGCTTGACGCCGCTTTCGATGATGGCTTGCACGTATTCCGCGTACGGCGGCGGGTTGATCGACGGCAGGATGGTCACGTTCACGCCGAACGGCTTGTCGGTCAGTTCGCGGGTGCGCTCGATCTCCCTGCGCAGATCGTCGGGGGTGGGCTGGGTCAGCGCGGTGATGAAACCGAGTCCGCCCGCGTTGGCGACGGCGGCGACGAGTTCGGCCCGGCCGACCCACATCATGCCGCCTTGCACGATCGGGTGCTCGATCCCGAATTCCTCGGTGAACCTGGTCCGCAGCATTGCGCTCTCCTCCGTATGACGGCGGCGTCCGTGGATCGCGCACCGCTGTTCTGTCCCACCGCGACGGCTTGTCCCAGCGCAGGCGCGCCACGCGTGCCGGTCCGTCCCGACAGGACGATCGTGACATGAGGGTCGACTCACGTACAACTGGTAAGTGAGTCACCGTTCGCATAGCTAAACAGGCGCAGTACTGTTCGATAGCGCCCTCGAGGGCACTGCGCCCGCCCAAAAACGCAGATGGCGGCGCTTCCGCGACGAGCGCCACGGCACTGAGTCAATTAACGATGATTCATCTCTTGATCTCTTGCCGCGCGATTAAGTTAGTTGTTATTCTCGTCTCAATTCAGCCCGCCCTGGCGGTCGGCCACCCCGGCGGACGCTGTAGGCGGTCCGAGAGGAGTACGTGGCATGACCACCGGTGCACAGGCGCTCGACGAGCCGATCAGGTCGCGGCGCAACCACTGGAACAACCAGATCGCCGCCCACGCGCAGATGCGCCCGGACGCGGTCGCCCTGCGGTTCCGTGGTGTGGACACGACGTGGCAGCAGCTGCACGAGCGCTCGCAGAAGTTCGCCGACGCGCTGGCCAGGCGTGGCGTCGGGTTCGGCGATCGGGTCCTCATCCTCGCGCTGAACTACCCCGAATACATCGAAGCGGTCTTCGGCATCAACGCGCTCGGCGCCATCGCGGTGCCGGTGAACTTCCGGCTCACCCCGCCGGAGGTCGCCTACATCGTCGGCGACAGCGGGGCGAAGGCCATCGTCACCGACACCGTCCTGCAGCCGCTGGCCACCGCCGTGCTCGCGCAGTCGCCGGTGCTCGAGACCTGCGTCGTGATCGGCGGCAAGAGCGCGGAGGGCGTGCTCGGATACGACGACGTGTTGGCCGAGGAGGGGACGCCCCACACGCCGCTGGACATCCCGGAGGACACCCCTTCGCTGATCATGTACACCTCGGGCACCACGGGCAGCCCGAAGGGCGCCGTGCTCTCGCACGCGAACATGAACGCGCAGGCGCTGACCTGTATCCGGGCTATGAACCTCGGCCCCGAGTCCATCGGTTTCTGCACCTCGCCGCTGTTCCACATCGCCGGACTCGGAAGTCTCGCACCGTATTTCCTGCTCGGCGGCAAGACCGTGCTGCACCCCCTCGGCGCGTTCGATCCCACCGAGTTCCTCGACGCCGTCGAGAAGGAACAGGCCACCACCGCGTTCTGCGTGCCCGCGCAGTGGCAGGCCATCTGCGCCGAGCCCACCGTGAAGGACCGCAAGCTCGCGCTCACCATGCTCAGCTGGGGCGCCGCGCCCGCCTCGGACTCGGTGCTGCGCGCCATGGCGGAATGCTTCCCGAACGCCGCCAACGTCGCGGTGTTCGGCCAGACCGAGATGTCGCCGATCACCTGCGTGCTCGAGGGCGAGGACGCGCTGCGCAAGCTCGGTTCGGTGGGCAAGCCGATCCCCACCATCCAGGCCCGCATCGTGGACGAGGAGATGAACGACGTCGCACCGGGCGAGGTCGGCGAAATCGTCTACCGCGGACCGACTCTCATGCAGGGCTACTGGAACAAGCCCGAGGCCACCGCCGAGGCTTTCGCCGGCGGCTGGTTCCACTCCGGCGACCTGGTCCGCACGGACGAGGAGGGGTTCGTCTGGGTGGTCGACCGCAAGAAGGACATGATCATCTCCGGCGGCGAGAACATCTACTGCGCCGAGGTGGAGAACGTGCTCTTCGGGCACCCCAAGATCCGCGAGGCCGCCGTGATCGCTCGCGCGCACGAGAAGTGGGGCGAGGTGCCGGTCGCCGTCGTCGCGCTGGTCGACCCCGACGCCGAGCTCACCCTCGCGGAGCTGGAGCCGTTCCTCAACGAGAACCTGGCCCGCTACAAGCACCCCAAGGATCTGGTGATCGTGCCGGAACTCCCGCGCAACGCCAGCGGCAAGGTCGTGAAAGTAGAGCTGCGCAAGGATTATTCGTCCTGATCCGTTGCGCGTCCGCCGATTTCCACGAACTGGGTGGTGGAAATCGGCCACACGCGCGGCGCGGATGCGTGAGGATCGAGGCATGGCGATCCCCCCCATCCGCGCCGCCGTGCTGGCCCTGCACTGGCAGGTGAACATCGTTCGGCCCGAGGGCTTTTTCGGTCCGATGCTGGCCGGGCCGGTCGCGGCCAGCGGCGTCGTGCCGCGCGCGGTGGACTTCCACGACGCGGCCGCCGAAGTCGATCTCCCGGTGATCTTCACCCGGTTCACCATCCCCGTCGGCGAGGGCGCTCTGGTGCGCAACACCGGTTTCATGCGGTCGGTCGGCGCGGCGCAGACCGAATTCCGTCCGGAATCACCGGGCGCGCAAGTCATCACGGAGATGAAGGATCAGCCGAGCGCGATCTACGACAACCAGAAGCTGTCCGGGCTCGCGGGTAGCGCCCTGCCCGACTGGCTGACCGAGCACGGCCTGGACACCTTGTTCCTCACCGGCGTCGCCACCAATCTCACCGTCGAGCAGACCGCGCGCCACGCAACGGATCTCGGCTTCACAGTTCATCCGATCGCCGACTGCGTCGCCGCCGCCGACCCCGCCGCCCACGAGGCCGCGCTCGCCAACCTCGAACTCGTCACCGCGGGCTGCCTGACCGCCGCCGAGGCCCTCGATCGCGTCCGCCGCTGAAGCCGGACCCGGCGACCAACCGCTGCTTGCCGACACCCGCTCGGCCGGGAACTGCCGGACGCGGTCCACCCGATCCCACCTTCACCGCCAGGCGCAGCAGTCGTGCGGCAGGACGCCAAATGCAGACCGCTCGTCACCCTCGGCGTCCGCCGCGGATCCACGGATCGGCTCGAGTGCGCCGCCCCGAGGCGTACGAATGCGCCTTGCCGCCACGGTGATTCAGCGGAGAATGTGAGAGCAGCGCGGTCCCGCAGCCGTGGCGTAGACGGCCGCGCGGTGGTCGACCGCCGCTCCGGAGTTCGGCCGAGCTAGTCGAGCTGATTCAGCGGATTCGATCGGCCAGTCCCGGCCCGATCAACCCCGCCACACGCCGATAGGCGACCTCCGCCGGAATCGGCGGTTCCGCGTCGGCGATCGCGCCGAGCGTGCCGACCACGCCCCAGGACAGGAAGTTCACCATCGCCGTGAACTCCTCGTCGTCCATGTCGAACCGCCCGGACAGTTGTTCGGTGAGCACCCGGCCGACCATGCCGCGGGTGGCGCGCAGCAGCTGCCCGCCCGCCTTGCGCCCCAGTAGCGCGCGGTACACCTCGGGATTCTCCGCGGCCAGTTGGAAGAGCGTGTAGACCGGTGCGAGCGGAGCCGAGGGCGGTGGTGCGGCGGGGTCCTCCGGGCGGGCCGCGGTGATGGCGGCGCGCAGGTATTCGGTGCTGCTCACCAGCAGCAGGTCGTCCTTGTCGCGGAAGTGCGCGTAGAAGGTGGAGCGTCCGACGTCCGCGCGATCCAGGATGTCGCGCACCGTGATTCGCTCGTAGGAACGTTCCAGCAGCAGTTCGATCAGCGCCCGGTGCAACGTCGCCCTGGTCCGCCGCACCCGGCGGTCGATTGTCTCGTTCATCATCTGTTCCCGCGTTTCCGGACGGATCGGGCGGTGTGGTCCCGAACCGGACGGATTCCGTACTTCTGCTTCTGGTCGCCGCGGCGACCACCTTCGATCATGAACATATGTCCGGAAACGCACAACAGTCCACAAACGACCAAGCCGCCGAGATCGGCCTGCTCATCACCCGTCCGCGCGGCTACCGCTTCGTCCGCTCCGCGTTCCTGCTCGGCCGCGGCCGCGCGCAGAATGCCGCACTCATCGCCCGCAGCGGCGCCGCCCCTGGCGACCGCGTGATCGACATCGGCTGTGGTCCAGGCGATTTCGCCCGCGCCACGGCCGCCCGCGTCGGGGACACGGGCGAGGTCGTCGGACGCGACCCGTCACCGCGAATGATCGCCTACGCCACCGCCCACGCGAAACTGCCGAACTGCCGTTTCGAACTCGGTCCCGCGCAGACCCTCGACCACCCCGATGCCTCGTTCGACCTGGTGACCTGCACGTTCGTCATGCACCACATCCCGGAGACCCAGCGCGAAGCCGCCCTCGCCCACATGTACCGCGTGCTGCGCCCCGGCGGCCGACTCCTCCTCGCCGACACCCACCCCGCCGGGCGAGTCCTGCCGAAACTCATCCGCACGATGTCCCGCTTCGCCGCGCACCGCACCGGCGACGCGGCCGGACAGCACGCCGACCCGCTCGCCGCCATCGACATCCGCCGCTACCGAGAACCCTTGTCGGCAGCGGGGTTCCGCTCGATCGAGTTCGAGATCGTCCCGCCGCTCGCCGGAGTCCTGCTCGCGACGAAGTAGCGGCGGCGCAGCGAACGCCAGTCCGGCGATAGCTCAGATCATGTTCTTCGCGGTCATCCACCGCATGGTGAACCACCCGCAGAACACCGGCAACCAGCAGGTGAGGACGCGGTAGAGCAGCACCGCGGGCACGGCGATGTTCGCGGGCAGTCCGAAGGCGGCCAGGCCGCCGATCAGCGCCGCCTCGACGGCGCCGACGCCGCCGGGTGTCGGGGCGGCCGAGGCGAGCGTGCCGCCGATCATGGTCACGATCGTGACGGTGACGAACGTGGTGCCGCCGCCGAAGGCCTCGACACTGGCCCACAGCGCACCCGCCATGCCGAGCGTGATGGCGGCGCAGCCCGCGACGATGATGGCGAACCGCTTCGGGTCCCTTGCCAGCTGGCCGAGCTCGCCGAGCACTTCCTGAAGCTGGGGCCGAACCGAATTGTTCAGCCAGCGCCGCAGTTTCGGCACGAACATGAAGGTGCCGATGATGCCGACGCCGACACCCGCGGCCAGATACAGGACGAGCGGATCCGGCACGAAATGCGAGAGGTCCGCCGAGGTACCGGCCACGATGCTGAACAGGATCAACAAGCTGAGGTGGGTGATCACCTGCACCGCCTGCTGCAGCGCGACGGCCGCCGTCGCCCGCACCGCGCCGAGCCCGCCCTTCTGCAGGAACCGCACGCTCAGCGCGAGACCGCCGACGCGCGCGGGCGTGGTGGTCGCGGCGAAGGTGTTGGCGATCTGCATGATCACCAGGTTGCGGAAGTTCACCATGCCGGAGGCGCAGGCCCACAGCGCGGCCGCGGCGCCGATATAGGTGAGGCTGGAGACGGCGAGCCCGAGCAGCGCCCACCACCAGTTGGCCGTCCTCAGCTGGGTGAAGAAGGTCGGGACCTGGCTGATGAACGGGTACGCCACGTAGACCAGGCCGATCAGCAGCACCAGCTGAATGATCTGGTTGCGGGAGAACCGGGTGATCTGATCGGCCTCGATCCGATCCTTGCCGGTCTGCTCGCGCACCTCGTCCCGGGTTTCGGCGACGATCGAACCCCACTCCGGAATCGAGACCCGGATGCCGGACGGCATGGCCGACTTGGTCAGGCGGCGGGTCGCGGTGAGCACGGTCTGCTCGCCGAGCGCGTCGATGGCGGCGCGCACCGCGGACTCCTTGCCGTAGACCGCGGCCGTTGTGACCAGCAGCTGCGCGATGTCGGACTGGATCTGGGTGTCCGACGCGCCGAACTCGGCATTGCCGAAACCGCTGAACAGCACGGCGTCCTCGGTGACGCGGATGTCGTCGGGACGCAGGTCGCCGTGCGCGATCCGGCCGGTGTGCAGCGCGTCGAGCGCCTTCCAGACCGTGGGCAGCCGGTCGATCGGGGTCTCGGCGATCGACGCGCCGCCGGAGTCGGTATGCGCGTAGAGCATCCAGCCGCGATCCAGCGCGGCCACCGCGACCACCTGCTGACCGGCGAGTTCGAGGTCGCCCGCGGCGATCGTCATCAGCGCGCGGTGCTCGACGGCGCGGTGCATGGAGCCGTGCAGCGCGCCGGTCTCGCTGCTGCGGAAGGTCAGCCAGCGCCAGAACATGCGCAGCGCGCTGTGGCTGCGCTGGTTCTTGCCGTACATCTCGACGGTCAGCTCGCGCTCCGGACCGGTCACGGCGGCGGCGAGCACCAGCGGACCCGACCCGGCCGGTCGCACCACGGTGAATCCGGTGACGGTGTGCCCGCGCTTGGCGAGCACGCGCACCGCGGCGTCCAGCGGCACCTCCAGCGCCGGGGTGCCGACCACCCAGACGATCACCGCGCCGACCAGCCAGCCCACCGCGAGCCCGAACATCGCCCGCGCGGGCACCACGGTGCTGACCACCAGGTGGATCGGCGCGAAGGCGAGCAGCAGGAACCACCACCAGCGGCGCGGCTTGGTCGGCAGCCACGGGCTGGAGACCGTGAGCACCGCGGCGAGCATGGCGATCCAGCGCGGGTCGTCGAGGAATTGGGAGAGGAAGGTGTCGAGCCGATCGGGCACCTGCAGGTGCCACTGCGGCGCGGAGATGCCGGTCCCGGTGATGGAGAGCAGCAGCCCGGCGACCAGCCCGGCCGCGGCGTAGCCCGCGAGCAGCTTCCACTGCCTGCCGATGATCAGCTCGATGAGGATCGCGAACGGCAGGATGAGGATCGCGATGCCGTAGATCAGGTAGATCAGATTGGACTGGTCCGGGGTGAGGAAGTCGACGATGTTGGAAACCGAGCTTTCCAGCGCGAGCCATTCCGGCCGGGTGATCACCGAGGCCGCGATGATCACACCGAGCCACAGCGCAGCGAACATGACCCGGACGATGTCCGTGGTTCGCCGGATCAGCGGCTGCAGGAGACTACCCGTTACCGGGATCTCCCGCCCGTCGACTCGCATGTGTTCACCCTGCCAGAGGCGGCCCCGCGGCGGCCCGGCGGGCTCAATTGGCGACGACGCTGTACACGCCTCCGGTCATGGCGCCGGTGTCCAGTTCGAGGATCGCCTGCAACACCTTCTCCGTCGGCACCCGGGCCGGGAAGCTGTCGGGAGCCACCGCGTTGGCGCGGACGCCGAACTCCGCGAATTCCGCGGCCAGGTGCCGGGTCAAATGGTTCAGCGCCGCCTTGGAGGCGGCGTACACCGCCTGGCCGCCGGGATAGACATTCGAGCCGGACAGACTGGAGACGTTGACGATGTTGCGGTTGCGCGCGCGGTTGCCGTCGATGTCGTGCATCCAGCCGCGCTGCGCCAATCGGGCCGAGAGCCGCAGCGGCACACCGACGTTCAGCGCGAACTGGGGCTCGAAGTCGTCGATCGCGGTGTCGCCGTCGACGATGCCCTGCGGATGCAGCCGCAGGCTCGCGGCATTGTTGACCAGCAGGTCGACGCCGCCGAACTTGGCGAGCGCCAGATCGATGACCCGGTCGACCTCACCCGGCGCGGTGAGATCGGAACGGATCAGGAAGACCCGGGAATCGTTCTCCGGCACCGTGCCCTGCGGGTCGAAGGGATCGACGAACCACTCGTGCTGCGAGGGCGTCGCCGGTACGCGGGTGCCGCAGACGGCGACGATGTCGTAGGCGGTGTAGAGGGCACGGCAGAACGCGTCGCCCAAGAGGCCGCCCGCGCCGGTGAGCAGGCAGACCCGTCGGTTACCACTGGACAATGCGGTCTCCTCCCCAACGCTGGATCGCGTCGTCCTTCGGCCGGTGCAGCCACATCACGATGCTGCTGCGCGAGGCTCGGTTGTAGCCGAGGTAGGTGTGCCAGGACCGCGGCGTGCACTCGAAGATCACCATCGAGTTGTCCAGCGGCGGCACCGCGAGCGTCGGCGCCGGGTCGGCGATATTGGCGTACAAGCCGGTCTCGCCGCCGTCGCCCGGCTGCCATCCCGGATTGCCCAGGTAGAACAGCAGCGCGACCGCGCGCACCGTCTCCCGCGCGGTGACGCCGTCGGACTTCGCCCCCGTCTTGGTGTTGACGCTGGGGTCCGGCAGACGCACCTCGTCCGGGCCAGGGGCCGGGCCGGCGAACCACGCCGGATTCAGGTCGTTGTGCGGCCAGCCCGCCGGGCTGTCCGGCGAATGGTGGTGGATCGAGCCCTCCACGTCGCCGGTGACCTCCACCCCGGCCACCGACGCGATGAGGTCGTGCCATTCCCGCGAGGTGAACAGCGCGAGCGGTCCGTCGCGCAGTTCGGCGAGCGGAATTCCGCTGGCACTGTAGTTGTCGGCCACCCGCGAGAACGCGCTGGATCGCGCGTCGAGCACCCGCTGGTATTCGTCGGCCAGTCGCTTGTAGAAGTCCTCCACGAAGACGTCGCGCACGTACACGTGCGGAAACGGCCCCGATCGCCGGATCCAGCGCCGATGCGCGAACAACTCCGTGAACCACGCGGGCGCCTGACTCACCGTTTCCCCTGACAACGTCACTCCCTCCCGGACGAACACGCCGATCTTATTGCCTTCGCCCGGCGAATTTCGAGCGGCCGGAATTCCGCAGCGCGACAGTGCACGAGAGGATCGACCGGTGGCTCGTGATCTTCGCATCTGCTTCGTCGGTGACTCGTTCGTCGCGGGTGTCGGCGATCCCCGCTGCCTCGGCTGGGTCGGCCGCCTCGGCGCCGCCGCCATGCCGTTCACCGGATACAACCTCGGCGTGCGGCGCGAGACCTCGGCGGACATCGCCGCGCGGTGGGAAGCCGAGTGCGCGCCGCGGCTGCCCGAGGGGACCGACGCCAGGGTGGTCCTCTCGTTCGGCGTCAACGACACCGTGCTCGAAAACGGCTCGCCGCGGGTGGATCCCGACGACTCGGCGACCAACCTGACCGCCGTGCTGGCGCGCGCCGCCGAGCGTGGCTGGCAGACGATGATCGTCGCCCCGCCGCCCGTCGACGGCGACGCCCACAACGCCAGGATCGCCCACCTCGACGACCGCTTCGCCGAGATCTGCGCCGCGGCCGGAACGCAGTACGCCCGCGTGCATCACGAACTGCGCGCGAACGAGGTGTGGATGCGGGAGGTGCGCGAAGGCGACGGCGCGCACCCGAGCGAAGCCGGTTACGACGCGATCGCGGCGCTGATCATGCCGGTCTGGCTGGAGTGGTTGTCCCGCTGAGTGTTTCGGAGTTCCAGCCGCTTCTGGTCCAGGAATCCAGCAGTGTCCCAGACGGGAATCCAGCGCTCATTTCGGGAATCGGCGCAGGTCAGCCCAGGAAACCTGCGCCGAGTCGGCATCGCGAATCAGGCAGATCGCGGCCGGAGCAACCGGCGCGGCGCCCACCGGACCGTGCGCGATCTCGTCCAGTTCCGGGTACCAGCGCGCGAGCTCGGCGCGATACGGGCCCTCGGTTCCCGTCACCGCGGCGCGGCCGCCGGGATACATCACCTTGACCGCGACCGGTGTCCCGTCGCGCCAGACCGCGCGGTGCACCTGGCCGATCGAGGCGGCCGCCGCGCGGCGCTCGTCGAATTCCCGGAAATGCCAGCGCCAGTCCGGGCCCATGCTCGCCGTCATGGCGGCGTCCACGGCGGCGGGAAGCATGGCGGGGGTGGCGTCCGACGACCCGCGTAGGCCACCGGCACTCCGGCCAACCGGGCAGTGCGTATCGAACGACGGACCGGAGGCACACCATCGTCCGGCACCGCGAAAAAACGTCTACCTGGGGATTCGGTACCCGAATGCGCGGGCGGGCGGCGAATGGCCATGAATCACCTCACACTGTGCGCGGATCGGTGTTACACAGATGCAGTCTCGTACAGCAGGGCTTAGACTGTCTGGGACGTAATGGGAAAACAGTCGAAAGGTGGCATCCGATGGGATCCCAGACGGTAGTCGCCGACGTTGCCGACGAGCTGGCGCGCCGGGTTGCCGCGGGGGAATATCAGCCGGGGGATTTGATGCCGTCGGTCCGCCAGGTCGCCGAAGAATTCGATATGAATCGCGCGACCGCGCAGTTGACCTTGGGCAGGCTGGAATCGTATGGATTCGTCGAGGCGCGTCGCGGTAAGGGTTTCACCATCCGCGATGTGCGGGAGGCGGGCGGCCTCGACGTGTACCGCCATCTGTTCCGCTTCTCGGTGCCGATGCCCGACGTCGCGATCGAGATGTTCCACGACATCGTCGACGTGCAGCGCGGCATCGTCATGGAGACGTTGCTCGCCTACACCGCGAGCGAACAGGAGATCGACCCGGCCGAGCTGAAGGCGGCCATCGACGAACTGGAAGCCCTTGCCCGCCTGGAGGTTCCGGACTACCGGCAGATCCTGGCCATCGAGGTCGCTCTGGTCCGGCGTTTGCTGACCGCGCTCGGACTGAGCATGCAGCGGGCGATCCTGAACACCATCGGCGAGATGGTGCTCGAGGTGCCCGAGGCGATCGAGGCGTACTTCGCCGGCGCGGCCGACCTGCACGTGCTGGTGTGGCGGGCGCTGGTAGCGGTGTGGGAATCCGGCTCCGGCCCGTCGGAGGCGCAGCTCGCGCTGTTCGAGGACCTGTTCGGGATGTACCACGACAAGGTCATCGCCCGGTTCGAGGAACTGCTCGGCGGCGGCGAAGCCGAGGTCGAGGAAGCGCACGCAGCCACCGCCTGATCCGGCGAAACGTACAAAACGGGCTGTCTGAGTCCAGTCGTCCCGGGCGGTCGCGCGATCCGCGGCCGCTCGGAACTTGGTCACTTATTCATTACTTATCCCGATCAATAGCGTCTGAGACAGATATTCTAGATCTGGCTGGACGGCATCGCCGACGCGCTCGGGGCAACCGTTGCCGCTGTCCGATCACGGGGAGGCGTGGTGGGTGCGGCCGGATACTCGACCGCGTGCGGTGACCCGCGGATTCGGCGCCGACGCTCACGGTGCCGGGCCGTCCCGTCATCGGACTGGCGGGGGCGGGTGTACCTGCTCGTAGTGTGGATCTCCGGGCGAGTGCCCACCAACGGAAAAGCACGGCCTGCCGGTGTGCCGGCTCCGCACTGTGCACGTGTCGGTGACTGTTTGCCGAATCGGGTGGGCCGCGCGATTTGCCAGCGCATTGCCGGAGTCGGTCGTACCGTTTGGTCATGACCGAGTCAGCAGAATCGCTGCCCGCCATACCGCTGGAATCCTGGCGTCCGACCAAGGACACGCTGCACCGTTTCGCCCAGGTGGTCGGCAAGGTCGCCCTGGCCAAAGGCATCCGCCGCAACCACTGGTGGCACATGACCTTCCGGCTGACCGCCCGCGGCTGGACCACCGTTCCGCTCGGCACCGCGCGCAACGGGCCGGTGTTCACCTGCTCCTTCGACTTCTTCGACCACGTCCTGCGCATCGCGACCGATCGCGGCGTCGAGGTGGAGATCGACCTGCTTCAGCAGTCCGTCGCCACCTTCTACACCGATGTGATGGGCGGACTCGGCGACCTCGGCATCCAGGTCGTCATGCCGCACCCGCACCCCTTCGATCTGCCCGACTCCGACCGGCCGTTCGAAGAGGACACCGACCACGCCGCCTACGATCCGGACAAGGCGCGCAAGGCTTTTCGCGTGTCGAGCCAGGTCGGGCGGATATTGGAGGAGTTCAGCGCCACCTACTCCGGCAAGATCAGCCCCGTCCAATTGTTCTGGCACACTTTCGATATCGCGGTGCAGCGGTTCTCGCCACGGCAGATCGACATGCCCGCGACCGTCGATTCGGTGACCCGCGAGGCCTATTCGCGCGAGGTGATCAGCGCCGGATTCTGGTTCGGCGACGACAAGGTCCCCGAGCCGACCTTCTACTCCTACGTCGCACCGGAACCGGACGGACTCGCGGACCGGACGCTGAAGCCCGCGGGCGCGCGCTGGGTCGCCTCCGGCTCGGGCCATTCCGCGTACTACCCCTACGACGCCGCGCGCCGCACCGGTGACCCGGTGGGCGCGGCGCTGGAATTCTTCCAGTCCGTCTACGCCAACGGCTCCGAGCTCGCCGGATGGGATGCCGACCGGCTGGCCTGCTGGGGCGGCATCACCGATCCGGTGCTCGAGCAGAAGGCGGCGCGCTGGCCGGAATGGCCCGCGTGATCAGCCGTTGAGCTTGTTGAGACGATCGCACGCCTCGACGTACTCGTTGATCAGCCGCTGGACCACATCGGCGGAGCGCTCCACCTTGGTCATCATGCCGACCACCTGACCGACCGGGTTGAAGTTGACGTCCTTCGCGGCCTCCGGGTACCGGTGGCCGCGCTTGACGCCGTCCAGCGCCACCATCATCTGCAACGGCATCGGCAGCGGGTCCGGGGTCTCGGCCGACTCCCACGCGTCGGTCCAGTCGTTGCGCAGCATCCGGCACGGCTTGCCGGTCCACGAGCGCGAGCGCACGGTGTCGTGGCTGCTCGCGTCGATGTAGGTCTGCATCTGCGCGGGCGGCACGTTGGCCTCCTCGACCGTCAGCCACAGCGAGCCGGTCCACGCGCCCGCCGCACCCATGGCCATGGCTGCCGCGACCTGGCGGCCGTCGCCGATGCCGCCGGCGGCGAGCATCGGCATATCGCCGATCGCGTCGACGACCTGCGGCCAGAGCACCATGGACGAGATCTCGCCGCAGTGCCCGCCGCCCTCGGTGCCCTGGCAGACCACGAAGTCCAAGCCCGCGGCCTTGTGGTTGAGCGCGTGCTTGACCGAACCGCACAGCGCGCCGATCAGCCTTCCGGAACCCTGGATCTGCTCGATCACGTCGGCGGGCGGCGTGCCGAGCGCGTTGGCGACCAGCTTGGCCTTGGGGTGCTTCAGGATGACCTCGATCTGCGGGGCCACCGTGGTCGCGGTCCAGCCGAGCAGCTGGTTGTGATGCTCCTCCGCGGGCAGGTGCGGGACGCCGTGATCGGCGAGGATCTTCTCCGCGAAGTCGCGGTGGCCCTGCGGCACCATCTCGCCGAGCTTGGCTTCCAGCTGCTCGGGGGTCAGGTCGTCGATGCCCTTGCCCTCGTACTTGGAGGGGATCACCAGGTCGACGCCGTACACGCCGTTGACGTGCTCGTCCAGCCAGGCGAGCTCGACCTCGAGCTGCTCGGCGGTGAAGCCCACCGCGCCGAGGACGCCGAGCCCACCGGCATTGCTGACCGCGGCCGCCACGTCGCGGCAGTGGGTGAAGGCGAAGATGGGGAACTCGATCCCCAGCCGGTCGCAGATTTCGGTACGCATCGGGTGCTGGTCTCCCTTACCTACGCCGTGACCGGATCGCAGCGGCCGCGGACGTTCTAGAACGGGTTACATAGTTGCCGCGCGGGCTTCGCCTCGCGGGCGACGGACTGCCGCCCCGACCGGCCGAATCCGCCGCATGCCGCGGGTATCGCCATGCCGCGGCAGCGTCGTCGTCGACCGATGGGGCACCATAGATTGACAGTAACACGTTCTAGTTTTGTCGCGGTACCCCCAGCGCTCCCGTGCGCAGACGGCGCACCAGCAGACGGTCTCTTCCCGTTGCGGATACCCACGCAGAGAACCACGCCATCAGCAGGCAAACCCGCCAATGTTCTCCAGCTCGGCGAGCGCGCCCTCCAGGTGGTCGAGCATGCGGTGGAGCTGTGGCACGCTGCGGCGGCAGCCGACCAAACCGAAGTCCAGGTTGTCGGCGTTCGAGGTGAGCGTGATGTTCACGGCTTGGCCGTCGAACGGGATGGAGAGCGGGTAGATGGCGTCGAGCCGGGCGCCGTTCCAGTACATCGGCTCGCGCGGACCGGGCACGTTCGAGATGACGATGTTGAACGGCGGTGTGGTCCACGGGATGAGCGCGGGCACCAGGTTCAGCGCGATCGGGCTGACCATCAGCGCCGAGAGCGCCATCGACTGCACGGGCGAGAGTTCGCTGTAGACCTCTTTGCTCTTCCGCATGGACTCGCTCACCGTCCGCAGCCTGGCGATCGGGTCGGCCAGATCGGTGCCGAGGTTGCACAGCAACGCGCCGACCTTGACGCCGTTGGTCTCGGTGTCGTCCGCCGAGCGCAGCGACATCGGCACCATGGCGATCAGCGGCTTGTCCGGCAGCGCGTCGCGTTCGGCCAGGTAACTCCGCAGCGCACCCGACGACATCGCGAGCACGACGTCGTTCATCGTGGTCCCGGTCGCCTTGCGCACCTGCTTGATTCGCTCCAGCGGCCAGGAACGAACGACCGAGCGCCGGGCACCACCGATGGGCACGTTGAACATGGTCTTCGGCGCCTCGAACGGCAGCGTCACCTGCTGTTCGCGCAGCGCGATGCGCGCCGCGCGAAGCAGCGGCGAGGCGGACGCGGCGGCGGAAACGAGAGTCCTTGCCGCGCCGAGCAATCCGGAATTGGACGACTCTTTCTTGCGTCCCGAACGCGGCAGGTTCCATGGCACCCGCGCCTCGCTCGAGGTCGGGTCGTCGGTCAACGTGCGCTGCAACAGCCGCTGCGCCGAGACTCCGTCGATCAAGCCGTGGTGCATCTTCGAATAGAGTGCGAAGCGGCCGTCTTTGAGCCCCTCGATCAGGTGGATCTCCCACAGCGGACGGTGCCGGTCGAGCAGGGAGCTGTGCAGCCCGGAGGCCAGCTCGATCAACTGCCCATGGGTGCCGGGCGCGGGCAGCGCGATGCGCCGCACGTGGTACTCCAGCTCCACCTCGTCCTCGAGCGTCCAGGCCAGCTGCGGCGAGCCGAGCAGATTGGCCGGGCGCTTGCGGAAGGTCGGATGAATCTCGCGGCAGGACAACAGCTTTTCGTGCGTCTCCCTGGCGAACTCCGGACCGGCCCCCTCCGGTGGTTCGAACAGCTGTAGCGAGCCGACGTGCATCGGGTGCTCGCGGGATTCGGCCAGTAGAAACACGGCATCAACCGGTGCGATGAGTTCCATGTATGAGTCGCCCCCTGACGACGGTGGAGATCTTGTGCAATGAACAATCGACCACGTTGTCGGGTGGGACGCACCACAGAAACCTGTGTACCCGTACCAAAGCTACCTGGGGTAGCCCAGGATGTGCGCGGAATCAGCCCACCGGATCGTCGACCTTCGCGACCATCAGGTACGCCTGATCGAACCGCTCGTCGGGGTCCGGCGCACAGACCATCCTGGCGATCACCGTGAAGCCCGCGTCGCGCGCCAGCTGGGCAAGCCGGTCGGGTGACCAACGGTAGGCCCGAGTCACCTTGTGGTCGAAGGCGAGCACGGTGTCCGCGGCGTCCGCCGCCTGGAACGCCAGCAGTGCGTGCCCTTTCGGCCGGAGTACCCGGTAGAACTCGTTCAACACGTGCGGCACCCGCTCCGGCGGCAGGTGGATGAGCGAATACCAGGCGACGAGTCCGGCCAACGCGCCGTCCTCGATGGTGAGCTCCTCCATCGACCCCACCTCGAAGCGCAGGCCGGGAAACTCGTTGCGCGCCAGTTCGATCATGCGCGGCGAGAGATCCATGCCGAAGGTCGGGATGCCGAGCGACTCGAGATGGGCGGCGATTCGGCCCGGGCCGCAGCCGATGTCGGCGACCGGACCGGAACCGTTGGCCAGCAGCCGCTCCGCGAACGCGGCGAGGACCGCGCGGTCGAACGGCTTGGTCGCCAGGTTGCCGCGGGCGAATTCGGTGTAGAGCTCGGCCATGTCGTCGTAGGCCGTGCGGGTGGCGTCGACATCGGCATGGGTCAAACCGGAACTCCTTTGCGCGAAAGGTGTCTCATGGCGTCGCGGAGAGCGCGGGGTCGTCCTGCGGAGCGGCGGCGCGAGACTGCCGTGTTCCGAGGAACGATCCGAGCACTACCAGCGGAAATCCTATCGCCATTCCCGCGGTCAGCGGTTCGTTCAGCAGCGTAACGCCCAGCATGATCGCCACGGCGGGATTGATGTAGGTGATCACCGTGGCCCGCGCCGGACCGACCTCGCCGATCAGCGCGAAGAACAGCAGGAACGCCGCCGCGGTGCAGACGATCGCCAGGCCGAGCACCGACAGCGAGGCGTCCGCGGGGAAGTGCTCGGGTCTGCGCAGCGCGGCGAACGGCACGTAGAGCACCGCCGCGAGCAGCAGGGAGGCGGTGACCACGCCCATCGGCGGCAGATCCGCCAGCGAACGGTTGATGACGATCGGGCCGACGGCATAGCCGATGGTGGTCAGCGCGATGGCGCCGATCGCCGCCGGATTCGACAGATCCACATCCAGGCCGACCAGCGCGGCGACGCCCGCGAAGCCGACGACGAGGCCCAAAATCCTTCGCGCGTCGATGGTTTCGTGCCCCATACGGGTCACGATCAGCACCGCGATCAGCGGCACCGCCGCGATCAGCAGGCCGACGGTCGAACTGTTGAGCGTGGTCTCGGCGTACCCGATGAGGAACCACGGGCCCGAGATCTCCACCATTGTGTAGAGCAGCAGCGGTCGCCAGCGTCGCAAGACCGGTCGCAGCGCGTCGGTGTACAGCGCGATCGGCAACAGCAACAGACCGCCGATCAGCGTCCGGCCGAACGCCACGAACACCGGGTCGAAGTCCTCGACCGCGACCGCGATCATCGCGTACGGCACGCCCCAGATCACGCCCATCGCCAGGAACAGCAGCCAACCGCGCTTGGTCATCGCGCTGTTCCCCGAGCCATCGCCACAGAATTCATGCTCTCGCTCGCTTTCGATCCACGAGGAGCCTAGCGGGTGATCCCATGATCCGACAGATCCGATTTCCATGGGCAGCCGGTATGTCGCTTCCGTTGGGCTTCCGGGCGATGTGCTGCGGAAGTCAGCAGTGCGGCAGCGACTTTCGCCAGCGCGGGCCGATCGGCAACCCGATCCGCCAGATCCAGGAAGTCGCGCGCGGTCAGGCGCGCGGGGTGCCCCACAGGTTGCGCAGCAGGACCCAAGCCTGATCCGGATCCGGCGTCCGACCCGCCTTCATCTCGGCGGCTCCCCAGCCGTCGACCGCGCGAAGGACGGCGGCCGTGGCGGCGACCAGCAGGTTGCGGTCGGTCTCGACGGTGATGATCCCGATGGTGATCCCGTTCGCGACGAAGTCGGCGATCCAGGACATGAACGCGCCCTGTTCGCGCAGCAGGAAGGCCGGATCGATCAGCGCGAGGTCGGCGGGGTGCGTTTCGATGTGGGCGCGCAGCCGCTGCTCGATGGTCTTCAGCTGCGACCAGAACTCGGCGTCGTCCGCGACCCGCCGCCACGTGCCGAGTACCTCCGCGAGGCGGACGGCGACGTCGTCGAGCGCGGTGTAGAGCAGGTCTTCGCGGCCGTCGAAGTAGTTGTACGCCGAGGATTTCGAGATGCCCGCCGCCGCGATGATCTGGTTGTAGGAGGCGGTTTCCACGCCGTCCTCCGCGAAGATCCGCTGCGCGACATCGAGGATGCGGCGTTGTTCGTCGGCGGGTAGCCGGGTGAAGCGGGGGAGCGGCATGGTCACATCTTAGGGCCTAGTCGTGCGCACCTCCAGTGTGTACCATCGGTGCACACCAACGTTCTGAAAGGTGGGTGCGGCCATGGCCGACGCCGTCATCGAGACGATCGGATTGCGCAAGCGGTTCGGCGACTTCACTGCCCTCGACGGACTCGACTTGCGGGTCGAGGCGGGCGAGGTGCACGGATTCCTCGGGCCGAACGGCGCGGGCAAATCGACGACGATCCGGATCCTGCTCGGATTGATCCGGTCCAGCGGCGGCACCGCGCGCCTGCTCGGCGGCGATCCGTGGCGCGACGCAGTGCGGCTGCACGACCGCATCGCCTACGTTCCCGGTGACGTCTCACTGTGGCCCGGTCTCACCGGCGGCGAATGCCTCGACGTGCTCGCCGCCGCGCACGGCGGCTTCGACCGCGCCCGCCGCGACGCCCTCGTCGAACGATTCGAACTGGATCCGGGGAAGAAGAGTCAGGACTACTCCAAGGGCAACCGGCAGAAGGTCGCGCTGGTCGCCGCGTTCGCCTGTGACAGCGAGCTGCTCATCCTGGACGAGCCGACGTCCGGGCTGGATCCGCTGATGGAGCAGGTGTTTCAGCAGACGCTGGCCGAACGCAAGGCCGAGGGCTGCACCGTCCTGCTGTCGAGTCACATCCTCGCCGAGGTCGAGGCGCTCGCCGACCGGGTCAGCATCATCCGGCAGGGGCGGACGGTCTCGACCGGGACGCTGGACGAATTGCGCCGTCACACAACGACTCACGTGCACGCGATCACCACCGCGCCGCCGGTGTTGACCGACGTGCCCGGGGTGAGTTCCGTTCGCATCGAGCACGACGGAGCCGGGTACGCGGTCTCCTTCGGCGTCGATGCCGGGCACGTCGGGGCGGCGATCGGCGCGCTGCACGCGGCGGGGTTGCTGTCGATCACCGCGAATCCGCCGAGCCTGGACGAATTGTTCTTGCGCAACTACGCGTCCGCCGAAGACGTCGAGACGGTGGGGGTGTAGCGGTGCGCGGATTCACGGTGATGGCGGGTGTCGGACTGCGCGGCAGCCGTCGGCAGATGCTGTGCTGGGTGCTCGGGCTCGCGGTCGTCTTCGCGGGGACGGTGTGGTCGCTGGACAGCCTGTATTCCACGCAGGCCGAGCTGGCGAGTTACCGGGCGGCCACCGAATCGGGCGCGGCGCTGTTCGCGATCAACGGCAGACCCTATGGACTGGACGATCTGGGTGGAGTCATCGCCTACGAATTCGGTTTCATGAGCGCACTCGCCTTTCCGCTCATGGGAATTCACCTGGTGACTCGGATGACGCGGCGCGAAGAGGAATCCGGGCGGGCGGAGTTGTTGCGTGCCGGATCGGTCGGCCGGGTTGCCGGACTCGCCGCGGCGGTGGCGCTGACCGTTTCCGCGCTGATATTGGTTTCCGTGTCCATGGTTGTCGCCTTGCTGGCGACGGGGCTGGAATTGTCTGGCGCGCTGCTCTATTCGGCGGCGCTGATGTCGCTCGGCTGCTGTTTCGCCGGAATCGCGGCGCTGGCGGCCCAGATCGTCGCGTCGGCGCGGAACGTCCTCGGAATCTGTCTCGCCGTGTTGATCGCGGCGTTCCTTCTTCGCGGCATCGGCGACGTGCGCGGCAACGGGCTGGTGTGGCTGTCGCCGATCGGCTGGGCGGAGCAGGCGCGCCCGTTCGGTGCGGCGCGGTGGTGGCCCGTGTTGCTGGCGTTGGGTTTCGCCGCGGTGCTGTTCGGCGCGGCCTGCTGGGTCGCGGGACGACGCGACCACGGCGCCGGGGTGCTGGCCGCCCGTCGCGGACCCGCCTCGGCGTCACCGATTTTGCTGCGGCCCTGGGGATTCGCTTTTCGCAGGCACCGCGGCGGCATCGTCGCGTGGAGCGTGATCGGCGCGCTGGTGGCCATCTCGTTCGGTGCGCTCGCCGACGCCATCCGCACCGTGATGGCGGACAACGCCGCCCTCCAAGACGTCTTCGGCGGCGGCAGCGCAAATCCGGATGCGTATCTGTCGTTCGTCGCGGTGCTGCTGGCTTTGATCGTCGCCGGTTTCGCGGTGCAAGGGGTCGGCCGGATCGCGGAGGACGAGCCGGGCGATCGGCTGGAACCCGTACTGGCCGGATCGGTTTCGCGAGCGCGGTGGTTGGCCGCCGAGGTAATCACCGTCGGATGCGGCACCGCCGTGGTCGCCACGGTGAGCGGATTCGCGCTCGGCGTGAGCGACGCGCTGGCAGTGGGCGATTCCTCGGCCGTGATGCGACTGACCCTCGCCACGCTCTCGTACCTACCGTCCGTTCTCGTGCTGCTCGGACTCGCGGTGGCGCTCTATGGAATTCGCCCTGCCGCTTTGTCCGCGAGCTGGGCCGCCTTCGTCGCCGTAGCCGTTATCGCGACCCTCGCCGACACGCTCCGCCTACCCGAATGGCTCCGCCACCTCTCTCCACTGGAATGGGTGGGCCGCACCCCCTCCGACGCCGTCTCCCCCTTGGCCTTGATCGCCTCCGCGACCCTGGCCGCCGCTTTGATCACCCTGGGCCTCAACGGTTTCACCACCCGCGACATCCCAATGCGCAGCGGCCCAGGTTTGCTCCGAACGCTGCGAACTGTACGCCTGTCCCGCCCTCTGCGAACCCACGCCGCCCCAGCCGACCTGCACGCGCCACCGCGGGATGCAGGCGCTTCCCACACATCTTTCACACGCCCCACATAGCCGGTGGCTATGCGAGGCGTCGAATGCTTATGTGGCACAGCGGTACTGCTCGCTCGTGAAGTGGAAGCGCACTGCCCAGGACGATCGTGAAGGCGTTGCCGGGAGAGGTCGGCGGCCGTTCGGTGGCCGTCGACCTCGCCCAGCTCACCTCGCGCCGGTGGTGGTCGGCGCGGGGATTTGCGTCGTAGTGGTGGGTGCGGTCGTGGTCGGCTGGGTGGTGGTCGGCGCCACGGGCTCAGCCGGTGCCACGGTTTGGGCGGGTGCCGCGACCGAGGTCCGCGCCTGCGGATTCGCCGCCTCCGGAGCCGTTGTAGTGCTGGAGGTTTCGGACGAGACCGGGGGCGTGGTGGTCGGCGCCGTGGTCGTCGATGTGACGGCGGCGTCGGTCTTCGTGGTCGTCGGCGCGGTGCTGGTGGTGGTCGGCGCGGCCGAGGTCGTCGTCGTGGTCGAGGCGGCCTTCGGCTTCGCCGTGGCGGACTCCACCGCCTCCCGCGCGGCGGCGAAATCGGTGGCATCCGGCTCGGCGGACTTGTCGACCGTCTCGCCCGCCTGCGCCTGCTTCGCCAGGTGGGTGAGCCACGCGGCCGCGTACTCGGCGGAGGTCAGCGGCCTGCCTTCGCCGGGGTTGGCGTCGCGCCAGTAGTCGAAGTGGTGGCCGGTGTGGTCCGGTCCGAGCGTCAGCTTGTACGGGTCGCTCATGATCACCGGGATGGTGTTCTGGTTGGTCACGACGAGACCGATGATCTCGTTCAGCACCTTCTGCGGCAGGTAAGCGAGCGGCGACATCTGATCGGTCGAGATCGAGTCGGCCTTCGCGGGCTCCTTCGGCTGCTGACCCGGCTTGTATTCCGGATCGGAGACCCGAAGCAGGACCTCGAGGAAGGTCTCGTCGCTCGCCATCCAGTTCGGCTGCGACGCGATGTCCGCGAACGCCGCCATCGCGATCTCCCCCAGAACCACGGCGACATCCATGCCGTTGGTCGGATTGAGTCCTTCGCGCTCGAGCTGGTCGACGTTGATCTGCCTGCCCACGTTCACCACGAGCTGCAACAGCGAGATGTTCTCCGGCGCGGCGCAGGTGAGATCGCCCTCGGAGCAGAACGACGCGATCTTGCCGTTCAGCTTGCCGAAGTCGCCGCTGGTACCGGGCAGCGCGCCCTGGCCCGAGACCGGCTTCCTGCCGTCCTGGTACTGCTGGTCGAAGCCGTCCGGGTTGCTGAACGGGTCCTTCGAGCCGGGGAACGGCCCGTCTCCGGCCGAGCGGCCCGAGTCGGCGAGGATGACGACACCGAGCACGTCGTCCGGATCGACGATCTGCTGACCGCCCTCTTCCTGGTGTCCGATGTTCATCGCCACGCGGCGGACCACGTCGGCGCCCTCGCTGTAGCCGACGATCGAGAACTTGGTGTCCGGGCAGGCCTGCGCGATCTCCCGCATCACCTGCTGGGTGTTCGCGACGCCCGCGTTGACGGCATCTTCGTAGGTGGCCATGTTCGCCGGATAGGCGATGTAGACCGCGGCGTAGGAGCCGGGGTCGACGTCGTCGGCCGGAGCGTTCACCACCGGGTCGACCCAGCGGCTGTTGTGGTCACCGGCCAGCGCGGCGGGCAACTCGTTGCCGTTGGCGTCGACCAGCAACTTCGTGGTCCCCGCCGTGGGAGTGTCACCGCGACCGGCGACCGAGATGGTCACCATGTCGTGGCACTCCGTGACGGAAGCCTTGAGTTGGGTGTCCGCCGTGTGCGGCGGCGAATCGATAGCGAACGACGCGGCGACTATCGCCGCCACGCCGAGAACTGCTGGTGCGGCAACGGCCGAAGCGATGCGATGCCGCGCGAAGAACTCGCGAAAAGCCATGTCCCGATCCCATTCCAGTACCGACAGGTGGGCTGGCCCCCCGACGGGCCATATGTCACCAAGCACGTCGTGGTTGGGATAGCGAGCGTTACTGTGATCGATTCGAGGGGTCGGTCAGGGGTGTCTCACTGGTGGAGCAGCTTGTCGGTGCCGCGCACCTGCCGACGGGCGGCGTAGGCCGAAGCGAGGAAGAGCGCTACCAGCCCGCCGAAGAGAGCCGCCTTCGCGTTGTCGTGTTCGAGCAGATGTGACATGGCTCCCAAGGCGTAGAGGGCGGCGAGGGCGAGGGCGAATCGTCCCCAAACCACGTAACCACGCCGATACGCCTGCAACCGTGGCACCCACACACTCCAGTTCTCCGGCAGCCTGCCGGACCGGACGACGCGACTCGTCTCCTGCCGCTCGTTCAGCCGCTGACTGCGACCCGTCCGCGCGAACCATGTCTGGGCGGCCCAGATGCCGCCGCCGACGACCGCGCCGGCCAGAACCATCCAATAAAGCACCGTGTCGACCTCCTGAGGGGAATGTTTCTCGTCCATCCAGGATCGGGCGCATCCGTCGATGGGCCTAGGCACCCCAGGGTGCCGGATCGCCACCACTCACAGGCATCGGCGCAGGTAGGCCGCTCGGGCAGATCGAATGCCGCGGACCTCTTTCACAATTGGCGCTCATGTGTGGCCGATTACCGCTAATGGCCTTGACGAATGGTATATCCGGATGTCACTATAAATACGGGAAGGCACTCAGCAATTGCGGTGCTTATTTATTTTCGCCCTCGACATCGGTCGAGTTCGGGTGTAATTTGAGACTTCGCGCCGGGTCGCGCGCTGTCCAACTCTCGAAATACGAAATGACTGTAGAAGTGGCGCTTGTCTGCGTGCCACTTTCTACCCGTTGTTGTCGAGTCATGTTCGGGCGGTGTCCAGCACGGTGCGCGATGTGAATACACCCCACAGGACAAGCAGATACCGTGACGACCGCGCGACCGGCGTGGGCGGCACGAGGTGCTGGAAGGACGCGTCTTGGCAGTCTCGAGTCAGATCAAGGTCGATGCCGGAAACCCCACCGATACCGCGAAAGCCGGGATCCCGAGGCGAGTCTCGTTCGCGAAACTTCGTGAACCCCTCGCTGTTCCAGGCTTGTTGGATGTCCAGACCGATTCGTTCGAATGGTTGATCGGTGCGCCCGCCTGGCGCGAACGGTCAGCGGCGCTCGGCGATTCACCCGAGGGTGGATTGGCGGAGTTGCTCGCCGAGATCAGCCCGATCGAGGACTTCGCCGCGACGATGTCGCTGACGCTCTCCGAGCCCCGTTTCGAGGAGGTCAAAGCCTCGATCGAGGAATGTAAAGACAAGGATATGACCTACGCGGCGCCGTTGTTCGTCACCGCGGAGTTCATCAACAACAACACCGGCGAGATCAAGAGCCAGACGGTTTTCCTGGGTGATTTCCCGATGATGACCGACAAGGGCACGTTCGTCATCAATGGCACCGAGCGTGTCGTGGTTTCGCAGTTGGTGCGTTCGCCGGGTGTCTACTTCGATCGCACCGTCGACAAGGGCACCGAGAAGGATTTGCACAGCGTGCGGGTCATTCCGTCGCGCGGCGCGTGGTTGGAGTTCGACGTCGACAAGCGCGACACCGTCGGCGTGCGTATCGACCGCAAGCGCCGTCAGCCGGTCACCGTGCTGCTCAAGGCGCTGGGCTGGACCGCCGCGCAGATCACCGAGCGATTCGGTTTCTCCGAGACCATGATGACGTCACTGGAGAAGGACAACACTTCCGGCACCGATGAGGCGCTGCTCGACATCCATCGCAAGCTGCGTCCCGGCGAGCCGCCGACCAGGGAGTCCGCGCAGACCCTGCTGGAGAACCTGTTCTTCAAGGAGAAGCGGTACGACCTGTCGCGCGTCGGCCGCTACAAGATCGGCAAGAAACTCGGCATCCACACCGGTGCCCGGGTGCTCACAGAGGAAGACATCGTCACGATCATCGAGTACCTGCTGCGTCTGCACGCGGGTGAGAAGGTGATGACCGCGCCCGGTGGCGTCGAGGTGCCGGTCGAGGTCGACGATATCGACCACTTCGGTAATCGCAGGCTGCGCACCGTCGGCGAGCTGATCCAGAACCAGCTCCGGGTCGGCCTGTCCCGCATGGAGCGCGTCGTCCGTGAGCGGATGACCACCCAGGACATCGAGGCGATCACGCCGCAGACGCTGATGAACATCCGTCCGGTCGTCGCGGCGATCAGGGAGTTCTTCGGAACCTCGCAGATGTCGCAGTTCCTGGATCAGCGGAATCCACTCGCGAGCCTCACCCAGAAACGTCGTCTGTCTGCGCTCGGGCCGGGTGGCTTGACCAGGGAACGTGCCGGTCTCGAAGTCCGCGATGTGCATTACAGCCACTACGGACGGATGTGCCCGATCGAGACGCCCGAAGGTCCGAACATCGGGCTGATCGGATATCTCTCGGTGTACGCGCGGGTCAATCCGTTCGGCTTCATCGAGACGCCATACCGAAAGGTTGTCGGCGGCAAGGTGACCGACGAGGTCGACTACCTCTCCGCCGACCAGGAAGACCGGCATGTCGTCGCGCAGGCGAACGAGCCGCTCGATGCCGACGGTCGCTTCGTCGCTGCCCGAATCGCGGTGCGCCGCAAGAACTCCGAGGTCGAACTCGTCGACTCCGCCGAAATCGATTACATGGATGTGTCTCCGCGTCAGATGGTGTCGGTCGCGACCGCCATGATCCCGTTCCTCGAGCACGACGACGCCAACCGTGCCCTCATGGGCGCGAATATGCAGAAGCAGGCCGTGCCGCTGATCCGTTCCGAAGCCCCGCTGGTCGGTACGGGTATGGAGTCGCGTGCCGCGATCGACGCCGGCGATGTCGTGGTGAACGAGAAATCGGGTGTGGTCGAGGAGGTTTCCGCCGACTACGTCACGGTCATGGCCGACGACGGCACCCGCAAGTCCTACCGGATGCGCAAATTCGCGCGGACCAACCAGGGAACCTGTGCGAATCAGCGTCCGATCGTGGACGAGGGTCAGCGCGTCGAGTGCGGCGAAGTGCTGGCAGATGGGCCCAGCACCGAGAACGGTGAGATGGCCTTGGGTAAGAACCTGCTGGTGGCGATCATGCCGTGGGAAGGCCACAACTACGAGGACGCGATCATTCTGTCGCAGCGCCTCGTGGAAGAGGACGTTCTCACCTCGATCCACATCGAGGAGCACGAGATCGATGCTCGCGACACCAAGCTGGGTGCCGAGGAGATCACCCGCGATATCCCGAACGTCTCCGACGAGGTGCTGGCGGATCTGGACGAGCGGGGCATCGTGCGTATCGGTGCCGAGGTTCGTGACGGTGACATCCTGGTCGGCAAGGTCACTCCGAAGGGTGAGACCGAGCTGACCCCGGAGGAGCGGTTGCTGCGGGCGATCTTCGGTGAGAAGGCGCGCGAGGTGCGTGATACCTCGCTGAAGGTGCCCCACGGTGAGTCCGGCAAGGTCATCGGTATTCGGGTGTTCTCCCGTGATGACGAGGACGACCTGCCGCCGGGTGTGAACGAGCTGGTCCGGGTGTACGTGGCGCAGAA